>CAWASQ010000027.1:0-37146 GCA_963784465.1 uncultured Verrucomicrobiae bacterium
CTTGACCTTGGCGGCAAGCCGACTTCCTCCGAGGCCGAACGCTTGGTTCACATGAGCGCCGCGAAGGATGCGCTACTCGATCTTCACGCCGACATTCTCTGCCTCCAGGAAGTGCGAGATTGGGACAGCGTGGCGGAGCTGGTATCCATCCTGCCCAATTTTCAGCCCGCTGGTAGTGAGCAGATTCCGAGAAATGGGCTCATCCGGTCCTCTCTCCATCCAGCAGACTAGCGATCGCCTCCAACCGACCGGCTGAAGCGGCTTGGTCCGAATCTTTCAAACCGTCTCCCGCCACGCCGCCACGAGGCTTTTCCTTTGCCGCAATTCGCCATGGCAAGACCGTGCTCTTGGTCTATTCGGTGCATTTCAAGAGCAACAGAGGAGAAGTCACAACGAACATCGCCAAGCGCGAGGAGGCCGCACGCCAACTGCTCGCTCACGTTGCCGAAATGGAGAGCGCTTACTCAGGGAGCGCAAAAGTCGTTACGGTTATCGCTGGCGATTTCAACACAGATCCCACGGACGCCCGGTTCGCCTCGGAGAAGACTTTCGCGATGCTGAGGGAGAAGTTTGCCTGGGCGTGGGAAAATGTCCCGCTATCGGAACGCGTGACCAATCCGGCAAAGGGCCGCTACCCTGACGCCTGCTTCGACGGCTTTCTAGTCCGTGGAGCTCGAAATCCTCTCCTGCAAGCCAATCCCTATTCCAGGAGTCAGCGACCATTTCCCGGCCATTCTCACCGTTTAAGCTTGGCTAGCCAATCGGCGCGCCAGCGTGAATCTCGCATCATCCAGGTCTTATTTGACTCTCATCGCCCTTTTCTTGTCTGCCTGCGATAAGCCGCCGCAGACAACCCCGAGGATCGATGCCCTCGAAAGGAAAATTAGTGCTTTGGAGCAGCGCATTAAAAGCGAAGAGCACGAAACGTCGCAGCTATACCTCGATTTGTTTAAGCTCCGCCTCGATTTTCGAGATAGGATTGAAGCGCTAAAAGAGATCTGTTTCCCGCCGTGTCAGGATACCGGGCGCCTCGCGGCAAAGCCCGTGTGCGGCCGCCCGCGCGCAAGTTTTCCGCAAAAAGCTCGCCGCGGCACGCCGTCCTTGTTATTTAGAGCAGTTGCGATGAGCGAGAATCTGACGCACGACGAAGTTTCCGCGAGAGGCGGGCGATCCCGAAGCGCGCTCAAGCTGGAGGCGGCTCGGAAAATCTCGAAAAGCCAAAGCTGCTTTGGCAGCTGCCTTTGTAGGCGGGCGGGCGTTCGCGCGGAGTTTCTGTTCATTTCGCCGCGCGGCGCCCGCCTTTTTGCTTTGTATCGCGAACCCTCTCGTCGTACGTGCGGAGCAGCTCTTCGAGCGCGCCGGAGTCACCAAAACAATCAACGCTGTTTCGATCTTGCCGCGGAATACCAAGGCCGTCCCGGGCGATGTCATCACGAAGGATCTTGCGCTTAAGACAGGTGGGGATTCACGCGCCGAGCTGGAGTTCCCCGACCTCACGATTACCCGTGTTGGTTCCAATGCGGTCTTCCGCTTTATCGCAGGTCAACGCAAAATCATCCTCGAGGGCGGCACGATGCTCTTTCACGGTTTCGGCGGCGGAACGGTTGAAACAGGCGCGATCACTGCGGCGGCGACGGGAACGGACTTCCTGCTTTCAAACACAAAGGGAAGGGTCAAGGTGATTTGTCTCGACGGGAAGCTGCTCGTTTTTTTCACGGCAAAACCCAAGGAACGCAGGGGGCTCAAGCCCGGACAGATGGTCGATGTCGCGGCCGGCGCCACGGCAATGCCGCCCTCCGTGACCATCAATCTCACGACGCTTCTCGCCACTTCGATGCTGGGGGAGGCGGGCGGGCTGGGACCGTTTCCCAACCAAGCAGCCATTGAGAAAAATGCCCGCAATCAGCAGGATGCATCGCTTCTAGGTGGATTCTTGCCCGGTCTGAATAATCTTCTGACTCAGCCTGGAAGTCTGCCAGCCCAAGCTATGACGACACAGGCTGGGCAAGCCGCACGTTCCATCACGACCGCCAATAACATTGCCTCGCAGCAACTTGCAGCCCAGCAGGCAGCAGCCCAGCAGGCAGCAGCCCAGCAGGCAGCAGCCCAGCAGGCAGCAGCCCAGCAGGCAGCAGCCCAGCAGGCAGCGGCCCAGCAGGCAGCGGCCCAGCAGGCAGCGGCTCAACAGGCAGCGGCTCAACAGGCAGCGGCTGCTCGTGGAAACCAAGGAAATCGCGGCAATCAAGGCAACCAGGGTCAAGGCAACCAGGGTCAAGGCAACCAGGGTCAAGGCAACCAGGGTCAAGGCAACCAGGGTCAAGGCAACCAGGGTCAAGGCAACCAGGGTCAAGGCAACCAGGGTCAAGGCAACCAGGGTCAAGGCAACCAGGGTCAGGGCAACCAGGGACAGGGCAACCAGGGTCAAGGCAACCAGGGTCAAGGCAACCAGGGTCAAGGCAACCAGGGACAGGGCAACCAGGGACAGGGCAACCAGGGACAGGGCAACCAGGGACAGGGCCAGGGCAATCAGGGACAACCCCCTGGCCAGAATAGATAGCGGTTCAAAGTAACAATCCTTTTTCCTTTGCCATTGTAGGATTGTTGTGAATCTGCCGGTGGCAACTGCGGCATACCGGCACCTGTGCACCCACCGCACCCAGTGCACCCATAGGGCGGGTCTTTTTTGTTCTGTTACGGCGCGACCACGCGGGCTGGCGTGGTGGCGTTGATGACGGAGCCGACCGCGGGGAGCGGGCGCCGGCGCCGCGGCGGGCTTCGGGCGTAACTTAGAGCGCTGGGAGCAAGGGAAGCACGCGCCCGATTTGCGCTATCGCAAAAGGCTAGGCTCGAGGTCGGCGGGCGCCCAGATCGCCGGCGCGCCGCGCACCACCTTCGGCTTCGGAACGGCTTCGACGGGATTGAAATCGATGAGCTTTTGGCGCAGCAGCCACGCAAAAAAGGCGTGCAGAATTGCTCGCGCGTTGACCGCCGTTTGCGGGCTCAGGTCGTGGCCGTTTGCAAGGGTGCGGCTGTAGAGCCACTCCTCAATTTCCCGGGCGACGATGGTGCGCACCGGCCGCGCTCGGAAATCCTCCTTGAAGCGCGATAACCGCGCAGTGATATCGATGAGGTAGTGCGCCGAAAGCTGGCTACGTTGCCGCCCGCGCAGGTAATCATCGACCAATTGATCAATCTGCGCGCTCTCCGCGGCGGTGAGGTGACTTACGTAGAACGCCATGGCGTCACGGATTGTCTTGCCGTAGGGCGCAAGCTGCCGGGCGCATTCGGCGGCCATGCCGCGCAATTCGTCCGGGATATCCAAGCCCGCTTGCCCGTGCCGGCGGGCCTTGATCTTGAGCCGCTGGAGTTCTTCTTCCGCCGTCAGATCGTATGCAGCCGAGAGCAGCAAATGGTGCAAGCGGACAAGGGTCAGAAGACGAAACCGAAGAAGACGCCTGATGAAAGAAAGCGTTAGCCTTTAACCGGCTAATGGATGTGCTTTAGGGCCAATCCAGACAGAGCAAGGCAGAAGCGATCCTGGAAGCACCCTTGCCGCGTGGCAGAGGCGCTACACGGGCTTTTCCTCGCCGGTTAGATGCGGTGACGAATAAAGCCGAGTGCTCCGAGAGCCATGCCCAGCATGGTCAGGGTAGATCCTCAACCCTCGCAGCGCAACCGGAGTTCAAAAGCGGACGCTGGCCATCTGGACGGGCCTACATGACCCACCGTCCTTGAGCAGTTCGCCAAGAGGGCGGAAATCACGTTGCCCCCGGACGCCGACCTTGTCGCAGCTGGCCCGCTTCACCGAGGAGATATTGTCCGCCGCGCAGCGGCTAAATCCTGTCTCCCCCAAAACGAGCAGCGACCCGCAGGCTGCCCACGAGAGCTTGTTTTCAACGGCAGCACACAAACAGTTAGGATAAGATAGTGAGCGTAAAGGTCCAAGAATCCAACGGTGTTTACTGAGCTTGCTCGGGCTGAACGCAGCGGAATTCCGGAAACGTGTGGCTGGGTTTTGCTCAAGCCAGTCGGTTGCGCCGAAGCCGGACTGCGAGAAATGGAATGTCAAAACGCATGCGATGCTCGAACTGTTCAATCGCGGATTTCTTCCGGCAACGGCGCCATTCAGTCATTGTATCATGGCGGATTCCGGCAAGAAGGCCTGCTTCCCGGTCTGTTAACCCGTCGGCGCCTCCGCGCCGCAGACCGTAAGAGCCCGAGACAAATTTACCGCTCGCTTCGTCGCCTACATTAAAAATGCCTTGGCGCGCCGGGAAAGTGCCAATGGGCTAGTCAAAGCGACACGCGTGAGCTACGACGCTTCTCTTGCTGGATTCGATCGGGGGCTGGTGCCCGTTCAAGACCTGCTGACGGTGCAAGCGGCGTCGTCGCAAGCGATCGCACTGCAGGCGGAATCGGACTGCGCCATCGGAGCGACTCTCGCAGCGCTGGCGTTCGGCTCCGGCAAGCTCGAGGCCCCTATCCGCCGAGGGCAATCGCGACACCCGTAAGTAACACGCCGGCGAGCACCATCACGCATCCAAGCAGCAACGGGCGATGGCCTGTGCTCCGGCCGAAAACATAACCGGTTAGAAGAGCATGCAGACGCAACCAAGTTTGAAACCCTCAGTGCGAATGCCGGTTCGGCGATGAAGACGAAGGGGAGAACCACGGGGAGCGTCGAGAAAAAGCAAGACCGAAAACCCCTGCCGCGCCCAGCAAATCGTCGCCGGTGAGATGCGGTCTCGCGGGTGGCTCGGGCAACGCGCGCGCAGGCGCTGATGGTCGAGGAGGAGGGCGTGGCCTTCGCTTCCCAACCTCGCCCTTTTTGTGGCCCGCACAGTCCAGTAGCCACGACCGGACCGGAGTAAGGAGCATTGCGTTAAGGTGCCGCTCGCGCGAGAAGCGAGCTTTTGGCCGATGCTTTTGGTCGCTTCTGCGGGTTCGGCGAGAGCGGAAAAGCAGGAAGCGTAATTTTCGGACACTTTCGGACACGAGGTACGCGAATATCCGCGCGATTCCGGCGCGAGGGAAAAAGGCGCTGAGAGCTCGCAAATGCTGATTATACGCGGGATGCCACAGTTTTAGCACATGTTCCACGCATGTGGCAAAACGGTTCTGCAAGCCGTCGCCTTCGTTCCGAACGCATCACTTGCACCTCGTTCCGTTTTGTAGCCAGCTTTGGCTGGAACGTCTGGAGTTCCGGAATCGGCTTCGACGCGACCCTGATCTGGCGTCCGAGTACGCGGAGCTCAAAAGGATTTTGGCCGCAAAATTCAAGCTCGACCGTGAGGCGTATACAGACGCAAAAGCGCCCTTCGTGCAGCGTGTGCTGGCTCAATCAAGGTAGCACGCAAGAAGACGTCCCCCACTACACATCTTAGCCCGCAGAGACAAAGAGCACCATGCAGAAAGACAGAGATCGTGCAAGCCAATGGGGTCGCCCCCTTGCCTCGAAACCTTCGAATCCGCCAATGCCACGATACTCATCATGGCGGGAGCCGGCAACTCACGCTCTCATAAGAGTGCAAGTTCCGCGGACGGCTCGGATTACTTCGATCACCCTATACGGCGAAGGCGATTACAATTGCCTACACCAGGATGTTTACGGAGAACATGGAGGGGCGTCGGCTTGATTTGCCCGTCGCCATGGCATCTCACTAGATAATATTCCTTGTGTTCGGCAGGGTAACTCACATCGATACCCATGATCCTATTCCAGCGATTGGCTAATTCGAAGAGCTGCGCGTATAGCGCCCCTCTCAAGATGGCAACAGTTTCCGAAAGAGGATAGGCAAGGTATTTGTATTCACCACGACCGAAGCCGTGCTGGACCATGAGGATCCGGCTATGAAGTGTGTTTCCTCGTCATAGATGCCCACCAGTGAACGGCACTCGTCTGGCGTGAGTACGGAGTTCGCCGTAGCGCAACCGTAATTGTCCAGGTCTTCGGTGATTTCCTGCCAATCGAGTGCCGACACGCGATCCGCAATTGCCGGCGTGTAGTGTGTTGCTACGCTCATACGGTTACCCCTTCCCTTTTCAGCAAGGCGCGTTTCCGTTCGACGCCCCACCGGTAGCCTGAGAGACTTCTATCGGCTCGCAAGACTCGGTGACAGGGAATCGCAACCGCAATCGTGTTCGAGGCGCAGGCCTTGGGCAACAGCGCGAACGGCCCTGGGCAAGCCGATGCGTTCGGCGATTTCCGAATAACTCGCCGTCGAGCCCGCCGGAATCTCACGAAGCGCTTGCCAGACTCTTTGTTGGAAAGCGGTGCCTCGCACATCGAGCGGCAAATCCAAACCGATCTTCTGGCGCTCGACGAAACCGACAACCCTCGGCGACCATCGCCTCGAAATCGCGATCACCGCCGATCAGATTGCGCCTTCGGAAAGCGGTTTTGAAGGTCTTTCGCGAGTGCATCCGGGTCGTCGCCCATCATGATGGCACACACGCCTTTTTCTGACGCGGCGACGAGAATCGAGCCAAGCGAGCATTCGCCGACCGCGAACCGGATCGTCGCTCCAGCTCCGCCGCTCCGATAACTCTTTCGGCTTCATCCCGAGCATTTCCGAGGAGCTCGCATAGAAGCGGCCGTTGGAATTAAATCCCGCTTCGTAGATCGCCTCGGTGACCGTGCTGCGTTTGAGCAATACCTCCCGCATCCGGGAAGATCGGCGGGCGGCAGCGTATGCTCTCGGTGTGAGGCCCGTTGCCGCCTTGAAAATCCGGTGGAAATGAAAGCGGCTCATCCCGACCGAGCTCGCCAGCGCACGGAGATCGGGCAATTCTTCCGCCGCTTCAATGGCGCGGCAAGCCGCCGCCACGGTTGCCGCATGTTGCTCGGCGAGACCCGGTCCGTTCGGCTTGCAGCGCTTGCAGGGCCGGAAGCCCGCTCGCTCGGCATCCTCGCGGCGATTCGTGAAAAGCGACGTTCTCGCGACGCGGCGTGCGCGCGGAGCACGAAGGACGGCAATAAACTCCCGTGGTTTTTACCGAGTAGAAAAATTCGCTGTCGGCGTTTCTGTCCTTTTGAACCACGGCGCGCCACCGTTCTTCATCGCTGCGCAGCCCCGGCGTGTCCGTTAGTGGGTGATGTCTTCATATTGTTCCTATTGTTTCTGCGAACAAAATAGGAGCTTCCATAAATTAAGAACTCCGGTTCTTGCTTTCAAATTCAAGAATCCTCGTCTTTCCGGAAAAATTAGGCTGGAAAATCTTCGCCAGGGGCAGGCGATCGCAGGTTTCCTGGCACATAGAAACGCGCGGACGGTGCGTTTGTGGAATTGCCGCCTCAGCGCGTTGACAAATCGCGGTTCGGGAGAAAAGTGTCCCAACTCTGTGAATACCGTTCTCCTGAATGCGGCTGAGGGCGGAACGGCGGGAAGCAGTCGCAACTTAACGCGTCGCTTTATCGCATGGACTTTGGCTCTTGCGCTTGGCGCGGCTCTCGGGGCGTGCGCCTCGCGTGAGCCGCCCGTTACGCGCCGGCTGGGTCCTGCAATGTGCAAGGAAGGACCGCCGGCATGGCGCGCCTCCGATGGCCGCCGAATCATGTATCGGACGTGGGGTCCGGCGCAAAACGGCGTCCGAGCAATCGTCGTGGGGATTCCGGGTTGGAATGGCACCGCTGGCGACATCGAGCCGCTGGCGCTCTACCTGGCGAAAAGCGGAATCCGGGTCTACTCGACCGGCGTTCGCGGACAGCACGGTGATCTCACTGCCGCTTCCCGGCGAATGAAAGGACACGCCGACGACGGGCGATTCTGGGAGCGAGACTTCACGGAATTTGTCGAATGGGTGCAGCAGCGCCATCCCGATATCCCTCTCTTTCTCTACGGCCAGAGCATGGGCTCCCTCACCGCAATCTTGGTCACGAGCAACGGAAACCTTCCGGACGGTGCAAGGCCATCCGGCATCATTTTGCACTCCCCGGCCGTCGCGATGATGTACGCTTCACCCCTGCTACGCCTCTGCATCGCAGAACTGCGCCGCGTTAGGCCGAGGGGACTTCTTTTCAGCGTGGGTCTGATCCCTGGAGATAAGCCGGCACTCACCAACAGCGCACAGTTCGACCGATTCTGGGGACGATCAGTGGACCGCGTACGGCCGGGCTTCACCTGGTCGTTTTTTGATGAGACGCTGAAATTGGGCGGCGCGGGCGCGAAAGGCAGTGTCGCAGACTGGATGTGCCCGTCATCGTCCTAACGGGCGAAAAGGATCCAATCGGAACGGCCGGAGTGGGACAGCAGGCTTTCGCGCGTCTCATGCGGCGGATTCCTGCTCAAACCAAGGAACGACACCGCTTTGCGGACGGCTACCACGACCTTATCCACGACAGCAACCGGCAGCAGGCGCTCCAATGCGTAGGCGATTGGCTGGATCGGCAGCTTCGAAAACCCGAAGCGTGATCGAGAAGGGCTACTTGCACCGAAAAGGAAATTCGACCACAAAGGAACACCAGCAAGATGAACTACAGAGAACTCGGCAAGACAGGATTGAAAGTATCGGAAATCGGTTACGGTGCGTGGGGGATCGGCAAGAGCATGTGGATTGGCGCTTCGGACGACGAATCCCTCAAAGCGCTCCATAGGTCGATCGACCTGGGCCTCAACTTCATCGACACGGCTTTGGGGTACGGGGACGGTCATAGCGAAAAGCTTGTGGGGCAGGTCGTGCGCGAACGCTCGGAAACGATCTACGTGGCAACCAAGATTCCCCCGAAAAACGAGGTATGGCCTGCACAGCCCGGTACGCCGGTAGCAAAGGCCTTCCCTTCCGAGCATGTCATGGCATGCACAGAGAAAAGCCTGAAGAATCTCGGCTTGGAAGCGATCGACGTTCAGCAGTTTCACGTATGGTCCGACGAATGGGTCGACCAGGGAGACTGGTTGGAAGCCATTCTCAAGCTAAAGCACCAGGGGAAAATAAGGCACTTTGGCGTTTCAATAAACGACTACCAGCCGGAAAACGCGATCAAACTGATTGAGACAGGCGCAGTGGATACTGTCCAGGTCATCTACAATATTTTCGAGCAGAGCCCGGAAGATAAGTTGTTTCCCGCCTGTGAAACCCATAACGTCGGAGTCATCGTGCGGGTCGCCTTGGACGAAGGCGGGTTGACCGGGAAAATCACGCCGTATACCAAATTTGAGGAAGGTGACTTCCGGGACAAGTATTTCCGCGGCGAGCGAAAGCAAGAGGTCTATGAGCGTGTGCAAAAGATCGCTTTCGACCTGAATATCACTCTGGAACAGACCGCTGAAACAGCGCTGCGCTATGTTTTAAGCCATCCGGCTGTCTCCACGGTCATTCCGGGTATGCGTTCAATTCAAAACGTCGAAAGAAACTGCAAGATCGGAGATGGGCGCGGCCTGCCCGCCGAAATGGTTGAGAAATTAAGGACCCATCGTTGGGCTCGTAATTTCTACGATTAAGAACGACGAGAAACACGAAGTACCTTCCAGGAAATGAGAAGCCTTGGGGTCTTGTTTTCGCCTGCCGACTTCTCAGCGCTCGAGCACCTCGACTTGGGCGCGACGGTATGCGTCGTGTTCGATGTCCTGCGAGCGACCAGCAGCATGGTGACGGCTCTAAGCAATGGCGCGAAGGCAATCATACCGGTTACCGGCATTCCGGAAGCGCTTAATCTTCGCTTGCAGCAGGGCGAGGTGTTGCTCGCCGGTGAGCGCGAGGGAGTGCGAATCCCTGCGGAACTGACCGGCAGCATCTCGTTCGATTTGGGCAATTCCCCGCGTGAGTTCACCAACGAGACCGTTGCGGGAAGAACGATCGTCATGACGACGACAAATGGAACGCGGGCTCTGCGCGCGTGCGCCCGCGCAAGGAGGATCCTGGTTTCTTCCTTCCTGAATCTCGGCGCGACTCGGGATACTCTCGAGAAAGACGCCCCGGCCGACCTTGTCCTGGTGTGCAGTGGCACGCATGAGGAAGCGGCATACGAGGATGCTCTCTGCGCCGGCGCGCTTTGCGATCTGCTCTGGCCCAAGGCGAGCGCGGGCAATATTTCTGATTCGGCGCTGATCGCGCGCAAACTATTCCGGCAAGAACAACACGATCTCCTGGCAGCCGTCTCTCAATCCCGAAATGGCAGGCGCTTGCTGTCGCTTGCCGAACTTCGGGATGACGTGCGCTATTGCGTCCAGCGAGACGTTCTGAGCACGGTTCCGGAGATGGACAGGCATGGTCAAGTCCTGTCTGGGGATGCCTCCCCGTGATCATCGCCTCAGGGCTGCGGCAAAACTATGCGATCAAAAGTTGCGTAAGTGATGCGCGAGCCGGTTTGCCAATATCGGGCTTAATGACTAGTTCGATCGCGCTGACATCCTCCAGCGAAAGGTCATAGCCTTCACGCTCCTGCGTGGTGCCCGGCGGGCTGAAGTTGTATTGCTGCCGGACGAGCTCGACCGGAGCTTCATTTGCTCGTTGCCACGACAGAGTAAACTGCTGGGTCCGGGGCACGATCTTTTCCTCGAACAAGAGCACTATTCGGGAAATTTTTTGCGGGGTGTCGAAGACGATGCGGATTTTCTGTTCGCCATCAGCGGCTGCCCGCCAGTAGCTGCCTTCGGCATTCAGTGCAAAATCTATGGGATGCTCCGGGTCTTCAGACGTAATCTCGAATCGAGCAATCGCTGCCAAGTCCATCCCCTGAGACGAAGCCTCCGAGGTCTCCTTGATGATAGCTTTGCGGACCATAGGCGGATTATAGTAGACCGAACCGTTCAAATTAACCACGACGGCTCGGGGACGTCGATCAGAAACGATCCTGTGCCGAACGGCCGGACGAACCTGCTTTCCGAGCTGATGTCCGATTGATACCTTCAAGAAGAGGAAACCGTTTCCCATGAAAAAACTGCTTGCGCTCAACCGTGGTGAGATCGCCATCCGAATCCTCCGGGCTGCCTCGGAGCTGGGGCTGCGAACGGTCGCGGTTCATTCGCAGGAGGACCGGCTTAGCCTGCACCGCTTCAAGGCCGACGAAGCCTACCTTATCGGAGAGGGAAAAGGTCCGGTCCAGGCTTATCTGGACGCGGATGGCATTGTGGCAATGGCCGCCGAAAAGGGCGTCGACGCCATCCACCCGGGATACGGCTTTCTTTCGGAAAATCCTGCTCTGCCGCGAGCCTGCGAGGCGGCGGGAATTCAATTCGTGGGACCGTCAGCTGAGCTCCTTGAACTCCTCGGCGACAAGACCGCCGCGCGGCGATTGGCGCAGAAGGCGGGGGTGCCTGTGATACCGGGAACGGAGCAACCGGTGACCAGCCCTGACCTCGCGCGCGGGATTGCGAAAGAGATCGGCTTTCCGATGATCGTCAAGGCAGCATTCGGCGGGGGCGGGCGCGGGATGCGCATTGTCTCGGCGGAAAGCGAATTCGAAGCCAAGATCGCGGAAGCCCAGCAGGAAGCCGCGGCGGCCTTCGGCAACGATGCGGTTTTTCTCGAACGCTTCATCAGACGCGCCAAGCACATCGAGGTGCAGATCCTTGGCGATCGGCACGGCAAGATTATTCACCTGTTCGAGCGCGATTGCTCCATTCAGCGCCGCCACCAGAAAGTGGTGGAAGTTGCTCCCGCCGTGAACCTCGACTCCAGAATCCGCGAGCAAGTGCGCGAGGCTGCGGTCCAAATCGCGCGCGCGGCGAACTATTTCAGTGCCGGAACTGTCGAGTTCCTCGTCGATGTCGATACGGGAAATTTCTACTTCATCGAGGTGAATCCCCGTGTGCAGGTCGAGCACACCGTTACCGAAGTCGTGACCGGCATTGATATCGTCCGCTCGCAGATCCTCGTCGCTCAGGGGCACGAATTGCACGGCCCTCAAATGCGCCTCCCCAGGCAGGAGGAGATCCCGCTCTACGGCTTCGCGCTGCAGTGCCGCGTGACAACGGAAGACCCCGCGAACAACTTCGTCCCGGATTACGGCAAGATCCACACCTACCGTTCGCCCGCCGGTTTCGGAATCCGGTTGGACGGGGCTTCGGCCTATGGCGGGGCCGTTATTACGCCGTACTACGATTCGCTGCTCGTCAAGGTCACAAGCTGGGGCGGAGATTTCAAGGAAGCGTGCCAACGAATGGACCGCGCCCTTCGCGAGTTCCGCATTCGGGGCGTGAGAACGAACATTCCTTTTCTCGAGAACGTGGTCAACAACCCGACGTTCCAGTCGGGCGAAGCGACCACGCGCTTCCTCGACGACACGCCGCAATTGTTTCATTTCAAGCCCCGGCTGGACCGGGCGACAAAGCTCATCAACTACCTCGCTGAGACAATCGTAAATGGAAACAAAGAAGTCGCCGGCAAACCGAAGCCGGCGAACCTTCGGCCAGCGCCCGTCCCCCCGCATGAGACTTCCGCGCCGCCGCCCGGAACCCGCCAGCTTCTTGAGCAAATGGGTGCGGACGGCTTCGTCAAATGGACTCGAGAGCAAAAGCGGCTCCTGCTCACCGACACGACGTTTCGAGACGCGCACCAATCGCTGTTGGCGACGCGCATGCGCAGCTACGACATGCTCGCAATCGCCAACTACATTTCCCGCAAACTCCATAACCTCTACAGTCTCGAAATGTGGGGCGGGGCGACCTTCGACGTCGCGCTGCGATTCCTGCGCGAAGATCCCTGGGAAAGACTCCAGCGCTTGCGTGAAGCCATTCCGAACATCTGCTTCCAGATGCTCCTCCGCGCCTCAAACGCCGTCGGCTATACCGCCTATCCGGATAACGTCGTGGAGGAGTTCATCTTCGAAGCCGCCGCCCAAGGAATCGACATCTTTCGGATTTTCGACTCGTTGAACTGGCTTCCCAATATGAAGGTGTCCATCGAGGCGGCGCGAAAAAGCGGAAAAGTCTGCGAAGCCGCCATCTGCTACACGGGAAATCTGCTGGATCCCAAGCGGGACAAATACCCGCTTAACTATTACGTAGCCAAGGCCAGGGAGCTGGAGCGCATGGGAGCTCAGATTCTCGCGATCAAAGATATGGCAGGGGTTTGCAGACCCTATGCTGCCGAGAAGCTGGTCAGGACCCTCCGGGAGGAGACCGGCTTACCCATCCATTTCCATACCCACGACACAAGCGGGATCAACGCGTCTTCGCTCCTGAAGGCCAGCGAAGCCGGCGTGGACGTGGTCGACGGAGCCACCGCCTCCCTGAGCGGCACGACAAGCCAGCCCAATCTAAACTCGCTGGTGGCTGCCTTGGCCAATACGGAGCGCGACTCGGGTCTCGACCTCGACAGCATGAATCAATGCGCCGACTACTGGGAGGTCGTTCGCCAATATTATTCTCCATTCGACAGCAGTCCCAAGTCCGGCACCGCTGAAGTCTATCTCCATGAGATGCCAGGCGGTCAGTATACCAATCTCAAAGAGCAGGCCGAAGCGATGGGACTTGGGCACAAATGGACGGAGATCGCCCGCGCCTATGCGGAAGTGAACATGGCGTTCGGCGATATCGTGAAAGTGACGCCTTCAAGCAAAGTCGTCGGCGACATGGCGATCTTCCTTGTGGGCCATGGAACGACCATTCATGAGCTTGAGCGATTGGGCGCGAACCACACTTTCACGCTGCCCAACTCTGTCGTGGAGATGTTCTCCGGAGCCCTGGGGGAACCCGATGGAGGCTGGCCGCCGAAAATGGTGGAAGCCGTTCTGCGCGGACAGAGACCGAAACCCGGACGCCCCGGCGAACATCTCGCTCCAGTGAACATGGAGGAGACGGCGGCGATGCTCAAAGAGAAGATTGGCAACGACGCGAGCCGCACGGACCTGATGAGCTACCTCATGTATCCGCAAGTGTTTCTTGCCTTCGCGCAGGAACGGCAGCTCTACGGTGATGTGAGCGTGCTGCCAACACCGCAGTTCTACTACGGCATGGAGCCCGGCGAAGAGATCAGCGCCGAACTCGAGCCCGGGAAAACGTTGATCATCAAATTCCTCACCGTGGGAGAACCGCACCCGGAAGGAAAACGCACGGTTTTCTTTGAACTCAACGGCCAGCCTCGCGAAGTCACAGTCCAGGACAAGACCCTCAAGGCGCGGAAGGTTGAGCGCGCAAAGGCCGACCCTTCAAACGCCGGTCACGTTGGCGCGCCGATACCGGGAGCCATCACGACCATCATGGTCGAAACCGGGGAGACAGTATCAAAGGGAGATCGCTTGCTTGTGATCGAAGCGATGAAGATGCAGACAACAATTTACTCGCCTGTGTCGGGCAAGGTGGTGGAAAAACGCGCGAAAGTCGGCGAGACCGTGGACGCGAAAGATCTGCTCATGGTCCTGAGCACGGCCACTTAATAAAGGCTCCCTCGGAGTGTCAGATCGCTTCCGCCGCGATGCGGGCGCGGAGCTTTTCGTCGGGCAGCGGGCCGTAGGAGGCCCTCATATTGTCGCGGAGGTGCGATACCTTGGAAGTGGCAGGGATCGCGCAGGTGATCGCAGGGTGTGACACAATGAA
The DNA here is from genome assembly GCA_963784465.1 of uncultured Verrucomicrobiae bacterium. GTDB lineage: Bacteria > Verrucomicrobiota > Verrucomicrobiia > Chthoniobacterales > Terrimicrobiaceae > DASTFP01. The sequence continues at coordinate 14,475 of CAWASQ010000027.1, forward strand.
CTTCAGGAGAATCTGCGCCCAGCTTTCGCAGCCGATTTCCGCCGCCCATGAAGGCAATGGACGGCCGCGAAGACGGCTTAAGAACCCGCCCGCGGCAAACGGGCGGTTGGCGATGATCGCCACCCCGCGCTCACTCGCAAGCGGAAGCAGGCGCCGCTCTGCCTCGCGCTCTGCGATCGAGTAATTGATCTGAAGAAAATCGAGCGGCTGTGTCGCCACGATCCGTGCCACCGCATCATGACCGCTCGCCGTGTAGTGGGTGACGCCGATGTAGCGCACACGACCCGTCTGCTTCCATTCCCGCAGCGTCGAGAGCTGCGTGTTCACGTCGACCAGATTGTGCACCTGCATCAGGTCGATTGGATCGGCACGCAGCTTGCGCATGGAATCCTCCATTTGCGTGACGCCTTCCCGCCGTCCGGACGTCCACACCTTTGTGGCGATAAAAAGTTTCTTTCGCAGGCCAAGCTGTGAGGCCAGATCGCCAACCACTTCTTCCGAGTTTCCATACATCGGGGAGGAATCGACCAGTTTGCCGCCCAGTTCGACAAAAGTTTTTAGGACCTCTGCCAGCGGTGCTCGCGCGTCCTGCGAGCGGCCAACGTCGAAGGTTTGCCACGTGCCAAGGCCGATCACAGGCAACTGTTCGCCCGACGAGGGGATCTTCCGCATAAGAGGTGCCGGCGTTGCATCGGCCGCTTGTGCAACGGGTGCTACTCTCGACGCTGCAAACGCAGCCGCGCTCTGGTAAAAGGTCTTCAGCATACTACGCCATCGGCCTCGAGCGGCCGCTTGAAATCTTCAGCCCGTTGCGCCGGGCTCGAGAATCATGAACTGATAAGGCGCCAGATTCAGCGATTCGTGATCCGGGCCAAGGGACACTTGCTCGCCGGTCCAGTAGTCGAGAAGCCGCTCGGAAATCAAGCCGTGTTCCCTGAAGATGTACCAGGTAAGAGCTTGAGTCCGATCGCTGAAGTTAAAGAGACAATACACCCGCCGGTCCTCCCGTGTTCGCAGATAACCCGCCACATGCACGTTATGAGGCGTAAGCCAGGTGAGGTTCTTGGTATCGGCAATCATGGGAAGCCGCTTGCGAATCGCAATCAGCTTTTGCGTGGCGGAATAGACCCGCTGTTCGATGCTGCCCTCTATCTCCGTGCGCTCATTCTTTTTCCAATCGATGATGGGCCGGTGCATCCAACGGTTATCATAGGCCTTCCCGGGATCTTCGAGGTAGGAATAGTCGTTAGTGTATCCCGCCTCATCGCCATAAAAGATCATCGGAATCCCACCGAGAAAAAAGCTGTGCGCCTGCATCATGAGAATTCTGCCAATGGCCATATCGATGACCGCTCCATCCTTACTTAGCAACGCCTTTTCCAAGCCGCAGAGAGAAGCCAGCGACCCGCTAATGCGAGCGTCGTTGGTCTTGGGATTCACCGAAAAGAGGGCGCCTGTCGCGGGTGATGCCGGATAGACGCCGGAATAGTACTCCATCAGAAACTGGCGATGCTGAAACGGGCTGAATCCCGCGTGCTGAATCATGTAGTCTTCATAGCCCAGGCCTATGTCATCGTGGCAGCGAGTATAAGTGATCCACGTGGTGCCAAAGGGCTTTTGCAATATCTCATGCTGGGCGGCCAGCATTACGCGCGTATCGCCGGTCGCCAGCGCATCCCATTGCAATGCCATGTGCGTCGCGCCATAAGCTAGGTCGCACTCGCGCGCGGTGAAAAGCCCGGTGCCAAAATATTTCATGATCTCCTTCGGGGCGACAATCGCCTCGCCCAGGATAGCCATCCCCGGCATGGCCACCTGCACACACTGCTTGATGAGCCTCAGCAGGGTATGGGCCTGAGGCAGATTCTGGCAGGTCGTGCCCAGTTGTTTCCAAATAAAGGCCGGCGCATCAATGCGGAGAACGTCGACCCCAAGGTTGCCGTAGAAGAATATGGTGTCGAGCATGTCAACGAGCACAGCCGGGTTCGTATAGTTGAGATCCCACTGGTAATTGTGGAAGACGGTCATCACCCACTTGCCGATCTCATTGCAATAAGTGAAGTTGCCCGGCGATGATTCCGGGAATATCTCAGGCATGCCCCGCTCAAAGCGGTCCGGGAGGTCCCGGCCGGCATACATGTAGTAATAGTCTTGAAAGCTTTGATCGCCCTGCTTTGCCTTCCTGGCCCATTCGTGATGATGCGAGGTGTGGTTAAGAACAATGTCGAGCATGAGAAACATTTTCTGCTCGCTCATTCGCTGACGCAGTTTTCTAAGGTCTGCGAGGGTGCCGAAGCGAGGGTCCACCGTCCGGTAGTCAGACACCGCGTAGCCGCCGTCGCTTTCGCCATAGGGACTCTCGAAGACCGGCATAAGATGGAGCAGGTTAACTCCGAGCCGACTCAGGTAGTTCAGTTTCGATTCCATGTCGCCGAGTTTGCCGCTAAAGCGGTCCACATACAGGCTCATGGCTGTGATACCATTGCTTAGAAACCAATGCCCCTGGTCCAGCTTTTCATCATCCTCATCTTTCATCGCGTCTGGCCGGTCGATAAATGCCCGCGTGATGACCTTCAACATTCCATCAAAGCTTTCTTTGGCCTTGGGATGATGCGAATAGATCTCGTCATAAAGCGCCTTGATCGCAGCGGCATTAGCGATAAATCGGGTAAGAAATAGAATTCCGGCGTCGCCCTCGGGGAGATTCTCTTCTTTAACGCATTGGTTGATTTGCTGGTGTAACTGGTGCTGGTACATGATGAGAACCTGATGAGGCGTTTGAGGGTTAATTGTTGAGGGTTGGTTGTTGAGGGTTGAGGGTTGAGAGTTGACCGAGTCAGTCCCCGATGCGCCGGAGGGTGACGGCGGCTTGATCGCCTTGGGAGAAAGGAACCGAGGGCGAGTAAAAGCCGCTGAGCATCTGAACGCTCTTGGTAAGAACGACCGTGTAGTGCACGTATCCTCCGGAACTCAGAGCCAGGAATACCCGCGAACCTCGAACAACGCCCCGGGCGGAATAGTTCCCCATCGCGCCACTTACCGTGGAACCCGCTTGTTCGAAGCGGATGTCTCCCCAACCGGACTCCCACGCCTCCCAGGCTCCCGAGACGCTGACACTTGCCGTGCCGCGGTTGGTCTGCAGCCACTGATCTGCGACGAGATTGTTTCGAGCGGTACTTTTCTTTCGTGTTGCAACCCGCCAGCCCGCCGACAACTACGAACAGGGAAAGGATCCAGCCGATTTTCATGTCGATGATTCTCGATTGGTCGAGGCCACTTGTCACTCCCGGCGCTTTCTGAATTTTCGCCAATGTGTCCTCCGCCAGGGGACTATTTCGTAACATCCTGCAAATGAATCTCGTGCTTTCGCGAGGAGGGAGAATGGAAGGAAGCCGATTGCTTTTGCAGGATGCGTGAAGGATTCTTTTGGAGAGATTCGGGAACTCGAACGCAAGTTATGAATAAACCAAACAAGAGGAAAGGCATCCCGACTGCGAGGTTGCTGGGCCAGGAACAAGCATGAAGAAACCAGTGATTCTCACCGTTGACGATGACGTGGACGTTCTTCGCGCGGTTGAGCGGGACTTGAGGAGGCAGTACGGAGAGCGATTTCGCGTGATGCGAGCCGACTCGGGGGCGGCTGCGCTCGAACTGGTCCAGCAGCTCAAACTGCGAAATGAGTCGCCCGCGCTGTTTCTTGTCGATCAACGGATGCCGCGAATGTCGGGCGTCGAATTTTTGGAGCAGGCGCTGAGAGATTTCCCGAACGTTAAACGGGCGCTGCTGACAGCATATGCGGACACCGATGCGGCGATCAGCGCGATCAATTCGGTGCAGATCGACCACTATCTGATGAAGCCGTGGGACCCGCCCGAGGAGCGTCTGTATCCGGTGCTCGACGATTTGCTCGACGACTGGCTGGCGGGCTTCCATCCGCCCTTTGAGGGGATCCGCGTCGTGGGTCTCAAATGGTCGCCGCAGACGCACGCGGTCAAAGATTTCCTCGCGCGGAATCAGATTCCGTATCAGTGGCTCGACGTTGAGATCGACGCCGAAGCACGCAAACTCGACGAACAGGCCGGCAACGGAAAAAATCTTCCGCTGGTGCTTTTTCCAGACGGTTCGCGCCTAAGAGATCCCGCGCCAGAAGCGGTCGCAGAGCGAGTGGGCTTGAGAACGAGGGCCCAGATGCCGGCCTACGATCTCGCAATCATCGGCGCCGGCCCAGCCGGGCTCGCGGCGGCGGTCTACGGCGCATCGGAAGGACTCACAACCGTGATGATCGAGCGCGAAGCGCCGGGTGGACAAGCGGGTTCCAGTTCGCGCATTGAAAACTATCTCGGGTTTCCCTCGGGACTCAGCGGAAGCGATCTCACCCGGCGCGCGGTGGCGCAGGCGCGGCGTTTCGGCGCCGAAATTCTGACTCCCCAGACCGTGACGAGGATTCGGTGCAACGGACCGTATCGCGTCCTCACCCTGAGTGAGGGCAGCGAGATTAGTTGCCAGGCGCTGCTGATCGCGACAGGCGTTTCCTATCGCCGCCTCGATACGCCGGGGATCGAGAGCCTCACGGGCGCCGGCGTTTATTACGGCGCGGCGGCCACCGAGGCGATGTCGTGCAAGGATCAAGATACCTACATCGTTGGAGCGGGAAATTCCGCAGGCCAGGCTGCGATGTATCTCTCACGATTCGCCAGGACCGTTACGCTGATCGTGCGTGGAGAATCGCTCGCAAAGACCATGTCGCAGTACCTGATCGATCAACTTGCGAAGACGCCGAATATCGCCGTGCAATTCCGCTCGCGCGTGACCGAAGCTCAAGGCAACGGCAAGCTCGATGCGCTCACCATCGAGAACGATCAGAGCGGAGAAACCAGAACGGTGGCCGCCATCGCACTTTTCATTTTCATTGGAGCCATGCCGCATACCAGCCCAATCGCAGATCTCATCGAATGCGACGAGCGCGGATTCATTTTGTCCGGCCCGGATTTGATCGCGAACGGACGCCGCCCGCGCAACTGGCCGCTGCAGCGCGATCCCTATTTGCTCGAGACAAACGTCCCCGGCATTTTCGTTGCGGGTGACGTGCGTCACGGTTCGATAAAACGAGTTGCTTCCGCCGTCGGCGAAGGTTCTATTGCTATCGAACTAGTGCATCAATACCTGGACCGATTTTGAGCGCCATCGAACAAATGACGGATTGCGAGGCAGTGATGGGCCTGCTCCGCAAGGTTCCCCTCTTTGCCAACCTCCAGGAGGAAGATAAGGTTTGCATCGAGAAGACGGAAGAACGGCAGCTTGCCGCTGGCGAAATGCTCTTCCAGGAAGGGGACCAGGCGAAGGATTTTTTTGTTCTCCTTGAAGGAGAAATCAGCGTCACGAAGAAACACGGCGTTGTCGCTCGCAACAGACCGGGTGCGTTTTTCGGCGAAATCCCGCTGTTGCTTGGCACGCCTTACATGCTGTCCGCGACGCGCCGAGCGCGACTGTCGGCTAATCGTCTTTCCGGAGGAGGCGTTTTGGAAGCTGTTGCGGCTCTGCCCGGCGATCTCGGCTGAGATTTTCCGCGCGATGGTGACGCGTCTTCGCAATATCGAGGGCTCAGCGCGACAGCAAGAAAAGCTGGAGGCCCTCGGTACGATGTCCGCCGGTCTTGCGCATGAATTGAATAATCCTTCCGCGGCCGCACGGCGCACCGCGGTGCATCTCGGAGAGGTGATTCAGACGATCCAATCGGTCGCCCATCGGTTGCATCACGCGCTGGAGCATAAGCACTGGGACCGGTTGATCGCACTCGTGGACGAGGTTTTGGAGAGCCTTTCGGCTCGAAAGCACCGTCACTCGATCGAAACGAGCGATTCGGAGGATGCGCTGGCAGCCTGGCTTCGAGAAGGAGGGGTGACTGACGCCTGGAAAGTCGCTCCCGTCCTCGTCGGCGCGGGATTAGACAAGAGTGTACTGCTTTCGCTGCGTGAAGATTTGCCAAAGAACGCTTTTGGCGACGCGGTGCGATGGATCGCTTTGCGGATAACGATCCGAACATTGCTCGATGACGCTGAACAATGCACCGGGCGGATTGCTGGTCTGGTGGATGCGGTGCGTTCCAGCGCGAGACAGGAGCGCGCAGAAGCCGCGGATATTGACGTGCATGAGCAAATCGGGAGCGCTCTGGGCGTTCTCGAGCACAAGCTCAAGAACCTTCACGTCACGCAGAATTTTTCGAGCGAATGCGGTCAAGTACGGGGCTATCCGAGCGAACTCGCGCAAGTGTGGGTCAACCTGCTCGATAACGCCGCGGATGCGGTAAATGGCGCCGGAGAAATCTCGATTCGAACCCGACGCGACGACAATCAGACAGTCGTGGAGATCATCGACAATGGCCCCGGCATTCCACCGGAGAATCTTACGCACATCTTTGAGCCGTTCTTCACCACCAAGGGCGTCGGTTCGGGAAAAGGTCTCGGCCTCACGATCAGCCAGGGCATCGTGGGAGACAGGCACGGCGGTGAGATCGAGGTCGAATCGAAAGCGGGTGACACCCGATTCATCGTGCGATTGCCCGTGCGGCAGATTGAAAGAAACGAAGGCCCAGAGGCAATCGCCGCAAGTCGCGCGTATATGGCCGAGCTGACAGAGCGGCTCGAAGAAATGGAATCTCGTCCCCCGCCTCAAACGCCCACCGTTTCAGATGGAGCCTTCGCGACGGTTTTCGACGTCCCCCTTTTCGCTCAACTGGACGACTCGCAGCGGGCCTGCTTTTCGACAGGAACTGAGATTCGCGTCAAGGCCGGGGAGACGCTGATTCGCGACGGCGATCCGGCCGACTTTTTCTACGTCATGCTGGAAGGCGAGCTGCGGGCGACAAAATACTACGGCGAACAGGAGATTTTGCTTGGGGAGGTGGTTCCGGGGGAGTTCTTTGGCGAGATTGAAATCCTGCTCGACGTCCCGAATTGGGTGCTCTGTCGAGCGGTCGCCGACAGCCGGCTTTTTTGTCTGCCACGCGCAGGATTATGGGACCTGCTACGCTGCTCGCCTCCAATGGCTAGGGAAATCATGCGAACCCTCGCAACACGGTTGCGCAATTTGGAGAGCTACTCACAGGAGCGCGAAAAGCTCATCCAACTCGGCGCGATGGCGGCCGGACTTGCCCATGAGCTCAACAATCCCTCGACGGCCGCGCGCTGCGCCGCCGCCGATCTGCGTCAAAGTGTAGAGAAGGTTCAGGACTACGCATGCGAGCTTAATGAATCGCTTAGCGCCGAGCAGTGGCACCAACTGGTTGCGATCTCCCAGGAGGCCGTGCGTTGCGCCGCATCCCAGCCGAAACTGAATCCCCTCGAACAAAGCGACCGCGAGGAGGCGATCGAATGCTGGCTCGATTCGCAGAATATCGCGGACGCCTGGGAACTGGCGCCCGCACTGGTGAACGCGCGCGTTGATCAGGATGAGCTGGAAGCCTTGAAGGAGACCGTGCCGGCGCAAGATCTTGAAAACGCGGTCCACTGGCTCACGGCGAACGTGACGACGCGCGACTTGCTCAAATCGATCACCCACAGCACCGAGCGCATCTCGGAATTGGTGCGGGCGGTGAAGTCGTATTCGTTCATGGACCAGGCGCCCTGGCAGGAGATCGATGTGCATGAGGGCATTGAAAACACCCTGATTATCCTTGGCCATAAGCTCAGGAACGTGACCGTAACGCGTGACTTTGATCGCACGCTTCCGCGCCTCTGCGCCTACGGCGGGGAGCTCAACCAGGTGTGGACGAACCTCATCGACAATGCCATTTACGCCGTCGGTGGAACGGGTCGCATCGATCTCCGCACGCGCCGCGACGGCGAGTTTTTTCTCGTTGAGATCGCGGATAATGGTGGCGGCATTCCGCCCGAGGCACAACCACATATCTTCTTTGTGCCGTTCTTCACCACCAAGGGCGGCTCAGGGACGGGGCTTGGCTTGGTGATCAGCCACCGAATCATTGCCGAACGGCATCACGGAAAAATCGACTTCCGCACAGGTCCCAATGGCACACAATTTAACGTGCGGTTGCCGTTTGAGTCGTCGGCGCACGCTTAGCCTCATGTCCTGTAAAGGAGAAAAATTGGAGAATCCGCGAGCTACACCAGGAAAGGTCCTTTCCGTCGAGCTTGCGCACGAATGTTGAATCGATTTTGACTCCCATCGCACAATTGACGGACTGCGAAGCGCTGATGGCCCAGCTCCCTAGGGTCCCCCTGTTCGCCAACCTCAGGGACGAGGATAAGGTTTGCATTCGCGCGGAATCCGACTCCCGCCTCATTGTTTTCGCGGAAGAGGGGTTTTGGCGACTGCTGCGGCTGTGTCCGGCGATTTCCAGTGAGATTTTTCGGCGATGGCGGCACGTCTCCGTAACCTCGAAGGTTCGAGGCAACAGCAAGAAAAGCTGGCCGCCCTCGGAACAATGTCCGCCGGTCTCGCCTTCTCGGTGCCCAGTTCACGGCACGACAGATATGCAATTCCAGATAGCCCTCATGCGTTCCGAGTGCCATGGAAACCAACCAGCGCATCATTCCGACTTCACAAATCGTCTCCGGAGCTTCCTCTTTTTATCCTGGGTCCGAAACGACGATGCAATTGCTGCGGCCAGCGAAACTTCGCCTCAACCCGGCGAGGATCAGTCGAACTATGGTAGATTGCCGTTGCCTAGGCAGATTGTAGGGCCAGCCGTTGAGAATCGCGATACGCCGCTTCCTTTATCTCCTGTTTTGCCTGAGCGTATGCTCCATGGCAGGGATTGGCCTGCTCATGGCCTACGGGCTGATTCCCGGCAGCCACGGAGGTCGGGGATTGGAAATTACCGGATGGGATTATCACGACTGGGATGATTCGCAGACGTTGGCGATCAATCTATTTTTCACCCTCGCCACCGCGAATCTCCTGGTTGTCTGGGCATGGCTCATCCGGTGCGCTGCCAAAGGAGATTTTCTGCGTTTGGCTGCCGGCCTTCTGACCGGAGCCGCCATCATTGGAGCAATGCTGTTTCTCACGCCCTCGCAGTGCTCCCGATCACAATAACCATGGCGCCGGCCAAGTCGGATCTTGCCGTTGCGGCTTTGGATGCCGATTGGAGGAGGCATCGGGCGCAGCTCGACGGTATTTTCTCGCCAACGGTTCCGCCCCTGGAGCGTCTGGAACGCTATTTCGATTTCAATTACGACCGCCTGGTTGAGATCAAGAACGAATGCGGGGCCGTTCTGGGATGCCCTCTCTATGCTTTGGGGAGCGAAATCTGCACGCAGGATACGGTGCTTCGCAGTAAGATTCAGGAGATTCTCGATAAGAAAGTGACATATCTCGAATCGGCGATCCGCGACGCGCATGCGGAGGGCCTGATCGTAGCTCCAAACGAAAAAGCCAAGGCCAGGACGCTCTTCATGTTCATCCAGGGAGCCCTCACCCAAGCCCGAATCCAGAACAACGTCGAGATACTGCGCGATATTTATCCCGACGCTCTCGATCTCTTGGGAGCAGGAAAGGTTAAATCCGCAGCCTAGAATTAACAATTTCTATCCGATCAATAGACGTCCAGTCAAATATAACGTTCTGTTTGAGAAGTATGAACACATTTTTGGAGACACCGAACTGTGCGGAGCCGGATGCGGGCGACATGTTCTGCAGGAGGCTGATGGTTGCGCTCGGAGATTTGAAGGTTCGGCTACAAGCGCGTTACGAGCGCCGTTTTCCGGGTGAGGGATCTCGGATTCGGAAAGCGATTGAGGAAGCGGAGATCGAGGCGTGGGGCACGCCGTTCCCGCATTTGTTTCTGCCGGATCTTGCGGACGAGGCAATCGCGACGGCTCGGCGTCTCAGTAAATTTGGAGGTTGAAGATGAAGCTAATTCAATCGCTACTATGGCCTGAGCCGGCGAGGTGTCAGGGATTCGAAGAAAGCTGGAATCGAAAATCATTGTCACGGGAACGGATTTCTCAGCTACGTGTTTTGGCTTGTGCCACAAGTGTGCATTTTGCCTTGCTGGGCAGCTGGTATGCCGCAAGTCCCCGAGCGGTAACACTCACGGTGGGCGATGGAACGCGCGACGCGCGGCAAGAGATCGGCGGCGCTGGAATCGTCGGGGTGCGCCCGTGCGCATCGGGTCGCATCGGAAAGCCCGCTTTGAGACTGGACGCTAAACCGTCCTCAGGCGCGCGATGCGTATCGCTGCTGGAGGGTGCGAGTCGTAGAACGCGGAGTGCAACGGATCGGGGGTGAGCGTCGAGGCGTTGTCCTTGTAAAGCTTCACCAGCGCGCTCCCGAGCTCCGCCGCGCTCGCATGAGCTGCAGCGTAAGCGTCCGCCTCGAACTCGTGCCGTCGCGAGTAGAGGCTCGACAGCGGTTGAAGGAAAAACGCAAAGACCGGCACGACCAGCACGAAGAGAAGCAGCGCGGCTGCCGTGCTCGGGGTGGAAACGCCCAACCCCTCGTAGAACCAGCGCTCGCCGATCACCTGTCCAAGCCCCCAAAGCAGGCAAAGAGAGACAGCGAACACGAGGACGACGCGCTTCAGGACATGATGCAACTTGTAATGGCCGAGTTCGTGCGCAAGGACTGCCTCGACCTCGGGCGGAGCGAGGCGCGAAAGAAGCGTGTCGAAAAAGACGATACGCTTGGACGCGCCGAAGCCGGTGAAGTAGGCGTTGCCATGGCTCGATCGTTTTGAGCCGTCCATGACAAACAATCCGCTCGAGCGGAAGCCGCAGCGCTGCAACAACGTCTCGATGCGCCCGGCGAGACCTTGATCCTGGAGGGGAGTAAAGCGGTTGAAAAGCGGCGCGATAAAGGTCGGAAAGATCAGGAGTATCAGGATATTGAATCCCATCCATGCAATCCACACGTAAAGCCACCAGAGCTCGCCCATCGTCTCCATGAGCCATATCACGAGAAGCAAAAGCGGAATGCCGAAGGCGGCCGCCAGGATTGCCTGTTTGACGAGATCCGCGACAAAGAGCCGTGGCGTCATGCGGTTGAAGCCAAAGCGCGCCTCGAGCACGAACGTCCGGTAGATCGAGAAAGGCAATCCCAGCCCTGCGAGCAAGACTGCAACGCTTGCGCACAGCGACGCACCATGCGCGATGCCCGGCGGCTCAAAAACCCGCGACCACTGCGCGCCCATCCAGTCGATGAGCCCGCCGAGGGTGAGCGCAAGCAGCGCAACGGCCACCGAATGCAACTTCGAGCATCTCGACGCGCGCCTTGGCGAGCGTGTAGTCGGCCGCTTTTTGGTGAGAGGTTAACGAGATTGCCTCGGCAAACATCTCGGGCACCGCGTCGCGATTCGCGGACACATAACGGATCTGGCGCATCGCCAGCCAGAGCTGCGTCGCGGTCGCAGCCGCGAGCGCCGCAAGGAAAAGCCAGGTCAGTGTATTGCCCACACGAAAAATAAAGCATGCCCATCAACACGAACAAGCCGCTCTGAGCACTCTGGCGCGGACACCGGACCGTCCCCCGTCCTCGGTTTATCTTCAATTGGACGAAAAGTCGGGAACCTGGACCCTTTGGCAACCCCGACCTTGCGCGAGCGGCAGCCGCGTCACCAAGGTTACGAGACTAGGACTCGGGCGGTCTGTTTGAATACTCGGTGGTTTGCTGGATGAGCTTTGCCACCAGACCAGTCCAGCCAGTCTGGTGCGAAGCACCCAGACCCGCGCCGTTGTCGCCATGGAAGTATTCAAAGAATAGGATGTAATCCTTCCAGTTGGGATCTTGTTGAAAAACCTGAGTGCCACCATAAGAGGGACGCGTTCCATCCGCGCGCCTCGTGAAGAGCGCGACAAGCCGGCGGCTGAGCTCTTGGGAAACCTCCCACAGCGTCATGAGGTTTCCCGAACCAGTCGGGCACTCGACCTTGAAGTCACTTCCAAAGTAGTGATGGTATTTCTGGAGCGATTCGATGAGGAGAAAATTAATCGGAAACCATACCGGGCCGCGCCAATTCGAATTGCCCCCAAAGGTTTGCGTGACCGATTCGGCGGGCGCGTAACTTAGTGAATATGTCGTCCCATCCAATGAAAGCTCCACGCGGTGATCCCGGTGAAATCTTGAGACGGAACGGATCCCGTGCGGACTTAGAAATTCATTCTCATCGAGCATATAGCGAAGCAGGCGGCGAAGCTTTTCCTTGTCCACCAGGGAAAAGAGATAGCGGCTTTCCGCAGACGCTTCGAGCATGCTCTCCACCGGCGCTTCAGCGCGAGCCGCGATCTCTTCGATCGCCGCGCTCGTTGGGGACACCTGGGTCACCAGCTGCGGATGATGCTTGATGAACCATTTGAGCTGCTCGCCAAACTCCCTGCCCGCCCGCTCGACCGCTTCCATCGATATCGTTTCGACAGCGAAGATTGGCATCACGCCCTGAAGTGATCTCACCTTCAGAGGCACGAACGAACCGGATTTCAAACGGATGACGTCGTAGTAAAAACCGTCGGTGTCGTCGAACAGATCGGCGTATTCCGCCGGCAGTGAACGAACGTGGTTCAACGAATCCGCAATGTAAACGAAGTGCTGGAAAAACTTGGCCGCCATGTCGTCGTATTTGGGATCGGCCTCAGCCAACTCAAGCCCGATCTTGATCATGGTCAGACTGAACAAGCCCATCCAACTGGAGGCATCCACCTGGAAGATGCGCGCGTCCGCGGGAACCCTGCTGCGATCGAACAAGCCAATGTTATCCAGACCGAGAAAACCGCCCTGGAACAGATTGTTGCCCTCGGCATCCTTGCGATTGACCCACCACGTGAAGTAGAGCAAGCAGCGGTTGAACAGCTTGGCGAGGAAATTGAGGTCTCCTCGCCCATACATTTTCTTCTCGATCTTATAGATGCGCCATGCTGCCCAAGCATGAACGGGCGGATTGACGTCCTCAAACGCCCATTCGTAGGCCGGCACCTGGCCTTCGGGATGCATGTACCATTCCCGCGCGAGAAGGAAGAGTTGCTGCTTGGCGTATTCCGGATCGATCATCGCCCAGACGATCGTATGGAAGCACGAATCCCAGCTGGCAAACCAGGGATACTCCCATTTGTCCGGCATGGAGAGGACATCCTTGTTGTAGAGGTGGACCCAGCGTGAGTTGCGTCCTCTCTTGCGCACTTCAGGCGGACGCGGAAACGCCTGATCGCCCTCGAGCCAATCATGCACAATGTAGTAGTAAAACTGCTTAGTCCAGAGCATTCCAGCGAATGCCTGACGCTGGATGGCTCTGAGTTCGCTCGACATTCCAGGAGCGGCTATCCTGTTGTAGAAGGCGTCCGCATTCCCGATCTCGCGTGCAAACACCTGACCAAAACTCTCACCCAGGGCGGAGTTGAGGCTCATCTCTGCAGTGAGCCGGAGCTTGAGAACTTTGGTTTCGCCCGATTCCAGAGTGAAATCATAGTGAGCGGAGGCCTTCGTTCCCCTCTGCTCCGGGTTAACGGTGTTACGCCCGTGAATAACGTAATCGTTGATGCCGTCCTTCGGGAATTGGCTCTGAGGCGGAGTATTGTAGAGCCGCTGAAAGTTCGTTTCGTTTTCCACGAACAACAGTTCCTTTGCCGGTTCGCAATAAAGCGCCATCGTCCCGAGCTTCTGATGCCTTGCCTCGATGAGCCATGCCTTCGGATCCGCCGAATTTCCTTTCTCAACTGACGGCTTGGTGGATCCATTTTCCCAAGACCAATCGTTGCGAAACCAAAGAGTCGGAAGCACGTGCACTTGTTTGGCACTTCCACGGTTGGTCAGGCTAATTCTAATGAGTATATCGGTCGGAGCATTCTTCGCGTATTCGACCAGAACGTCGGTGTATTCGTTATCCGCTAAGACTCCGGTATCAAGCAACTCGTATTCATACGATTCCGGGTTTGCCTTCCGTCTCCTGTTTTCCTCAATGAGATCCGAGTAAGGATACGTGCGATGAGGATACTTATAAAGCATCTTCATGTAACTATGCGTCGGGGTATTATCGATGTAGAAATAGTACTCCTTCACATCCTCCCCGTGATTGCCCTCGTCGTTGGTAAGCCCAAAGAGGCGCTCTTTGAGAATCGGGTCATTCCCGTTCCACAATGCCAACGCGAAGCAGAGTCGAGCTTTCTCATCACAGATGCCTGCGAGGCCGTCTTCCCCCCACCGGTACGCACGGGAGCGGGCGTGATCATGCGGAAAATAGCTCCAGGCCTCGCCCCCCGCGCTGTAATCCTCCCGAACGGTGCCCCATTGTCTGTCGCTTAGATAAGGTCCCCAAAGCCGCCAAGGGACTCTTCCCTCGCGAGCTTCCTGCAGTCTTTGTTCCTCAATAGTCATAATTGTCATTTATGTTTCAGCTAAGGTACGGAAAACGCCTTGGTCATAACCCGATGAAACGACTCGAATGAACGCAAGGTCGGTGGCAAGCATGTTGAAACCCCTCAGTTTCACCGGGATGATTCATGCCGATCGCCCGGGAAAAGGCGCCGAACGCCGACCCATCCAGCCCACAAACAATTGACGCGCCAGCGAACAATCGACTCCCTTTGAACAGGCAACAATTAGCTTTGCTTTCGCTAACAGCATCGAGTTTCCTCAGGCCGACTCTCGAGCCAACTCAGATCGTTCCCTCCATTTTTTTCGCGCGCCGCGGTTATTACCTGCGTCATCCGGAGCGCAGGAGATTGAAAGTCGGCCGGTCCGCACTGTCAAGCTTTTCCATGGAGTGCCCGCCGCTGGAGCGCGTCTTCGGTTTCTCCAGCAAGCCATCTGCAGGCGTCCGTTGGCGAGGCGGGACTCGCGGCGCGTCGCAGACACCGCCGCGAGCCGCGGTTCCTGGGCGCGCAGGCGCTCGTTCTGACCTGCGGCGCAGGAAAGAGAAAAGGCTCGCCGAATGGGCCACAATAAGTTCTAACCTAGTATTCTTGGCTTTTACTTCCTTCGCAGCGCTTTAGAATTCACCCCACAGAGGTTTCATTGATGTCGTATTTGGAACTCACCCAGATCGAAAAATACTACGATTCGTTCCATGCCTTGAAGAACATCGATCTTCAGGTTGAAAAGGAGGAATTCGTCGTCTTTGTTGGACCTTCGGGATGCGGGAAGAGCACCCTCCTTCGCTCCATCTGTGGTCTTGAGACCGTGAGCAGCGGTAAAATCGTGCTGGACGGTCGCGATATCACCGATATCCACCCCTCGAAGCGAAACGTGGCGATGGTGTTCCAAAACTATGCCCTCTTTCCTCACCTAAACGTCTTCGACAACATCGCCTTTGGCTTGCAGCTGCATGGGGTGTCGAAGCAGGAGATTCGGCAGCGGGTTGAGCGGGTTGCCGCACTTCTGAACCTCGAGGGAATGTTAACCCGAAAGCCGAGGCAACTTTCAGGGGGTCAGCGTCAACGGGTGGCCATCGGACGCTGCATCGTCAAAGCACCCAAACTCTTTCTTTTCGACGAGCCGCTCTCCAATCTCGATGCGAAGCTCAGGGTGCGGATGCGCGTGGAGCTTCTCAACCTGCATTATGAGACACGGAACACGGTGGTCTATGTGACCCACGATCAAGTCGAGGCCATGACGATGGCCGACAAGATCGTGGTTTTGCAGGACGGCAGCATCGAACAATTCGGAAGCCCGATGGCGCTTTATGAACATCCGGTGAACAAATTCGTGGCCGGCTTCATTGGATCCCCGCAGATGAATTTTCTGGCGGGAAAGGCAGCCGGGTCGAGCGCGGGCGGAATATCATGCGAGCTGGAAGGCCTCGGCAACGTTGCGTTTCCGCTGCGGACCGATGCCTGGATACCGAACGAAGCGGTCACGGTCGGCATTCGACCCGAGCACATTGAGTTGGAAGAGACCGGGTCGTGCACAGCGGTCAAGGGAGTAGTGAATATCGTGGAAAATCTAGGCGGCGAGACTTACCTTCACGTCGAAATCGCTCCAGGAGCACCGCTCCTAATGGTGAAATTGCACGGCTCCCATGGTCCTGCAAGAGGAGAGCACGTGATCCTCTACCTGCCGACGAACCGCGTCCACCTCTTCGGGGCGGATGAACGGGCGATGCAGGTCACCTGACGGGATCCAGAGAGCGTCAATCAGCTGCCTGTTTCAGCCCATCGACCGGGCTTTTTGGCTCTTCGAGTCCGTTTTCTGCGTCACTTGATCGCCCCCGCCGTGAGACCACGCACCAACTGGCGCGAGACGATCATGCTAAAGACGATCACTGGAAGCGCGACCAGCGTTCCCGTGGCCATGATCTGTCCCCACGGCAGCTCATATCCGCTCATGAAGCTCGTCGCAACGACCGGGGCGGTCCTCGCCTCGCTCCTCGTGAGGATCAGCGCGTAGAGCAATTCGTTCCAGGAGAAAATGAATGTGAAAATTGCCGAAACGGCCAGCGCGGGCATGGCCAGCGGCAGCCCGATCCTCCAGAAGATCGCAAATGAGCTGTAGCCTTCGAGGGTGGCCGCCTCGTCCAACTCTTTCGGGATATTGCGGAACTGGTCCGCACAGATCCAAACGACGATCGGCACATTGAAGGTCAGATAGATGAGGATTAGCGCCCAGGGTGTATCGAGCAGTTTCAGGTTACGTGCGATGAGGAAGAATGGAAGCGCGACAACGATCGGACTGAGCATTCGATTCGAGATGAACCAGAACCAGATGTCTCTCTTTCCTTTGAACTCGAAGCGGGCGATCGCGTAGGCAGCCGGCGCCCCCAGCACCAGCGAAAAGACCACGGTCACCAAGGCAACAAACAGGGAGTTCTTCAAACTTTTCAGAATGTCGAACTTGCCAAAGGCATCCACATAGTTCTGCAACGTCGGTTCAAAGAGGAACTGGGGAGTGGGCGACAGGATGGCAGGCGGCTGTTTGAAGGACGCCGTCACCATCCAGTAGAAGGGGAAGACGCAAATAACAAAGACCAGGAGCAAGGCCAGAAAGTGGAAGACATTCTCAAATTTCAAGCCCCTTCTCCGGCCGGAATCGATCTTTCTCATAAGCCGTCAAATCTCCTTGTAAACGTAGCGCACGTAGAGCCGCGACAGAATCGTCGCGAGGATCAATAGCACGACGGCTTGGGCGGACGCCATGCCCTGATCAAAGACCCGAAAGCCGATGCGTTGGATGTAGACACTGACCAGTTCCGTGGCCGAACCTGGGCCCCCTCGAGTCATCGTATAGACCACGTCAAACAGTTTAAGAATATCCGCGGTGCGAAGAATCAGAATGATGGTTATGCCAGGCAGCATATAGGGGAGTTGCACCTTCCAAAGTATGTGCCACCATTTTTCTGTTTCGAGACGGGCTGCTTCCTCGATCTCGAGAGGAACCATCGTCAAACTCGAGAAAAGGATGAGCGCGCAGAACGGGGTCCACTGCCAGTTCTCCATGATCGAGATGGAGACGAAGGCGAGGTTCGGATCTGCCAGCCAGTCCGCCTTTTGCCCAAAAATAAGGCTCCAGAGATAGTTAAGCACCCCAAAATCCCGATTGAACATGAGGCGGCCCATCAGCCCCACGACAGCGAAAGTCGTTGCCAGCGGAATGACCAGCGCGACGCGGTTGATCTTCTTAAGCAACTCGTTGCCGGGCTTGTGCAAGAGCAACGCAATGGCCATCCCTAGTGCCAATTGAATCGGCAGGTTTATGACAAGGAACAGAAAAGTCCGCAGCAGAGCCTCCTGGAACGATTGGTCCGTGAGCAGCGCCGTGTAATTTCCAAACCAGATAAAGGGAGCGTCAAAGAGCGGCCAGATCCCAAGAATGCTCCCCTGCGACTTGACTTTCGGAAGGATAAACTGGTGGAGCGAATTCCAAACCGCAAAGAGGAGAGGAAAAATCCCCACCAGGAAGAGGACGATCACGGCAGGCGCCAGGAAGTACCAGGCGCCCGGAGGAATACGTTTTTTTTTTCTTTTCTCGCTTTCATCCCGCCGAATTATTCCAGGTTCGTGTGGCGATCACGCGCCTCGCCAAAGGTCTTTCCGGTTCGTGCCAGCAGCTCAAGCACCATGATTTCAAAAAGCGCAAACATCGCAAGCTCGTACAGGCTCCCCATCGGCAAAATCGAAGCCGCCTGTGCGCCCTGATCGTCGGCCATCGTCTGGGCGGGAATCAGCAAGACAGCGTCGCAAGCTTTCGGGGTCCTGCCGTCGCGCTGAGCGGTCAGGCAAACCACCTTTGCGTCATCGCGCTGGGCGACGGCGCGCAAGCCGTCGACCGTTGAGAAGTAGCCCGGCCCGGCGCTGACAATCAGCAGGTCCCCCGCTCCCAAATGGGGAGCGGTCATGTCTCCGACAACGCTAACGTTATATCCAAGGTGAAACAGTCGCATTGCGAAAGCCCGCATGACGAGGCCTTCGCGGCCCACTCCGTAGAGAGCGATTCTTCCCGCGCTGGTGACGGCGTCGAGAAAAGAATCCAACTCCTGCGTATTGATAGCCTCTAGAACACCCTCCAGTTCCTTGTTGATCCTTCGGAGGTAGGCAACGACTTCCGACATAAGCAGGGACGGTTTCGCAACGCTTAGCAGTGCCGCGGGCGGGAGAGCGCCCGCGGCTCACCGCCAGGCCGATCCGGCGAGGTGAAGTTGCGGTCCCTAAGAAGAGGCGCCTTCACGCCTTATTGTGCCAGCGCCTTCTTGCCGTCGTAGTAGCCCGCTTTCTTCAGCACATCCTTCGACCCGTTCACCGATCTTCTGTGAGGCTTCCTTTACCGACGCCTGGCCGCTCATCATTTTTGTCCCCCACTCGGCGACGATATCTGAAAGCTGGGGCCACTCCGCAAAACGCGGGCGAAATTCCGGAACACCCTGCTGCCAGGATTCCACCATCGGTGGGATGAAGGGGAATTTTTTCACGAGCTCTTCGTCCTTGTAGGTGGACTGGCGCCCGCTAACCCCGCCCTTTTCTACGTATTCCTTTGCCTTTGCCTTGGATGTAATCCATTGGATGAAGAGCCAGGCGGCACCCTTTTTCTTATCGTCAACCTGGCTGGTCACGGCGAGCGAGAATCCGCCGAGCGCCGGCTTGCGGCCGTCGGGCCCCTTGGGTTCGGGAGCGATTCCCAGCGAATCTTTGACCTTCGAAGTCGGCTCGGTCAGCGTCTTGTAAAACGCCGACCACTCGCAAATCATGGCTACCTGACCTTGGGCAAGCGCGTTGACCGTCTCGCTGTGGTCGTAGTCGACGATTCCGGGCGGCATGTACTTCATCAGCTTTTCACGGAACTCGAGGCCGGTTTGTGACTTGACGTCCAGCAGATTCGACTTGAACTTCGGGTCGAGCAGCGAACCGCCCCAAGGCCAAAGAAATCGCATGAAGCTATCGCAGGACTGCGTTTCGCCGCGCCGCGACTGCAGAGCGAAGGCATACTTGCCGTCTTTCGTGAGTTTCGGCGCGTAATCGTTTATCAGCTCGTCCCAGGTTTCCGGCGGTTTGTCAAAGCCGGCCGCCTTCAGCATGTCCTTATTATAGTAGAGCAGGCCGGAATAGTTATCGAACGGCAGTCCGTAGAGCACGCCATTCCACGATCCGAACGCCGTCAACAAGAGCGGGAAAAAAGTCGTCCAGATCGAGGTCCGGGTCGATGAGTTCGGGAAATTTCTTTTTGATCTCGTCGACAGGGACGATCCAGCCGGACTCGGCGAATTCACCCATCCAGACGAGGTCGACGAGCGCGATTGCAAGATCGCCCTGCGCCGAGAAATCGAGGACCTCCTTTTCCCGGCTGTTCTCGTAGGGGACGAGTTCGTAGGAGACCTTGATGCCGGTGCTTTTGTTCGAATTCCGGCAGCATCTCGATAGCTGCCCGGTAGCCCGGGCGATCCAGGAAGATGACCTTGATTTCTGTTCCTTTGTAATCCTTCGCAGCCTCTTCGAGGGACCAGGCTTGAGCAGCGCTCAAACCGACCAGCAAGGAGGCTGCTCCGGCGCAAAACATCCAGAGAAGCTTTTTCATAGTTTGGGGGGATTTCGATTGAGGGTGATTTTTTGCTTATTGATTGGGGGGCGAATTGTAAAGCCCAAAGCGCGGAGTAGGCGCGCCCGGTTGACTGTTCCTCCCCGTGGATCGGATGGCGGTATGCATCTTGCAGCCTCACGAAGAGGAGAGTTGCGCACGCGTGCCTGCCAAGAATTCGTCCAGGCGAAGTTTTTCGCTTGCCATGCGACACTCACGACATGCCAAGTCTTGGATTTAGAATAGCTTGTCGAATTCCTCGCAGCGAACAAAATCCCTGTCCAAACATGCCAATTGATCTCTCTCGCCTTATACTTATCGAACGATTGATCGATCCGATTCAGCAGTTGATTCGCAAGCTCCTTCCGGACTTTGCCGAGGAAAACCTGCAGAAACCCGAAGTGCGGGAAACGATTGTCGCGGCGGTGGACACGGCGCTGGTCACCAACTATCCGGTCGCCGGCGCGATTCCCGCCTCCTTGAGGCGACGAATCATTCGCAAGCAGCTGGACATGATCATTGATGATATCGTCCTCGGGCCTGACGAGGCTTTCAGGGGCCTGACATCACCTCCTGATCCTGGTTAAGCGCCTGGCCAATACTCGGACGGCGGTTTTCAAGCGCGCCCGAAGACATCTGCTTCGATAATGCGGGCCTCGGCGAGGTCAATGTCGCGCTGGATCACACGCAGCGTTTCGTCGTTGATGTGATGCTGGTTCCGCAATTCGATCAGCGCCCGGCGCTCCACTTGCAGAGCTTCGCGAACCAGGTGGTTGAAATGCGAGGCCGGCAGACTCGCGGGATCGGGTTCGGCGGCGAGCTCGCTGCAGTACTCGAGTTGCGCGACCCGGTCGCGATATTCGTCTCGAAGCCTGGCGATCGTGGTTGCGTATGTGCGCCGGCCTTGTCAGCAAGAGTCTCGACGTAAGCAAGGGCCGCCTTGTTTGCTTTCCGTCGGGCGATGCGCTCCTCGCGATGCGATTCACCGTCATCTGCAACTACCCAGCGCGCGGACGAGGAGCGGCAGCGTGAGGCCCTGGAAGACAAGTGTGACGAGAATGACGCAGAACGAGAGAAAGATGATTTCATTTCGTCCCGGGAATGGCGCTACCGGCGGCAGTGGAAAGTGGCAGCGCGAGGGCGGCGGCGAGAGACACGACACCGCGCATGCCAGACCACGCGATGATCGCGAGATGTTGCCAGGCGGGATAGGGGTCGCGCGCGCGGAGTTCTCTTGCTCAGCAAGCGCGGCAGGTAGGCCGCCGGGAAGACCCAGAGAATTCGGGTGAGCACGACGGCCGCACTCACTGCCGCCGCATAGAGCAGGAGGGCAAACCAGGATTCGGTGCGCAATCCGCCGACAACGGCGGGAAGCTGCAGCCCGATCAAAATAAAAATGATTCCATTGAGGAGGAAGACCACGATGCGCCAAAACGCGAAGGCTTCGAGACGCGTGCGCGGCGTGAGCATCAAGGGCGAACGCCAGCCGATATAAAGGCCGGTGGTGACGACCGCGAGCACGCCGGAAAGGCCCAGCTGCTCCGCGGGAAGGTAGGCCGCGAAGGGCGTCAGCAGCGAAATGGTGATCTGCACAGGCGGGTCGTCCAGGCGGCGCTGGATCCAATGCACCGCCATGGCGACAACGAATCCGACAAAGACGCCTCCGAGCCCGACGACCGGGAGCTTCATCATTGCGAGCGGGCAGCGAAAACGAGCCCGTGACAACGGCCGCAATGCCAAAGCGATAGGCGACGAGCGCGATGGAGTCGTTCACCAGGCTCTCACCCTCCAGCACAGCGATGATGCGGCGGGGGATCTTCATGCGTTGAAGCACCGCCGTCGCAGCGATGGCGTCGGGCGGTGAAACGATCGCGCCGAGAATCAGCGCCGCGGCCCAAGGGAGCCTGGGCATCAATGCATGCGCAACCCAGGCCACCGCGACCGTTGTTGTCAGCACGAGTCCAAAGGCGAGGAGCGCAATAGGACGCAGGTTTCGCCGGAAATCACGCCATGATGTAAAGAACGCCGCCCGGTAGAGCAGCGGAGGAAGGAAGACCAGCAATGCCAGTTCGGGGTCGAGGCCCACGTGAGGCAGATACGGCACAAGGCTCAACACGAGGCCGCTCAAGACGAGCAGCACCGGGTAGGGAAGGCCGACCTTTCGTGCGACGATATCGAGCGCCGCAACCACCATCAGCAAGAGACAGACCAGCTCGATCTCGGCCACGGTGCGACCTTTAAGAAGGCAGAAGGAAAAAGGAAGAAGAACTCCAATGAGACCAACGCCGCAAAGGCGTTGGCGGGTCTCGCTATCGCCTATTCAGTTCTTCCCACTGTTTGATATCGATATGGCTCTTCGATATACGCCTCGAAGGAAGCCCGAAAACCCTGATAAATACTACGTCCGCGGACTTACTCGACATGGACCGGAAGGCGAAGAGCGCCTCTTGTGCACAGATGTTTGAACGATGAGATGATCGGAGCGAAACACTAAAATTCCGAGTGTTCGGATAGCGGATGAAGTCGTCGAATGCTCTGAAAATGGCATTTGACGGTTGCCACTCAATGAGAGGTCGGCGGTGGTTGCTTATCGTACTTTATTTCCCCTTTCGTCAAACGACCCCGAAAGCGTCACCTTTCTTGTTCCGCTGAATCAAATGGTAAAGCGAGTTGGCCTCTGAAGTAATGAAACGCTCGGGTCGCATCTGCGCCCCGTAATAGCAAT
>CAWASQ010000028.1:0-38758 GCA_963784465.1 uncultured Verrucomicrobiae bacterium
CGCGGCCGCCGCTCTCGCGGGGCGCAGCGCCGCTGAGCGTAGTTGGTAAAGAACTTGCGATGGCACTCCTCGACGTAGGTATCCCGATGCCGGCCCGGACTGAGCATGAAATCGATATAACGCTGCAGGTAGTCATCCGCGTCGTAGCGTCCCCGCGCGATGAGCGAATCGATGAGCACTTTGGCGAGCTGGAGATTCAGCGTGTTTTCGCCGGGCCGGAGGAACTGGTGATAGTGGATGCCGCGCGCCGCCCCAGTATTGCGCCTGTTCGGGAGGATGTCCCCGCGCGCGTTGAGCGCCGTGTAGGCGGAGCGCAGAGAATGCTGTCGGGATGCGGGTTTCGCGGCGCAAGGTAGTCGTGAACCACGCCATAGTCGCGGAGCAACGCGGCGCGGTCGTAATACCAGTGCACGGGCATCGCCAGTGCGTCCCCAATGAATGACCCCCACGCGAGTCCAGCCCGCCTGGACGCGGAAATATCGCTCATCGTTGTGCTGGTGTCGCAGCTCCGCGGTAAACCCCTGGCGGAGTTTCAGAATCAGGCATTCCGAAGACTCCACGAATTCCAAAGGAAATAACCCTCCTGGTCAAAGTTGCGCGATTTCCAGCCCCGGAAGAAGGGCCGGCGTGGCAGGGTTTTCTTTTAGAAGCCAGTTGCCACCTGTTGGCCGCGTGTCTTACACTCGGAAAGGATTCGGCCTCTTTTATGGCGACAATTTTCATCGGAGACATTCACGGCTGCAGTCGCGAATTCGCAGCCCTCCTGGACGCGGTTGCTCCGGCATCCGATGATCGCTTGGTGCTTTTGGGCGACCTGCTCAACAAGGGACCCGATCCTGGCGGAGTCCTTGAGACTTTTGAATCGCTGGACTGTGTCTGCCTGCTCGGCAACCATGAGGGTTTGACCATCTCCAATGGAAAGCAGGCCGCCCCCCGAAACCTGAGAGCGTCCGAACCCGGGAGTCGATGTCGCCAGCCGCGCTACGGGAAGATACCTTGAACTTGCCGGCAGAATGCCACTGTTTTCGAAAATGAAGATCTGATCGCGGTCCACGGCGCGCTCCTGAACGGGGTGCCATTGACGGGCAGCCCGTGGAGGTGCTTACCGGCGACCTTAACCTCGATAGGAGTTGGAAGGATCAGATCATGCTGGACCGGCCTGTGGTGGCCGGCCACAAACGCTATAGCCGCGACCAGTGCGAGCCCTGCATCGAGGACGGGAGATTCTACGGAATCGATACCGGATGCGTCTACGGAGGCTGCCTTACTGCCCTATGGATGCCGTCCGGCAAGATTGCGCAAGTCCGCGCAGCGCGCGTCTATTCGGCTTTGAGCCATGCCGGCAACGGGGTGGGTCTTCACGGGCGGCGATATCGGGATTCAGCCCAAGCTGAGAACAAAAAACGCCTTGCACCATGCCAGAAGGGAATCAGTAATCCAAACATATAGTTCTACAAGAAATCCGGCGATGGAAATCGCCGCAAACCCCACCCCGGATAAATCCCCAGTCGCGGCGTCTTCCTCACAAGACCAGCCCATGAAATTCCTAAGTTCCTCCTCAAACTTGCGCAAAGTTGTCGGTTTGTTTGCAGCCATCGCCGTAGCCGGAGTGGTTGAAAAAGTCCCAGCCGCCGACCAGAAGCCGACCATTCCGATCATCGTCAAGGACACGACGTCGTTCTACTGGCAGATCGTGCTCGCCGGCGCCCGCAAGGCGGGCAAGGATCTGCAACGTCAACGTGCCGGAACTCGGCGCCCAGTCCGAATCCGACATCAACGGCCAGATCTCGATCCTCGAGAACGCGGTCGCCGGCAAGCCCGCCGCCATCGTCATCGCGCCGACGCAGTTCAAGGCGCTCGGCAAGCCGATCGACGAGGCGGCGAAGAAGGTCAAGATCATCGGCATCGACTCCGCCGCCGACTCGAAGGCCTTCACCTCGTTCCTGACCACCGACAACGTGCAGGGCGGCCGGGTCGCCGCCGACGGACTCGCCGCGGCGATCAAGGCGAAATACGGCAAGGCCGAGGGCGACGTCGCGCTGATCACCTCGCTGCCCGGCGTCGGCTCGCTCGACCAGCGCGCCAAGGGCTTCAAGGAGCAGCTCGCGGCCAAATATCCGGGCCTGAAGCTGGTCGCCGACAAGGTATGCCGACGGCATGGCGACGACCGGCCTGAACATCATGACCGACCTGATCACCGCCAACCCGAACCTGCGCGGCGTCTTCGCCTCCAACCTGATCATGGCGCAGGGCGCCGGCCAGGCGATCGCCGAGAACAAGGCGCGGCGACAAGATCAAGCTGGTCGGCTTCGACAGCGACGACAAGCTCGTCAAGTTCCTGACGGACGGCGCATCTCGCGCGCTGGTCGTGCAGGATCCGTACCGCATGGGCTATGACGGCGTCAAGACCGCGCTCGCCGCCTCCAAGGGCGAGAAGGTCCCGGCCAATGTCGACACCGGCGCCAACCTCATCACCAAGGCGAACATGAACGAGCGCTCGAAGGAGCTGCTGAACCCGAAGGTCAAGTAAGCCAGGCGCCTGCCAAGCCACTCCTCCGAAGGTCCAGAGAACCAAAGCCGTCGATGAACCAGACGCAGCAGGGCGGCCCCGCAATAAGAGAGGCGCGCGACCGGCGCGCCTCTTCTCGTCCTCAAGAAGCTCGACAAGCGTTTCGGCGCCACCCACGCGCTGAAGGCCGTCGATCTCGCATTCGAGGCGGGCGAAGTCCACGCCATCGTCGGCGAGAACGGCGCCGGCAAATCGACGCTCATCAAGCTGCTGACCGGCGTGCATGTGCGCTCGGCGGCGAAGTCTTCTGGGAAGGCAAGCCGGTCGCGACTCGCGACGCCGCACGAGGCGATCGACTCACGGCATCAACGCCGTGCACCAGGAAGTGGTGCTTTGCCCGCATCTCACGGTCGCCGCCAATCTGTTCCTCGGCGACGAGAAAGTGCGCTACGGCCTGCTGCAGCAGCGCGACATGGTGCGCGAGGCGCAGAAGATCCTCGACGACATCGGCTTCAAGCTGCCGGCCGCCGCGTTGCTCTCCTCCCTGACCATCGGCCAGCAGCAACTGGTCGCGACCGCCCGCGCCTCGATGCGCGGCACACAGTTCCTGATCTTCGACGAGCCGACCGCCTATCTGACGCGCCAGGAGGCGGCACAGCTCTTCGCGCTGATCCGCCGTCTGAAGGCCAAGGGCGTCACCATCGTCTATATCTCGCACCGGCTGGAAGAAGTGTTCGAGCTCGCCGATCGCGTCTCGATCCTGCGCGACGGACAGTTGGTCTCCACGCAGCGCATCGCCGAGACCAACGAGCAGGAGCTGATCGCCGGCATGATCAACCGCTCGATCGAGCAGATCTATTACAAGGAGAAGTGCCCTTCGGCGACGAGATCCTTCGCACGGAAAAGCTCACCGGCAAGGGCTTCGAGGACGTTGTGTCCGGGTGCGAGCGGCGAGATCGTGGGCCTCTATGGCCTGATCGGCGCCGGACGCAGCGAGTTCGTGCAGAGCGTGTTCGGCCGCTTCCCCAGGACCGGCGGCCAGATTTTCTGGAAGGGCAAGCCGGTCGATATTCGCAAGGAGAAGGACGCGATCTCCCTCGGCATCGCGCTGGTGCCCGAAAGCCGTCGCGATCAGGGCCTCTGCCTGAATCTCGGGGTCGGGCTCAATCTCAACCTGCCGATCTACAAGCGCCTGACGAAAGGCATGTCATCAATCCCTGCGCCGAGAAAGCCGCCGCCGATAAGCAGATCCGGGATGTCGCAGATCAAGACGGCGTCGCGCGAGGCTCCCGCGTCGAGCCTGTCGGGCGGCAACCAGCAGAAGATCGTCATCGGCAAATGGCTCAACCACGGCGCCGATCTGTTCATCTTCGACGAGCCGACGGTCGGCGTCGACGTCGGCACCAAGGTCGAAATCTACCGGCTGTTCGCCAGACTGCTGAAGGCCGGGGCGGGCATCATCCTGATCTCGTCCTATCTGCCGGAGGTCTACGATCTCTCCGACACGCTGCACGTGTTTCGCCGCGGGCGGCTTGTGGCGAGCTAGACAGCGCCCATGTGAGCGAGAAAACGGCGCACGAGACCATCTTGACGCAAGCGATCGGCGTCTGACGCGCGGCGAGAGCAAATGAGAACCAGCACTTTGGAGGACAATAAAGATGAGCGTTGAAACCAAAACGAGTAGCGAAGCGTCAGATGAGGCACGGCTAGCCGCGACACGAAAACAGGCGCGCATGGGCACGCTTCTCAGCCTGACCCTGCTGGCCCTGCTCGCGCTGCTGTGGGTGGTGCTGTCGTTCAGCACGACCAGCTTCTGGACCTACAACAACATCACCAACCTGCTCCGCCAGGGCTCGATGATCGCGATCCTGGCGATCGGCGAGACCTTCGTCATCATCACGGCAGGCATCGATCTGTCGGTCGGCGCTGTCGTCGGCTTCGCGAGCGTCATCGTTGCCTGGTTGCTGACACACGGCTTCCCGATTTGGGCCTCGATCATCATCACGCTCGCGCTTCGGCTTCGCCATCGGCACTTTTCACGCCTTCGGAATCACCAAACTCGGCCTGCCGCCGTTCATCATGACGCTGGCTACACTGACGGCGCTGCGCGGCATCGGTCTGCTGATCACCAATGGCGCCACCATTTCGATCACCAACGACGCCTTCACCGGCTTCTCACGCGGCGACTTTCTCGGCGTGCCCAATCTGTTCTGGATGGTGATCGTGGTCGCCGTTCCCGCCTACATTTTCCTGCATCACAGCCGGTGGGGCCGCTACCTCTTCGCGATTGGCTCCAATACGGAGGCGGCGCGGCTTTCGGGCGTCAACACGACCCGGATGATCTACATCGCCTATATCCTCTCGGCGGTCTGCGCCTCCTTCGTCGGCATCCTGCTCGCCTCGCGCATCGGAATCGGCAACGCGACCCAGGCGGAAGGCTGGGAATTGCAGGCGATCGCCTCGTCGGTCATCGGCGGCACCAGCCTGTTCGGCGCCGTCGGCTCGGTGCACGGTCCGCTGCTCGGCTCCTTCATCCTGACGACGATCAACAACGGCGCCAACCTGCTGAACGTGAATTCGTTCTGGCAGCGCATCATCACCGGTGTCCTGATTATCGTTATCGTCTATTTTGACGGATTGCGCGCCAAGAAGCGCTGATTTTTGCGAAGCAGAAAGTCTGCCCTTGCAAGCAGCCGAAAGCTTATGACACCCGCCATTTGTCTTGAGCCCTTGCATCCCGAGCTCCTGACAGAAGAGAAGATTCCGCGCATCGCCGCCGCTGGGTTTCGACATGTCGAATTTTGGAGTTGGCGAGACAAAAACATTCCCGCCATCCAGGCAGCGTGCCGTAAACATGACGTTCAAGTCGTCAATTTCAGCGGCCATCGCACAGGAAGTCCCATCGCCGAGAAAACGCATCCCGTTCTCTTCGCCGACGTGTCGGATGCTGTGCCCACCGCGCGCACACTGGGTTGTCAGACGCTCATGCTTCTCACCAACGCGTTGAATCCGGACGGGAGCGTTGCGGACCGCTTCGAAGAAATTCCCGACGAGATCAAGTTCAGGAGCACGGTCGCCGCTCTCAAGCAGATTATTTCGATCGTACCCGAAGATATAACTTTGGTTCTGGAGCCGCTGAATACCTTAGTGGACCATGCCGGATACTATCTTGCTGATATGGACGTCGCGTCAGCGATCGTTCGCGAAGTAGGAAGCCCGCGGCTTAGAATACTCTGCGACCTGTATCATTTCGCCGTCATGGGTGCCGATCTCAAGAAGATCGTAACGGATCATCTTTCAGAGATCGGTCATTTCCATATCGCAGATGTTCCTGGACGCCATGAGCCCGGAACCGGCTCGGTAGATTGGGCGGCGATGCTGCGCCTCATCCGAGATCGGGGTTATACGGGTTGCGTCGGATTCGAGTATTTTCCGGAAAGCGATTCCGACTCATCTCTGGAGGCGATCCGTAATTTGTGGGAAGCCGGCGTCGGCAGCAGAGGCTCGCATGGATTCGCCCCGCGTCTGATTTGAGCCTGAGTAAACTTCTCCCATATGAGGCTTAGGCCGTTGGCACGCTGCGTTTGAAAAGCCATTCGCTTATCCAGACTGCGGCGAAAGCCAGAATGATAGAGACGGCAAGCAGACGGAAGGCATCGTCATCGTGACCGAGTTGGATGTCATGTACATGGAAACTGAGAGTGTCGTCGTCCTGCCTGGAATATTTCCCGCGACAAGGATCGTTGCGCCAAATTCTCCCAGCGCCCGGGCGAAAGCGAGCACACTGCCGGCAATTATCCCTCGGATTGCCAGTGGCAATGTGATGGTTACGAAGATGCGAATCGGTGAGGCGCCCAGGGTGGCAGCCACCTGTTCGAGTCGTGGGCTAACAGCTTCGAAAGCGATGCGGGCTCCTCGCACCAGCAACGGAAAGGACATGACTGCCATGGCAGCCATCACGGCCCTCCAGGTAAACACGACGTCGAGGTCGAATTATCATGAAGAAAGCGGCCTACTGGTCCCTTGCGACCCAGAAGTTTCAATAGAATCAGCCCTGTCGCGACGGGTGGCATCACCAGCGGCAAAGCAACCAACGTTTCGGCGATTGCCTTGCCCGGCCAGGATCTGCGAGCGAGGAGCCATGCGAGGGCCACCGCGGGAGGAAGGATCACAAGCGTCGCCAGCGCGGCTATCCAAAAGGTGAACTTAACGATCTCCCATTCCGAAGCGTTCATGGTGCCGGGCGTTGCAGCGCGCAAGTTTCCAGCTTCGTGATCGTGTGCAGGCACGCGCTCGTCATGCGAAGATCAATATCGCCGACCTCGCGTTGCGAAAGTCAATAAGAAGCGAAGGCGGCTTCGCATAAAGCAAGCGACCCTCAGTCCACCCGCGAAAATCTGATTTCTGGGTCGCGCGAGCGGCGTATCATGCATAGCATCCCTGCGTCATGGCTACATGCAAAATTCGAAATCGCGGCCGCGTCCCGGAGGAGAGGCTTGAAGTGCGCGGGCGGGGGCTTCGCGACGCCGACTAAAAAGAGCCACGAGTTTGGCTTCAGGGCATGCTATTATCACGCAACTTTTTTCTCCTGGTCATCGCGGCGTGCGCCTTGACTTCGCCGTGGGTCCTCGGCGCCTCGTTTTCGACGGTCGTGATCGACGCCGGACATGGCGGGCATGACCGCGGGGGAATTCCATCAAATATTATTCCCGAAAAAGGCGTGGCCCTGGACGTCGCCCGCCGACTCCGGGCGAATCTGGCGGGAGCTGGTCTCCGCACCGTCATGACGAGGTCCTCGGACAAATTCGTCTCTCTGGATCGCCGGGTAAGCATCGCCAACGCCCAAAGACGCGCGATCTTCGTGAGCATCCACTTCAATTCCGCCCGGCGCGTGGGCGCGAGCGGAATCGAGACATTTTACGGTTCGGCGAAGGCGAAGAGATTGGCACGCCTGATCCAGCGAAATGCGATGCGGACAACGTCCGGGGAAAATCGCGGAATAAAGAGAGCAAGGTATTACGTGCTTAGAAAATCGCGGATGCCGGCGGTTCTGATCGAATGCGGATTTCTCACCAATCCACGGGATGCAAGGCGCGCGTCGAGCAGCGCGTATCGCGACCGCCTGGCGCGCCAAATCGCCAGGGCGATCATCGAATTCCGCAGATAGACAAGCACCGTTCCGGACATACAACCCTTTCCAGGGAAGAGTCGCATGCGTGCGTGATATCTCGAAGCGTCGGGGTCTTGTCGGGTCGGCGGGACTACCGGGAAGCGATCCGGTCGTATGTTCTCAGCAATTCCGCGGCATCAGCCTCCGATAGCTCCTCGAGAGGCGGTCGGACTTTCGACCAACCGGGATCTTTGAGGCGGTGCGCCAGAACGGCTTTCACTGCGGCGACAAATGGAAACCTCGCGAATTCTGTCGAAAGTTCGGCGATCCGAAAATCCTCGATTTCCCCCTTTATCTGATCCGACAGAATTTCAGGGCATAGGTTGGCGAGCCCGCAAATCGCGCCATGGGCTCCCTGTCGAATGCCGGCGGCAAGGTGGCGCTCGTTACCGATCAAAACGATAAGGTCGTCGCCTGCGCTAAGGAGATTTTCGGTGTAGGCCCAGTCGCTGCCGGAGTCTTTAACGCCGGCGACCACTTTGGGAAAGTCCGCTTTCAACCGTCTGATCAGGCTGACCGGCAGGGGCACCTGCGTCACGGAGGGGATATTGTAGAGGATGACGTCGTGTAATCGATCTCCTGTCGCTGCAAACACTTGTGAAAACCATTTATAAAGGCCGTCTTCGGTTACGCCCTTGAAGTAAAAGGGCGGCGCGAGCAGCACACCGCGACAATCGCGATCAACGAGTGCTTGAGCCTGCTGCGCAGCGTCGCCGACCGATGCGGCGGCCACGCCACCGAGCACATGCTGGCTCAAACTCACCCCGGCAGCCGAAAGCGCATCGAGGACCCTGTGCCGCTCGGCGAGGCTGACTGAGGCGCCTTCGCCAGTAGTTCCGAACACCGTCACACTCGAACAGCCTGTTTCGAGGCATCGCCGGACATGCGCCGTCAACCGGGCGTCGTCGATCTCCAGCTGGTTCGTGAGCGGCAGCGCGAGGGCGCAAGACAAACCGAATCGAGACTGAGTGACCATAGCGGTTGAATCGTACCATAATCAGTGATTCGCAGTTGTCCTGCAAGATTCGCGTTGATGTGGTGGATGCCGGTTCGACTTTGTGTGGGGCGACTCTGTCTCACCGTCCGGCCGATGCAGAGGACCCTTCGTCCCGTTCACCGTCCGACTATCTATCCATTCCTGCGTCGAGGCGTGCCTTATCTAAGGTTGGCCTGAATCTAGTGAAAACGAAGGCGAAGAAGCGCGTCGTCCGCCCAAGCAAATAGTCTTAGACGGCTCGGCGCGGCGCCGATCGTTGATTTCGCTTGCCTCCGTTTCGAAATCGGTAACAATTCGAATAAGAGTGTTTCATTCGTTAGCCTACTTGTTGAACAACCCGCAACATCGCACGCCTCCCTGATATGTCTTCTGCCGCAGCCGCATCCGCTCCGCCCGCAACATCTACGGCAAAACCCCGCCGCTCGATCGCGCAGGAACTCGGCCTCGTTGTGGTGGTGCTGCTGCTGGGATCCATTCTGGCGATCTATGGCTGGAGGGACGCGGGTGAAGGAAGGCCGAACACCTTTCTGAATTTTGACAACCTGATCGACGGCATTGCGACGCCGATGTCCTATTATGCGATCATGGCGGTGGGAGTAACCATCGTCATCATCACAGGGGGAATCGACATCTCGGTGGGCTCGATGATGGCGCTTTCTGCTCTTGGCGGCGCAGCGGTCTTGCAGAATTTGCCGCCCGATTCCTCGGCAATGGTAGTGCTTCCGATTGCCCTTCTGGTGCCGTTGGGGATCGGTCTGCTCTGCGGGTTGATCAATGGGGGGTTGATCGTCACGCTCAATTTGCATCCCTTTATCGTCACGCTGGGCACCATGAGCATCTTTCGAGGTCTTGCCAATGTTCTGCCTGAGCAGAAGACCTTACCGGCCGCGGGCAAGCAGCTCCCCCCGGCATTCACCACGGAATTCATGCGGATCGAGATGTTTGGCCTGCAGCCCATGCCGCTGATCATCATGCTCATTTGCGTGGCGCTCGGGTGGTTTTATCTGAGCAAGATGGTCGCGGGCCGCGAAACCTACGTGATCGGCGGCAATGAGGAAGCCGCCCGTTTCAGCGGGTTGAGAGTGGGCTGGATCAAACTGCGCACCTACGCGTTGGCAGGGTTAGCCGCCGGAGTAGGTGGAATGGTATCCCTGGGCCGGTTTGGCACCGCGTCGACAAGCACGGGCACCGGTTACGAACTCACCGTGATTGCCGCCGCGGTTGTCGGCGGGGCAAGTCTCACCGGCGGACGCGGATCCGCGATCGGGGCGCTTTTGGGCACGCTGGTCATCGCGCTCATCGAAAACGGCATCATCATTCTGCGCCTCGAGCAAGAATACCGCCTGATTATCATCGGCCTGGCTATCATCGTGGCAGTTTCTCTGGATCGCTTGAGCATCTACATGCACGCCCGGCGCAAGTAGGAACGTTTTAACCCTTCACTCACAAACAAATCCCATAATTACAACCCCCATGAAAATAACTAACCTGATTACCTCAACAGTGGCCGCGGCCACGGTCGCCTATTTTGCAATTCCCCTGCCGGCAGCCAGAGCGGAAGAAGCAAAGAAGAAGGTGCTCATTGGTTTCGTCGCCAAGAGCCTGAGTAACGACGTATTCCAAGCCGCCCAAGCGGGAGCCGCCGATGCCGCCAAGGAATTGGGCCCGAAGTACGGCGTCGATGTGGAACTCGAGATCCGCACGCCCAATGACGAAGATGCCACCAAGCAAGCCGAGGCTGTCGAGGCGCTGGCGCGGCGAGGCGCCCAGGGCATCGCCGTTTCCTGCTCGGAAGCAAACACGGTCACGCCCTCGATTGATAAGGCGGTCTCCAGAGGGGTCAACGTGATGTGTTTTGACTCGGATGCGCCCAATAGCAAGCGCTTTGCCTACTATGGCACCGATGACAAGGTTTGCGGCGAGAAAACGATGGACATCCTTGCCAAGTCCATGGGCGAAAAGGGGACGGTTGCGATCCTTGCGGGCAACCAGAGCGCGCCGAATCTTCAGAACCGCGTCGCGGGCGCCAAGGAGGCGCTCAAGAAGTATCCCAACATGAAGCTCAATAATCCGGGGGTTTTTTACCATGTGGAGACCCCTGAGAAGGCGGCCGAAGCGGTTCAGAACGCACAGAATGCCAATCCCGGGATTCAAGGCTGGGCAATGATTGGCGGCTGGCCGTTGTTTACCGCAGATGCGCTGAAATGGCCGAAGGGCTCTATCAAGGTTGTCGCGGTCGATGCCCTGCCCGCGCAGCTCGGCTATGTGAAGGACGGCTATGTGGAAGCACTGCTGGCGCAGGATTGTTACGGCTGGGGAACCAAGTCAATCGAGATCCTGCTCAACAAGATCGTCAAAAATCAGAGCCCTCCGGACGTCAAGGTGATCGATCCGCTCACCCTGGTGACCAAGGAGAACGTCGATTCCTACGGCGAGAACTGGAAAAAGTGGCTCAAGAAGTAGGCTGCCGGACCGAGGCAAGCCAGGAGCCCTCGTATGTCAGAGAAGTTCATCCAGTTTAAGGAAATTACGAAGACCTTTGGCGGCGTTGTTGCGCTGAAGGATGTAAGCGTCGATATAGCCCGTGGCGAGTGTCACGGGCTAATGGGCGAGAACGGCGCCGGCAAATCCACCCTTGGAAAAGTTCTGGCGGGCATACACAAGCCGGACAGCGGGGAGATGTACATCGACGGGAAGCCGCACAGCTTCAACTCTCCGCGCGATGCGATGAACGCGGGCGTCTCCATGGTTCACCAGGAACTTGCGTTCTGCAAGGATCTCTCGGTGGCCGAGAACTTGAGCATGGGTCACTATCCGCGCAAGCTGGGGGTGATCGTGGACAGGGCGGAAATGGAGCGCCGGGCCCTGCAGCTGCTGAGCAAGATCGGGATCACCAACATCGACGTAGAGAAACCCATGAACGAACTCTCCACGGCGCAGGAGCAGCTTGTTCAGATCGCCGCTGCAGTAGGGATCGGCCCTCAGATCGTCGTGTTTGATGAACCGACCAGTTCCCTGGCGGAACCCGATGCGCAGAATCTCTTCAAGCTTATTGAGAGCCTGAAGGAAGGCGGGATGACCATGATTTACGTCTCCCACCGGATGCCTGAATTGTTTCGTCTTTGCGACAAGATCAGCGTCTTGCGCGATGGCCAGTATGTGGGCACGCTGCCCCGCGCGGAGGCCACCCCGGACGCTATCGTGAAGATGATGATCGGACGCAGCGTGGCGGAATATTTTCCGCAACATGTATCCGGGAAAAGCGGAGACGTTGTTCTGCGCGTGAGCAATCTGACCTCTCCGGGCCGATTTCGGGACATTAACTTTGAAGTGCGTGCGGGAGAGATTGTCGGATTCGCCGGCCTGGTAGGCTCTGGTCGCAGCGAGGTGGCCAAGGCGATCTTCGGGCTCGATTCGAGCGCGACCGGCAAGGTGGAGATCAATGGAAAGCCGCTGGCTTTGGGTTCGACGACGGCCTCAATGGCGGCAGGGGTCGGTCTGGTTCCGGAGGATCGGAAGAGACAAGGACTGGTCCTCGAGCTGCCCATCCGAGCGAACGTGAGCCTCGCCATTCTGGACCGGTTGCGCGGCGCGATCGGCATGCTCAAGCGCAAACGTGAGCAGGAGGTCTCCACCGACTACTTCGCCAAGCTGCGGGTGAAGGCCTCCTCGATGGAGGCGCCTCCAAGTTCGCTGAGCGGCGGCAACCAGCAGAAGGTTGTCCTGGCCAAATGGCTCGCCCGCGGCGCTAAGCTCCTCATCGTGGATGAACCGACGCGCGGTGTGGACGTTGGCGCAAAGGCAGCTATTCACGGCCTGATTGACGATTTGGCAAGCAAAGGCCTCGCCGTTATGCTGATCTCCTCAGAGCTTCCGGAGGTCATCAACCTCTCAACGCGAATCCTTGTGATGCGCGACGGCTCAATAGCCGGGGAGCTCTCACGCGAAAAGGCCAATCAGGAATCCGTTCTGCGCCTGATGGCCGGCGTAACGACCCCCGCCGCCAAGGCCGCCTGACTCTTCGGGCTCGATGCGGCGAAGGGGGACCGCGAAGTTGCGGCGCCCTCACATTCTGGGGGAGACCGTCCTATTCAACCACGAGCACAAGCCAACACGGTCAGCCGCTGGTTTGTTTCGGGTGCGATCCCTGCTCTTGTTCTTTGCCAACTCAGCCTGGTCTGGTTTGCTCAAGCTTGAATGAAGAGGCTCAGGATCGCCCAAATTTCCACTCTTGTTGAGCCCGTTACGGAGTCGAGCAAGAATGGACTTTCCCAGATCGTTTACTACCTTACTCAAGAACTCGTCGACTTGGGCCATGACGTCACGCTGTACGCGCCGATGTCGTCCTCGACCAATGGCAGGCTGGTTGCACTTACGGACCTCGACACGGCTGCCGAAACAATTCTGGGAAAAGTTCTTCCTGTCGCGGCCGCATTTGCCGATTGGCGCAATTTTGATATTATCCACGATCATACTCGCTTTTATTCGACGCTATTCGCCCACCTTCTTCCTGTACCCATAGTTTCAACGGTTCATCATCCCGCGGAATTCGACGAGTTGCATTGGAACTACCCGCACGATCAGTACAGCATCTACTTTAAGGCGATCTGGCAGCGGCTTGTTCAGAGCATGAACACGGTCTGTGTAAGCCAGTTTCAGCGCGCTGGCTTCGGGGAAAAAGCGGAGATGATCTACAATGGGATCCCGCTCGATTCCTGGCCGAATCCAAACTTCTCCTCCGGGCAGTATCTTGCGTTCCTAGGCGCCATTAATGAAACCAAAGGCACCATGGAGGCCATCCAGGCAAGTTTGCTCGCGGGAGAAACCATCCTAATAGCCGGCACGACGGATGAACATGGAGAGGTACTTTCTGCAAAGCATACGACCCCACATCACTGGAGGTCAGGTAAAGTATATTGGGCCCTTAGACTTCGAAGAAAAGCGAAGCTTTCTCGCCCAAGCCAAGGCGGTCTTGATGCCGATTCAGTGGGACGATCCGCTGCCGACAGTTGCTCTCGAAACCCTGGCATCCGGGACGCCAGTGATCGCCTGGAATCGCGCTTCGATGGGAGAGATCGTCGAAGATGGCGTGTCCGGTTTTTTGGTCTCTTCGATAGAGGAAATGGCCGCTCGGATAAAGGATGTTTACAAGATCGAGCGACAAGCGTGCCGAGCTAGAGCCGCTCTCCTCTTCGACGCAAAGACAATGGCTAAAAACTATGTAGATCTGTATCTAAGGCTGCTCGGGGCTTAGAACTCTTCACTTAGTTGCCTTGATAATAAGCTGGTAGACCGGATCCCTGGGAAGGGAGTCAAAGCTGATCGGACGAGCTTCATAGTACAGCTCGTGTCGAAAGCCTTCTGCCGTCAAGAGGTCAATCGTCCTGTCCAGCTTGCGCAAAGCGAGATTGCGCTCGTTCTGATGATATTCCAGGGTAATCGCGCCAACCGAACCCATCCTGGCCTTGCACTCCTCGAGAACCTCGTACTCGGCGCCCTCGATATCGATTTTGATAAACTCAACTTTTCCGTTTATGTATGAGGATAACCGCCCGGACCGAATGGCGATACCGCGATACTGATTCATGTTGGGCCACAAATTTGGCTCCATGGTGTCGGTGGAATCCCAAGCCTGGAGAAAATTCTCTCCCACATAAAGGATCGCATTCTTGCTGTCCTGGCGAGACAACGCCATATTGAAAGCCTTGACATCGCGCAGGTTGTTTTGGGCGATGTTTCTCTCCAAAAGAGAGAACGTCTCGGGATTCGGTTCAAACGTTACGATCTTGGAGCGTGGGTAGAGACCTTTGAAATAAAGGACCGCCAGCCCAATATGTCCGCCGCAATCAATAATGTAAGGCTCGGGGCTCTCGCTTCGGAAGAAATAGGTATTCTTTGCAAAGATATCGTCGTAGATGACCTGCAGCTCAGTGTCATTCCGAAATGAGACCTTGTATCCATTGGTGAAGGTCTTGGTTTTGAATTCCATTTTGCTTCCGGTGACCGCGTCGTATGGCAATGTCGTTCAGTTCTTTCCGGCCTGCCAAGTCGAATTTTCCACGAGCAGCGGAGCTGGTGAGCGATTGGCTTTGACGACCCCACGGCGTTGTTTTGAGCCGCCGCAGAGTGCGATCCCCTTGCATCGATCGAAACCGTGGGCTATCGCCCCCGTATGGGTCGTTACGACAGGCTCCGCAAAATCGAGGAACTCGACGCGAGGGCAGATCACGTCGAGATCTACCACCTCATGTGCGGATACGAATTTCCCTGGGACATAACGCGCGCGCTCGAGGTGGCTCTTTATCGGACTTACTGTGTCCCGAGCATCTCGGCCCTGCTCGACAGGACAGGGGAGTTCTACAAGCGCACGCAGAAGCGCTACGACGACACCGCGCTCATCGTCGCGGAGCTTTCCAAATGGGGCTACGACAGTCAGCGGGGACGCGAAGCCATTGGTAGAATGAACCGAGCGCATGGTCGCTTCGATATTTCCAATGATGATTTCCTCTATGTTCTCTCCACGTTTATCTACGAGCCAATTCGCTGGATCGATCGCTTTGGCTGGCGCGCACTAAGCAGCAATGAGAAGGTCGCGAGTTACTATTTTTGGCGCGAGGTAGGTAAGCGCATGGGGATAAAAGAGATACCGGATACCTACGAAAAGTTTCGAAGATTTTCGGCCGACTATGAACGTAGGAATTTTCGCTTCGCCGAGACGAATCGGCGCATCGGATCGGCCACGCGCGATCTCTTCGCATCCTGGCTGCCTCGCATCTTCGCACCGCTCGTGCGATCGGGTATTTATGCGATTCTCGACGATGCGATGCTGGCGTCATTCGGGTTTCCACCTCCGTCCGGCTTCATGAGGAGACTGGTCAGTGGAATCCTTGTCTTGCGCGGTCTGGCCGTGCGAATCCTTCCGGCTCGCAAGACACCAAACTTCTTTACCGACAGGCCAAATCGTACTTACCCGCATGGTTACACGATCGGAAAGCTCGGTCCGCCCGAGATCAATCAATCCAGGACCCGAATGGAGATCGATGGAGAGTCGTGAAGCTTGCAGCCGATGCGAGCGCGCCTGACACTCCGGATTTCTATTAGCCGGCGAAGTCCCTTTCCAAACCAAACCGCAGGCGATTAATGACAATTATTTCCGCGACGAGCGCTCACTCCGATGAGATCTGGGAAATCTTTCGAAAGGTCGTTCAAGCCGGTGACACCTACGTCTTCGACCCGGACATTTCCCGGGAGGACGCTTTGCGGTATTGGTTGAACCCTGATCATCATGTGTTCGTCGCCGTGGACAACGGACATGTTCTTGGCACCTATTTGCTGAGGAAAAATCAGCCGGGGCGAGGCTCTCACGTCGCGAACGCGAGCTACATGGTTTCTCCAAAGGCTCGCGGAAAAGGACTCGGCTCACTGATGTGTCAGCATTCCATAGAGGAAGCCCGGCGGCTTGGTTTTTCGGCTATTCAATTCAACATGGTAGTCAGTACCAACTCGGCGGCGATCTCCGTCTGGAGGAAGCATGGGTTTGAGGTTGTGGGGACGCTTCCGAAGGTCTTCCGTCATAAAACACAGGGTTTAGTCGACGCATTTGTAATGCATCGATTCCTCTGACTTCTGCACACTCTTGGGCGCATCGAGTTTTTTTCTTTCGCGGCGGCCCGTGTGAGAGAGGTGATGCCTGGTCTCAGAGCTTGCCGCCTCTTCTGCCGTATCTTCCCATGAGCGTCGCTTCGCTGACGATGTGCCCTTTGATTGCGGCATCGAGTGCCTGGCGTCGGGTCCTCGAAGGCAGCGCCAGATCCATATCAAGCGCGTACAGTTTGAAGTAGTAACGGTGCACGCCCGATGGCGGACACGGACCACCATATTTGTTCGCTCCGAAATCGGTTACTCCCTGGACCGCTGCGGGTGGCAGCTTGCCCGCAGCGATCTCTGTAAGCTCGGGTGCCAGACCCCAGACAACCCAGTGTGTGAAACAACCCGATGGCGCATCGGGATCGTCCACGATCAACACGAGACTCTTGGCCGACTGGGGCGCGTCCGCAATCTCCAAGGTGGGACTCATGTCCTGTCCGTCGCAGGTGCAACGTCCTGGGATGGTGCCGCCGTCGTTGAAATCCGGGCTGGTCAGTTTCATAGTTGCCTTTTGTGAAATTTTCGTTCTGAACGAGCTAGAATCCGGTGCGCCCGACTGCCTTGAATGAAAGAACAGCCTCTCCTCTGGAAATTTAGCATTTTCTCCAGCAAGGCGGCAAGCAATTCCCGCGCAGTCCTCGGGAGACGCTTGGGGGCTACGTAAATTCGCCGCCCACGCTGTGGACAAATGCCGAGCCGACGCTCGTCAAATGGCAAGGAAGAGTTCCACACCAATTGTCCGGTCGATCAATTCTGGCTGGAATTTGCCGGAATTGAATACGATGCCTTCAGGGCGTTTGTTGCCACTGGAGCGACCGACGAAGCTATCGCGACGTGGATTGGCAAGAGAGCGAAAAAGCGCCCTCGCGCTGAAGTAATTGCCTGGAACAACAAGCAACGCGAATTGCGCTTGAGCGAGCTGCCTGCGAAAATCCAGGAATACATGGAGGATTACATCCCCAAGTTCACTCCGCGAAACCGTGTTGTTTACGTTTTCTTCGACGTTTATGACCTCGAGGAGCAGCGACTTTGAGGGACTTTTAAACTGCTTGCTCCCTATTCCGTTCGGAGCATAGTGTGTTGCGCATGAGCGGTTCCGCAAGGAGCGCTTACTGGTATAGTCGGGCCGTGGCTCAGCTTGGTAGAGCGCCTCGTTCGGGACGAGGAGGCCGCGAGTTCGAATCTCGCCGGCCCGACCATTTCCTATCAAAAGAAAGCATCACTCCGGCGAGGTTCGAACGCAGTTCGACTGCCGCGCGCGAAGCGCGACGAGGTGGGCCCGGATGGGGAGAGGACATCGGGACAATGCTGCATGTTCTTGTGTTCTTAAATGCTTGCAGCCAAGGCAGGGAAGATATGAAGCTGCCGGGCTTCATGGAACGTTTTGATGGGAGGGAGGCTTCGGACCTCCGCGATGTTGTTATTCAAGCCGGTGTGGCGCCCCACGCGATGGGCTCGGTCCTGATTCGCTTTGGTCGAACGCAGGTAATTTGTGCCGCCACTCTTGAAGAGAGCGTTCCGCGTTGGATGAAGGAGCAGGGTGTGGGGGGCGGTTGGATTACGGCCGAATATTCCATGCTTCCTTATTCAACGATGCCCAGAAAACCACGAGAGATCGCGAAGGGCCGCGCGGACTCGCGGGGAACCGAGATTCAACGCCTGATCGGTCGCTCCTTGCGCGCGGCAGTCGATCTTGTCGCGCTCGGACCCCGAACGCTTTGGGTTGACTGCGATGTGCTTCAGGCGGACGGCGGAACGCGCACGGCGGCGATTACGGGCGCTTGCGTGGCAGTGGAGCTCGCCTGCCGCGTGCTGATTGACGGTGGAAAAATGGAACGTTCCCCGCTAAAGAGGCGGGTGGCTGCCGTGAGCGTTGGTCTTCTCGAAGGCGAGACGCTCCTGGATTTGAATTACGAGGAAGACCGGGCAGCTACCGTGGACATGAATCTGGTCATGACAAATCAACTGGAATTTGTGGAGGTTCAGGGATCTGGGGAGGAAGCGGTGTTTTCAGGCGATGAACTTCGCGGCATGTTGGAGCTGGGTAGCGCTGGCATCCGCCGTTTGCTCGAGATTCAGAATTCCGCCCTCATTCTATGAAAAGAGCACTGATAACGGGCATCACGGGGCAGGATGGGTCGTATCTAGCCGAGCTCTTGCTGGCGAAGGGTTACGAAGTTCACGGAATCATCCGTCGTGCGAGCACGTTCAACACCGATCGTATCGACCACTTGTATCAGGATCCCCACGTGAACGGTGTGAAGCTATTCCTTCACTATGGTGACCTGGCGGACTCGGTGAATCTCGTCAAGTTGATCTATCAGCTCAAGCCGGAGGAGATTTACCACCTTGGCGCCCAAAGTCACGTGCGGGTAAGCTTCGACATTCCCGAGTATACCGCCGATGTGACGGGCGTTGGAACGATCCGAATTCTTGAGGCAATGCGCGAGGCGGGAGTGCATTCACGATTTTATCAGGCCTCGAGCAGCGAAATGTTTGGCAAGGTGCAGGAGGTGCCTCAGCGGGAGACGACGCCATTCTGGCCGCGAAGTCCCTACGGCGTAGCCAAGGTCTTTTCCTTCTGGGCGACAGTCAACTATCGCGAGAGCTACAGCATGCATGCCACAAACGGCATTCTTTTTAACCATGAAAGTCCGCGCCGGGGTGAAACGTTCGTAACGCGGAAAATCAGCCGCGCCGTTGCCGCAATAAGGCTTGGCTTGCAGAAGGAGATCTTCCTCGGAAACCTCCAGGCCAAGCGCGACTGGGGTTATGCTCCCGAATACGTCGAAGCAATGTGGCTAATGCTTCAGCAGGATAATCCAGACGACTATATTGTCGCGACGGGAGAGACACACACCGTTCAGGAGTTTCTCGAGCACGCCTTCTCCCACGTTCAGCTCGACTGGAGGGATCACGTAAAGCACGACGGCCGCTACGAGCGCCCGGCGGAAGTGGACATCCTGGTCGGCGATGCCTCAAAGGCCAAGCGTATCCTCGGCTGGGAGCCGAAGGTCCGCTTCCCGCAACTCGTCCGCCTCATGGTCGACGCCGACCTTGCGAGCTTGGAAAAACGCGCTTGACGCCCAAATCGATAGGTTCGACTATGCAGGCTTTTCCAATCCCATGGCGAGAAAGTGTGATATAACCGGAGCGCGTCCCAAGCGCGGGGGCAAGATTCATCGCCGAGGTCTGGCAAAGAAGAAGGGAGGAATCGGGATGCACGTGACCAAAGCCACGCCCCGGTGGCATTTCCCGAATCTCAAGAGAAAGCGGATATGGGTGCCCGAACTCAAGAAATTTGTCACCGTCAAGGCGACAGCCCGCGCTTTCAAGACCCTGTCGAAAAATGGAGCCTTCAAGACGCTCGCTCAGGCGGGCGTCGTGCAATAGAACAACCCCGCTATTTATCATGGCCTTTAGCGTCGTCAGCAAGAAGTCCGGCAAAACATACTATCTCCATGCGCGCCTGCAGAAGCTCAAGGGCGGGCAGGAAGTCACCCTCTACTATTTCGCCGGGCAGCCCGGTCCTGGCGCTATTGATGCGTTGCCTGGCGGTTACGTGGTCTCGGAGAACGAGAAGACGGGCTTGCCCCTGCTGAAGAAGGGCTGATTGGGCAGCCGCCGCTGCCTTCCGAACGGGTCGTTTGAATTACGCGCGCGGGTGGGCGCGGGCATACGCCCGCTTTAACCTTTCCGTAGTGACATGCGTGTAGATCTGCGTTGTGGACAGGCTCGCATGACCGAGCAAGCTTTGGACGCTTCGAAGATCCGCGCCGGCGTCGAGCAGGTGCGTCGCGAAGCTATGCCGAAGTTTATGAGGGCTTAAGTCCGCCGGCAGGCCGGCTTCCCGAAGATATTTCTTCATGGCGAGCCACACAGAGCGCGACGACAGCCTGCCGCGCGACTTGTTGATGAAGAGCGGTCCGGCATGCACTCGGGCCTTGTGCCGATAAAGAGAGATCGCTTCGAGCGCAGGTCTCCCGACGGGACAAATCCGCTCCTTGGCCCCCTTTCCGAAAACACGAACCGTCTCGCTGATAGGATCAACGTCTCTCACTTCCAGCCTCACCAATTCGGCAAGCCGCAGGCCGCTCGAATAAAAGAGTTCGAAGATCGCTTCGTCCCGGCTTGCCATCCAGGCTGGAGCCTGTTTGTGCCGCAGGCTCCTCCCGGGCTTCTCAAGCAAGCTTTCGGTTTGAGCACGCGTCAGAAACCGGGGAAGTTGTTTTTCCTTTTTCGGCATATCTATACCCTTAATTACATTGGTATCAAGTATGTTGCGTATCAAAAGATACTGGTAGAAGCTCCGGAGTGCGGAAAAGGTCAGTCGGATGCTTGAGCGGGCGCGTCCTGCCTTCATGAGGTGGAGGAGGTAGGCGCGAAAGTCGCCAGCCGCTGCATCTTTCCAGGAAAGTCCGGGCCGGAATCTTTGGAAGGCCTCAAGGGCGATCCTGTAGCTTGTAAGCGTGTGGGTCGACGCGTTTTTCTCGCCTTCGAGATAGCGCAGGAATTGCCCGGTTAGCGAGCCGGGGCGGTATTGCCTGAGGGACGGACGGGTTTTCTCTTTCAGGAAGCGGAACCCATCGGGGGGACCAGTGGCGGCTGAGAGGTATCGTCCACCTTTCCGGTTTTTTGCGTGGCGCGTTGGAAGCGCAGGACGGCGGAACGGGTTTCGACGCCGTCCGGAGAGACGGCGACGATTGGTATCTCGTAGACGCCATCTGGAAAGATGAAATGGTAGCGAAAGGAGCCGTCTGGATTGAGTTTGACGGGCTTTCCGTCGATGGTGACTTTGGCGAGCGGGTCTGTGCCTCCGTAAAAGATTACTTCAGCATTGACGTGCATGAAAAAGCTTCGTGGCTGAACAAAGGAGCTGACCCACTCCGAAGCGCTCGACCAGCTCGTGACGGCGGCTTGCGTCCAGCTTGTAACGGAAGCCTGACTCCAGCTTGAAACGGCTGCCTGCGCCCAGCTGCTTTGGGCCCCTTGCAGCCAGCTCGATACCGCCCCCTGCGCCCAGCTGCTTTGAGCGGCCTGCAGCCAGCTCGAAAGCGCTCCTTGCGCCCAGCTGCTTTGGGCTCCTTGCAACCAGCTCGAAAGCGCCGCTTGCGCCCAGCTGCTTTCGGCTCCTTGCAACCAGCTAGAAAGGGCTGCTTGCG
The DNA here is from genome assembly GCA_963784465.1 of uncultured Verrucomicrobiae bacterium. Classification (GTDB taxonomy): domain Bacteria; phylum Verrucomicrobiota; class Verrucomicrobiia; order Chthoniobacterales; family Terrimicrobiaceae; genus DASTFP01. The sequence goes on from CAWASQ010000028.1 coordinate 21,486, forward strand.
CCCAGCTGCTTTCGGCTCCCTTGAACCAACTCGTCACTGCTCCCTGGGCCCAGCTGCTTTGGGCCGCCTGGAGCCAACTTGAAATCGCTGCGTGAACCCAGCTGCTTTCGGCTCCCTTGAACCAGCTCGACAACTCCGATTTGCCCCAACTCGATTCCGCAGCCTTTGCCCAGCTGCCCAACGATTCGCCGCTCCATCCGGCGGAGCTTCCGCCAGCGGCCGCCCAACTGGACAAAACCCCCGCCGCCCAGCTGGAGAGCTCGGCAGGACCCCATCCGGAGACTTCCTGGCTGGAAAGCGCTCCGAGGGCGCCAAAGAGACTGCTTTCTGCTGCGCCCCATTGCTGCGCGGAAAGAGAACTCAACGGCGCCTGGCTGCTGAGCTTTTCCTCGAGATGCTTTCGGACGCGTTCTTCGAGTTGCTCCGAGCTGAGTCCCCCGCTGGCAAGCTCCTCGACGAAATTGCTTCCCAGGAGCGCCTCCAGGATGATCCGCTGTTCGATGGATACACCCGGGACGGCGCCGGATCCGAATGCGAAAAGCTTGCCCTCCTTCTGGAGCCGCGACAAAGCCGTGATCAGCGTTTCGCCGGATTGCATGGCATGCTGAATGCCATCCATCAGCTTCTCAAAGCTCAGATGAAGAGGAATGGTGGCATAGTCGAATTGGTCAGACTCGGAAAGGTGGTCCTTGGGCGTTTCGATTGTGTAGGACCGGGCGATAACGTTCCAGACTGTGCCGCGATTGTATCCGATCTCGACCGTGTATTTGGCACCGGCCGACTTGACGGGAATATACCAGTTGCGTGTTTCAAACGGGACTTCGATCTCGGCTTCTATCTTCTCTTCGCCCTCGTAGACGCGGAGAAAAGTCGGTCCGCCGGGATGGTGGGAGATGTCGATATCCCAATAAGTGAAGAGCCAGTGCGGTTCCTGCGCGATGAGAAAAATCGTGTCCGAGCCGTAGCTTCTGGGCAGTTCTCCAAGATTGTCGAGGTCTACGGCGCTTGCCGAGGCGCGGGATGGAGTCGAGGCGCTCTTGCCACTTTCTGAGGAAGTTACCTGGCCCCCGCGCAATTTAGAGCCCGATTTTTTCTTGGTTTCGCCCTCATTCTTTCGACTCATGATTACTCAATTTACTCCTCAAAATCACATAAACCACACCACTCTCGGACTGGCAACGCTTTTTTCCTTTCAGGCCGCTTGTTGAAAATAAACTGGTGTGTCGTAGTCTTCTGCAAGTATGAAAGTAAGGCCTTTCGTTGCGTTTCTAGCAATGGGATTAGCGGGCTCGGCATTCGCGCAAAATGCCGCACCGTCCGGAACACTTGCGCGCCAACTGAACGATGCGTTCGCATCGGTCTATGAGAAAGTCGCTCCGGCGGTCGTTGTGATCGAGGTGAAGCGCTCCTCAGACGTATCCTTGAACGGTCTGCCGGAGGGGCTTGAATTCTTCCTTCGCAGGCCGGATGATTTGCCGTCCCAGACCAATCAAGGGTCAGGTTTTATCATATCCTCGGATGGCTACATCCTGACCAATGACCATGTGGTGGGTGATGCGTCCGAGGAAGGGATCTCGGTTCGACTGAAGGATGGGCGTAAGTACCCCGCAAGCTTGATCGGGATGGATGACAAGTCGGATCTGGCGGTGATCAAAATCGATGCGAAGGATCTTCCTGTCGTGGAGCTTGGAGATAGCGATGCCGCGAGGGTTGGCCAGTTTGCGTTCGCCATAGGCGCTCCGTTCGAGTTGCCTTATACCTTTACGGTGGGTGTGGTGAGCGCCAAGGGCCGCACAAACCTCACTAACAGCCGGAGCTACGAGGAATACATACAAACCGATGCCTCGATCAATCCGGGCAACAGCGGCGGACCTCTTTGCGACATTGACGGACGGGTTATTGGCGTAAACACGCTGATTTATCGCATGAACCGTGGTCTGGGCTTCGCGATCCCGATCAACCTTGCAAAGGAAGTGAGCCGTCAGCTGGTTTCAAATGGACGGGTGTCAAGGCCGTGGCTTGGCATCGAAATCGTGGGCATCGAGGAAAGTGAGGCCCTTCAGCGGTATTTCCCCGATGTGCAAAAGGGAGTGGTTGTCAACGGTATCGAACCCGGCACACCGGCGTCCGGCAGCGATTTGCGCGCGGGCGATATCATCTTGAAAGTGGATGATGTCCCCGTATCGGTCTCTCGCGATGTGCAGCGCGAGATTCTCGGCAAGAAGGTCGGGCAACGCGTTCAGCTCGAGGTATGGCGAAATGGAAAGGTGTCTCTTGTTTCCATGCCGACCGGGGAGCAGCCTCAAAGGGTTATGCGTGCCTCGAACCGGCGTTCGCCGGCCGAGCCTCCCGCGAAGTCTCTTCCCCCTGCATCAAACAACGGCCTGATCCTCGAAGATTCCCCTCCCGGAGGATCTGCAGGGAGTGGTGTTCTGGTAAAAGAGATCGTTCCGGGAAGCGCCGCCGACGCCGCAGGACTCTCCGCCGGGGATGTGATTACCGAGGTTGCGGGCAGGCCGGTGAATGGCAAGGCGGACTTCGATGCCGCCATGGCCGGATCGGATCTGAAGCGCGGAATCATGTTGATGGTCAATCGGGGAGGTCAGAGAACGTTCGCCATTCTCAAGCCCTGAGAGGCTGAGGGTGGTGACTCGGCTTGCCGAGCTGCAGGTCCCGTGTCCGCCAGCTCTCAGTTGGCCTGCGCGGATTTGCAGGTTAGGCGGCTTAAATTGGACGGTTTTCTCGCAGAAAACCTCGCCAATTGGGAATCGAGCCGCCAATACTATTGAGTGGCCACCATGCAGCGTCTCATTTCCCAAATTGGCCGCAGCCAGCGGCTTGCGGTTGTCAATCTGCTCAAGCGCAGTCAGGGCCTGACTGTTAGAGAGCTGGCTCAGCGGCTTGGCATGAGCTACATGGGCGTCAAGCAGCACTGCCTCACGCTGGAGCGCGACGGCTACCTCGGCACGTTTCGCCGCCACCGCGGAGTGGGCAGACCCGAACTTCTTTACCACCTCACCACAAAGGCACAGGACTTGTTTCCGCAGGCTGACAACGTGCTCTCTATTTCATTGCTCCAGCAAGCGCGGAAGCTCTACGGCGCGACTGCCGCGGAGAAGATTCTTTTTCTGCATTTCCAGGAGAAGGCGAAGGCTTATGTCGCGAAGGTGCAAGGGGAGACGGCTGCCGATCGTGCGAAGAGCTTCGCCCGTCTTCGGGATCGGGAGGGGCATATGGCGGACTTTGAGAGCGAACCTGCGCCACATATCATCGAGCGGCACCACCCCATGCAGGCCCTTTTCGAAGCCTTTCCCGAAGCGGCGGGGATGGAACGCGATCTGTTCCAGCGGGTTCTCGGAGTCTCAGTGCGCCGGGAGCAACGGCAGGCGGGCCGCGGGGGAACGTACGAGTATGTTTTCTCTCTGCCTTCCGGCGGGGCGTAGCGGTGCCAGCCGGAACGAACTTGCGGAATTTGCGGCGCCGTCGAAAAGCCCCAGTTTCATTCTCTGGGAACTGTATCTCAGCCTTCGCCGCGGTTTTGGCCGCTTCGAGTCACGAACGCCTTCGCCGGTGGAGCTGCGGCGCGACCAATTGTTTGCCGACGGCGGACACCGCCAGGCGGTTGAGATTTATGAAAGTCTTTGCTCCTTGATCTTGCCAATCGCCGCGCCAGAGGCTTTTTTCACACGGTTTTCTTTTGCAAATGAGTTTTGACATTCCTGCCCTCGAATTGGCCGCTCGCGACGCGCGCGGACTCGCAATGGATGCCGTGGCGAAGGCCAAATCCGGCCACCTCGGGCTGCCGCTCGGGGCGACCGAGATCGGGGCCGTCCTTTACGGCCACGCGCTCAGCCACTATCCCGACAACCCCCGTTGGCTGAACCGCGACCGCTTTGTCCTCTCCGCCGGCCACGGCAGCATGTTCCTTTACGGCTGGCTGCACCTCTGTGGTTACGATGTTCCATTGGATCAGATCAGGAATTTCCGCCAGCTTCACAGCATAACTCCGGGCCATCCGGAATTTCGTGAAACTCCCGGAGTCGAATCGACCACCGGCCCCCTTGGGCAGGGCGTATCCAACGCGGTAGGTTATGCCATCTCGTCGAAAATGTGCGAGGCGCGTTTCAATACCCCTGAGCACAAGATTTTCGATCACCATGTGGTGTGCCTCGCCGGCGACGGCTGTTTGCAGGAAGGCATATCCCAGGAGGCCTCGGCGCTCGCCGCGCATCTTGGCCTCGATAATCTCATCCTTTTCTACGATTCGAATAATGTGACGCTGGATGCGATGGCGCCTCTGACGCAGAGTGAGGATACTGCGGCTCGTTACGAGGCCTACGGATGGGACGTCCACAAGATTGACGGGCATGATCTCCGCGAGATACTGAACGTCTTCGAGAAGGCCAAGGCCGCGACGACTGGCAAGCCCCAGTTCATTGTGGCGAAGACGCTCATTGGCAAAGGCATTCCCGAGGTCTCCGGCACCAGCAAGGCTCATGGCGAAGCCGGCGTGAAATTCGTCGAATCCTCGCGCAAAGCCATTGGCCTGCCCGACGATACCTTCTTCGTGTCTCCGGAGACGCGTTCCTATTTCGCGGAGCACAAAGAAAAGCTCAAGGCCTCTTATGAGAAATGGGAACTGGCCTACAAGGCATGGAGGGATGCCAATGGGGACCTGGCATCGGAGCTTGATGCGGCTCTCTCAGGCGCTATTCCTGAATTGCTTTCGGTGATTCCGAAATTCGACCCGGCAGCGAACATTGCGACTCGGAAGGCGGGCAGCGACGTCCTGCAGCCAATCGCGCAGGCCATGCCGCTACTCATTTCAGGCAGCGCCGATCTGCATGGTTCGACGCTCAACTACATCAACGAAGGCGGGGATTTCAATTCCAAGAACCGCGAAGGCCGCAACCTTCGCTTCGGCATCCGCGAGCATGCCATGTGCGGCATTCTCAACGGCATTGCGTGACGACGCGGTTTTCCGGGCCAGCGGCGCGACGTTTCTGATATTCAGCGACTACGGCCGTCCCGCTATTCGCCTCGCCGCACTCTCGAAATTGCCAGTCGTCTACATTTTCACACATGACTCGGTTGGTGTCGGAGAAGATGGGCCTACGCACGAGCCTGTCGAAACCGTGGCGGCGCTCCGAGCCATACCTAATCTCGATGTAATCCGTCCAGCCGACCCCGAGGAAACGGCAGGTGCGTTCGCAGCGGCTTTTCAAAGGACTGAAGGTCCCACCCTTCTCGCGCTCACGCGGCAAAACCTGCCTACATTAAACGATGTTTCCGTGGAATCGCGTCGAGAGGGCGTGTTCAGGGGCGGCTATATCGCGCGAAAAGAGACTGCTCCGCTCGAAATTATTTTGCTCGCGAGCGGAAGCGAGCTCCAGCACGCGATGAAGGCCGCGCAAGAACTCGGCGCCGGCGCTCGGGTCGTTTCGATGCCCTGCTTTGAGCGTTTTGAGCGCCAGGAGGCCACATACAAGGAAAGCGTTTTGCCCACCGCGGTGCGCAAACGCGTTTCGATCGAGGCAGGTGTTTCTGACCCTTGGTTTCGATTCGTCGGCTTGGACGGCAAGACGGTATCCATCGATCGCTTTGGAATGAGTGCGCCTGGCGCCAAGGTCATGGAAGCCCTCGGCATGACTTCGGCGAAAGTCGTCGAAGCGGCAAGGTCGTTGTAAGAGGGATATACTGCTCAAAATGCTTTGATCGACCGCATCCGAGAGAGCGGGGCGATACGAAAGCATCTTGGCTCCAAGAGCCTCGCGTTTGGGACGCGGAGTGCGCTGATACCGGTGCTCTCAGCCATACTCGCATCTTGGAGAGCGATTACGCATTGTCTCCCTCGCCTCGGCTCGCCCGCGAACGGGGAAGGAGGAATCGACGTGCAGCGAGAAGGCCTATAAAGGCTACGACCCCCAAAAGAATATCCAGGGTGGCGAGCTCGGGCTTCAGCATTTTGCGCGCGACAACCTTTCAGATTTATTTTTTTGCTTTTCGTTTCATCGGCCGCCGGGATCGGATAGCGCACCCGCGACTGATGTGGAAAGGATCTGGAGCATTTGCACACTCGAGGAAAGGAACATTGGCAGACTAGGCAGGTTGACAGGGTCGTGCGAGCGTTTTTCACCGAGGTGACCAGCTCGCGGTCGCGCCCGATGTGACCATTACGAGCTTTGGCTTCCGGGCGGGCGGAATTGGATTTTGGCTTGCAGCCATGTAAGCTCTTCGCGCGCCGACTTTGGAAAATCCTTGGTTCACTTTTAGCTTCAGCGATTTCTCGTACGCTTTTCTAAGCGTTCTGCTCGAGGGGGTGCCGTTCATTTTGATCGGGACGCTTCTCTCGGGGATTATTGACGAGTTTCTCCCCTCGCGAGTGATGGTGCGTCTGCTTCCGCGGAATGCGTTTCTTGGCATTTGCCTGAGCGGGGCAATGGGTTTGGTTTTTCCGATGTGCGAGTGCGGCGTGGTTCCGGTGATCCGGCGGCTGATCAGCAAGGGTCTCCCGGTGTCAAACGCAATCGCTTACATGCTTGCCGCGCCGATCGTGAACCCCATCGTAATTCTCAGCACCTATGCGGCGTTTCGCGGCCAGAACGCCGCGGAGTTCACAAGTCTGCGCGTCGGCGTCGGATACCTTGTTTCGGTGATTGTGGCTCTCGCTGTGCATCACCTGCCTCTGAACGCTGTCATGCGAGCCGGAATTCTTTCGCAGGGTTCCACCACGCACGGAGCGGGGCACTCACACGCTTTCTCGATTCGCATTGGCGGCGCGTTGCGAGTGGCTGTAGTCGATTTCCTTGATGTGATGGTCTTTTTCGTTCTGGGCGTGGCGGTTTCGGCGCTGTTCAGCACAGCCGTAAATCAAGAACTGATCATGCCCCTTGCGCTCAATGATTGGATCGCGACGGCTTCAATGATGGTCCTCGCAGCGATTCTCTCGCTGTGCAGCACCTCCGATGCGTTTATCGCGGCGACCTTTATAGCGTTTCCGGGCGTGGCGAAGCTGGCGTTTCTAGTTTTCGGACCGATGTTCGACCTCAAACTCCTCTTCATTTACAGCGCGGTCTTTCGTAAGAGGTTTGTCGCCGGATTGGCCGTGGGTCTTTTTATCTTGATCGGACTGATTTGCGTGCGATTGAGAATTCTGGGGTTATGACAGCATCCGTTCGGCGTTACCTCTCCGCAGGAATACTCACGGTTTGGGGAGTTATGCTGACGCTCTTCTATGTCTCCGGTCGTGTGGCTTCGTACCTGCACCCTACCTTTCATTTCCTGACCGGCATGAGCGGGATCGTCTTGCTGCTCCTTGCAGTCGGTCTGCTCTTTCTCCCCGCGGGGGAAGATGCCTGCTGCGAGGCCGGTTGCTCGACATCGCACGGCCAGCAAAAACCGGTCCGGAGCGTTCTCTCAGACGTTTATCCTTGTCGTTCCCCTGCTGATTGCGGCGACGGTGTCTCCGGATCAGTTCGGGGAAGCGGTCGTAAAGAACCGGGGCTACATCGAGGAGATCAGTGATCTTCCCGGGTATAAGCCTTTCATTGAGCCTCCGTTGCCGTCTGCAGATTCGCAAGGCGCTGCGGGTGCGGAGGATCCGGCGAGAGCTATTTGCCCAGAAACGAAGCGGGCCAGATCAAGGCGCAGACCGTGGACCTGATTTACGCGGCTGAGGAACCTACCATGCGGGCCGACTTCGAAGGCCAGGCTGTCGAATTGATCGGACAGTTCATGCCCCAGCGCGCGGACAATGCGAAAGGCGACCGTTTCAACCTTCGTGCGAATGTTTGTCATGTGCTGCGCGGCAGACGCGCGTCCGGTAGCAATCACCGTCCAGACGAAAAACGCGCAGTCCGTAGCCGAGATGAGCTGGATAAAAGTTGTCGGCAAGGCTGCTTTTCCAGTCGAAAGCGGCCGGAGAGTTCCTATTGTCCTTGCCGAAAAGTGTGACGCCCTGCGATCCCCCTGAAGAGACATTTATTTACTGATGAAGTTTGGTTTGTTCCTCGCATTGTTGCTGCCCCTGGCCGCACTGGCCGATGACTTTCGTGGGGCGTGGATAGCATCCGTTTTCAATATTAATTTCCCGGCGAGCGAAGGTCTCTCTGCCGACGCGCAAAAGGCGCAGATCGTTCGTCTGCTGGATGCGGCGAAACGCTGCCGGCTGAATGCACTGATGCTGCAGGTGCGGCCGGAGAGCGACGCGCTCTATCCTTCCCGTATCGAGCCTTGGAGCCGCTATCTGACCGGCGCGCAGGGGGTGGCGCCGGGCTATGATCCCCTCGCTTTCTTTATCGGCGAAGCGAAGAAACGCGGCATCGAAGTGCATGCGTGGTTCAACCCGTATCGCGGGGCTGCGAATGCCTCGCAGCCACGAGCTGCCAATCACATCAGCAGGCGCTTTCCCCAGTATGCCTACCGCATTGGGAGCGTGCTTTGGATGGACCCCGGCGCTCCCGCGATCCAGGAAAACATCGTCAACGTTGTTCGGGATGTCGTGCAGCGATACGATGTCGCCGGCGTTCACTTCGACGATTATTTTTATCCCTATCCGACCGACAGCGGCCGCGTGTACCCGTTCCCCGACGATGCCACTTACGCCGCGTATCGAGCGCGAGGCGGCACGCTTTCGAGATCCGACTGGCGCAGGGACAATGTCAATACGCTCATCCGCCGCGTCAGCCAGGTGGTGCACTCCGAAAAGCCGGGCATGAAATTTGGCGTTAGTCCGTTTGGCATCTATATGCCGGGCGTTCCTGTGGGTATCCAGGCGGGCGTCAATCAATACGAGCAGCTCTACGGTGACCCGGTCAAATGGATGCGTGAGGGATGGATCGACTACCTGGCGCCCCAGCTGTACTGGCGCGACGGAGGACCACAAAGCTTCTCGTCTTTGCTGCGCTGGTGGCGCGGTCCCCAGGCCAATCCGCGCGGCGTGCCCATCTGGCCGGGCGTTGCGCTGGATCGATTGAGTTCGCACGGATGGCCCTCCGGCGAGATTGCGCGGCAATTGCAGTTGGAGAAATCGATTGGCTCGCGGCTTAGGGGAGGCGTCATTTTCTGGAACATCCGGGCATTGCTGAATAATACCAAGAACGTGAGTGCGGTCGTCGCGGGCAGTTGATGCGTTCGCTCCTGCTCTTGACTTTGCTCGCGGCCAGCGCACAGGCGGCTTGGCGGCTGGCCCTTCCGGGTTGGAAATATGACTTCCCTCGCGATCATGGAAATCATCCGGAGTTCAAGATCGAATGGTGGTACTTTACCGGAAATCTTGCGACAACGGGCGGTCGCGAGTTCGGGTACCAACTGACGTTCTTTCGAAACGGTGTCATGCCAGTGGACGCCGACATTATTCCCCTCTCACATTTCGTTACGAGCAGTGTGAAGTTCGCGCATTTTGCGGTGAGCGACATTGAGGGTGGCCGGTTTTATTTCTTCCAACGGCTTTCGCGCGGCGCGTTTGGCGAGGCCGGATTCGGCGAGCGGCAGCGTCTCGCCTGGATCGAGGATTGGTCGTGCGAGCTTGACGCTGACGGCGCCTTCAGGATCCAGGCGAAGGAGGATGATCTTTCGCTCGAACTTACGCTGAAACCTGAAAAGCCTTTGGTGATTCACGGAGAGAACGGCGTGAGCAAGAAGGCCGAGGGCGAGGGGAGAGCATCGCATTACTATTCGTTCACGAGACTCAGGAGCGAAGGCACCCTGCGGATGGGAAATCAAGAATTTGCCGTATCCGGGCTGAGTTGGTTTGACCATGAGTGGGCAACGAACCAATTGGCTGCCAATCAAGCCGGCTGGGATTGGATCAGCCTGCAGCTGGACGACGGCAGCGACCTCATGCTTATTCAGCTGCGCACCAACGATGGCGGTCGTGATCCAAATTCGGCGGGCACTTACGTGGACGCAGAAGGCGCGGCGACATCCCTCACAAATGCGGACTTCACCCTTGAGCCCGGCGAGACGTGGTCAAGCCCCGAATCGGCCGGACGCTACCCTGTGAAATGGAAGATTACGATCCCACGTTTGCATGTGCAGCTGGAGGTGAGTGCGGCCCTCACCGATCAGGAGCTTCGCCTCAAACCCATCGAATATTGGGAGGGATCAGTTCGCGCCTGGGGCACGTTCGGCGAGAAAAACGTGAAGGGCTCGGGTTACTTGGAATTGACGGGCTACGCAGGCCCGATCGTGGGACTGCATGCCGAGCCCTAACCGCGTTCGAGGAAGTGACATTCGCTGCTCCGCCACCTGTGCTGAAATGAGCGACGGTCAAGGCTCTTGCGAGCGATGGGCGTTGGACTAATCTGTCGCTCGATGAGCGTCGGATTGGTTTCTTCATCGCCGGTGCTGTGCAGAAGGAGCGGGAGATGAGCGATCGGGCCTTCGTCTACGCAGCCATCGTCATCGGAACGTTGGCCATCTCGCTCGACTTTGCCTCGGTGGACCTCGCTCTGCCGGCACTCGAAGCTCAATACGGTCTCGATCTGGTAAGCGTCCAGTGGGTCATCAATGGATATGTCCTTGCGTTCGCGGTTTTGATGGTTGCTGGTGGGCGGCTCGCAGACGGCTATGGGAGAAGGAATGTTTTTCTAATCGGCATGGCGATCTTTGCGGTAGCGTCGCGGACTCGTCTGCGCGGCGGTTGCAAGCGCGCTGCTTGGGATCTTCGGCCCCGGGGCGGGATGGGTGGCCTTTAATGGATCGCTCATTCTGCTTGGCATCGGGGTGGGCGCGGTCATACCGACCATCAGCACGCGGGCGATCGAGGCCGCGGGACTGGAACGCGCCAGCCTTGTGAGCGGTATTGTTTTCATGTGCCAACTCGCGGGCGCCGCTCTGATGCTCGCGGTGAGCACGGCGATATTTTCTGCGGTGAGCGCGGGAGAGTTGCAGCGCGCTCTCGCTCGCGACGGAATCGTTCTCGCACCCGATCAGCGTCAAGCGGTCCAAGAGATCATTGCGGGCGCGAGAAACGTGCATGCGCTTCCGCTCCGGACAGCCGCAGAAGTGGACGATTTGGCCGGAATCGTTGACGGGGCTTATCAGTCCGGTTTGAGCGCGGTTCTCTGGCTCAGCGCCGCGCTGGTTTTGATTTCGCTTTTCCTCGTGCTGCGCTTCGTGAGACCTGGCGAGGCGTCTCCGCCCCCTGTGGCAGCGCATGCCGCTGAATCGCCTCATCGGTGAGCACACCGACGAAAGGCAGGTTGCGATACCGTTCGTTGTAGTCCAAGCCGTAGCCGACCACGAATTCGTTGGGAATGTCGAAGCCGACATATTCCGCTTCGATCGGCCGCTCGCGTCTGGCATTCTTTCGGAGGAGAACGCAGACCTTAAGGCTCAGCGCGCCGCTCTCGGCGGCAAGCCGCTCTCGAATCGTGTGCAATGTCATGCCGCTGTCGAGGATGTCGTCGAGGATTAACACATGACGGCCACGAACGTCTGCGAGATGCGTCTGGCGAAAGTTTATTCGGCCGGTGCTCTTGGTGCCGTGATAACTTGAGACGCTCAAGCACTCGACTTGAAGGTGCAGGGGAATCCGCCGAAGGAGATCCGCCATAAAGATAAAGCTGCCATTCAAGACGGCGATGACGCTGAGATCCTTCCCCCGGTAGTCCTCGGTGATTTCGCCGGCGAGCTCATCAAGCCTGCTCAGAATTGTTGACTCATGGTAAAGAATTTTTCGGATGTCCCTGAGCATCGGAGTTTTTCTTGTCACTATTCTCAACGGTACGAGCCGACTGCGATGATTTTTCCCTTTCGAACTGAGAAAAGCTCCTTGCTTACCGGATAGGTGGAGGAATCATACTCCGCAATGACGATTTCCGAGAAGCGCTGATAGGCGGGCGAGACCTTGGGAAACACGAAAATCCTGAACCGATTGGGAATGGCGACCAGGATGTCGGGACCCATGCTGTCGTTGAAGAGCGACGCGAACTCTGGCGCAAGCACCGCGGACGCCGTCAGGGGACTGTCGGATTCGAGGACCGCGCATTGGATCACGTTGTTCTCGTCGCGAATGAACCGAGGCTTGAGACCTGAGAGTACCTCTGGAGGCTGCTTGGGGCGCGGACTCCAGGATCTTTTCCCGAGTGGCGCCGAGCGCGGCAGCTTCTTCTCGACGCAAGGGGAGAAGCTGACCATCTACATATCGCGCCGGCACCAGGACAGTTCTCTGAGCCCCGACGATTGGCCAGCCAGACTCGTAGCGCATGAACGTCGGCTCCACAAGAAGATGCCAGGTCTCTTGCGCGAACGATCGGGCTGCCAGCACCGCGAGCAGAAAACCGATAGCATATTTGAGTTTTCTCAACGCTCTGCTAGAGAGAGCGGGGTCATGATTTCGTTCCTGGACGGCGTGCTGGAGGAAGCTCTCCCGACGCAGATCATCGTCAATGTGCACGGTGTCGGCTACCACGTGATGATCCCGCTTTCAAGTTTTGAGCGTCTTTCAAATCCGGGCTCGCGCGTCAAGATCCTGACTCATCTGGTCGTGCGCGAAGATTCGCATGTGCTCTACGGGTTCGGAACGCCCGGTGAACGCGACCTCTTCCGGTTGCTAACCCAGCACGTCTCGGGCGTCGGACCCAAGCTGGCACTGGCTATCCTTAGCGGGATGAGCGTCGAAATGTTTAAGGCGGCGGTCGTCGCAGGCGATATCGCGGCGATCTCCCGTGTCAGCGGCGTGGGTAAAAAGACGGCCGAAAGAGTCATTCTTGAATTGAAGGACAAAGTTGGCGTGGCCGCGGAATGGGAGGCGGCGAGCGCCGCAAATGCGCCCAGCGAACGTGATCACGCCATTCATGACGCAGCGCTGGCATTGATTTCGCTTGGTTACAAGCAGCTTGAAGCCCATAAGGCGATCAAGCAATGCCTGGCGAGCGCTTCGGAGACTCCCCCTGCGGAGGAACTGGTCAAGATGGCATTGAAAATTCTGGCATGATTGCGGACAGGCTGCAGCGCGCGGAGGAGATTCGCTCCTCTCTGCCGGAAGGGGGACTCTTTCATGAAAAATCGTGGCGGGTTTCTCCGGACGCTTTTCTAATCGATCGAAAGTTTTCCGCAGAGATTGATAAGCTCGGATACCGCCTCACACGCTTCGTTCGGGCCTGCAATCAGCTCTACCGCTTTAGCATAAGCGGCCGCCAGCCGGCATGGATCGCAGAACTCCTCGACCGGGGAAAACCTCCCGAAATGGTCGCGCTCCAGCGCGAGAAGGCGTTGGTGATGTCCATCCCGCGAGTCATTCGCCCGGACATCATTCTTACGGAAGACGGATACATTATTGCCGAGCTGGACAATGTTCCCGGCGGCATTGGGCTGACGGCCTGGCTGGATCAGGTTTATTCGCAGAATGGCGCGGAAATCCTGGGCGGTGCCGAGGGAATGCTCGACGGCTTTGCTTCGATTCTTCCCGGCGGCGATATCGTGGTTTCCGAGGAGGCGGCTGCCTACCGGCCGGAAATGCAATGGCTCGCCGCGCAACTGAACGCGTCCCGCGCAAATTCGGGACGGTGGCGTGTAGTCGATCCGATTCAGCGCGACGATTGGCAACAGCGGGTCTATCGGTTCTTCGAACTCTACGACCTCGCCAATGTTCCGGGCGCGCAGCAACTCTGGGAAAAGGAGCTTCGCGGGGAACTGTCGGTGACGCCGCCCATGAAACCCGCTTTGGAAGAGAAGATGTGGTTTGCGCTTTTCTGGCTGAAACCGCTCGAGTCTTTCTGGCGCCGCGAACTCGGCGAGCGCAACATGCTGGCCCTGCGAAAGGTAATACCGTACACATGGCTCGTCGATCCCGAACCGTTGCCCAGACACGCCGTTCTTCCCCGCCTCGAGACGCATACGTGGGAGGAGGTGGGCCACTTCAGCCAAAAGCAGCGGGCGCTTATACTTAAGATCAGCGGTTTCTCAGAGCATGCCTGGGGCTCCCGTGGCGTCGTCGTGGCGCAAGACATGTCGCAAGCCGCATGGCAGACCGAGCTGAAGCGGGCCTTGGCCGAGTTCGACACGCATCCACATATCCTTCAACAGTTTCACCAAGGACGATTGGTGGAGCACGATTACCTCGACGCCTCAACCGGTCAGCTTCGCCGGATGCGGGGAAGGGTGCGGTTCTGTCCCTATTACTTTGTCGGCGAAAAGACGGCCGTCTGCGGCGGAGCGCTGGCGACAATTTGCCCCGACGACAAGAAACTCCTGCATGGGATGACCGACGCCATCCTTGTTCCCGCGGCGATCGGCCATTCCCAACGGGAGCGCTAAAATTTTTGTTGACAATACGACAGTAATGACTTCTTGTCGCCGTTCCCTGCGATTTCAGTCGCCGGATGCAGGAGTTATGAACAGCCAACTTCTTGAGGAAGCCTCCAAAGTGATTACCGAGCCCCAAATACTGATCAATATGGTTTCAAAGCGAGTTCGCCAGCTGAGTGCGGGCAGCCGCGCAATGGTGCCCGTGGAGGGCCGCATGGGTCTGGCAGACATCGCCTTGGCGGAAATCGCCCAAGGCAAGCTGATCCTGTCCGAAGGCGAAAACGGCGACAAGCCTGAGGAATAACACCGGCGGGCGGGCGTGGCATGTCCGCCGATATCGTTACAAACCGCAAGGCGCTCCGGGATTATCACATCCTGGAAACCTTTGAAGCCGGCATCGAACTCAGGGGCACTGAGGTCAAGTCGATACGGGCCGGTCTCGTCAATTTGCAAGCTTCCTTCGCCCGCGTTGAGGCGGGAGAGATTTACCTCTACGATAGCGACATCCAGCCCTATCTGCGTGCAAGTCACGAGCAGCATGAACCCAGGCGCCGTCGCAAGCTGCTCCTGCATCGGATGGAAATCGAAAAGCTTGCGCGCGAGACGGAACAGGCTGGCTGCACGCTGGTGGCGCTGAGCATGTATTGGAAGAAAGGGCGCGTGAAGGTGTCGCTGGGCATCGGAAAAGGCAAGGCCGCCGCGGACAAACGCGCCGATCTGAAAAAGCGCGTGCAAGAACGTGAAGTGCAACGGGTACTGGCAGGGATTCAGCGCAGGAAGTAGGGCGTGATCGGATCTGTCGGAGTCGCCGGATCCCTCGAAGGGCGAGAAGAAAAAATGATTGTCTTTGAAGTTGCGGGGGCCATATTTCCTGACCCTCTCTTGAAGGAGCCTTAGCTCAATTGGTTAGAGCGCTGCCCTGTCACGGCAGAGGTTGCGGGTTCGAGCCCCGTAGGCTCCGGTCTATTTATCTTCATATCCAGCCAACTCCTCTCTTATCGGACTTGAAAGTGTGACAGTAAAAGTGTTACATTTTTGAGTATGAAAGGTGCTCAAAATCCGATGCGCGGCATCTATCGACGAGGCAGTATCTACTGGCTCGCTCGTCAAGTGGACAAGAAACGCCATTTCGTCAGCTTGGAGACGAGCGATCCGGTTGAAGCATTGGGCCGAGCAGAAAAAATCCGCACTGAAGGCGTCTTGGAGACCGGAACGATTCTCTGTCACACCGTGGAACGTTACATTCGGTATTGCCGTGGACGCGGAGAATGGACTCTGTCCACTGAACGCAGCAAAGGATACGTCTTGAAAAGCTTTGCGAAATGGGCAGGTAAGATCACTCCTGCCGAGGTTTCCCCGGAAATAATCCATCGTTACTACACCGAACGGCTCAAGACTCACAGCCCACGGACGGCTCACGGAAATCTCATGACCCTTCGCGGCCTTTTCCGTTGGTGCATGGAGGTAGAGCGAACCTGCCGGGATAATCCTGCGGCGAAGGTGCGAGTGAAGACACCTTCCTTGGCGGCCAGAGAGGACTTTTGCTCGCCGGCGTTGAGAGACAAACTGATTTCCGAATGTCCGAGGGATGATTTGAAGTTCGTGCTTTACTGTGGTTTTCATGCCGGCTTGCGGTTTAACGAGATTGTGGAGGCAAAAGCATCTTGGTTTGATTTGAACGCGGGACTCCTGCATCTGCGCAAACACGAAGGGATCCAGTTTAAAGACGGAGAAGAGCGAACGATTCCATTGACGAAAGGATTTTCGACGTTTTTGAAGACTTATGGTCTTTACGAGCCATATCTGGTTCATCCGGAGATTCCCGCGCGCCGAAAAAGCGTCTATCGCTGGGATTTTGGTAGGCCGTTCGACCTCTATATGGAGGCACAGAAAGTTCCGTGGGTGACGCCGCATATCATGAGGCATACTTTCGCCAGCCTCCTGGCGAGCGCAGGCGTTTCGATCTACAAGATTGCCAAATGGCTCGGGGACGATGTCCGAACGGTTCAACGCCACTACGCCAAGCTCCTTCCTAATGACTCGGAGATAGAGCGAGCATTTTCCTGAGCGGCAGCCCGTAAAGCGGCTTCACCCTCGACGCAAACGCGCTTCCAGCAAGCAAGACAATCATCGTAATCAAACAAAGTCAGCCGATTGCCCTGCACACGCGGCTTAAGCCAACCAGCTTGACGGGCCAATCTTAGCATGCCTTCGCCTCCGAGAATTCGCTCGGCATCTTCGATCGTGGCTGCCCCTCGACGCTCCGCGATAAGAATAGAGTATTTCATGGTGATTATCCTTGGATTCGGGTTGTCTTTTGTGCGCGCCGATTAATCGCCTTCGGCGCGAGCACCGTCAGCTGATTTTGATGCCCGTGTTGCGGATATAGTTCTTGGCCTGATTGACGAGAACCCGGGCCTTCGTTTCGGGCTTCATGTCGGGGCTGATGGTAGCCTTAAGGCTCTTGACCAGATCGGCCTGTTCGGGCTTCTCCAGCCAGGCTCTTGACCTTTGCGTCATAACCGTGCTTCTGTTGCTGGTCCCGCATTTTGCGAAGCAGAAACTTTCGCTCGAGTTGTTCGCGCGGCAGTTCCTTGACGAACTGCACCAAGCCGGGTTCCGCCTTCATAAAGGCTTCGAGCCGGGTATCGACATCGGGGTTGAATTTAAACTGGCGGATCAGTTCTTCTTTATTTTTGGGTGATGCTATTGCCATATGACTAGCTTTTTTCAGCGCACAGCGTTTCGGCCAAACAGCCCCGTAACCGTGCTGGTTGACGGTTATTCCTCCACGAAGAAGGGCTCATTCTGCTCCCCGTGGGGACATGCTTGGAATGGTGTCATCTTCCTCCTCATCGAGGTTTTGGCCGGCGAGAGCTCCGACCTGCTCCATGACGGATTTGAGAAAGCGTTGAGCGATCTTCCGCGCCGAAAGCCGGGATATCTCGGCGTTGATCATGGTCTGGACGAGCTGGCCCGTGGGAACACGGATGCCTGCTTTAGAAACGATTTCGGATGCG
>CAWASQ010000029.1:0-35033 GCA_963784465.1 uncultured Verrucomicrobiae bacterium
GCAGAGTTTGGAGGATTTCCCCTGGCCTCAAAGGCTCTGCTGACAAATCCGCTGGCAAATGGCCTATTTCGGGGCCCTTTGCCGTAATGTAGTTTTTAAGTAACTTATAAATAACATGTTACAACATGGCTCCTGAGGTAGGATTCGAACCTACGACCAATCGGTTAACAGCCGACCGCTCTACCGCTGAGCTACTCAGGATTTCGCAAAGCAATGGGTTGGGTAGAAAAGCCGTATCCTGCCACCTTGTCAAGGTAGCGACGGCGGATTTGCAAGCCAGGCAGCGAGTCTTGCTTTGATCCACTCTCGGCCATGTCCCGTTTTGAGGAAGCGTTCTCTCTTCATCGCGTCCGCCCGTGATCCGTGCGACTCCCAATGAACCACTATCCACGGCCCAAGCCGTCTTTTGGTGTGCAAAGTTCGCCGATTATTAGGATTATTATGTTCCTCGATCCTACGACGCAAATCCTCTGTTTGTCCCACGTAGGTGTTTCCCGTTGACGCGCTGACGAGAACGTAGGTGAAAAGGACTTGCATGGGGTTCGGACCTACGATTCGCCGCGGCGAATTAACAGCCGACCGCTCTACGCGCTGAGCTACTCAGGATGAGTTTCGCGAGGGATGGGTATTTGTTGGGTAGGAAAAACGTAAACTGCCGTATTGTCAAGGTGACGACGATGGATTCGCAAGCCGTGACGCGAACCTGGTTCGAACCTACGATCATCGCCCTTGACTTCGTGCGGCGCGGAGCCTCGTCGGATCACGTTTTCGGCAATCACCTTCGGAAACAGGAAGTTGAGGAGATAGTCGGGGCCGCCCGCCTTGGTTCCGCCTCCGGACATCCCGAATCCGCCAAAGGGATGGCGCGCGACAAGCGCTCCGGTGATTCCGCGGTTGATGTAGAGATTCCCCACCCGAAATTCGGATTTCACGCGTTCGATCCTGCTGGGGCTACGTGAATAGAAGCCTCCTGTCAGGGCGTAGGGCGTCCCGCTGGCTATGCGAAGCGCCTCATCCAAATTTGCGGCGTCAATCACCGAAAGCACTGGTCCGAATATTTCCTCCTGAGCAAGACGAGAGCCGGGCGCTACATGCGTGAAGATCGCTGGGCCGACGAACCAGCCCTCGATCCTCCGTAACACGGCCTTCAAACGCCAGCGTCGCCTCCTGTTTCCCGGCTTCGACGATCCCGCGCACGCGGTCGCAAGCCGTCTCATCGATCAAGGGGCCGATGCTCACTGCAGGGTCAGCCGGATCGCCCATCCGCAAGCTTTCCGTCGCATCCACAACCCGCCGAATCAGACGGTCTCGAATTCGCGGAAGCACGATGAGGCGTGATAGCGCGGAGCATTTTTGTCCCTGGTAGCCAAAGGCGGAGGCCACGATTGCCGGCACCGCTTCATCGAGATCCGCATCATCGTCCACGATTATTGCGTTCTTACCACCCATCTCGCAAACGACCTTCTTTAATTGCACCTGGCCTTGGCGCGTTCGAGCGGCTGCTTCCCAAATCCAGAGTCCCACTTCGCGCGAGCCGGTAAAGGCGATGACGGCCACGTCGGGGTGTTCCACAAGCGCAGCCCCGATCTCTGCTCCGGACCCCGTAAGAAGGCTGATTGCTCCGGCCGGCACGCCCGATTCGCGCAGAATTCGTGCAAACACTGCGGCGATCACCGCGGATTGGCCGGACGGCTTCATGATGACTGGGTTACCCGCTACGAGGGCGGCGGTCGTCATTCCGCAGAGAATCGCCAGCGGAAAATTCCACGGTGCGATCACGGCAGCCACCCCGCGCGCGATATAGTCGTGCCGGATCTCTTCGCCGGGAATATGAAGTTCGCCGCGAGCGAGTCGGCGCATTTCGCCTGCGTAGTAACGACAAAAATCAATGGCCTCGCAAACATCCGCATCCGCTTCCGGCCACGTCTTGCCCGTCTCGAATACCTCGAGCGCGGCGAGTTCGAAGCGTCTCTTGACAAGCAAGTATGCGGCGCGATCGATGATCTGGGCTCTCGTTTCGACGGTGGCTTCGCTCCAATCCGCAAACGCGGCCACGGCTGCGCAAATCGCCAGATCAACCTCTGCTTGGCCTGCGATTTCCAAGCGCCCGACGACTTCGTCCGGCCTTGCCGGATTTCGTGAGACGGCTTCCCTCCCCGTCTGCAGCTCCGACTCGCCGATCAGGAGAGGATGAAATGCCCCGAGCTTCCCGCGGACATCCCGGAGGGCATTTGTCATCTGTTCGCGAAGGGCGGCATTCGAGAAATCGGTGTGCGGCTCGTTCCTGAACCCGGTTTCGGGCTCGACAAGTGTGATGCCCCCGAGAGTTGCAGGATCACGAAGGAGGACTTGCGGCGATTCCTGTTCGTTGAATCTCGCCCGGAGAAATCCCTCGTTGGAAGTATTCTCAAGCAGTCGCCGCACGAGGTAGGCCATGCCCGACAAAGTTTCGCCGAGCGGACAGTAGTCCCGCACACGATATCCCATGGCGCTGAGAGCCTCCTTGATGGGTTCCGCCATCCCGTAAAGCATCTGAAATTCAATCCGTCGACGAGAAAGGCCAAGCCGTTCAGCTTCGGCGATGCAGGCTGCGATGGTGCGGACATTGTGAGTGGCGAATGCACAGTCGATCACCTCGGAACTTTCGAGCAGTTTTCCCGCGCACCGCTCGTATGCCGCGTCGGTTTCGTGCTTCTGTTCGTACACGGGCACCGGCCAGCGCCGCTGGCGGGCGATGATCGCCTCGGTGTCCCAGTATGCTCCCTTGACGAGGCGCACCGTTACGCGAGTCCGGCGTTTGGCGGCCCACTCAATCAGCCGCTCCAAATCGTCCGGAGTCTCGCGCAGATACGCCTGCATGGCGATTCCGGCATGGGGATAGCTGTTGAACTCCGCGTCGCTCAGCAAGGTGGTGAACAAGCGCAAAGTGAGGTCCTTCAGCGAATGCATCTCCATATCAAAGTTGACGAACACGTTTCGCTCCTTGGCGCTTCTAAGTAGCGGGCGGAATCGCTCGCAAAGACGCTCGATGCCGTCTTCCGGCGCCTCGGGTTTGATCTGGGAGTAGAGCGCCGAGATTTTCACGGAGACATTGACGGCGGGCAACTCTCCGCGGTCGTTACTGTCGAGGTGTTCCGAGCGCGCCCACGATGCCGCCGCGTCGGACAGCACTTTGATGAGTTCGAAATAGCGGCGGCCGTAAGCTTCGGCTTCGCGTTCGCTTACCGCCGCCTCTCCTAGAAGATCGACCGTGAATCCTACGGAGCGGTCGCGCATAGCCTGCAGTTTATCCAGCGCGGCCTCCGGTCGTTCAGCGAGAATGAACGCCCGCGCCATCCGCCGAACCGCGAGATCTGCCATCGGCCCCGACAGCGCTGCAACTCGCGGCGCCCAATTCAGCACCCTGCGGGCGCCTGCCGACAATCCTGCGGACTCATCGCCGAGATACTCCCGGATATGGCGCGCGATCTCACCGTGCGACGTCAGTGCCGGCAGCACGTCCACCAGGCGGAAGAGCTGCGTTTTCAGG
The DNA here is from genome assembly GCA_963784465.1 of uncultured Verrucomicrobiae bacterium. Classification (GTDB taxonomy): domain Bacteria; phylum Verrucomicrobiota; class Verrucomicrobiia; order Chthoniobacterales; family Terrimicrobiaceae; genus DASTFP01. Next base: position 3,530 of record CAWASQ010000029.1, read on the forward strand.
TCCTCCTTCCGCATCGACCATCCCAGGAGCAGGCCTGTCAGATTGGATTGCGAGAATACGCTCGGTCTCGCCTCGGCCATCCGCGCGAAGATCTCGCCGCCAATCCTCTCGATCTCAAATTGCAAGCCGCTCATCGCCCCCTAGATTGTGTTCAATCGTGCGAATCTAGCAAATGAAGCTGCGGATGACAAAACGCGCGCATCCGCGCCCGGTGAGCATTCGTTGGAGCCTCTTCACGAATTTTCTCATCCTCGTGGTCCTGATCTCGGGAAGCCTGCTTGTTTACAGCCTCGCTGGCGCGACTCGTGCAATCCGCTCCCTTTCGGCTTCGCTGTTCGAGGAGGTCTCCCGAACTGCCAAATACGAACTGGAAGGATTCTTTGCGCCGATCTCGAGATCCATCGAGATGGTCAGGGATCTTGCGCTGCGCGGCGCCTTTTCGCCCGATGACCCCCGGGAAGCCAACTCCATTCTGATCCCGGTAATGTTGGCGATTCCCCAGATGGCGTCGGTCAATACGGGAGACGCGAAAGGCAATGCATTTCTTCTTGTGAGGCGCAAGAACGAATGGCTCAGCGTCTTTATGAAGGGGGGCGCGTCCGCGGCCGAGTGGCATCAAGTCGACGAAATGGGGAGGGTGCTGAAGGAATGGACGCAGGAGATCAGCTTCGATCCCCGCAAGCGTCCCTGGTACAGAGGAAGTCAAGGGACGAACCGACTCTGCGATTCACTGGACTGCGCCTTACGGATTCGTGCCAACTGGTGATCCGGGAATCACAGCAGCAGTGCGCGTGGACAGTCCGCGAGGGCCGTACGTGCTTGCTTTCGACTTGCTCCTGGAGGACGTGTCAGATTTTGCGCAGAGGATAGCGGTGGCCGGGGAAGGGAAGGTGTTTGTTCTGACGAATGATGGGCGAATGCTGGTTCCGCCCTTCGAGCCGGGCCGGGAATCGCGCGACTTTCTCCTTAAGCGCCCCGAGGAACTCTCCATACCGCTGATCACGGAGGGCGTCCGCCTGTGGCGCGAGCGGCAAACTGCGGAGCCTTTTCAGTTCACGCTCACCGATGAGACGTGGTGGTGCGGATTCGCACGCTATGATCTGGGTCCGGAGCAGAGTTTCTGGATCGCTGTGCTTGTCCCGGCGCAGAATCTTGTGGGAGTGGACCATCGTGATCGGCTTGCCCTTCTCCTGGTGACCTTGCTTGCGCTTGGAGTCGCGACGCTCATGGCGTTCTACCTCTCCCGCGCGTATAGCAAGCCTCTGCAGGCGCTGGTCGAGCACAGTTCGCGTCTTCAGACGCTCAAGACCGATGTGGAGGTCGATGTGAAATCGAGATTGTCGGAGGTCAGACACTTGGCGGATGCCCAAGAAAACATGCGCCGTGCGCTGGACTCGTTTGCGCGCTATGTGCCCGTGGAAGTCGTTCGGGAATTGCTCGACCGCGGTGAGGCAGCCCAGATCGGTGGTCGAAACGCCGAGGTAACGGTGCTCTTTACGGATATCACCGGATTTACGGCAATCGCGGAGTCCATGACCGCTTCGGACCTCGCCGCGCACATGTCCTCCTACTTCGACGGGGTTGTTGATATTCTGAATCGCCACGGGGCGACCGTGGACAAATTCGTAGGCGATTCCATCATGGCCTTTTGGGGCGCGCCGAAATCGCTGAGCACTCATTCCCGCTCCGCTGTCGAAGCCGTGATCGAGATTCGCGAATGGCTTGAAAAAGCGAACCACACCTGGCGGGCTGAAGGATTGCCCGCCTTGCCGACCCGGTTCGGACTTGCTTCGGGGGAAGTCACGGTGGGCAACGTTGGGGCGTCTCACCGCCTGAGCTATACGGTGTTCGGCGACGCGGTTAACCTGGCCCAACGACTGGAGGCGCTCAATTCCAAGCTCAAGACATCGGTGCTCGTCGATGAAAGCGTTCGCGAGGCAGCCGGCGATGACTTCGCATGGCGCGACGTCGAGAAGGTGGAGATCAGGGGCAAGAGCATTTCAGTCCGCATTTTCGAACTCCTCGGACGCGAGGTCGGCGCCAGGCGGAGGTGAGGCCAGCGACAGAGACCGGCGGACTTTGACTAATCTGAGGCTTGCTGCTCTTGTTGGGTCCGGTCGGGTGCCGGTTCGAAGCGAAACTCTCTGTGTCGTATATGCCCGCCGGGTAACCGATGTAGGCGCCAATGCCCAGCACGCCTGCGGCCAGGATGAACGTCGCGATCGTCAGGGGAAGAGCGGCTCTTGACCGCCTCCATTCCGCGCCGAGAGAAAATAACGCGATTGCCGCCACGATGTAGAAGGCAAACACAAGGTCTTCGCCGCGACGCTTATGCTCCTCCAGCCAGTTTTTACCCTCACTATCGGACATCGCCTTGACGCGAAAGTAGCCCTGCTGGCCATAGTGACTCACCGGCCAGGCGGATGCCGAGGAGAGAAAAATTATCGCGCAGGCACAGATGCGGGCCTCCCGGCTTCTCAGGGCCATAGCGATCATCAGTGCTGCCAAGCCCATTGCGAGACCGTAAATCGGCACGGGGTTGAGAAGCACGTGGACGTACTCCGGTTGCTCGAGACCTCTAAGGAGTTCTCCCGGCATGTTACGCGAAACGGTGGCTGATATTTCGTCCTCCGGCTAATTGAGGGGGCTATTCCTTTACGATTTCCGCGTTCTCGATCATGTTGAATCCGTCGCGGGAGACGGCCTTGCCTTTCACCGTGATCGTCTTTGCCGCCAGCGCGGCCAACTTGTCGTTCATTGGCTTGTGTTCGCCAACGAGGAGGTAGGTCTTCCCGTCTTTTGTCTTGAGGCCGACGGGCAGCCCCATTTTGATGCAGGTTTGAGCGCAGTCGGCGTGCTCGGCGCCAGAGGCGCCCTCGTCGATATAGCAGACCATGTCGACGACCTCGCCCGTGACGGAGACCTCACCGCCCTCTTGCTTGTCGCCCTCGTGAGCCAGGATCGGGGTCGCCGAGAGTGCAGACGCAACCGCCAGCGATAGGAGAACTTTCAGATGTTTCATGGCGGAATCTATCACATTTTTCGCGCCCGTGTGCCGTCCCGGGTCTGCGGGGGAGCACGTTGCGTCTCGCGGGTGCCGGTCGGCGTCTCCCCGATCGGAATGCCGCGCGAAGGCGTCGGAATTCGGATCATAAGGAGTTCAAAGCGCGAAGGAACAAATCAGTCGCTTGAGTTGGAGAACTTTCGCGCGTTCGGCACGTCAACGGCCGTGAATCATCAGACCGTCGATTCTGGACAGACAATCGCGGTTCTGAAAAATGAGTTCTGGACATCCAAACAAAGAGCTGCGAGCTCGCTGCGAGAAGTGTCCTACCGGGCGTGTTTCAAACCCCAGTTGCCGCGCTTCTTCATCGAAAGACTCACTCAGCCCGGAGATCTTGTCTACGACCCATTCATGGGGCGGGGGACCACTCTGCTGGAGGCGATGCTTCTTGGCAGGCGGGCGGCCGGTTGCGATATCAACCCGCTGAGCGCGATCCTGCTCAGCCCGCGCTTGGATCCACCCCGTCTCGAGGAGATTCATGACCGACTGACGGAGATCTACTGGGATCGCGCTGCAGCGCTCCCGGAAGACCTTCTGGTTTTCTACCATCCGCAAACTCTCCGGCAGATCTGCGCTCTCCGAGAGGCGTTGCATGGGAGTTCGGCTTCCATTGACGGATGGATTCGGATGGTGGCGACGAATCGTCTCAGCGGGCATTCGAAAGGATTTTTCTCCGTCTACACCTTGCCGCCCAACCAGGCTGTTTCCATCGAAAGCCAGCGTCGGATCAACGAGCAACGCAAACAAGCACCCGATCCGCGTGACGTGGCCGAGCTCATCCGGCGGAAGGGCGGAAGTCGCTCCTGAGAAACCCTCAACTCCAACGCTCAACGCTCAACGCTGCTTGATCACCGGCTCGTGCGACGAAACCGGTAGCAATCCGCCAGATTAAAGGCGCGAGTCCGTCGGCGGCTGGTTGTCGCTTCCGGCTCGCCACCATTCTTGCGGTGATGCCTGGCCGCGAAAAAATCGTGGCCTCCATTTCGACGATGGTCTACTTTCACGGGTCAGAAATCGGGTGGCAGGCACTTTTTGCGCAACGACTTAAATGAAATCATTAACTGCCGGATCATGAATCGCACGATGTTGAAGGCGATTCTCTTTGATTTCGGCGGCACCCTGGATTGCGACGGTATCCCTTGGAAGGAGCGATTTTACCCCCTTTATCGCGACGCGGGAATTGACTGGGATCTTTCCAGCTTCGAAAGGTTCTTTTATGCCTCGGACGATTCACTGACGGCGGAGAAGCTGGACGCCGTTGGTTACGAGGCGACGATTCTCGAACAGGTGAACCGGGTGCTGCGCCACGGTGACTCGTACGATGCGCTGCTTGCCCGTCGTATTGCGGACCGGTTTTATTCAGAATCCCTGCGTTGTCTAAACAGGAACAAGCCTCTCCTTCGGCGGCTTTCGGAACGCTATCGTCTGGGGATCGTGTCGAATTTCTATGGGAATCTTGAATTTCTCTGCGCGGAGATTGGATACGCCCGATTTTTGACCGCGGTAATCGATTCGGCCCGGGTTGGAACAACGAAGCCGAACGCGGGAATTTTTCTCGCCGCGCTCGAGCAGTTGGGCTGCGCGCCCGGACAGGCCGTCTTGGTGGGCGACAACCCTGTCCGCGATATGCGCGGCGCTCGGGCACTGGCGATGCCGCATATCTGGTTAAACGGGCTCGACCCGGATCGCGAGCCGTGCTGCGAAGGCGACCCGGTAATTCGATCGCTCGCGGAACTCGGGGAAATCGTTCTATGATCGAGTCTGCGGGAATCATTGCCGCTGGGAGGGGGAGCCGGCTCAGACTGGATGGAATCGAGGTCCACAAACCAATGGTTCCCATCTGTGGATTTCCGTTGATCGGTCACACGCTTCGGCAGCTTATCGGCGCAGGGATTCGACGCGTGGTGATCATCTTCAATGAGGCGGAGCACGATTGTGCGGCCTGGGTGCGGAAACATTTTCCCGCGCTTCAGCTCGAGATCCTGTTAAAGTCCACCACTTCCTCGTTCGAAAGCTTCTGGCGGGTCGGGCGCGCATTGGGACCGGGTAGGCACCTCATCTGCGCGGTCGATTCGATCTGCTCTCCAGCCGACTGGCACAAGATGATTTCTTCGAAAGCTGGTTCGTCGCGCGAGGTCGCCCTGGGCGTGACTTCATTCATCCATGATGAGAAGCCTCTTTGGGTCAGGACCGAGCCGGGCAGCCTGAAGATTGCAGAGTTCGGAGGGCCCGGCGAGGAGTATGCGACCGCGGGCTTTTACAATGTTGCCGCCGGAGTTTTCGATAGGGAGTTGGCGCACGATATCTCCTCCTTGCGCGTCTTTCTTAAGCGACTGCTCGACGAGGGATTTTCGGCGACCGCGGTGCCGCTTGCGGACGTGATCGACGTTGATACGGCAGAGGACGTTCGGATAGCGGAGCGCTTCATGTTGCGACTAGGGAGGTCGATTTGATCCGGCGCTCCCTCCTGGGAATCTTTCGAGAGACCCTGCATTCTCCCGAGCGGATTTTCGATGATTACGAGATCCTTCGGCTAACCGGGGAAGTGCTGCGGGGCGAAGGTCTGGAGGTTAAATTTTTCAGACCCGAACAGATCGTTCGATCTATCGAGTGGTGGAGCGGATCACCTCCCGACGTCGCGTTCCTGATGTGTGAGCAGGAGCGGCTGCTTGAGCCATTGGGCGAATGGGAAAGGCAAGGCGCCATCTTGATCAATTCGGTTGAGGCCATTCGAAACACTTACCGCTATCGAATGATTCCGCTGTTGTCTGCCAGCACAGTGTGTTTTCCGGCCAGCGAGCTGATTTCGACAGACACACGATTTGAGGAAACGCCGTTGAGAAGTCTCTTTCGGCGTTCGGGCGGTGGTCCACTTTGGATCAAACGCGGTGACGTCCACAACACTCAGCAAGGTGATGTTTCATTGGCCCGATCGTCCGACGAAGTGCGGGCACGCCTCGGGGCGTTCAAATCTCGGGGGGTGGCGCAAGCGGTGCTTCAGGAGCACATCGAAGGCGACTTGGTAAAACTCTACGGTGTCGGCCAGTCGGGAGAGACGTGGTTCCGGTGGTTCTATCACAAGGAGCAGGAATTGAAGCGCCACCGTTTTTCCGAAGAGGCGCTGAAGGTCGAGTTTTTCGAGGCGGCCAGGACCTTGGACCTCGAGGTCTTTGGCGGCGATGCTGTCGTGACGTCCGGCGGATCGATTTACCTCATCGACATCAATGCCTGGCCGAGCTTCGCGCTTTTCCGCAGCGAAGCTTCAGTGGCGATCGCTCGGCATATCCTTTCGAGGATCCCGGATCCAATCGCCGCTTCATGAAAGAGGGCGAAGTAGTCCCGGCGAAGAGTTCATCCCCGCGTCCCGGCAAGGAAGAGTCTTCGAAGTCTCGGGGAATTTTCGACGAAGAGCAGCAGTTCATTTCACCGGGGTTCCAGGGCATTGCTCTCTACTCGCGCCTTGCGCTGGCGAAGGGTCGCAACGAGATCGTCACCGATGAGGATGGGAATCGGTATATCGACTTTGTGTCGGGAATCGGAGTCGGCAGCGTGGGCCATTGTCACCCTCACTACGTGAGCGCACTCAAGAGGCAGTTGGAGCGTCTCACCTACTCGAGTTTCACAACGGAAGTCCGGATGAAGTTTCTGCGCTTGCTGGCTTCGCTGTTGCCCAAGCCACTAAGCCGCATTCAGCTGTTCTCAGGTGGTGCAGAGGCCGTCGAGGCAGCCTTCCGGCTGGCGAAGTCGGTGACCAAGAGATTCGAGTTCGTCGGATTTTGGGGTGGATTTCACGGCAAGACGGGTGGAGTGCTTGGACTGCTGGGAGACGAATTCAAGAAAGATCTGGGTCCCTTCATGCCCGGGCTCTACCTTTCCCCCTTTGCGTATTGCTACAGGTGTCCGCTCAAGCTGAGTTATCCCTCATGCGGTCTGGCGTGCGCCGAGCACTTGCGCCAGATGGTCAAGGTTCAGACCCAGCAGCAGGTCGCCGCGATCATCGTGGAGCCCATTCAAGGCACGGCGGGAAACATTGTGCCGCCACCGGAGTTTCTGCCGGCTGTTCAATCCATCGCCAGGGAGTTCGGCGCTTTGCTAATCTCGGATGAAATGCAAACCGGTTTCGGGCGCGCCGGCGCGATGTGGGGCTTCGAGCATGATCATCTCTCCCCGGACGTTCTGACGGTGGGCAAAGGCATTGGCGGGGGATTTCCTTTGAGCGGCGTGATCTCGACGGAGGAGAACTGCAACGCGCTTCCGTATTCTTTGCCCTCCGGAAGTTCGTCCAGCTACGGAGGCAACCCCCTTGCGGCCGCGGCGGGACTGGCATCTTTGGAGATCATTCTAAAGGAGAAGCTCGTTGAGAACTCGCGCAGGCTTGGCGCAGACCTCTTGAGCAAGTTCAAGGCCTTTGAGGAACGGTTTGAGTTCGTGGGCGAAGCGCGCGGGCGCGGTCTCATGATCGGCATTGAGCTGGTTAAGGACAAGAAGACGAGGGAACGCGTCGACAAAAAGGTTTGTCACCGCATATTTCACGATTGTTTGAAGCGGGGACTGCTTTCCATGACCTATTCCAATCCAATCCGCATCATTCCCCCATTGACGATCTCCGAAAAATCCGCGATGCAAGCAGTGGCTATTCTGGAAGAAGTTTTTACGGAAATTCAGAAGGATGGCTCATACAGAGCGTAGGCCCAATAAGTTCTCACCAAGGGGCGGGTCTGCTGGCCAAGAAGGAACTGGAAGCCCTGCTCAATAGCTCTGGCGTTCTACCGAATGCCAAATGAACTCTCATTCTCCCATCTCCAGAAACCCATTTTCCCATGTATAAGGGCGCGATTATCGGATTGGGAAATGTGGCGCTTGGCGGGCATTTGCCTGCCTGGAAAAAAAGTTCGGAGTTCCGGATCGTCGCCGGTGTCGATTCAGTGGAGGGGAGGCTTGACCTGTTCGGCCGGGCGCTGCCAGCGGCTGACAGGATGGCCTCCGTTGCGGATTTGCCGGAGGATCTCGATTTCGTCGACATCTGCACTCCGCCGCACACGCATTTTGATCTGGCCTTTTTTGCCCTCGAGCGCGGATGGAACGTTTTGTGCGAAAAACCGCTGGTGCTCTCGGAGGAGCAATTCGATCGAATCCGGCAACTCGCCATGAACAAGGAACGTGTCTTGTTCACGGTGCACAACTGGAGGTTCGCCCCGATCTGTCGTAAGATCGTGGAAATAGTCTGCGGCGGAGTGCTGGGCGAGATTCGCCATTGCGCTTGGAATGTCGTTCGCAGTGGACCATCCGTGACAACCGGCACAGATAACTGGCGACTCGACCCTCGCAGAGCGGGAGGCGGGATCCTGGTCGATCATGGATGGCATGCGTTCTATCTTGTCTTGGAGTGGGTCGGACGCCGGCCGATCGGTGTGCAAGCTTCGCTGGAGAATCGCCAGCACGCGGAATGGGAGGTGGAGGATACCGCGCTGATCAAGATTCAGTTCGAAAGCGTCAACGGTCATTCGCGGACAGCGGATATTTTTTTAACGTGGGCCTCGAATGATCGCCGCAATTGGGGAGTTGTCTCCGGTAGCTTGGGGCGACTGGACATTGAGGACGATACGTTGCGCCTGGACATTGGGGACGGAGGCCGCGAGGTCTTCCATTTCGATTCCAGGTTGTCGGCGGGCTCGCATCATCCGGACTGGTTCGAATTCGTCATTGAGGAATTTGGAAGTGAACTGCGGGATGCTTCGTGCCGGGGCGCGAATCTGAGCACAGTTCACCAGTGTCTTCGGCTGGTCGAGCGGTCCAGGGCCGCGAGCCAGAAGAAAGCGTTCCTAGCCGTATAGCCTCGTGATTAACACACTGGTCGTTCCTTTTTGGCAGCCTTGCCCTTCGCCCGGGCTGCGGCTTTTAGGAATGGGGTTCAAGGATCGCATCGTGCTGCAGTCACACAGGTCGGGTTTCAAGAATCTCGTGCTGCTTCCTGAGCCTGGCGTCATCGCCCCGTTGCCCGAGACGTTTCTGCTATTTCGTCCAAATCTTCTCCTCGCAGAGTCCGGATGGAAGCAACTGAAGGCTCTCGAGCCGGCTTGCGAGACCCTGACGATGATCAGCGGAACCGATTCATTCGCATTGGTCCGCTGCAAGGATGCGAAGTTCATTTCCGAAGCGTTTGAGAAATCACATTCCCACGACGACCTTCTCGCCACCCTCGGCGCGCGGCTCAGACGCGAGTGCGTCTCTCTCGAAGAGCGAGAGTGGATCAGGTTTCGGGGCGAAGCGGACTCTCCGGTTGTTGAAAAGTGGATGCTGCGCCGGCTGGTCAAGGATTCCGAGGGTTTCATGTCGCGACATTTGGAACGCAAAATCTCGCTCGCGGTCACCCGAAAGTTGGTGGAGACGCGCATCACGCCCAATGCCATGACCCTCGTCAGCCTCGGAATCGGGCTTGTCGGCGCGTCGTTCTTTCTGCTTCCGCCTGGGCCGGGACACGTAGTTGGTTCTTTTCTTTTCTGGCTGCATTCTGTCCTCGATGGCTGCGATGGGGAATTGGCGCGCCTGAAGTTCGCCGAATCACGCTGGGGCGGTCTGCTTGATTTTTGGGGCGACAACGTCGTGCACTCTGCAGTTTTTTCCGCGATCGCCGCCGGAATCTCCCGCCGCAAGCCGGGAAGCACTCCTCTGCTTTTGGCGGCTTCCGCCGTGGGAGGGACGCTCCTTTCAGCGAGCATGGTTTATTGGACGACGATGAGGCGCAAGAACTCCGGTGGGCCGCTCTTCACCTCAGTTTCGCGCAACGGTGAGGGAGTCCCGAGTCCCGGGGCCAAGATCGCGGATCTGCTGGCGCGGCGCGATTTCATTTACCTGGTCGTCGCCCTGGCCTGCCTCAGGAGGACTGATTGGTTCTTGTGGATGGGGGCGCTAGGCGCTCCCTTGTATTTTCTGGCATTGGCCGGTTTCAGCCTGAAGACTCGCCCGGCTACGCCTCAACAGATTATGTCTCCAAATATTGTAACATGAGCGAACAAACATCCTATTATCCAGAACTGGCCAAAGAGATTCAACCTGCCGGCGGGCGTCTCGGCGTCTTGCTTCCCGGCCTGGGCGCCGTCGCCACCACTTTTATCGCGGGCACGCTTCTCGCGCGCAAAGGTCTGGCGCAGCCCTTTGGATCCCTTACCCAAATGCAACGCATTCGTCTGGGCAAGCGAACCAATCCGCGGTTTCCCTTGATCAAGGAGTTCGTCCCCTTGGCGGACATGAAGCAGTTTGTATTTGGCGGATGGGATATTTCTCGCGAGAACTGCTACCAAACGGCGCTTCGCTCCGGTGTCCTGCCGCCACACGTCCTCGAGCCGGTGAAAAAGGAACTCAGCGGGATCCGTCCGTTTCCCGCGGTGTTCGATCGTCGCTACGTTCGAAAGCTCGACGGCAGGAACGTCAAGAAGGCCGCGAACAAGATGGCACTCGCTGAGGCCGTCATTCGCGATATCGAAAGATTTCGACGGAAAAACAGGCTGAAGCGCGCGGTAATGGTGTGGTGCGGCTCAACGGAAGTGTACATGGAGCCAAAGAAGGTCCATCAATCCATTGAAGCCTTCGAGAAGGGGTTGAAAGCGAATGCCCCGGAAATTTCCTCATCGATGATTTATGCTTACGCCGCGCTCAAGACCGGCACGGCCTACGCCAACGGAGCGCCGAACCTATCGGTTGATATTCCGGCGCTCATCGAGCTTGCACAGAAGAACAAGGTTCCGATCACCGGGAAAGATTACAAGACGGGCCAGACGCTCATGAAGACGATCGTGGCCCCGGGGCTGAAGGCGCGTATGCTGGGAGTGAACGGCTGGTTCTCGACGAATATTTTGGGCAATCGGGATGGTGAGGTGCTTGACGATCCGGCGTCGTTTCGAACCAAAGAAGTCAGCAAGACCAGCGTCCTCGATACCGTCCTGCAGCCCTCACTTTATCCGGACCTCTACAGTCGAATCTTTCACAAGGTTCGGATCGAGTATTATCCGCCACGAGGAGATGAGAAGGAAGGCTGGGACAACATAGACATCTTCGGCTGGTGCGGAATGCCCATGCAGATCAAGATTAACTTCCTCTGTCGCGATTCGATTCTTGCGGCGCCCATCGTTTTGGATCTCGTGCTGTTTCTGGATCTGGCGCAGCGCGCCGGTTTGAGCGGGCATTCAGGAATGGCTGTCCTTCTACTTCAAGGCGCCGCTCTCCCGACCGGACCTGAAGCCGGAGCACGACCTATTCATCCAGCACCTCAAACTGCAAAACACGCTTCGCATTCTGATGGGTGAGGAAGTTTTAGATCATTCGGGGCTGGACTACTATGAGCCGGGGCAGGCGGACACGGCCAACGATAGATCTGGCCCCAAGGCCAGCCGCAAGCGTAAGGCAAAGAACACATGAGGGTAAGGTCAGAACTAAAGCGCAAGCTATTAAGTAAAATTAATTGATAACATATTATTTGTATCTAGTTAGAAATTGCGTAGACTATCTAGAATCGAAGTAGGCCGAACTATCCTCCACGGCTTCTAGGGAGTCTAAGTACTATCCCAGAAACCGCGCTCCTTGGCATCGTTCGCAGAGACCTCCAATTGTCTGAGTTATCGAGTCGTTCGAGGGAGCGCTTTTGCTGCTCCTCCTTCGAACCGTGGAAGAAGAACTTCCGCCAACCCACTGTTGCGCGTCAGGTAACGGAGAGCAGCTCGGGATGCACGCGCACGACGAAGGCTCCTCGTAATAACGGCGATTGAAAAAAGCCGATACGGCTCCGCGCTCGGGCAGCGACTCTACGCAGCGCCAGAGATAGTCGTGATCAAGGTCTTCGGATGTCGGGGATGAGCGACCTGGCACCCCTGCGGATTTACGCCCGACATCACGTGTTTAATGGCGCCATCTTCCCCGCCGCGTCCATTGCCTGGAAGATCAGCAGCACCGACCAGCGATCCTGGGATAAAGAACGCCCTGCAACTCCGCGAGGGCCTGCACGCCGGTTTGCAGCGCCTGCTTCGCGCCGGCTTGTCTTCGGACCTCAGCTCTTATTGGTCGACTGTGGCACGCAGCGCCTTCCGCCGCAGCCAGCCCGAGGTGGGAATGAGCACCACCAGCATCACGATCGTGCAGGCAACAAGCATGATCATGACCTTTGGATCGGAAAAACTCTGCGAGGCTGGTACGAGGGCTGCGCCGACATTGCGCGCTGCGGTCCCGAGACCAAGCACACCTTTTTCCTCCACCCGCGATCCGCCAAGCAGGTATCCGGCGGCGTAAAGTCCCGCGATGAAGACGACGCAGGCAGCGATGGCGCCGCTACCCAAGATGCCAAGCAGGTTGCGGAAGTAGAGCGCGATCAACAGCGCGAGCAGCACAAGGGCTGAAACGTTTCCGAGCTTGACAAGGATTGGCTGGAGCGCGGCAACGGTGGTTGCCTTTCGACCCCGCAACAGCATCCCGACCGCCAGCGGCGTGAGGATGAACGCGACAAGCGGCTGCGCGATGCTCCATGGGCTGGCTTCCAGACCCGGTATCATCAGTGGCAGCGCGAAGGGCATGAAGAGTGTCGTGCCTACGGTAAGCAGCGTCATGAGCGCGACGGCGAAGGCGAGGTCGCCGTGTGCGTTTTCCACGAGCTTTGGCAGGAAAGGTGCACCCGCCGCGCCACCAAGCAGAATCAAGCCGATTGCGTGCGGGCGCTCGAGGGGAATGACCATGCTCAGAGCAAGCGCGAAGACAGGCGCCGCCACGAAATTTAGCGCGAGCGCTACCAAAACGAGCCGCAAGTTTCGCAACGCCGCGAGGATAGCGTACGGCGTGAGGCTGAGCCCTGCGGCGAGCATGCTGCTCACAAGGAACGCGAGCAACGCGATCCTCGCGACAATACGGGCGGTGTCGATCACTTTGAAACCTCTGGCGTCATGTTCAAGAGCCGCGCGCACCTAGTCGCACATCAAACTGATTATGGTAACCGGGTCACGCGCACTGGGGAGTAATCGACCAGCGCTGAAACGGCGCTGACGGCACGCGTTGAGATCGAGAGCCAAACAGGAAAAGGTCACTCGCGGATCTCAGGATGAGCTGACAAATTATCGTTTCCCAACGATCTCCTTCAAAATCCCAATTCCCCGGGCCTGCAATGGACCCATGCCTCTACCCTGAGTGAACCACATGCCTTTTTCTTTTGCAGGACAGTAAATGATTTCTACCTGATCATGTGTCGTGGCGTGGTAGAATGTATCGCTGGCGTGCTCTTCGACGAACTCGAAGAATGTTTGTCGCCATGGGTGATCCAGGAACGGAAAGAGTTTCTCTCCGAGTGATTTCAAGTCTTCGATGCTGATTACTTGGATGGTTTGCTCGATCGCCTTGCGCCGGTCCTCAGTGATACTTTCAATATCGAGGTTTTCTGGTTCCATAATGTCTTGTTGGTTTTGGGTTTCGGGTGCACAGACGAGAAAACCTGTGGCGATATGCATTTTGCGAGTTGGCGCAACCGGCTCATATCGGGTTGCTCCAAATCAGCGCTTTTGAGCATGCGCCATGGGGAGTCCAGGGTCAAAACGTCGTTGGCGCGAGCCGGTCGACTCGTTGCCTTCGTTTGCGATTCATGATGGCGGTGCCAGAGCCTGGTCTGTGGCGAGCACGGGCGCTTCGGTTTTCTTCGGATGCGGTTTTCGGCCGCTGTATTTTTCGACAAGGTAGAAGAGCACCGGAATGAGAAAGACGGCGACGAAGCTTGCGGCCATCATTCCACCGATAACCACGTAGCCCATGACCTGGCGCGACAGGGCGCCTGCACCGCTCGCCATAGCCAGCGGAACGCAACCGAGGATGAAGGCAAACGAGGTCATGAGGATCGGCCGCAGGCGCAGCTTGGCGCCTTCCAGTGCGGCGTCGAAAAGCGGGAGACCTTCTTCGTATTTCGCCTTGGCGAACTCGACGATGAGAATCGAGTTCTTCGCAGAGAGACCGATGAGCATCACCAGACCGATCTGCGCGTAAATGTTATTTTCGTACTTGCCCACCAGCAGAGCAGCGAAGGCACCGCACACGGCAACGGGTGTTCCCAGCAACACGCTAAAGGGCAGGCTCCAGCTCTCGTATTGCGCGGCAAGGAGAAGAAAAACAAAGAGCAGTGAGAGCGCGAAGACGACCGCTGGTGAAACACCCTCCTGCGCCTGCTTTTCCTGGAAACTCATGCCCATGTAGGCGAAGCCCATCTCGTTCGGCATCGTCTCCCTGAAGACCTCTTCCATGGCCTTCATCGCCTGGCCGGAACTGTAGCCGGGCGCGGCCGTGGCGTTGATTTGCGCGGAGCGATAGAGATTATAGCGCATTGTAAATTCTGGCCCGCTGATCGATTTCGAGTTTGTCAGGGCGCTGAGCGGCACCATCGTCGCCGTCTTTGTTTTTCACGAAGAACTGCCCGACCTGATCGGCGCTCCTGCGGTAGTCGCCCTCGGCCTGCACGAAAACCTGCCATTGCCGGCCGAATCGGTTGAAGTAATTGACGAAATAGCCGCCCATGAAAGTTTGAAGCGTCTGATAGACCGCACTCAAATCGACGTTCTGTTTAAGCACCTTGTCGCGGTCCACGTTCAGGAAAACCTGCGGCACGGCGGGTGAAAACATCGGCGTGACGCCGGCGAGCTCCTTGCGCTCTCGCGCCGCGGCGACAAGCTTCTCGACGTTCTCCGCGAGAAAGGCGACGTCCTTGCCCGAACGATCCTGAAGGATGAACGTGACGCCGCCGCTCGTGCCGATACCGGGAATCGCGGGCGGAGAAAACGCAAATGCGCGCGCGCCCGGGATTTTGGAAAGCTCGCTGTTCACGTGCTTCATGATCGCAGTGTATTGTTCGTCGGGGGCTTTGCGATGTCCCCATTCCTTCAGGGTGATGAAGAAGATGCCGCTGTAGGTTGTGTTGACGCCAGTGAGGAAGTTATAGCCGGTGACCGTGGTCACATACTCGACACCCGGTGTCGCTTGCAAGATCGCCTCGGCTTGCCGCATGACCTCATCGGTGCGCTGGAGCGAAGCGGCGTCGGGCAGAATCACTTGCGCATAGAAATACCCCTGGTCTTCGTCGGGCAGGAAGCTTCCCGGAACGCGCTTGCCGAGCATCCCGGTGAGGATCGTGACGCCGACGAGCAGGAGAATGGCGACAATCGGCTTGCGGATGAGAAACCGGCATACTGAGACGTAGCCGTTTGTCACAACGCCGAAGACGCGATTGAACCAGTCGAAAAACTTTTGCAGCGGACCGGTGCCCTTCTTCTTCGGCTTCAGAAGAATTGCGGCGAGCGCCGGCGAAAGCGTGAGCGCATTAAATGCCGAGATGATCGTCGACACGGCAATCGTCACCGCAAATTGCTGATACAATCTTCCGGTAATGCCCGGAATGAAGGCTGTCGGCACAAACACTGCCGCAAGCACTAGCGCAATGGCGATGACCGGTCCGGTGACTTCCTGCATGGCTTTCAAGGTGGCTTCCTTTGGTGAAAGTCCATGCTCGATGTGATGCTCAACAGCCTCGACCACAACGATGGCATCGTCGACGACGATACCGATCGCGAGGACGAGACCGAAGAGCGAGAGCGTGTTCACCGTGAAGCCAAAGAGAGGGAAGAGAGCGAATGTGCCGACGAGCGATACGGGCACGGCCAGCAGTGGAATGACCGTCGCGCGCCACCCCTGAAGAAAGATGAATACGACCAGGATGACCAGCACCAGGGCTTCAAGAAGCGTGTGTTGGATCTCGACCATGCCCTCCGTCACTGCGAGCGTGGTATCGAGCGAGACGACGTAGTCGAGGTCCGCCGGGAAGCGCTCGGACAGTTCTTTCATTTTCTTCTTCGCTCCATCCGCAGCGGCAAGCGCATTCGAGCCTGGGAGCTGGTAAAGGGCAACGATCGCGGCAGGCTTGCCGTTGAGCCGGCCGGTGATCGCGTAGTTCTGCGCGCCGAGTTCGATGCGTGCCACGTCTTTCACCCGCAACATGGAGCCGTCGGGATTCGCGCGCACAACGATCTCTCCAAACTCCTCCGCGCTCTGCAAGCGCCCTTGCGCACGCATGGCATACGTAAATTCCTGCCCTTCCGGCACTGGCTCACCGCCAACGGTCCCGGCCGGGTTCACCGCGTTCTGTGATCTGATCGCCTGCAGGATTTCCGGGATCGTGACTCCGAGCTTGGCGAGCGTATCGGGCTTCACCCAAATACGCATCGCGTATTGTCCCGCACCAAAAATGGTCACGCTGGCGATGCCTTTCACGCGCGTGAACTCGTCGTTGAGATTGATGTTGGCGTAGTTCGCGAGAAAAATGCTGTCGTAGGTGCCCTTCGGGGAGTAGAGGCTGAACATGATCAGCGGGGACGACGTGGATTTCTGCACCGTCACGCCGAACTTGTTCACGTCCTCGGGAAGCTGCGACGACGCCTGATTGCTCCGCATCTGCGAAAGAATCTGATCGGTGCTGGGATCGGTCGTGACGTCGAAGTTGACCGTCAGCTTGAGGGTGCCATCGTTGCCGTTCACGGACGACATGTAGTTCATGTTGTCCACGCCGCTCATCTGCTGCTCGATGGGGGTTGCGACCGACTGCTCGACCGTCAGCGCATCCGCACCGGTGTAGGTGGTCTTCACCTGGATTTCCGGCGGGACGATATTCGGGAACTGCGCGACCGGCAGGCCCAGGAAGGTGGCGATGCCGACGATCGTCATGATGATCGAGATGACGATCGCGACGATCGGGCGGTTGACGAAGAAGCTGGCCATGGCGAGTTACTATGTTTCCGGATGCTCAGCGGGTTTTGTTTCGACCGCCGGCGCGGCCGATCTCTCCGCGGGGGGAATCCATGGTTTTGCCGCCACCTGCATGCCGGCTTTCACTTTCTGAATGCCCTCGACGATCACTTTCTCGCCGGCCTTCAGCCCCGAGGTGATCACCCAGTCCGTGCCCACGCGCGGCCCGACCTGCACCGGACGGATTTCCGCTTTACCGTCCGCGCCGACGACCGCGAGCTGATAGCTGCCCTGGATTTCCATCACCGCCCGCTGCGGCACGACAACGGCGTCCTTGAGGGTACTCGCGGTGATGCGCGCTCGTGCAAACAAGCCCGGCCGCAACACGCTGCCTGGATTTTTTAAAACTGCAGTCACGAGAATCGTCCCGGTCGAAGCGTTCACCTGCCGGTCTACCGAAAGGAGCCGGGCCTTGCTGGGAAAGGTCTTGCCATCCGCGAGGATCAGGTCAATGAACTCCTGCCGTCTGTCGAGTGGCATTGCGATGCCCTCCTGGATACGGTTCGCTGCCGCGAGATATTCCGCTTCGCTGACCGGGAAGAGGATCTTGATTGGATCGAGCGTCGAGACGGAAGTGAGCACCGTGCTGTTCGCCGTTCCGACGAGATCGCCTACCTGTGCTCGCGCAGATACCAGCGATGCCTTCGACCGGCGAGGTGACCTTGCAGAAGTTCAGATTCAACTGTGCCTGCTCGACGTTTGCCTTGAGCGCCTCGACTTTGGCGGCGTTCGATTCGTTGAGCTGTATCTTGTTGGTGTGCTCCTTTTCGGAAATCACCTTCTTGTCGAAGAGTTCCTGGCTGCGTTCGGCCTCCGCCTGCGACGCGAGTTGCATCGCCTGAGCTTGCCCGAGCTGGCTCTTCGCCTCGGCAAGTGCGGCCTCAAATGGCCTGCGGATCGATCTCGAAGAGGACGTCGTCCTTTTTTACGAGCGCACCTTCCTGGTAATCGCGCTTGAGCAGGTAGCCGGTTACGCGTGCTCGAATCTCGGCGTTCTCCGAACCATCGAGAGTGCCGATCCATTCGCGATAAACCGGCACGTCGCGCGTCGCCGCGTCTTGCACGAGCACGTCTGGCGGCGGCAGGGCTTTGACTGCTTCCTCCTTTTGCACGCCGGGAAGATGAGGACGCCTATCGCGAGCGCGACGAGGCCGAGCGTAAGGTGATGTCGTTGTCTCATAGTTATGGGCGAAAGGTGCGGCTGTAGTTCCAGTGGAACTTTTGACGGTTCATGGAGCATTGGAATTCATGGACGCTGGTTGTCCGACCGCTTGCTGAGAGCCCACGCGACCGCGTCGAGGAGCGCCTGATCGTCTACGGGCTTGTGGAAATACGCGGCCGCGCCGGCTCGCCGCGCCGTGTCGCGCGTTTCCGGTGTGTCGTGCGCGGTGATGAAAATAACCGGCAGATGGCGGCCCGCGCGAGCGAGCAGGGCGGGCAGTTCAAGGCCGCTTGTTCCGGACATCCGCACGTCGGAGATCACGCACGCATTTTCGTCGGACAAATCGGCATGCATGAATTCCTCGACCGACTCAAAGGTCCGCGGCTGCATCTTCGCCGAACGCACGACGCGCGAGTAAGCGGTGCAAACCGACGGCTCGTCGTCCACGATATAGATTTGGACAGGATTTGGCATCGGCTCGTAATGCTCGAATATTCCCAGAGGTGGCGCGTCGCGGCTATCGGACCTAAGTCCTACCCCGCGCGCCCTTCGGCGTAGCTTACTGCACTCGCAACGGAAAACAACGCCAGTTACTCCATGGGCTGTTTGACCAGGGCGGGCAATGAAAACGAAAACGTCGCGCCGCCGCCTTCGTGATTGCCCGCTTTGATGCGCCCTCCATGAGCTTCGATAAGGCGGCGGCAAATTGCGAGACCCATCCCGAGTCCCGATGATTTCGTCGTGTGGAATGGCTTGAAGACCTTGTCCAATTGCTCCACGGGAATACCGCAGCCATGGTCGCGGACGCTCACGGTCACGGCACCGTCTTCGCAGCGCGTCTCGACATCAATGTGACGCAGCTCGCTCGGCGTTTCCTTCATCGCTTGCGCCGCGTTCAGCAGGAGATTGACGAGGACCTGCTGGACCTCTACAGGAGCCGTTTGCACAAGCGGCAGAGCCGGCGCGAGCGCCAGCCGCGGTACGATCTTCTGTCCGATCATCTCGCCGTTTACGAACTCTGCCACTTCACGAACGAGGTCATTGAGAGAACAGGCTTCCGGGGCGATAGGCGTATTGTTCAACATCCTGCGCAGGTTGTGGATCACGCCACCGGCGCGTTTGTCGTCGCGGATGATGTCGTCCAGAATCGCTCGAAGCTCGTCCACCTCGATTGCTCCGTCCCGGATGAATCGCCGCGCCGCCTGCGCATTGCTGAGTATTGCCGTGAGCGGCTGGTTCAGGTCGTGCGCGAGCGTGGCGGTCAACTCCCCGAGCATCGCGGCGCGGGTGCTGTGCGCGATTTCTGTGCGCAATTGCTCCGCCCGGTCTTCCGCTCGCTGCCGCCCGAGCACATTGCCGATAATTTGCGCGACCAGCCTCAGCTCGGCGATTTCGTCCTCGCTCCATTTACGTTCCTTAGCCAGCGTGGCAAAGGTCAGAGCGCCGAAGACTTGGCCGTTCGCGATGAGCGGTATGGTGACGTTGGACTTCGGTCCATGCATGCGGAAGCTTTCCAAATCCCGTGCGGCCTCCGGCGGAAGATCGTCGATGCTCGTGAACCAGAAAGATTCCCCACGCGCCACCTTGGCGTGTGCCCACGGTAGCTTGCCTTCCGTCTCAAAACGTGGCGGAAGCGCTGGCCAGCCGGGCCGCTGCCAACAGTGCGTGAGGATCATGCCCGGCCGCCCCTCCGCAACCTGCCATAACGTGCTGCGATCCAGCCCGAGTGTCTCGACGATGAGGTGCTGCGTTTCCTCGATGGCCGCATCCACCTGCCCGGACGGCAAGGCGAGGAAACGCCCCAAAAGGTCGGCGAGCAGTTGTTGCAGGCGCAATTTTTCCGCCAGCTCGGCTTGGACCCCCTTCAGCTCCGTGATGTCGGCGCAAATAGCCACGAACTGCCGCGGTTTCCCGTGCCCGTCGAGGAACGGCACGATGGTCGTCGCGACCCAATAGAACGAGCCATCCTTTGCGCGGTTCTTGATCTCGCCGCGCCAGACGTCGCCGCGCGTGATGGTCGTCCAGAGATCGCGAAAAAACGTCTTCGAATGGTGCCCCGAGTTGATGATGCGGTGATCCTGTCCGAGCAATTCCTCGCGCGAATAGCCTGAAATGGCGCAAAACTTGTCGTTCACAAAAGTGATCCGCCCTTGCGGATCGGTGATCGCGACGATGGCGTGCTCGTCAAGCGCAGCCTTCAAATCTGTCGCCTCTCTCATCCGGACCTGCAGCGTCTCGTCGGACTCATAAGAATCGGCGCGCGACTTTCTTTTCGTTAGCTTCATGGATGCAACTCCGAGACGGCTGGCGCTTTCGCCGCATCCGAAGCGCGCCATTTTCGCTGCGCCACTTCGCGAAAATGCCTCCCCTCGAGTTCCATCCCGACCGTGATCATAAGGAGCACGGTTACGAATAGTACACCAAGGTCTAAAATCGTTTTGAAAAGCAGAGGGGTATTCAGCCAATTCATTGCCGGATGCGACTACGTTCACGCCGCAACGCTGCTCCCTCGCCACGTCCGAGCGACCGGCTTGCCGCCATACAGCGGTCCGCAGTGGCGAGCACGGTTTGGAAGATGTGAAGGACTTGATCTGCGCATGGAGGTGCTACGGGATGCTTTTACTCAACGCCGATCGGAAATGGGATCTATTTCTTATGCGCGCGAGACCAACGGTGCGACGCCCGCCGCCTGGGCCAGCCGCACCAATTCCGGCACGGACGCCACGCCCATTTTTTCCATTACTCGGCCACGATGGATTTTCACCGTCTTCTCGGCCGAGCCGAGTTCGGCCGCGATTTGTTTGTTTAGCCGACCTGCGATCACCCTTTGCAGCACCTCGAACTCGCGAGGTGTTAGTCTGTCGAGCTTCGCGCGAGCCGACGCTCTTTCCGCCTTCATCTTGCGAATCTCAGCCGATCGCTCCAGGGCGCGGCGAACGGCGGCGAGAAGCGCCTTGTCGTCCACGGGCTTGATCAAAAAGTCGACTGCGCCTGCCTTCATCGCCTGCGTGCACATTGGCACATCGCCGTGGCCCGTGATGAAAACGATCTGCTCTTTGCGGTCCGCGAGCGCCTGCTGAAGTTCAAGACCATCGAGGCCTGGCAACTGCACGTCGAGCACAAGGCACGACGGTCCGTCGTATGTCGCCCGGTCAAGATAGGCCTGCGCCGAGACAAACGTCTCCGCCGGCAAGCGCGCGGAACGAAACAGGCGCGAGAGGCTTCGGCGAACGGATTCCTCGTCGTCCACCACGCACACCAGTCCGTTCCGGGGCGGACTCGAGAGCGATGAACGTGAGGGCTTCGACGGCACAATTGCGGAGATCTCGGGTAAATTTCCCACCGATCGCCGGACGGTCAAGCTCGCCATTTGCGGTTCAGGCGAGGCCTCGATGAAAGCCGGAGTCTGGCAAGGGGACCGCATCTCGCCTTCTTAATCGTGCGAAGTAGGACCTTGGTCCGATAGCCCGCGCCGCCGCGGTTCGGTCATTGTACCTGCTCACAGTTCCCCCAAACATGAACACGACAACTCCTGCATCCTTCGACCTCACCGCTCACGGCCTCACCGTAACCGAAGTCCACCACAACCTCTCACCGAGCGCGCTTTATGAACACGCGATTCGTTTCGAGAAAGACGCGAGCATCGCCGAGAACGGGGCGCTTGTCGCCTACTCCGGCGTGAAGACGGGGCGCTCGCCGAAGGACAAGCGCGTCGTCAAGAATCCCGCATCAGAGAACGACATCTGGTGGGGGCCGGTGAACATCCCGTTCGACGAGCACACGTTCCAAATCAACCGCCAGCGCGCGCTCGACTACCTCAACACACGCGAGCGGCTCTACTGTTTCGACGGCTTCGCGGGCTGGGACCCGAAGTATCGCATCAAGGTCCGCGTCATCTGCTCGCGGCCGTATCACGCGCTTTTCATGCACACGATGCTCATTCGCCCGACGCGCGAGGAACTCGCGAGCTTCGGCACGCCTGATTTCGTCATCTACAACGCGGGAGCATTCCCGGCCAATCGCCTCACGACCGGCATGGGCTCGGCGACGAGCATCGACCTCAGCCTCGAGGACAAGGAACTCGTCATCCTGGGCACCGAATACGCGGGCGAGATGAAGAAAGGCGTTTTCACCGTCGCAAACTACTTCGCGCCGAAGCGCGGCGTGCTCTCGATGCACTGCTCGGCCACGGCGGACAAAGAGACCGGCGCATCCTCGCTGCTCTTCGGCCTCAGCGGCACGGGGAAAACGACGCTCTCGGCCGATCCGAAGCGGCATCTCATCGGCGACGACGAGCACTGCTGGAGCGAGGACGGCATCTTCAACATCGAGGGCGGCTGCTACGCGAAGGCAATCAACCTCGCTCCCGAGAGCGAGCCGGACATCTTCCAGGCGCTGCGCTTCGGCGCGGTGCTCGAGAACGTGGTGCTCGATGAAGATCACGACGTCGATTACACCGACACCAGCATCACCCAAAACACGCGCGGGGCATACCCCATCGAGTTCATCCAAAACGCGAAGATCCCCTGCAGCGCGGGACACCCGACCGACGTGATCTTCCTCACGTGCGACGCCTTCGGCGTGCTGCCGCCGGTCAGCGCGCTCTCGCCGGCGCATGCCATGTATCACTTCATTAGCGGTTACACGGCCAAGGTCGCCGGCACCGAGATGGGCGTGACCGAGCCGCAGGCCACGTTTTCGCCTTGCTTCGGCGGGCCGTTCCTCGTCTGGCATCCGAGCAAATACGCCGAATTGCTCGCCGAGAAGATGCGCAAGCACAACGCGCGCGTCTGGCTGGTGAACACGGGCTGGGCCGGTGGCGCTTACGGGACCGGCAAGCGCATCAGCCTCAAAAGCACGCGTGCGATCATCGACGCGATCCACAGCGGCGCGCTTGCGAGCGCCAAGACGGAGCGCGACCCGGTGTTCGGCTTCGACATCGTCACCGACGTCCCTGGCGTGCCGTCGGAAATCCTGCGCCCGCGTGAAAGCTGGGCCGACAAAGCCACCTACGATGCCACCGCAAAAAAACTCGCCGGCCTCTTCAACAAAAACTTCGAAACCTATGCTGCAGGCGCGAGCGCCGAGGTGAAAGCCGCAGCGCCCGTGGCCTGACGCATGGGCTGGCTCTTCGAGCTCCACAAGACGCGGCCCATCGCCTACGCCGTCGGCCTGCTCGCCGGCAGCATGACCGATCCGCCCGCGCTCGCCTTCGCCTCGAACATCGCCGGCTCCGACGCGCCGACGGTGGCCTACGCGACCGTCTATCCGCTCACCACGCTCTTGCGCATCCTTTCTGCGCAGGTACTCGCGATCGCTCTTTTCCGATGAACACTCCGACCCTCGGCGAGCCACGCTTCGCCTCCACACGCAGCCACACGATCAACGACGACCTCCGCATCCCCGAGCGGATCGAAATTGGTGCCGAGCCGGGACTTCAGTTCGAGTTGGCCGGCCCGCGCGCGAAACTTTTCTTCGACCCGAAACAAACGCGCGCGGGCATTGTGACGTGTGGCGGACTGTGCCCTGGCCTCAACAACGTCATCCGCTCGCTCTTTCTCGAACTGCACTACGGCTACGGCGTCGCCGAGGTGCTTGGCTTTCGCGGCGGTTACAGCGGGCTCGATCCCGCAAAAGGTGCCGAGCCGGTGAAGATCACGCCGCAATTCGTCGATGGCATTCATCAAAAAGGCGGCACCATCCTCAGCTCCTCGCGCGGCCCTGTAGGTACCGGCGTCGCGGTCGACAACCTTATCGCGCGCGGCGTTAACATTCTCTTCACCGTCGGTGGCGACGGCACGCAGCGCGGCGCGAACGATCTCTACCAGGAAGCGCGCCGCCGCGGCCACGCGCTCTCTGTCGTCGGCGTGCCGAAGACCATCGACAACGACGTCGGCTTCGTCTCGCGCACATTCGGATTCTTCAGCGCCATCGAAGAAGCCGCGCGGGTGCTCGATTGCGCGCACACCGAGGCATGCAGTGTGCCCGGCGGCATCGGTCTCGTGAAACTCATGGGTCGCCACGCTGGCTTCGTCACGGCCGGCGCCACCGTCGCAAGCCAGGACGTGAACTTCGCGCTTATCCCGGAGGTGCCCTTCGAGCTCGAAGCATTTCTCGCCGCGCTGAAGCAGCGGATGCTCGCCAAATCGCACGCCGTCATCGCGGTCTCGGAGGGCGCCGGCCAAGACTTGCTCGCCGCCGACGCCAAGGAGCGCGATGCTTCCGGCAATGTGAAACTCAAGGACATCGGCCCGTTTTTACGCGAGCGGATCGAGGCTTATTTTAAAGCCGAAGGTATCCCGGTCGTCGTGCGCTACTTCGATCCGAGCTATCAAGTCCGCAGCCGCCCAGCGAACTGCGAAGACGTGCTGCTCTGCGACCTCTTCGCGCGCCATGCCGTCCACGCCGCGATGGCCGGCAAGACCGGCCTCGTCATCGGCTTCCTCCACGAGCGTTTCATCCATGTCCCTATCGAACTTCTCGCCACGCACACCAAACGCCTCGATCCCGCCTCCGGCTGGTGGCGTTCTGTCCTCGCCGTCACTGGGCAACCGGAGCGGTTCGCATAGCGTCACGGTGCACCCGAAGCGGACACCGTTCAATACAAGCCTAACAACGCCTGCGTGCAGCGCAAAAAGGTTCCGAGTAAGACTAAGGTCTGATAGGCGATTCTCGCCGAGCCTGTAGTGAGGAAGTCGATCATGCCACGCAAGAGCTGCGGGCAAAGATCCTATGAATTCACCCCAAAATATCCGAACTGGTCTCAGCACCGACGAAATCGAGCAGGCATTCCGCGACAATCTTCGTTGCGGGATGGGCCGGCTCGAAGCTACGGCGACGAAGCATGATCTCTACGTTGCGCTTGCCCTGACCGTCCGCGACCGCCTCTTTCGAGCGCACGGTCGAGAGCATGGAAAATTATGGCGGCGCGGACGCGCGCCGCGTCGCTTATCTCTCCGCGGAGTATTTGCCCGGACCGCATCTCGCGAACAACCTGCTCAATCTCGGCATCACCGAGGCAGGCGCGCGAGGCCTTGCGCAGGCTCGGCTACGATCTCGACGAGATCCTCGCGCAGGAGGAAGAGCCCGGTCTGGGCAACGGCGGACTCGGGCGACTCGCGTCGTGTTACATGGATTCGCTCGCGTCGGTCGAGGTGCCGGCCATTGGCTACGGTATCCGCTACGAGTTCGGCATTTTCGATCAAGTCATCCGCGACGGCTGGCAGCAGGAGATCACGGACAAGTGGCTGCGCAACGGCAATCCATGGGAGATCCCACGCTCGGAGATCGCGTATGACGTGAAGTTCGGCGGACACACCGAGGCGTGGACGACGAGCAGGGTCGGTATCGGGTGCGCTGGATTCCCGAGACCGAGGTGAAGGGCGTGGCCTACGACACGCCGATCCTGGGCTATCGCGTCGAAACATGCAACATCCTGCGGCTGTGGAAAGCCGAGGCCGTCGAGTCGTTCGATTTCGCCGCGTTTAACCACGGCGACTACGACCGCGCGGTCGAGGATAAGGTGGCGTCGGAGACGATCACCAAGGTGCTCTACCCGAACGACGAGGCGCATCGCGGCAAGGAGCTTCGGCTCAAGCAGCAGTTCTTTTTCACGAGCTGCTCGCTACAAGACATGCTGCGCATTCATGCGCAGCTCGGCGGCACGCCCGCGACCTTCCATGAAAAATGGGCCGTGCAGCTCAATGACACGCACCCGGCGGTCGCGGTCGCCGAGCTGATGCGGCTGCTGGTCGACGAGCACGGACTCGACTTGGGACCAAGCGTGGACGATCACGCGCGCGACGTTCGCCTACACCAATCACACGCTGCTTCCGGAGGCGCTGGAGAAGTGGACGGTCGATCTTTTCGGCGCGCTGCTTCCGCGGCATCTCGAAATCGTTTTCGAGATCAATCGCCGTTTCCTCGATGAAGTGCGCGCGGCCTTTCCAGACGACGAGTCCCGCGTCGCGCGGCTTTCGCTCATTGATGAAAGCGGAGCGCGCTACGTGCGCATGGCACATCTCGCGTCCGTCGGCAGCCACACCATCAACGGCGTCGCGCAGCTACACTCCGAGTTGCTGAAACAGACGGTGCTGTGCGATTTCGCCGAGCTGTGGCCGGAGAAATTCTGCAACGTGACTAACGGCGTTACGCCGCGTCGCTTCGTCGCTGTCAGCAATCCCGGCCTCACGCAACTTATCACCGAGCGCATCGGCGACGGCTGGCTGCGCGACCTGGATCGGCTCCGCCAACTGGAACCGCTCGCCGACGACGCGGAGTTTCAGCGGCAGTGGCGCGCCGTAAAGGTCGCCAACAAGCGACGGCTCGCTGCGCTCATCGCCGAACGAACAGGCATCGCTGTCGAACCGGAGTCGCTCTTCGACGTGCAGGTAAAGCGCATCCACGAATACAAGCGGCAACATCTCGCTGTGCTCCACATCCTAACACTCTATCTCCGACTGCGGCGCGATCCGGAGGCGAATGTGCCCGCGCGCAGCTTCATCTTCGGCGGCAAAGCTGCGCCCGGCTACTTCCTGGCGAAGCGCATCATCAAACTCATCAACGCAGTCGGCGAAACGGTGAACGCCGACCCGGCTATGCGCGACCGACTCAAGGTCGTCTTCTTTCCCGACTTCAATGTGAAGAACGCGCACTTCATCTATCCGGCTGCCGACTTGTCCGAGCAGATTTCGACTGCGGGCAAGGAGGCCAGCGGCACGGGCAACATGAAATTTTCGCTCAACGGCGCGCTGACTATCGGCACGCTCGACGGCGCGAATGTCGAAATTCGCGAGGAAGTCGGCGCGGAGAACTTCTTCCTGTTCGGCCTCAGCGCCGCCGAAGTCGGGGAGCTTAAGTCACGCGGCTATCGCGCGCGCGATTATTACGAGCAAAATGCGGCGCTGCGCGAAGTGATCGATTTCATTGCGAGTGGCGCACTTGGCGGCGGCGATGTCGAGTTGTTCCGCCCGCTTGTCGAGAATCTTCTCGATCACGATCCGTTCCTCCTCCTCGCCGATTACCAAAACTACATCGACGCGCAGGAGCGAGTGAGCGCCCTCTGGAGCGACCCGCAGGCGTGGACGCGCCAATCGATCCTCAACACCGCGCGCATGGGAAAATTCTCCTCGGACCGCTCGATCCGCGATTACTGCGAGCGCGTGTGGAACATCCAGCCCGCGCAACACTAGCCTCTCTTCGACACCATTATCCACCATCCAGCAAGATAACGAGCACCTGCGCAACGGTGATACGGAGGAGCATGGTTAGCGGATAGACAGAGGCATAGGAAATCGCGGGCGCATGCGAGCCCGCGATGGTATTGGCGAAGGCGAGCGCTGGGGGATCCGTCATGCTCCCTGCCTGCAAGCCAAGGATGGTCATATAATTAAGCTTGGTACCGCTCTGCCGAAGATTCCGGCTACGAAGATCGGCACGATTGTGATCGCGGCGCCGCACATCAACCAAAGCAGACCACTCGGCGATAGAAGAGTAGCGATGAACTGTGAGCCCGCTTTCAGCCCGACGCACACCAGAAAGAGAATAATGCCGAGTTCCCGGAACGCGTAATTGACGTTGCCCGGCATATACCAGACAAGCCGTCCGATATTGCCGACGCGCGCGAGGACAATGACAAGTACCAAGCGGCCCCCCTGCCAGGCCGAGGCGCACGGGTACTGGCAGACCGGGCAACGCGATGGGAAGAGATCCAGCGATGATGCCAAGCACGATCCCAAAAAAAACGGGAATGAAATTCGTCTCGCTGAGTTCCTTCGGCGAGTTTCCGAGCTCGGCCGCAGCCTGTTCGAGTGCTCGCGCGTCGCCGACGATGATCAGTACATCGCCGAATTGCAGCTGCACATCCGTGGTAGCCACTATCTCGAGACCCCCACGTTGCAGCCGCGTGACCGATACGCCGTACCTCGCCTCAAATCCAAGCTGGCGCACAGTCTTGCCGAGCACGGGTTTATTCGTCACGATTACCCGTTTGAAGGTAACGTCACCGGGCGCCTTCATCAGATCTTCGTCGCTGTGGAGTCCAACGATGCGCTGGAAGCTCTCGAGGATGCCGACGCATCCACCGCCAGGAGCGTGTCGCCGGTATGGACCACGGATGTGCCGGTGGCAACCTGCACCTCCGCTTCGCCGCGACGCTTCAAGCGGGACACGGTGACCTCGGTTTCACGCAGGCCGGGGATTTCGTCGATCCGCAAGCCGTCGAGATTCGGATTGTTCACTCGCACGTTCGCCCGCCCGATTGGCTTGCCACCCGAGCGTTGCGATTCTTCGAATTGTGCTGCCTCCTTGTTCACATCAATACGAAAAAGGGAGCGAATAACAATCATGCTCACGATGATCCCCACAATACCGAGCGGGTAAGCGACGGCATACGAGAGAGCAGGAACGCCTGAGAGCGTTTCGTCCACATTCATCGCGATCAGGGTTTGCTGGGCCGCGCCCAGCGACGGCGTGTTCGTCGTCGCTCCGGAAAAAAGCCGGCGGCCGCTCCAAAAGCGATTCCGAAGATTTTGGCGAAAATCACTGTAAGAATTCCGCCCCCGATCACAATCGCCGCCGCGAGCCCATTCAGCACCAGTCCCTTATCCTTTAGCGAAGCGAAAAAACCCGGACCGATCTGCAGTCCGATGGTGAAGACAAAAAGGATGAGTCCAAACTCCCGCAAGAACTCCAGTGTGTGATGTTCGAGGTGAAAGCCGAAGTGACCAAAGATTAATCCCGCAAACAAAACGCCTGTCACGCCGAGTCCGATTCCGCGAATTTTGAGGCTCGCGAAACCCAGCCCCACGACGGCTACCAGAGAAATCAGAAGTATCGAATAGGCAACCGGATTAGTGCTCGCGTAATTCTCAAGCCATGCCATCATGGTTCGTCTCTTTTACCAGACTGAGGCAGAAAGGCCAGAACACTTCCTGTGCGAATGGAACAAAGGGCTCCCCGCATTAGGGCCCTAGATCGAGTTCTCTTCCATGGTCACTACCGGCATTACTGTCAGTCGCACGCCGTTGGTTTCCAACTCCTTCAACGCCAGGGTAATGGTGCGGCAGTTGTGAAAGATTAGTAGGTTGGCGATCAGGTGATTGTATTTGATGATCTTTAGCCCGCTTATCTCACACTCTGGTGGTTCAGATTGCGTAATGCTTTGGTCGCCAGGGGTGAGGACGACCAAGGCATATCCAGGGTGATATGGTGCGGGAGGACGAATCCGCTGGCGGCCAAATGATTAGCAAGATGGGCCTACTGGAGGGATCCGACCTTCTCCTCTATCCGGGGCGTGAGCCCATTGCCCATGATGATACGAGCGCAAGTGTTCCAGTGAAGGAGTGCATCGTCGTTTTTGGGCGGACGAAGGGTTTCGGCCTTTTCGAACCAGCTCATCGCTTCACTTAGGAATTCGTAGGCATCATGGCCGGCGCCGGGATGGCCCTGATGCAGCCGCGCCTTCGCCTGGCGCTCGCAGATGATGCCGGCGTAATAGGCCCGCTCATACTCATCGCGGAGACGACCAGAACTTCCTGGGCCTGGGTGGCGCCCACTGCGTAGCCTTCGTCGAAGCGGTCGGTCAAAGCCAGCAGCAGAGTGACCAACGCCTGCTGGTTATCCGGATCGATGCTCAACACATCGCGACAGATACTTTCGGCCTCAGCCGGTTCGTTGAGCAAGCGGTAGCGTAAGGCTTTGTCCAGTGCCGCCGGGATGGCGTCTTTGGAAAGTCGCTTGAGTTCAAACATGGTTTTTCTCCTTTCAGGTTTTTGGGCGAAACAGTTTCAGCAACGAGCGCAATGGATCGTAAAACTCGTCGACCACGCGCTCCTTCAGCGGAATAATCGCGTTGTAGGTGATGGTGATGTTTTCGGGACAGACTTTGTGCAGCACTTGGTGATGTTGCAGGATAGCCGATACCAGCCAGCCTGCTTCAATGCTGATAGCCGGTCTTCGGTGTCGAGCGGGTGCATTTCCAGCGTGGCGGCAAAAACAAAAAATCGCGGGCCGATGAATTCCTCGTGCTTGTGATGGTCGCGCACTACAACGTCTATCCAAGTGGCCTAAACGCCAGGCAAAGTCACTCGACATGCAACTCCTTCCCGCTTAATCACCAACGCCGCTGGTTCCTGAAGAGCGGGTAGCGTCTCTTTCGCGACGCTTCGACAAATCCACGTCGATCAGGTCGCTCGCACTCAACACCACTCGACGTGTGGGACGCCTTTGCATTACCCCACTTCGTTGGCATTCATGTTGCTTTGTGTGCCGCTGCCAGTCTGCCAGATGCGAAGGGGAAAATGATCGTTGAGCTTCCCCTCGATGACCTCGTCCGCGGCCTGCACGATGAGCTTGGCCTTATCTTCCGACAGTTTGCCAAGGTCGCGATTCGCCAGTGCGCTCGCCTTTTTCAAGGTGCCGAGGGCACGGATCAACTCCGGCGGCTGGACGTCGTTTCCGATATCAAAATGAATCAAGGAACGCGCGGTCTGCGCGCCCCAGTAGCGATCATGGGGAACGTGGATGGCGCCCATCGTGTCCGTTTCGACGCGATGAGTTTTCGTAGGGGAGAGAGAGGTTGTTTGGGTATTCACGGAAAATTGCGTGACGTCAGGGCAGCACGACGCCGAATAACTACAAGGCAGCGCCGATGGCTTCCTTAGCCGAGGCAGCAGTATATTCGCGGTTCAAGCGGGCGATGAACGCGGCGGGAATTCCCGCAGGGCACACGGCTTCACAGGCGTAGTAGTTCGAGCAATTACCGAAGCCTTCCTTGTCCATAGTGCGAACCATCTTAAGGATTCGGCTATTCTTTTCCGCCTTGCCCTGTGGAAGCAGGCCAAGATGACCGGTTTTGGCGCTGACGAAGAGCATGGCAGAACTGTTCGGGCTCTCGTTGACGATGTCGAGCATCTCGAGAAAGGAAGCATCCGAGGGAATATCGAGAGCGGGATAGTCTTCGAAGCGGCCGCTCTCCTGCGGGCTGTTTTGACGCCACACCTTTAGGGTAAAGTTCATAGTTGAGAGTTGAGAGTTTAGAGGTCAGCCATTTCAATCCTTCCCGAGATAGGACTTCAAGCCACTGAGCATTCGACTGAGTTCCTCTGCGCTGGCATGTATCGACTGAAAATTCTCGTCGCTCACGTAAGCTTGTCGGACAGCAATATGCGCTTGGAAAACCACTTCAAAAGACGAGAACCTGCCGCCAATTCGACAAAACGCGAGTAATCCAGCTTGGAGGATCGAGAGGTTCCCTCGGCGATGTTTGATGAGATGAAGGAGACTGAGGCGCGCCGCATCTGGTTGATAATCCCGAAACGCCCTTCAATCGGAAAAGCCTGCGTTAGTCGATAGACGAGATGGGCAAAATCGACGGGTTTTCGCCAGACCTCCAGTTTTTCGAAATTAAACATTCGCTGCGCTTCCTCTCAACTCTCAACCATCAACTCTCAACCTACTTGTAGCTTCTC
>CAWASQ010000030.1:0-54700 GCA_963784465.1 uncultured Verrucomicrobiae bacterium
CTACAACCTTCCACCGGGACCCAACAATCCTGTCGGCGTCGTGTGGATGGCGATCAACCGTCCGAGCGTGGGGATGCATGGAACTCCCACGCCGGATCGCATCGGAAGGAACGAAAGTCATGGCTGCATCCGCATGGCAAATTGGGACGCCTTCACGCTCAGCCAGTTGATCGGAAAAGGAACATCGGTCGAGGTGAAATGAAATTGTTGCGGATGCGGTTCATAGCCGGCCGATCTCCTCGTCGCCGGACCAGCTCGCTGGGCACCGCGCCAGCATTGCGGGCGGGTCCTCATCGCCGGCTCGCCGTGAGGACGCGCAGCACCTTCGCACGACCGTGAGGACACGGTCGATACACAGCGGATTCCTCTAGATTCGCATTTGGCATGCCTGTCATCTCTTCGCAGTTCGAACCGTCGTGGCCGCTTCGCAATGCACACTTGCAGACAGTCTTGTCGAGTCTTTTGGGATACAGGACCCGCGTCGCTTACCGGCGCGAGCGCCTGGAGCTGGCCGACGGAGATTTCCTGGACTTTGACTGGCTGACGTCCGGGAACGATCGGCTGGCTATCCTCTCGCATGGGCTCGAGGGATCGTCCCGGGACGGCACTGTGCGCGGAATGGCGGCAGCCTTGCACAAAACCGGCTGGAGCGTCCTTGCCTGGAACTATCGTGGCTGCAGCGGGGAAATGAACCGCCTGCCGCGACTTTATCACAGTGGGGACACAGCAGACCTTCAAAAGGTCGTCGAGCTATGCCGCGAAGCGATTTTCGATCCTGGGCCTTGTGGGATTCAGCCTGGGCGGAAATCTCGTACTTAAGTATCTGGGCGAATCACGACCTCACCCTGCAGTCGCCGCCGCCGTGGCCATTTCGCCACCCGTGAACCTCGCCGCAACCGCGCAGGCGCTCGACAAACGTAAGAGCAATCGCATCTACCTTAAAAGGCTGATCGCGAGCCTCGTTCGCAAGGTAAGAGCCAAAGCCAAAGACTTTCCCGAACAGATCGATCCGCAGCAAATCAGCGGCCTTCACGGATTCGAAGACTTCGACGGCAGGTTCACGGCGCCGATCCATGGCTTCGTGGACGCGATGGACTATTGGGAGAAATGCAGCTCGAAACAGTTTTTGCCAGCCATCACTGTGCCGACTTTGATTCTAAGCGCCCAGGACGATCCGTTTCTGACCTTGGAATCCTTTCCCTTCACCGAGGCGGAGCAAAGCGCGCAGCTCTACCTGGAGGCCCCGGAAGCCGGCGGCCACCTGGGCTTTCTGAGCTCCCTGAACGGAGGAGGAACCTGGGCGGAAAGGCGGACTGAGGAATTTCTGGACGCCGCGATTCGACTTGAACCCTGATTTGCGAGATCGCTCCCTTCTGACGAAGTTTTCGCCTATGCATCGTCTTTTCGACCATATCGATCTTCGGGTAGCCGATCTGGCGAAGGTAACCGACTTCTACGGGAGACTTCTTCCTGCATTGGGATTCAAAACCGATCTTACGATCTCCGGCTGGCTCCAGTATTACGCCGAAGGAGACGGTCCCACGGAATTCTTTGGCGTGACCGAATCGAGAGCACATGTGCCAAACGAGAACCGGATCGCTTTCTGGGCTTCGTGCGTGGCGGAGGTCGACGATATCGCCCGATTGCTTCGCCAAATTGGGGCACAGAACATCGAAGGCCCTGATTACGACGAATCACCAACTTACTACGCCGTCTTCTTTGAGGATCCTGCGGGGAACCGGCTCGAAGTTTGCTATCGTCTGGAAAACTGACCAAGGCTCGGCACGCAGCGGTTATCGCGCCACCCGATCAGCCCAGGTCACGGCACGGGTTCGATCTTCAGGGTATGTTTGACGGGCTTGACAGCAGCGCGAGCATCAGCCTCCAAAGCGCGGGCCTTCTCCAAGGGAACGTCAGCCGGCGCTCATCGGGTTTTGCGGCAGCGCCTGCCAAAGCGCTACTCATGACTTGTGTCTCGAACTCTTGCTTCCTCCTAACAGCGGTTTCGACTGCCTCTAAACGGTCCGCTAAACGGGTTGTCGAGAAACTCGGCGGCCAAGTTGATGCCCCTGGCCTAATTCATTAGCGGAGAATATCTTCGAAGCCTTCCCCAAGTCACTTTGAAGCGGCCGGTCGCGAGACCATTAACGACAAGGCGAAATCGATTGAGATCGGAGTTGAAGGGCAGAAAATCAATCATTCCGCGCGCGGTGTCCGGATCACCGGGCCTTCCATAAAAGCAAAATGGATAGCGGGTAGACTCGATCTCGGCAGCGTTGGCGGTGACCGACAGCACGCGGTGTCCTTCAGTCGCGGTCGCTCGGTCCTGACCGAAATCGACACGGATGGTGGCGATTTCTCCGTCGCACCCAAGGGCTTTCAGAAAAGCATAGGCGATGATCAGGTGCCCGTTCGCGGCGGGGTGAACGCCGTCAGCACCTGCAACGTGGTAGGCCGGACCATGCTCAGCTTTGGCCCTGGCCATCGTCGCATAGAAAGTCTGATGCACATCCGCATAGGTGATCCCCTCTTCTGCAACGACTTGCCGGGCAATTTCGGCCAGTCCAGCCAAGAGTCTCCTCCATTGTATTCCCGGGCACTGATGTGAGCGATGAAGTTGTTGTCGAACGTATCGCTATCTACGGCGCCAGGTGAGCCGACGACAATAAAGCGCACTCCCCCACGCCTCAGTCTCCGCACAGTCTCCCTGGTGGCCTGCCGGTATTTTGCCTGGCGCTCCGGATCGACCGGCCCATATCCACCATCATTCATGCCGTAGAAGAGTGTTGCAACCGTAGGATGAAACGGCAGCACTTCCGAATCGATCCGCGACAAGAAGTCCCACGATCTTTCGCTATTCACTCCAAACTGGTGCGTATGAATCGCCTTTATGGGTTGGCACGCGAGCAAGTAGGTCTCGATAAACGCGGAATACATCGCTTGCCTTGTAATGGAGTCTCCACAAATCGCCACGACGTCGCCGGGTCTAAGACCATCCGCTCGCAAAAGCGCGGTGCCTGCAAGCCCGACCCAAATACACAGGCCACGCGCAAAATTACGAATGCCCGAAGCCAAGGGATGGGTTATCCAAACCGAGGATTGGTTAGGATATTGATGGGATGTTCGAGACTTTCCTGGAAAAAATTCTCGGTAAAGAGACAGTCGCGCAGTTTTCCTAACCGACTGGCGCATAGGATTTCTCTAGTTTTTGCGCCCTTTAAGGCATTTCGAGATCCCGGCCGGATTGACTGGTCCGATTGGGACACGAAGGGATTGGCCGTTTTGAAGACAGTAAACTCGCCTTCACACAATACTCCGCCTTCCCAAGAAACCTCCCGGTCGATCGACACCGGTCGGAATCCCGAGTCTTGACGGTCTTGCGTGGCGTGGCCATTTTGCTGGTTCTATCGCAGCACGCCTGGCCTACGATGCCGGGTTTTCTTTCTCCTTTGGGCATTTTCGCTGGCAATGGGGCATTGGGCGTCAGCATTTTCTTCGGAGGGGCGTATTCGATCACCGTTGGCAAGAGTCTCGACATCATCTGCATCGGACTTGTGCTCACGGCGGTCGTTTCGCAGCCGGGGACTCTGCTTTTCGGATTCTTGAATTGGCGCCCGATCGCCTTCATTGGCGTGCTATCCTACAGCCTCTACGTTTGGAACAACCTTTTCCTTAAGGGGGAATCAGGCGGGATCGTCAACGCGTTCCCTTTTAACCTGATGTGCGTAATCGGCATGGGCCTCTTCTCCTACTATCTCATCGAGAAGCCGTTTCTGAAGCTGAAGGACCACTTTCACAAACCGCGGCGCAAAGGCCATCGCGACCCGCAGGGA
Organism: uncultured Verrucomicrobiae bacterium; assembly: GCA_963784465.1. Classification (GTDB taxonomy): domain Bacteria; phylum Verrucomicrobiota; class Verrucomicrobiia; order Chthoniobacterales; family Terrimicrobiaceae; genus DASTFP01. The sequence goes on from CAWASQ010000030.1 coordinate 3,834, forward strand.
ATCACCTGCGGCAGCATAAAAAACCGATCCCGCCAATCCCGGTTGATCAATAGGGACCGCGAATAAACGGCTCGACCCTGCGTCTGGTAGAATTCTCCCAACTGCTCATGAAGTTGGCGAGGAAGTGCAGGGAGGTTAGAAGCCTGAGCGTTCTGCTTCGCCTGTTCGACAGATGTCGCGCCGGGGATGACTACAGTCACTGCTTCGTGGTCGAGAATCCAACGCTGGGCCAGTTGCACCATGCTCACGCCTTCGGGCACAAAAGCCTTGATTTCCTCGACCAGTTCCACGGCCTTCTCGAAGGGAATGCCTGCGAAGGTTTCGCCGACATTGAATAGTTGTCCGTCGCGGTTGAAGAAGCGGTGATCGGCGGGGCCGAACTTCGTATCCTTCGTGAATTTGCCCGAGAGCAATCCGCTGGCCAGCGGCAGCCGCACAATAATAGCCACGCCCTTCTCAATCGCCTTGGGAAAGAGAGTTCCGATCGGCTTCTGCCGAAAGATGTTGAAGATGATCTGCAGCGAAGCGAGGCCCGGTTGCGCAAGGCAAAGGAGCGCCTCATCCATCGACTCCACGCTCGCCCCGAAACTCCTGATCGTGCCCTCCTTCTGCAACTTGCGCAGCCACTCGAAAATCTCGCCCCGGCGCATCACTTCAGCCGGGACGCAATGAAGCTGGATCAGATCCAGCGACTGAACGCCGAGTCGACCGAGAGATGCCTCAACCGCCTTGCGAATTCCCTGCTCGGTATACTTATCCGGATAAAGATCTGGCATTCGGCCGAGTTTGGTCGCGACGAAGATGTCCCTCGGACTTTGCTTCAGAAAGCGCCCGATCAAACTCTCGCTGCGCCCGCCGCCATAGACATCAGCCGTGTCAAAAAACGTCACACCGGAATCGACCGCCGCGCCGAGAATCGCCAATGCCTTCTCATCTGGGACATCTCCCCACTCCGCTCCGCCAAGCTGCCAGCAGCCAAGGCCAATTTCGGATACTTCTTCGCCTGTTTCGCCAAAGGTTCGCTTCTTCATTCCTCACGATAGATAGCCGATCTTTGTTTGCGCCGCAAAGCTGCTTTGGGAGGTCAAAAGGTCCTCGGGACCTGTAGAGGCGGTTGTGCCAACCGCCTGTCTTTTCCACAGGCCCTTGGCACAAGGGCCTCTACACCCCTAAAGGTATTCTCCATTCTGCGCCATTTGCTTGTTCGGAAAAACTTGCGTCCTTTGTTGCGGCTTTCACAATTGAAGCCAACGTAGGAGGCTCCATGGCTATAAGAGATCGAGCCGCAGGCACCGTAATGGGCGCGTTGATCGGCGACGCCCTGGCGGTTGGTCCGCACTGGTATATGATCTTGAGGAGCTGAGGCGCGACTACGGGAACTGGATTACCGGTTACACTGACCCCAAGCCGAATCGTTATCACGCGGGACTGAAAGCGGGCCAACTGTCGCAAGCTGGCATCATCACGGCGATGCTGCTTCGCTCCATCGTGGATTGCGGCGGTTATGACGAAAAAGACTTTTGCCGCCGATTGGATGAGGAGTTTTTTCCGCAACTGGACGGAAATCCGATGAGCGGACCCGGCGGCTACACGAGCCAATCGATCCGGGAAGCTTGGCGCCGGCGAGTCGGGAGAAAAAGTCATGGAACGAAACCGGCGGTCATGCGGATACCACCGAAGCTGCGGAGCGCGCTCTCGCGCTGGCCGCGCGCTATGCCAAGGATCCGGCCAAGGTGGCCAGCACGGTCATCTCGAATTGCCTTCTGACACAGTCGGACGAGGCCATCGTCGCGATGACCACCGCTTATTCGCAGCGTGCTCGCTCTGCTCGTGAGCGGCGAGAGACTTGATCCCTTCCTCTCCGACAAACTGATGGACCTCGTAAAGTCCGGCGATCTGCCGTACACCGCGGACATCTCTGAGCGCCCCCGGCCCGGGCACTTCTCCTCGCCCGACGCCCTGTTAACCCATTCCTACGTGGCCGAGGCGGCGTTCGACCCAGGCATCAGGATCGAGCCCGCCTGGAAGGTGTCCATCGTTTACGGGATGCCCTGTGCCATCTACCACCAGCTTCCAGCGGCCTACTATCTGGCGGCGCGGTTTCATGACGACTTTGAGTCGGCGGTGCTGCACGCGCTTAACGGCGGCGGACAGAATCAGGCGCGCTGCATCCTCACCGGCGCACTTGTCGGCGCACAGGTCGGACTCTCCAATATCCCGCAGCGCTTTCTTGAGGGCCTTGAGAACGCTTCAGAGCTTGTCGAGCTTGCCCGCAAACTCGGAGAACAGGCGGAAAGCGAAGATTCGATTTCATCGCGAGCGTGAAGGGCAATCTCAAGAGCGGTTCATATTATTCAACTGAACGAAAGAAATGCCCGTGAAAACCGTGCGCATCGAAATCTACTCCGACCTGATCTGCCCTTGGTGTTACATCGGCCAACACCGCCTGCATGATGGGCTGAAGCTACTCGGAGATGGATTCCGTTCCGACATAATCTGGCGGCCATTCCAGCTTAATCCCGACATGCCAAAGGAGGGCATGGATCGCAAGACCTATCGGACACTGAAGTTTGGTAGCTGGCAGCGCTCGCAAGCGTTGGATTCGGAGATCGCTGACACCGGCGAAAGCCTGGGACTCAAGTTCAACTATGACCGGGTTCGGATCACGCCCAATACACTGGCAGGTCATCGCTTGCTCTGGTGGGCGCGAGCTCAAGGCCGGCAGGACGCCTTGGCGAGGGCTCTGTTTCACGCCTATTTCACGAAAGGAAAAGATATCGGGCAGGCAGAAGTTCTGGCAGAAACCGCCGCGATCGTCGGTTTTGACCAATCGGAAGCCGTGACCTTCTCAAGAGTGAGGATGGATGTCAAGAAGTTGCGCATGAAGAGGCATTGGCCCGCCGGTCCGGGTTGAACGGCGTCCCTTTCTTTATCATCAACGGCACGCCCGCGGTTTCGGGCGCCCAGAAACCTCAGACTTTCCTGGAGGCTTTCCGCTACGCACTGGGTGGAAACACCCGGCCACGCGGAACGGACAGCTGCGAAATTCGATGAATACGGAGGCCCGGCGAAACCAGCGGGTCTCGGAGAACTCGCTCCCTTTTATGCCGCCAACTCTCCCAAGTCCTGCGCAGAGAGCCGCTCCAAGGCCGCCTCGGCATCGACCGCGCCCTCCAGCAACTCGCGCTTTTTCTCCTGCATGCGCAGCACCCGCTCTTCTACCGTGTCGCGGGCGATGAGCTTGATTGATGTGACGATTCGTCGTTGACCGATTCGGTGTGCCCGGTCGGTAGCCTGGGCCTCAACCGCCGGATTCCACCAAGGGTCGAAGTGAATCACGGTGTCAGCCGCAGTGAGGTTGAGCCCCACGCCTCCCGCCTTAAGACTAATGAGAAAGAGCGGGATCCTCTCATCGTTCTGGAACCGGTCGACGACTTCCCGCCGGTTCGATGTCGAGCCGTCCAATCTGCAGAACGAAATGCCGGCGTCCTCCAGCGCACTCCCGATGATATCGAGCATCGCTGTGAATTGACTGAATATCAGCGCGCGATGCCCCCCGTCGATCGTTTCTTCCACAAGCTCGAGCAGCGCATTGAGTTTCGAGGAAGGCGCGTCCTGGATGCCGAGGAGTCGCAGGTCGCAGCAAGCCTGCCTCAAGCGGAGCAGGGCCGTGAGAACGCGCATGCGAGCGGCGCCGGAGGATTTGTTTCGAAGTTCATCGACCTGCGCCCGCGCGGCCTGCTGAAGCTGCGTGTAGGCGGTCTTTTGCTCGGGACCCAACTCGACCTCGATAACCTGCTCGATCTTGGCGGGAAGCTCGGCCAGAATCTCTTGTTTCCGCCGCCTCATTAGATAGGGCCCGAGGCGGCGGTTGAGGCGATCCCACACGCCGCCGCGCTCCCCGTTAAGCAAGGGGGTTTCATACCGGTCTCCAAAGTCGTGCCGGCTGCCCAAATACCCGGGCAAGATAAACGCAAAGAGCGACCAAAGATCGCGAAGCGAATTCTCCACCGGCGTGCCGGTAAGAATGAAGCGGCTTTGCGCCTTGAGGGCGCAGGCCGCTCTGGCGTTCTGGCTGTCGGGATTCTTGATGTGCTGGGCTTCATCCAGCACCACAGCGGCAAAGTTCATTCCCCGGTAGCGCTCGATATCGCGGCGCAAAAGGGCATAGCTTGTCACGACCAGACGGTGAGCGGGTATGCTCGCGAAGCGCTTCTCGCGGTCCGGGCCGTCAAGGGCGAGCACCGACATCTCCGGAAGAAACCGCTCTGCCTCGCGCTTCCAATTCCAGACCAGCGAAGAGGGACAAACCACCAAGGTTGTTCCGGGAAGGACCTCGATGAGGGCAAGGGCTTGCACCGTTTTACCGAGGCCCATTTCGTCGGCGAGCAAGGCGCCCAGCCCGGCGCGCGCTTTCGCGAGCAGCCATTCTGCGCCTTGGACCTGATACGGCCGAAGCTTCTGCTTCAATGCCCCGAGCTCGACTTTCGCAGGACCGGCCAATTCGCAAACGGGGGTTCCCTGCGCGGTCGAACCTTTCCAGTGCGAGATACTGGCTTCCAAATAGCCGCGGCAGGCCGCCGGCACACGGTAGACGCCTCGCTCCTGCCGGGGATCGCAGTCGCGCAAGACCTCTTCGAGATCGGCGGAGAGCGCAGCGTCCGCAACCGCCACTCGTCCATCTTTCAGCCGAAAATGCCCCTGTCCAGTCTGCAGCAGCCGGTTTAGATCGGCGGAGGAGAAGACCGCATCCCTTCCCGCCGCGTAGTGCACATGAAAGTCGAGCCAGCCGTCGCCCTTCTCGCGGATGGCGAATTGCGGTTCGATGCGGACAAAATCGCGTGTGACATGACGGAAGCGCTCACCCTCCTTGACCTGCCAGCTCTCTTTCAATCTTGGCAGCCCCATCGCGAAAAAGCTGACGACCGCCTCCTCGCCCCGAAGAACCGCCTTGCCCTTGTCTTCGGCGAACCCGCATTCCAAAAGCCGTGCGAGCGCTTCGCCTTCCTTGGCAGGATTCGCGACGTTCGGCTGAGAGTATTGAAAGCGAATCTCCGCTTCGAGATGACGCAGCGAGCCCTCGAGTGTGAGTTCGACGCCAGGCGCTTCATCAGTTAGTTGCGGCGACGCCACGCCCGCAGGCGCTCCGTGCCAGCGTTGCGAACGGGTGCTCGTCGTCGCCTCCGCCGCGCGCGAGGATGGGCCTGCCGATTGCACCGGATTGATAACCTGCAGCCCGACGGCCAGCGAGTGGGCGCAAATAATTCCTCTCAAACGCGAATCCCGACAAGGGCAAAGGTTCTCAACGTCGATGGAATTCCGGAGTTTCAAGCCGGCCAGAAACTGCTTGCCGCCGTCGAAGAGCCTGCCCTTCAAGAGCGGCGGCTCGTAGGTGGCATCGATTACGCGTCCTGCGCTATGGAGAAGACGCGCCTCTTTGAAGGCCCGCCAGCCGCCCATGGATAGAAGGAGTTTCTCAGTAAGTTCCACAAATCAAGAACGAGCCCGGAGCGAGAATTGCAAGGGAGCGGGCACCCGCCAATCCGGGGGAGCAATTGAAACACGATTTCGTCACATAAGAGCTTGCCTGCACGAGATGTTCTCTACAAGTTTCGATATAAGCATGGCCCTGGTCGTCAAACGTCCGAAGTTGAGCCGCGCCGAACGGCTCTACCTGCCCGCGATCCTGGGCGGGCTCTCAATCACCTTGAAACATCTCAGGAAGCTCATCTCGGGGAAGACCAAGGTGACGATGCAATACCCCGAGGAACGCTGGGACACACATCTGCCTCCATGGTATCGCGGCGCACCGGCACTGGTGAAGGACGAACACGGCAAAGACCGCTGCGTGGCCTGCCAACTCTGCGAGTTCATCTGTCCGCCGCGCGCCATCACGATAGTTCCCGAAGAGATACCGCCCGCGGATCGCTGGGCTAAGGTTGAGAAACGACCCAAGGAGTTCGAAATCGACATGATCCGCTGCATCTATTGCGGTCTCTGCGAGGAGGTCTGCCCCGAGCAAGCCATCTTTCTCAAGAAGGACTACTCGATCACGGGCTACACGCGGGAAGAGATGGTTCATAACAAGGAGAAGCTCTACGAGATGGGCGGGGTGATGGAGGGGCTCGTTTATAAGTGGAACGAAAAGAAGTAGCCCGTTCTGGAGGGCGCTGCTAAAACCGATCCAGCCTCTCGCTACCTTATGCAGCTCGCTCTCTTCTGGGTCTTCGCGGCGTTGATGCTCATTTTCGGGGCGGCCGTTGTCTTTCTACGAAACCCGGTGTCGAGCGCTTTGAGTCTCGTCATGTCCTTCATCTTTCTGGCCGCGCTTTTCATCACGCTTGACGCTTTCTTCATCGGCGTGGTGCAGGTGCTTGTTTATGCCGGCGCGGTGATGGTGTTGTTCCTCTTCATCATCATGCTCCTCGACCTCCGCAGCGAGCGACCGCGACGGGTCAATATCGGGGCGTGGATCGGCGGCGCGCTCGTTGTCTTTGGATTTGTCGGTCTGCTGGGGAAGGTCCTCTCATCGAATCTGGCGTTCGGCAGGGAAAAGCCGGCAATCTCGAACCCTCAGATAAGCGACGCCTCCGCGGTCGGCGAAGCGCTGTTCCGGCATTTCAATTTGCCTTTCCAAATCGTCGGAGTGCTCCTCCTGGTAGCGACCATTGGCGTCGTCATTCTAAGCAAGAAGGAGCTAAAATGACTCCGACGCTCGGTCATTATCTCGCCGTCAGCGGCATGCTTTTCTTTATCGGACTGGCCGGCGTCATCCTGAGGCGAAACATTCTGATCATCTTCATGTGCCTGGAACTCATGCTGAACGCGGCAAATCTGTCCCTGGTCGCCTTTTCCCGTTACAATCTCACGTTTGCGGGTCTGCCCAACTATAACGGCCAGGTGCTTGTATTTTTCGTCATCACGGTGGCTGCGGCCGAAGTCGCGGTGGGGCTGGCCATCATCGTTGCGCTCTTTCGCGCCAAGCAGACAACCCACGTCGAAGATTTGAACAGCCTGAAATTCTGATGAATGCCGCGACGGCTCCCTGGATCATCCTGTTCACACCGCTTGTCTCGGCGGCGCTCATCCTTTTTTTCGGCAAGTATTCGAGAAAGCTAAGTGCCGGACTTGCCATCGGCGGCGCCCTGCTTGCCTGCGCGCTAAGCTGGTGGCTGTTTTTCCAGCCGGGCGAAGTGGGTCCAAATCAACTCCTCTGGATAAACATCCCGGACGTTTTGACGGTTCCGCTCGGCATGACCATCGATCCGCTGAGCCGAACCATGCTCGTGGTCGTCAACACGATCGCATCGCTGGTCTTCATCTATTCTATCGGCTACATGGCGGGCGAGGAAGGTTACTGGCGCTATTTCGGCGGACTGGCTCTTTTCCTCTTCTCCATGCTCGGCATCGTGCTCGCCAACAACTTCGTGATGATGTTCATCTTCTGGGAGCTCGTCGGCCTCAGCTCTTATATCCTCATCGGCCACTACTACGGCCGGCCATCCGCCGCGGAAGCCTGCAAGCAGGCCTTCATAGTAAACCGCGTCGGCGACTTCGGCTTCATGATCGGTATCCTCACGCTGTGGTTTGCGACCGGTTCCGTCATATTCGGGGAGATTTTTGCGAAGGTCCCGCTTCTCGAGTCCCAAGGGCACTACTTGACGATCGCGTGCATTCTTGTCTTCTGCGGCACGATCGGAAAATCGGCGCAGCTTCCGCTCCATGTCTGGCTTCCCAATTCGATGGAAGGCCCGACGCCGGTTTCCTCACTGCTGCACGCGGCGACAATGGTCGCCGCAGGCGTCTATATGCTCGCGCGCGTTTTTCCCCTTATCGTGGCGGCTCCGATCGCCCGCGACTTCATCGCCTGGGTCGGCGCCCTCACGTGCCTGGCCGCCGGCCTCATGGCAACCCAACAGAACGATATCAAACGCATCCTTGCCTACTCGACGATCTCGCAGCTGGGCTACATGGTTTTGGGGGCAGGTGTCGCTCCAGGGCCGGACGTGCCGATGTTTCATCTGTTCACGCACGCCTTCTTCAAGTGCCTTCTCTTCCTCTGCGCCGGATCGGTTATCGTTGCTCTTCACCACGAGCAGGACATCTGGCACATGGGCGGGCTGAAGTCGAAGACCCCGATTACGTTTGCGTGCCTTGTCGTCGGAACCCTTGCGCTAAGCGGCTTTCCCGGCTTCAGCGGCTACTATAGCAAAGATCTCATTATAGCCTGGGCGGTCATCGAGAAGCCGATCCTTGGCTGGATTGCAGTTCTGACGGCGGGGCTCACCGCTTTCTATATGTTCCGCCTGCTGGCTGTGGTCTTTCTCGGAACGCCAAGAAGCGATCATGCCCGGCACGCACGCGAATCGCCTGCAGTCATGGTTGTTCCCCTTATTCTGCTGGCCATTCCTGCCTGGGTGGCCGGCTACGCGCCGGTCGAGAGGTTCTTCTTCCACCTTAAGGAACCTGAGCATGTCCCCGAAATCCTGCACTACGCTCTCCTGGCGATGTTCGTGCTCGGAGCCGGCCTCGCGATCCTGCTGTATCGCAACCCCGCGAAGGATCCAGTTGTAATCCCGCTGTTCGCCAACCGCTTTTACATCGACGACTTATACAACTGGCTCGTGAAGAACGTGCAGGACAGCCTGGCGTCGCTTGCCGGGTGGATGGACCGCTGGGTTGTCGATCTCTTTGTCGTGCAAATTCCGAGCCGATTCACGTGGGCCTGCGGATACATTCTGCGCTTTCTCCAGCTCGGCAATATCCAGGCTTACGCATTTTTCTTTGGCGCCGGTGTCGTCGGCCTAATTTACATCCTTCTCGCGCGATGAGTCCGCTATTCTGCCTCGTTATTCTCCCGATCGCAGGCGCAGCGCTGACTGTCGCGGGAACACGGCCTCGAGACACCGCGGTAACCGCCGCTGCCCTTAACTTCCTGGCAAGCCTGATAATCTTCGGATGGTGCAAGCCCGACGCCGGCTATCAATTCGTCAGCTCGTTTCCGGTTGCCCCTTCACTCGGCATTCACTTCACATTGGGTGCGGACGGCCTGAGCGTGGCGATCCTGCTGCTCTCGACTGCGGTGACGCTGGCGGCGGTGTGCATCGCGCGGACGCCTGCGAAGCACGCGAATTGGTTCTACGCGAGCCTGCTCCTCATTTCCGCCGGCGCCGTCGGCGCCTTCGCCTCAGTCGATGCTTTCTTCTTCTACATGTTCCACGAGCTGGCCCTTATCCCGACATTTCTGCTCATCGGCATTTGGGGGTCGGGCGATCGACAGGCGGCGGCCTGGAAGGTCACGACTTACCTTGCACTGGGAAGTTTCATCCTCCTAATCGGATTGATCGGCCTCTACCTCAGCCTTCCCGCGAACGACCGCACTTTCGACATGCGACGTATTGCCGAGTTGGCCGCGTCGGGCGAAGCACAGCCCCAGGGGAGCGTCTATCTGCTGCTTATCCTGGGATTCGGAATTCTTGTTTCCCTCTTTCCGTTTCACACCTGGGCTCCTCAAGCCTATGCTTCCGCGCCCGCGCCTGCCGCGATGCTTCACGCGGGAGTGCTCAAGAAGTTCGGCCTCTACGGGATCCTGCGCCTCGTAACTCCCGTTTTTCACCCCGATGTAGCGGCGCAGTTCAATACCCTTCTGATCGTCCTTGTTCTTGGAAACATTCTCTACGTGGGTTTGGTCACGATTTCGCAGCGCAAACTCGACCTCATGCTCGCCTACGCAAGCGTCATGCATATGGGCTACATTTTCCTGGGCCTGCTGTCATGGAAGACGCTCGGTTTGGCCGGAGCTGCACTGATGCTGGTCGCCCACGGCCTCTCCATCGCCGCTCTCTTCGCGCTGAGCGGGGAACTGCGGGAACGAACCGGAACGCTGGACTTCGGGGAGCTCGGAGGGCTCGCCAAAGCGATGCCGGCATTCGGCCTTCTCTTCGGGTTCGCCGCCATGTCGGCGGTCGGCCTTCCCGGTTTCGCCAATTTCGCGGGTGAGCTCATGATTTTCTTCGGCGCTTTCTCGGCCGGAGCGCCCTCGAAGTTTGGCCTTAACGAGTTTCAGATCGCCACTGTCGTAGGACTGTGGGGCGTTGTCATTTCCACGATCTTCATGCTCCGGTCCTATCGCCGGATATTCATGGGTCCGATCGGCGAAAAATGGAAGGCTCTCCCGGACATCGCGACGCTGCCGCGGCTCTGCGTCACCGGGCTTCTCGTGCTACTTCTCATCGCCGGCTTCTTTCCGCAGGCTGTCCTCAACTACGTCGTTCCCGCCTTGATGTGGCCATGACCTCGGTCCCTCCCTTTGCGCTGGAAATCTGCATCGTCTGCGTCGGCATTTTCCTGCTGATGATGGATTGCTTCACGAAGCTCGACAAGCGGTCCATCGGCCTGGCCGCCATTGCGGGACTTCTCGCCGTTTTCGTCCTCTCCTTCCTGACGGGACCGATGCCCAGCCATGTGATCCCCCAAGGTTTCTATGTTGCCGATGCTCCAGCTCTCTTCTTCAAGCGTTTCGTCCTGCTCTCGACCGTTGTGACGATCGCCCTTGCGCTCGATTACGCGCCGGTCTACGAGCGCTTCATCCCGTCGGGAAGTCCGCAGGCGGGCGTGGGAGAGTTCTTCATTCTACCGGTTTTCACGTGCGCGGGGTTGATGTGGATGGTATCGGCGGCCGACTTTATAATGATCTTCGTCTCCCTCGAGTTGGTGACCGTCACCTTTTACGTGCTGGTGGCAAGCATGCGAAAAAACACCGGCAGCCTCGAAGCCGGAGTCAAGTATCTAATTCTTGGCGCGCTCTCCACGGGCTTCATTGTTTATGGTATCACCTGGATCTTCGGAGTCACAGGCCAGACCTCCCTGGATGGAATTCGTCAGACATTGCCGCTTCTTGCCGAAGGCTCGCAAGCCGCCGTACTCTTCGGGCTCGGGCTCGTGCTCGTCGCGCTGGGTTTCAAGATCGCTGCGGTCCCGTTTCAATTTTGGGTGCCCGACGTGTACCAAGGAGCGCCGACCCCGATCACGGCATTTCTCTCGGTCGCCTCGAAGGCAGCGGGTTTTATCGTGCTGCTTAGGGTCCTGGAGCCTTTCCTTATAATTTCCAACATCGAGAGAAAACTTCTAATCGTCCTTACCCTCCTGGCGGCGCTTACCCTGATCTATGGCAACCTTGCGGCGATGCCGCAGACGAATCTCAAACGCCTTCTCGGCTATTCGAGCATCGCTCACGCGGGATATCTTCTTATCGGGGTGGCGAGTTTTCGAGGGGGTCCTTCCGGCCCTGTGATTGCGTTTTATCTGGCCGGCTACTTCCTGATGACCTTTCTCGCGTTTCTTGTTCTGCAGCACGTCGCGAAGGCCTCCGGCAGCGACGACATTTCAGATTTTAACGGCCTCGGAAGCCGGTCGCCGGTTCTGGCCCTCGGAATGCTTATCTCGATGCTTTCTCTCGCCGGTCTTCCCTTCACCGTCGGCTTCCTCGGCAAGTTCCTCATTTTCGAAGCGGCCATGCGAAGCCACCAATATTTGCTCGTCGCTATCGGCGCTGTGACGGTCGCCAGCGGCTTTTACTACTATTTGAAAGTGGTGCGCGCGATGTATTGGCAGCCTGCTCCGGACGGCGCATCAAGCATCCCCGTGCCGGGTTCGAGTAAATTTCTTATCGGAGTCTTCTGCGCCGCGATCATTGTGCTGGGAATATTTCCCCAGCCGCTCCTTGCCATGCTCTACTAAGCGGAAAGGCTGTCGGACTTGGAACACAGCGAGCAATCTCCTCCAATCTCTTCATCACGCATTCGCAAGATGACCCGCCTTCGCAACCCGGCGATTTCCCGGCGATCATTTGCACTAAGGTTCTCGGCTGGGAGACTGCCCTGACAAGAGATGCGCCGCGACCAAATCTTGTCGCATATGCGACAAGATTTGGCGAGGGATTCTCTAAGCGTCTCGGTTGCCCTCCGATTCGTTGCCAAAGGTGGTGGAAACCTTTGTTCGCTGCCGGAGCCAGCCGTTGAACGTGGGATCAGTAAAGTTCGACCGGCGAGCGTTTGCCGTCCTCAAGGCTGCGCTCGGACGCCCGCTCGGCGCCCAGAGCCGCAACGCGCAAGTCCCAGATTTCAGAGTTCAACGCGAAGAACGCATTTTCGCTAAATGCGTGCGGCGGCGCCATGCGCGCCTTGAATTTGGCAACCCCGGCCAGGGCGGGTTCGAGTTCGCCGGCCGGAAGTCCTTCGAGCGCCTTTCCGGCTTGAGCCGCAAGCTCGACGCGATGGCAAATCATCAGCAAGTCGTTTCCGGCGGCAACACCCCTCTTCATGGTCTCTTCAAAGCCATAATGGTTGAGGATGGCTCCCATATCGAGGTCGTCCGTCATGATCAGCCCCCGGAAGCCCATCTCCTCGCGCAAGAGTTCTTTAATAAGGACAGGGGAGAGCGAAGCGGGAAGGTCGCCCGGTTCGAGGCCCGAAATGCTAATATGGGCGATCATCATACTGTCAACCTTGTCCGTAAAGCTGCGAAACACCGCGAGTTCGTGTTCCTCCATCTCTTCGCGCGAGCGCTCTATTACCGGAAGCTCGTGATGCGGATCGAGGGACGCAGAGGCGTAGCCGGGGAAATGTTTGCCGCAACTAAGAATTCCCGTTGCTCTCAGGCTTTCATTGAATGCGCCGGCCTTTTCTATCACTTCCCGCGCGGTGCGGCCGAAGCAGCGGCCCTTGAGCGAGTTATCGGCTTCGTCGTCAAACGAAATATCAAGAACAGGGCAAAGGTCGAGGTTAAACCCAAAGAGGCGCAACAGACGTCCTGTGATGTCGCCATGCCTCCGGATCAAGCCCAAGTCGTCGCTGTCGCGGAGCTCCTGCGCATTCGGCGGTTCATTGCCAATAAGCTTGAGCCGCGAGACCCTGCCGCCTTCCTGGTCGATAGTGATAATGGGTTCCACCTTGCTCACGGCGCGAAGGTCGTCGATGAGCTTGCGAAGCTGCGCAGGGGTTTTGATATTCCGCCCAAAGAGGATGAACCCCCCCGGCTGAAGTTTTCGGAAGAGGCCAGCGGTCCTCGTGTCGAGGTCGGGTCCGGGAACCCCGACGAGCAAGAGTTGACCCGGATCGCTCGATGGCATAAGTGCGTGAATACACAACTGGGTGTTGAAACCAAATGAAAAGATCGGCCTTTACGGCGGCAGCTTCGATCCCGTTCACAATGGGCATCTCATTCTCGCCCGCGACGCCATGGAGCGCCTGGACCTTGATAGGGTAATCTTTATTCCCGCGCGCGTCTCTCCTCATAAGCTTGACCATCCTCCCGCGTCACCCGAGGCGCGGTGTCAAATGCTTGCCGCCGCCATCGCCGACGAGCCGCGCTTCGAGATGGATGCCTGCGAAATCGCGCGCGAGGGTCCCTCGTTCGCCGTCGAGACCGTCGAGCTTTTCAGGACACAATACCCTCAGGCCAGGCTCTACTATTTCGTTGGCGACGACAATTTGCCGGAACTTGAAACCTGGAAGGATTTTGCGAATCTACGCGATCTCGTGCAGTTTGTCGTTCTATCCCGCGCCGGTATGCCGTTCCTTTCGGAGTTTCCCACGATCACGCGGCATATCGAAATTTCCTCGACAGAGATCCGGAATCGCGTTGCCCGAGGGCTCTCGGTGCGATACCTCGCACCCCTGCCGACCTGCGAGCTGATTGCACGGCTCGGCCTCTACCGCGATGATTGACGGCGAGACCCTGTCCCGAGCCTGCGCCGGAGCCGCGGGCGACAAGAAAGCTGACGATATCGTGGTGCTCGATCTGCGCGGCATTTCCACGTTTACCGATTACTTCGTAATCTGCTCGGCGACATCGGAACCACAGCTCAAGGCCATCTCCAGCTCGATACGCGAGCAAATTCGCGACAGATTCGCCCGAAAGCCGATATCGGAAGATGGTTATCCCGCAAGCCAGTGGATCATTCTCGATTACGGCGATGTCATCGTTCACCTTTTCCAGGGCGAGAAACGCGATTTCTATTCCCTCGAGAGCCTCTGGAGCGATGCAAGACGCATTTCTCTCGAACCTTGATGGCATGGCGCCGGCTCGTTTGCAAACGCCATGAGCGCGTGTACATTCGATATGAAGATTCGCCTGAGATGAACCTGATCGAGGACGTCGAGGTTGTATGCCCCTATTGCGGGTCATCGTTCGCTATCGAAGCCGACACCGAAGGCGGGTCATATAGCACCACTGAGGACTGTGCAGTTTGCTGCCGGCCGATCGCTCTCTCAATTCGTTGTCGTCCCGGCAAGGTCGAGAGCGTGGAAGCCGAACCGGGTTAAGCCAACCTTAGCATGAGCCTCCCTCTTGAAGATGCGCGCACCGGCTTGCGCTCCATGCGCTTTGAGAGTACAACTTAAGTGCAATGTTTGCTCAACGCGACGCCATTGTGCGCCTCCTCCAGGATGACGACCCGGAGACGGTGCGACTGGTGAAAGAGCAACTCGCACAGGGGGGCGAGGAGCTGATCTCGGGGCTTCGCGACCTGGTGCAGATGGGCGACGAGCGAGTTTGCCGTCATGCCCGCGATGTGCTCGCGGAAATTGCCGGCCAGGGCGCAGACGAGGAATTCCATCTGCTGTGTCACTTCTTCAATGACGAGAGCGATCTGGAAACGGCGTGCTGGATGCTCGCGCACACTCTTGATCCCTCCGTTGACATCGAATCCTTCGAGCACAAGGTTAACCAATGGGGCCGGCAATTCCTGGTCAGGATCTCCGGCACAGTGAGCAATCGCCAGCGCGCACAGGCATTGGCCGAATTCATGGCCGACGAACTCTGCTTTCGCGGCAATACCGACGACTACTACAGCGAGCGCAATTCGCTGCTGCCTCACGTCATCGAAACCCGGATGGGAATCCCTATTTCGCTGTCAATCCTTTACCGAATGGTTGCCGGGCGCGCCGGCATGAAAGTCGATGGGATCAATCTGCCCGGACACTTTATCGCAAGGCATGGCGAAGTGCTTTTCGACCCCTTTCACAAGGGACGAATCCTGGCCAAGGCAGACTGCGAGGAAATCCTCTCCCGCCAAAATCTCAAGCTCCGGGCCTGGCATCTTGAACCTGCGACACCTCGTCAGATCCTCCTGCGGGTGCTCGCAAATCTCCTTTACGTTTACGACCTGAGAAAGGACCTGGATAAGCACGCGCGGGTCAACATGTGGATCAAGGCCCTTTCGCGGGAGAGGTGAATCTTCCTCCCGCAAGCTCCCGCGCTCCTTTCCGCCGGCCGTCTCGGGCGGAGGATCGCCCTCGGAACACCGGAGAATTCAACGCAACCTCGTGAACGTCGAAGTCCTCAACACCGGCACCGAATTGTTGCTCGGCACGGTGACAAACTCGCACCTGGCTTACTTCGGTCAGGAACTTTTCCCGCTTGGATTGCGCATTGAAAGACAATCCACGATCCCGGACGGGGCAGCGATTCGCGACGCTCTCGTCGACGCTTTTTCGCGCTGCGACATCCTCTTGGTGACAGGCGGTCTCGGGCCAACATCGGACGATGTGACGAGAGAAATTGCGGCGGAACTGCTCGGCTTCCGCCTTCAGATGGACGAGGCGGTCGCCAGTGCGATCCGTGAAAGACTTTCACGACGAAGCATCCCTCTGCGTGAGCGTATGCTGCGGCAGGCCATGGTCCCGGAGGGCGCCACCGTGCTACCGAACGCTCATGGCACTGCTCCGGGGCTTTACATACCTCCGGTTATCACCCCCTCGTTTTCCACCCCGCATCTCTTTCTGCTTCCAGGCCCACCGCGCGAGTTGAAGCCGATGTTCACGAAACACGTTCGACCGCTTCTTCAACACATTCGCGGAGACCTTCCAGATCGGGACTACCGCAACTATCACATTGTCGGAGTGGGAGAGAGCGCGGTCGAGCAACTCATCGGAATGGAGCTTAGTTTGCGTGGCGATATCGAGGTAGGCTATTGCGCGCGTCCTAACGAAGTTGACTTTCGGTTGATCGCGCCCCGCCCCATACTCGATGAAGTCGAACCCAAAGTGATTGAGGCGCTCGGCAGGCATCTCGTTTCCACCAGAGGCGATCAAATCGAGGAAGTGGTGGTGAAACGTCTCACCGATCTGCAGAAAACGCTGGCCCTGGCGGAATCCTGCACGGGAGGATTGCTGGCGAACCGCATTACCAACGTGCCGGGCGCTTCACTCATACTCCTGGGCGGTTTCGTCACCTATTCGAACGATTCCAAAATCAGCTGCGCCGGCGTGCCCCAAGATCTCATTGCCGCGCACGGAGCCGTCAGCAAACCCGTTGCGCAGGCGATGGCCGAGGGAGCGGCGGAGAAAACCGGCGCGGACTTCGGTATTGGCATTACCGGTATCGCAGGTCCGACTGGCGGGACGCCCGAAAAGCCCGCGGGAACCGTGTTCATCGCCGTATCCGAACGCGGCGCCGGAACGGAATGCCGGAAGGAATTTTTTCCGACCGATCGTGAGACTTTCAAGCAACTTGCCAGCCAGGCCGCTCTCGACATGCTAAGGCTGAGAATCGTCGGAGATCAAGCCGCGTCCCACCAAGTCCTCGCACCGGCGCCCTAAGGATATCGACTTCGATTCCCCGCCAAGCCAAGGCTTCAGTCGCCTCGAGCGCTGGCAAGGAATGAATGAACGTCCTCGTCGGAGGTGCGCCAAGAAGTCATCAGCCGGGCGGCGCCTCCAATGAATTCATAATACCTCCAACCTGCGCCGCGCAAACGCTCTCGCACCGTAAGGGACAAGTCGGCGAAGACCGCGTTGGCTGCGACCGGTCGCGCTATCTCAATCCCGGCAATCGCTTTCAGACCCTCGGCAAGGAGAAGCGCAGTTCGATTGGCATTCGCCGCATTGCGCAGCCAAACCCCGCTTTGGAGACAAGCTGCCCAAGGCGCGGAGGAAAAGCGCATCTTCGCCGCGAGCTGTCCGCCTTGCTTGCAACGATAGTCGAATTCTTCGGACAGCCTCCGGTCGAAGAAGACGACTGCTTCGCTCAGGCTGATTCCGGGCTTGATTCCCCCAAAGCAAAGCACGTCCACTCCGGCGCGCCACGTTAGATCTGCGGGCGAGATCTCTAAGGCAGCGACGGCATTCGCAAAACGCGTGCCATCCATATGCACACGCAAACCGTGGGACTGCGCCAGGGTCGCAATCTCGCGAATCTCTTCGGCGGAATAGAGGCAGCCAAGTTCGGTGGGCTGCGTGAGGCTTACCACGCGCGGCTTGGGATAGTGAATATCGGATCTCTTCAGGATCATCCTTTCGATACCCGGACAATCGAGCTTCCCCTCCGGTCCTGACGTTAAAAGAATCTTCGTTCCATTCGAAAAAAACTCGGGCGCTCCGCACTCATCGGTCTCGATGTGAGAGGCCTCATGACAGACAACGCTGTGATAACTGTTGCACATCGCCGCCAGCGCAAGCGAGTTGGCTGCAGTTCCATTGAAAACGAAATAAACGTCGCAATCCGTTTCGAAGATCTCGCGGATCATGTCGGTTGCGCGCGCGGTGTATGCGTCCTCTCCATAGGATGGACAGCATCCCTTGCTCGCCTGGACAAGAGCTCCCAGCGCTTCCGGGCAAAGGCCGGCGGTGTTGTCGCTGGCAAAGTCGTAACGCAACTGCACAATGCCGAATTCTCTCCACGGCGCCCTTGGCCCGTCAAGCAGAGGACTGGGCCTCCCGATGCCCGAGCTCAAAACGGTTCTTTGCCAAGATCCAGGTTATTGATATATGAATCGCGACCACCAAGCCGATGAACAACCCCCTCCTGGCCATAGCGGTGAGCGTTGTGTTCGCGGTTACGGCGTTGCGCGGTGAGTCACGACGCCCCTCCTATTCCCATCCCCCACACTATATGTCGATGACGACATCTCCTGATTGGTGGGACAGCGGCGAACTCACGGGAGATTGGGGAGGTCCGCGAGACACCCTCTACGATGATGGCATCAGCATCTTCGCCAACTACACCAATAACATCGCGGGCAATCCCGTTGGAGGGAAAAGCGCGGGCTTCACCTACTGCGACAATATCACCTTCGGGCTCGACCTCGATCTCGAAAAGCTAATCTCCTGGAAAGGCGGCACCATCACCGTGAGCGGCCTGAACCGTGACGGAAGCAATCTTTCGGAGAAAAACATCGGGAACCAATTCACCGTCCAGCAGGTCTTCGGCGGCTCGGCGGTGATGTTTTATGCGCTTTATCTGGATCAGTTGCTGTGGGACGACAAGATTTCGATCAAGGTCGGCCGCTTCGCAACCGGCGACGATTTCGCCTCGTCTCCGATCTACTGGCTCTACATGAACAACGGTATCGACGGCAACCCGCAGGCGCTCCCCGTCAACACGCAGTTTTCAGCGTATCCCTGGGCCGTATGGGCGGCGCGTGTGCGCATTGATCCGACGCCGGAATTCAATGCCATGGCCGGCGTCTACCAGGTTTCGGACCGCATTTTCAATCGCAACTATCACGGCCTCGATTGGAGTATGCGCTCGAACGACAGCATCCTCCTTATTGGCCAGATCGGATGGACGCCGGAATTTTTCAAGCGTGCTGTCCGCGCTGAAAGCCAGGCGTCTTCTGATGAAAAGACGACCGCGGGCGCAAAGTCCATCGTGGCAGTGAAATCCGCGAAGCAAACTGCCTCCAGTTCCCAGCTCAAGGGACTGCCAGGCCACTACTGGTTTGGCGCTTACTGGTCCCCTTGGGATTTCCCGCAGTTCGGCAGCACGTGGTGTTCTAAGTTCCCGGTGTAAGCCCTCGTTGTAATCGCGTTTGTCCGAGATGCGGTCTCCATCGCCACACCGAAGATCATGAGCTACCCAGAGTTCGATTTGACCGACCAAGTCGCCCTAATCACCGGGGCGAGCAAGGGAATCGGTTACGGAATTGCGAAAGCGCTTGCCCATGCGGGCGCCAAGGTAGCGGTGGCTGCGCGTTCACTGACGGATCTCGAGACGTTGGCGCGGGAAATCGGCGCCGAGGGCGGGGCCGCGCAGGCGTTTGAGTTGGATGTCCGTGACACTGCCAGCATCAATGCATGCGTGAACGCTGTGCAAAACGTTTACGGACGCCTGGACGTCCTGGTCAACAACGCGGGCTTGGGCGCCAATCACCCTGCCGTCGACGTTACCGAGGCCGATTGGGACGATATGATGTCCGTAAATCTTAAGGGTCTCTTCTTTTGCTGTCAGGCAGCGGGCCGCATCATGCTTCAGCAGGGGCACGGACGCATCATCAACATGAGTTCTCAGGCCAGTGTGGTCGGCATCCGCGATCACGCCGTCTACTGCGCATCCAAGGGAGGTGTCAATCAGCTGACTCGTGTTCTTGCACTCGAGTGGTCAAGCAAGGGCGTCACGGTGAACGCGGTTGCGCCTACTTTTATTTACACGCCGGGCACTGCGGAGCGTCTCGATGATGCTGCCTATCTTCAAAACGTGCTCGCACGAATCCCAATCGGCCGCGTGGGCTCCATCACGGATGTCGCCGCCGCCGTGATCTATCTGGCATCGCCCGCCGGCGCCCTGGTGACGGGGAGCGTTTTGATGGTCGACGGCGGCTGGACTGCGCAATAGGCGCCGAGAACAATATGAAGTCGGATTTATGAACTATCAGGCAAACTCAAATCGCTATTCGGAAATGCTCTATCGAGTCTGCGGCCGCAGCGGACTCAAGCTGCCCGCGCTGTCACTCGGTCTCTGGCACAACTTCGGCGACACGGCACCCATCGAAAGGCAGCGCGAGATCATGCGAACAGCGTTTGACCTCGGCATCACGCATTTCGACCTCGCGAACAACTATGGCCCGCCGCCCGGAAGCGCCGAGGCAAATTTCGGGCGACTGTTGCGCGAGGATTTTGCGTCCTATCGGGACGAGCTCATCATCTCAACAAAGGCCGGATGGGATATGTGGCCGGGACCCTACGGGCAAGGCGGCGGCTCGCGCAAATACGTCCTTGCAAGTCTGGATCAAAGCCTTCGGCGCATGGGCGTGGACTATGTCGACATCTTTTACTCGCATCGCTTCGATATCGATACTCCTCTCGAGGAGACGGCTGCTGCCCTTGCCACCGCCGTCCAGCTGGGCAAGGCGCTGTATGCTGGCATTTCTTCGTATTCGGCGGGAAAGACCCGCGAAATTACCAAACTTCTAAGGGAATGGCAGCTGCCTTGTCTAATCCATCAGCCCTCCTACAACATGCTCAATCGCTGGATTGAGGCAGACCTGCTTGATACTCTCGAGACGGAGGGCATCGGCTGCATTGCATTCACCCCGCTTGCGCAAGGACTTTTGACCAGCAAATACCTGCATGGCGTGCCGGACGACGCGCGAATCAAGCGGGCCGGAGGAGACTCCTTGAAGGAAAGTCATCTCAGCAAGGAAAATCTGGCTCGAATTCGGGCCTTGAACGAAATTGCAAACGCGCGAGGTCAAAGCCTCGCGCAAATGGCGCTGGCCTGGGTATTGCGCGATTCCCGTGTTACCTCCGCGCTCATCGGAGCGAGCCGGCCTGAGCAGGTTCGAGAGAACGTCGCTGCCCTCAAGAATCTTGAATTTTCTGAGGCTGAACTAACCGCTATCGACGCCTACGCGCAGGAGGGCGGCATTGACCTTTGGGAACGCCCCTCGCACGACTTGCCTCCCTGAGACAAACTCGCTGCCCGATCCGCCGGGATGCTATTCGCCGCGAATCTCGACTTTCTCTTCCATCCGGGGCGTGAGCCGGTTGGCCATGATTATTCGAGCGCATGTGTTCCAGCGAAGGAGCGCGTCGTCGTTCTTGGGCGGGCGGAGGGCTTCAGCCTTTTCAAACCATTCCATGGCTTCGGTCAGAAACTCATAAGCATCATGACTGGCGCCGGGATGGCCCTGTTGCAGCCTCGCCTTGCCCTGTCGTTCACAGATTATGCCCGCGTAGTAGGCGCGCTCATAGCCATCGTCGAGACGGGTCAAAACCTCCTGTGCCTGCCTGACGCCTGCGGCGTGGCCCTGGCTGAAGGCGTCGGTCAGGGCCAGTAGCAGCTGGACCAACGCCTCCTGGTTGTCGGGATCGATGCTCAGGACATCTTGGCAGATACTTTCGGCCTCGGCCGGTTCCTCGAGCAGGCGGTAGCGCAGGGCCTTTTCCAGCGCCGCCGGGATCGCGTCTTTCGAAAGTTGCTTGAGTTCAAACATGTTTTTTCTCCTTCTGGGTATTTGGGCGAAGCAGTTCCAGCAAAAACCGCAACGGATCGTAAAACTGATCGACGACGCGCTCCTTGAGCGGAATGATCGCGTTGTCCGTGATGGTAATGTTTTCGGGACAGACCTTGGTGCAGCACTTGGTAATGTTGCAGTAGCCGATGCCGCCGGCTTGCCTAAGTTCCGATAGGCGATCCTCGGTGTCGAGCGGGTGCATCTCCAGCGCGGCGGCAAATACAAAGAAGCGAGGACCCACAAACTCCTCGTGCTTCTGATGGTCGCGCAATACGTGGCAGACGTCCTGGCAAAGAAAGCATTCAATGCACTTGCGAAACTCCTGGACGCGATCAATATCCGCCTGTGCCATGCGCCAGGTTCCATCTGGCGCGTTGGGCGGGCGCGGCTTGAATTTCTTGATTTTTTTCTTCACGCGAAAGTTCCACGAAACGTCCGTAACCAGATCACGAACGCGCGGAAAGGCTCTCATCGGTTCGATGGTCACCGGTTTGTCCGCCGGCAATTCGTCGAGCCGGGTCATGCACATGAGCTTCGGCATGCCATTGATCTCCGCCGAACAAGAACCGCATTTGCCCGCTTTGCAATTCCAGCGGCAAGCGAGATCATTGGCCTGCGTGGCTTGGATCTCGTGGACGGCGTCAAGCACGACCATGCCCTCAGAAACCTTCGTCTCATAATCCACGAAACCTCCGCCGTTCGCGTCGCCGCGCCAGATCTTGAAGACTTTGGTATTCATTCCATCTCTTCGATGACTTGCCTGAGGTGTTCCTGCATTGGAGGAATCCGCTCGCGCCGCGTTCGCATCGAACCGTCGGAGTCCTTGTACACAACGATGTTCATCTTGCCACTCTCGGCGTCCTTGCCTGGAAAATCGTCACGGAAGTGCCCGCCCCGGCTTTCCTTGCGCTCGAGGGCCGAGCGCGTGATGGCTTCGGAAACTGTGAGCAGGTGATTCAAGTCGAGCGCGGTGTGCCAGCCGGGATTGTATTCGCGATGGCCGTGGACGGCGACTTTGCCGGAGCGTTCCCACAGCTTTGCCAGCCCATCGAGCGCGCGCACCATTTCCTCCTCCCGCCGCACGATGCCGACGAGGCTTTGCATCATTTCCTGCAAATCGATTTGCACCCGGTAGGGGCCCTCATTGCCGCCGGCCGGCCCTGCGGCTCGATCGAAGGGCTCGAGAGCCTCGCGGGCAGCATCCTCAAGCTGGCTTTCGTTAGTCTGACCCGCGGCATGTTCCTTTGCAAAGCCAGCCGCGAACTCGCCCGCCCGCTTGCCGAAAACGAGCAAGTCGGACAATGAATTTCCGCCGAGTCGATTGGCGCCGTGCAATCCGGCCGCCACTTCGCCAGCGGCGAAAAGTCCCGGCACATTGGACATCTGCGTTTCGGCATCCACGCGCACGCCACCCATAATGTAATGCGTCGTTGGGCCCACCTCCATCGGCTCCCTGGTGATGTCAAGGTTGGCCAGCTGCATGAACTGATGATACATGCTCGGCAGCTTCTTTCGAATATGTTCCGCGGCGTTCGGAAGCTTCTCCTTGATCCACGCAATGTCGAGAAACACTCCATCGTGCGGACTGCCGCGGCCAGCTTTGACTTCATCCACAATGCACCGCGCCACGTGATCGCGGGTGAGAAGCTCGGGCGGACGGCGGGCGTTCCTGTCGCCCTGCGTATAGCGCCATCCCTCCTCAGGGTTGTCAGCGGTTTGTGATTTATAGTTGGCGGGGATATCCGCGAACATGAATCGCTTTCCGTCTTTGTTCAGCAACACGCCGCCCTCGCCCCGCACACCCTCGGTGACCAGGATCCCCATCACACTGGGAGGCCAAACCATACCGGTTGGGTGAAACTGCACGAACTCCATATCAACTAACTCCGCGCCGGCATGATAGGCCAGCGACTGCCCGTCGCCGGTGTACTCCCAGGAATTGCTGGTGATCTTGTACGCGCGACCGATCCCGCCGGTGGCGAGCACGATGGCTTTGGCCTGGAAGACTTTGAATCGCCCGCGCTCGCGGCCGTAGCCAAAAGCTCCCGCGACACGCTCGCCGTCCTTGAGCAGCGTGATAATCGTGTGCTCCATGTGAACGTCGATGCCCTGGTGGATTCCATGGTCCTGAAGCGTGCGAATCAGCTCCAGGCCCGTGCGATCGCCAACATGCGCAAGCCGCGGATAGCGATGGCCGCCAAAATTGCGCTGAAGAATTCGCCCGTCGGCTGTGCGATCGAATACCGCGCCCCAGCTTTCGAGCTCGCGGACGCGTTCGGGCGCTTCTTTGGCATGCAGTTCCGCCATGCGCCAGTTGTTGACATACTGGCCGCCGCGCATCGTATCGGCAAAATGAACTTTCCAATTGTCGCGCTCGTCGACGTTCGCCAAAGCCGCAGCCATGCCGCCCTCGGCCATCACGGTATGCGCCTTGCCGAGAAGCGATTTGCAAACCAGGCCAACCTTGACGCCGGCGGCGGAGGCCTCAATGGCCGCGCGCAGCCCGGCCCCGCCCGCGCCGATGATGAGCACGTCGTATTCGAGAGTTTCGTAATTGGCCACTTGATTTGCCCGAGCGCTGAAGGTTGAAACAAAGCCGCGGGCGGTTCAACGATTCATCGCTTACAGGATCTTCCAATCGTGCCAGACTCCCATCGAGCAGAGGCGCACGTAGAGGTCACTGAAGCCGACCCAGAATAAACTCATCCACGCCCAGAGCATATGACGCCGATTCAGGCAACTCACGCAAGCGTAGCTCTTGGCGCATACCGGCACTTTGGAAACCTCATCCAGGAAACCGCCAATCAAATGGCGCAGCGAATGGCAGCCGAATGTGTAACCGCTCAGCAAAACGACGTTGACGATGAGCACAATCGTTCCAACGCGGATGCCGAAGTGTTTGGAACCAGACGCTTCGGCGAACCACATCGCCTTCCATGCGTCGTGGGCAAGAATGAGAATGAACAGCAATGCAAGGTAAAGGAAGTAGCGGTGAATGTTTTGCATGATGAGCGGAAAGGAATTCTCGCCCAGATAGCCTTTGCGCGGTTCGCCGACCGCACAGGCGGGAGGATCAGCCCAAAACGCCTTGTAGTAAGCACCGCGATAGTAATAACAGGTGAGCCGAAAACCCGCAGGCGCCCACAGAATCAAAAGGGCCGGTGAAAATATTAGCCACGACGGCCACCAGTCACCCACCGGTCCAAAAATCGCGTGCGGCGAGCTGCCGAAAATTTCCGGCGAATAGAATGGTGAAAGATAGTTTGCGCCGTTTTGATCCAGCCAATAGTGAGCACCCTGAAACGCCGCCCAGGTCGAATAGACAAGGAACGTCGAAAGGCCCAAGAACACAAACAATGGTTGCGTCCACCAGGCGTCGCGCCGCATGGTCTCACCGAACGAGCGGCGGTTTAATGACACATTCGCGTAAGACATACTGGCTGCCCTGCAGTTTCGAACCGGGGAAGGCAGCCTCTGTACATATCGGCGAGGATGCCCCGTTTCAAGCTCATTGCACGACGATCTCTTGCCTCGGACCCGGGCGGAGGACTCCCAGGGACACCAAAAGAGCGCTGCCCGCTCTAGTGCGGGACCATCTCCGCTGCCTATCCCGGATAGGCGCCCGTTACAAATCGCTCCAAATCATCGATTGCGGCATTTTGGGCGCTAATGATCCAATTGACGCAATCTCCAATCGAGATGAGGCCAATCAACTTGTCTTCCTGCACAACGGGAAGATGTCGGAATCTATTCTCTGTCATCAATTGCATGCATTCCTGAACGGAGTCATCCAAGCTCACAGTCCTGAGATTACGGGTCATGATTTCGGAGACCGCCGTTTCTCGCGAACCGCGTCCGAGCAGGATCACTTTCCTGGCGTAGTCACGTTCGGAAATCATCCCAACGAGGCGGTCGCCCTCCAGGACCGGCAAGGCACCGATATTTTTTTCTGCCATCAGCGAGATGGCCTCGAAGACGCTACTATCCGGTGATACGGACCAGACGCCGGAGCCTTTTCGGTTCAGAATCGATTCGATCGTCGTTGTAATTTCCATCCTTTATCCTCTCTTTTTGGGGGTTTTGCCAAACTATCGACCTTGGCAGCCTGGCACTCCAGAAAAACTTTAGCAAATGCGGGGAAGCTGCTCGCCGGAAAGCATGTCCACGACGCGGGTTCCTCCGACCCGGGTTTTCATCAACACGAAGCCCGGATGCTCGGAGGTCACCTCTCCGATGACACTGGCTTCGCTGGCGAGCGGATGGGACTTCATTGCGGAGAGGACCTTACCGGTATCGGCAGGCGAGACGATTGCCAGGAGCTTGCCTTCGTTCGCGACATAGAGAGGATCGAGGCCGAGGATCTCGCAGGCGCCCTGGACTTCTTGGGTGACGGGAATGGCCGCTTCATCCAGCATCATTCCGACCCCGGCAGATCGGGCAATTTCGCTCAGCGCGCTGGTAACGCCGCCTCGTGTCGGATCGCGCAGCACGTGAATGCCCTTGCTCGCAGCAAGCATCGTTTCCACCAATCCGGCCAACGAAGCGGTGTCACTGGCAATTTCGGTCTCGAATTCCAAGCCTTCGCGGACGGACATGATCGCGATGCCATGGACGGCGATCGGGCCGCTGACGAGGATCCTGTCACCCGGGCTCGCGTGCGCCGGATGGATGTCCACCCCGTCCGGAACGATGCCCACCCCGGAGGTGTTGATGAAGATCTTATCCGCTTTCCCGCGGTCGACGACTTTCGTATCGCCCGTGACGAGCTGGACTCCCGCCGAGTCGGCTGCCTGCCGCATCGATTGAACAATGCGCCAGAAATCCTGAATCGACGTCCCTTCCTCGAGGATGAATCCGGCAGAGAGGTAAAGCGGGCGGGCGCCGCACATTGCCAGGTCGTTCACGGTCCCATGGACGGCGAGCGTTCCGATGTTGCCCCCGGGAAAGAAAATCGGACTGATAACATAGGAATCCGTGCTGAACGCCAGTCGCATACCGTTCACGGAAAAGACTGCCCCATCGTGCAAAGGATCGAGAAGATCGTTGCCAAACTGCGGAAGGATCAGCTTCTCGATCAGTTGCTGGCTAAGCTTGCCTCCGCTGCCATGAGCGAGAACAATCTCGCGGTAATCCGAGATCGGGACGGGGCATGCGCCCATCAGCGCGCTGACTCCGTCGGCCACTTCGCCCGAAGCCTCAGGTGACATCTTCCTCCCCGAGGGCGATATGGACGAGGTCCCAGACGATATGAACTGCCGTCGCGTGCACCTCCTGGATGCGGTGGATGCTATAAGAAGGCACGATGAAACAATAGTCAGCGATCTCCGGAAATCGCCCGCCATCCTTTCCCGCGAAAGCGACCGTCATGACTTGATTCTCTCGAGCGGCCTGGAGGGCGTAGATGAGATTGGGGGACTTCCCGCTCGTGCTGAAGGCCATCGCCATGTCCCCGGGCGCAGCGAAGAGCCGAAGCTGATTAACAAACACGCGCGTGAAGTCGAAGTCGTTGCCGATCGCGGTCATGGTCGCCACGTCTGTCATCAGCGGAACTACCGGGAAGGCCTTTCGTTTCTCAATGATGGGATGGTTGAATTCGACCGTGATATGAAGGGCATCGCAGAGACTCCCGCCGTTCCCCATGGCGAACAGCTTGCCCCCTTGCTGGAAGCGCCGGGCCATCTCGCGCGACATGCGTTCAAGAGGCTCGGCATATTTTACGAAGAACTTCTCCTTCATCTCCATGCTTTCGCCGCACTTTCGGATGACCTTGTCGCGAAAGGGCTCGGTCATCCTGTCAACTGGAGAGCTCATTACAGCTGCCATGGGGGTCTCTTAAGCGGACGAAGCGGCTTCGGCGACCAGCGGAGAGGCCTGGGCGCTGGAGGTGATCCGTCCGCCGGCATCGAGATGACGCCCGTACGCATAATATGCGGCGCAGGCGCCTTCCGCCGAAACCATCGTGGCTCCAAGGGGATGCTGCGGCGTGCATTCCTTTCCGAAGGCGGGACAATCGTGCGGTTTCTTAACACCTTTCAAGACGAGGCCGCTTATGCAGACAGCCGGTTCCTGCGTGTCGATGTCCTCGACTTCGAAGAGCCTTTCGGCGTCGTGATCGCGAAGCTCATAGCGAAGCTTATAACCGCTCTTGGGAATGGAGCCAACGCCGCGCCACTTGCGGTCGCAGACCTCAAAGACTTTGTTCACCAGATCCTGAGCGACGCGATTGCCGTCCCGCTGCACGACACGCGGGTATTGGTTCTCCACCTTCGCAACGCCCTCTTCAAGCTGTCGCACGGTCATCAACACGCCTTGCAGAATATCAATGGGTTCAAATCCGGTGATCACAATGGGCACGCCGAACCGCTCGGCGATGGGCTCGTATTCGCTGTAGCCCATCACCGTGCAAACATGGCCGGGTCCAAGAAATCCCTGAACGCGATTAAGCGGCGATTGCAAAATCGAGGCCATCGCCGGCGGCACAAGAACATGGGACACAAGAATGGAAAAGTTCCTGATACCTTGCTTGTTCGCCTGCCAGACCGCCATCGCATTGCCGGGTGCCGTCGTTTCGAACCCGATTGCGAAAAAAACGACCTTTTTATCGGGATTCGACCGGGCGATCTTGAGACAGTCGATCGGCGAATAGACCACCCGCACGTCAGCACCGCGCGATTTGAGAATGAGAAGATCGCCCGCGGAACCCGGCACCCGCAACATGTCGCCAAAGGAACAGAAAATCACATCGGGGCGGCTGGCGATGGCGTGAGCCTTGTCGATCATCTCGAGCGAGGTGACGCACACGGGACATCCCGGCCCATGCACGAGTTCGATCTCGTCGGGCAGGAGCCGATCGATACCATACTTGACGATGGTGTGGGTCTGGCCGCCGCAGACTTCCATCAGCACCCAGGGACGCGTGACAGTGCGCCGGATTTCGGCCACAATTTTTTGGGCCAACGCCTCGCTACGATACTCATCGAGGTATTTCATAGCTTTCCTCCTCCACGTCTCCGACCTCCAACTCGGTGAGTTGATCCATTTCCTCCAGCAGTTTGTAGGTTCGCGCAGCCTCCTCTTCGTTAACCTTGCTGAGCGCAAAACCAACATGAACGAGGACGTAGTCTCCGGTCTCGACCTCAGGAGTATATTCAAGGCAGACCTGCTTGACGATTCCTCCAAAGTTCGCCTTTCCCATTCGAACCCCATTGGCATCGCGCTCGATCTCGATGAGCTTACCGGGTATTGCCAGGCACATGGTTGATCTCCGTTTGACGGCCGCCCTCCACCCTGCCGATCGCTACTCCATCACACAACAAGACTGTATCGCCGCTGCGAGGATTTGTCAGCAGGTCGAGTGCTATTTTTTTCCTGGCGCCGCCCACCCGAACAATTCCCATCTGCATCCCTTGCTCGGAGAAAACCGTTACGATCTCGGCGTAGAGCAAATTCATGCGCTGGCCAATTGGTCTGCGACGGTTTTCGGACGAAGCGCTGCCGCAGCCGCGACGACCTGTCCCAGCGATATTCCCCCGTCGTTGGGCGGAACGCGTTGGTGCCAGTAGGGTCGAAAGCCCGCATCAAGCAGCCGCTGCAAACACGCTTCGGTAAGCCTTCGGTTCTGAAAACAGCCGCCCGTCAAAATGATCTTTGCCTCTCCGATCCGGAGCGCGACAGCTCGAACGATCTCCGCCAGAGTGTTGTGGAACTTCGCAGATATGTCGCCGGCGTGCCGCCCGCAAGTGACGTCGGCCGCTATTCCTTCGATTGTTGGTCCCCAATCCACGACAAGGGGCTGGCCATCGCGCACCTCAAAGGAATAGAAGTCGCTCATGGCAGGCTGTGCCGCGAACTCGAGTTCCATCGCGGCTTGTCCCTCGAAGCTCACCCTTTGCCGAAGGCCGGTAAGAGACGCAACGGCGTCGAACAACCGTCCCGCGCTCGAGGTGACCGGCGCGTTAATTCCCTTAGCCAGCATTTTTCCCATGATCCGCAGCTGATCCTCCGGGAAATCACGGATTGGCGGAAGGTCCGCGCGCCCCAGCGCATCATCTCCCCAGATCTCAAAAAGAACGCCCAAGGCGGCTCGGCTCGGTTGCCTGATTGCCATCTCCCCGCCAGGCAGGCGGAATTGACGAAACCGCGCCGCGCGCTCGAAGGACTCCCCCGCGGCGAGCAGAAATTCACCGCCCCAGATCGTTCCGTCCGTGCCGTAACCGGTGCCATCCCAGGAAACTCCCAACGCGGGCGGTTCGACTTCATTCTCCGCCATGCAGGCGAGCACATGCGCCCAGTGATGCTGGACCGCGTGCACGGCGCGGCGAAAGCCGCCGCGCATGCTTTGTCGAGAGATACTCGGGGTGCAAATCGCACGCGATGATCTCCGGCTTCGCCTCCCACAACTGCGGGAAGTCCTTTGAGACCCGGCGAAACGCCTCGAAGGCCTGGCTGGTTGCGAGGTCGCCGATGTGCTGGCTCACAAAGACCTCGCTCCCGACGCTCAATGCCACGCTGTTCTTTAGATGCGCGCCAAGGGCAAGAACACAGGGAAGAGGCTCCTTCAAATGCACGGGCAGCGGCGCGTAGCCCCGGGCACGCCTCAGAACAAGTTCGCGTCCACGGATCACGCGAACAACCGAGTCGTCCACATGCCGGACGATCGGCCGATCGTGGACGAGAAAGCCATCGGCGATCCCCCCCAAGCGCTCAACAGCCTCTCTCTCGTCGATGCAAATCGGCTCGTCGGTCAAGTTGCCGCTGGTCGCCACGATCTCGCAACACAGATCTCGCAGCAGCAAGTGGTGCAATGGCGTGTAAGGAAGCATGAAGCCCAAACAAGGGTTGGCGGGGGCAAGAGAGGAAGCCAGGCGTCCGGCGCGCGTGCTTCTCTCCAGCAGCACAATCGGCGATTCCGGTGAGAGGAGAAGGCGTTCCTCAAGTTCCGAAACAGCGCACAACTCCCTGATCGCCCCGAGTGACGGCGCCATCAGCGCCAGTGGCTTCTCTTCGCGATGCTTCCGGCTCCGAAGCTTCACGACTGCAACTTCATTTCCGGCATCCGCAATGAGCTGAAAACCGCCCAGGCCCTTCAGGCCGAGAATGCCTCCCGAACGAACGACATCCTCCGCTTGCCTAAGAGCCTGGTCGCCGCAAGCGAGAACGCGTCCGTCCGGGTTCCAGAACTCAAGCTGCGGTCCGCAGTGCGGACAGGCGTTCGGTTGCGCGTGAAACCTGCGGTTGGCAGGATCATGGTATTCGCGATCGCATTGGTCACACATCACAAACTTCCTCATCGACGTGTTGGGCCGATCGTATGGCAGAGCTTCGATGATCGAGAAGCGCGGGCCGCAATTCGTGCAATTGGTAAACGCATACCGATAGCGTCGATCGCGAGGATCAAAGGTTTCGCGAAGACAGTCCGGGCAAGTCGCAATGTCGGGCAGGATGAGCACCGACTTTTCACCGCTTTCGTCGCTGTAGCGGATCTCGAAGTCTCTGTAGCCGGCCGGATCGAGAATGGCGAACTCCAGACTTTGGATGATCGCGCGCGGCGGCTTTTCCCTTTCGAGTCGAAGAAGAAACTTGCGGACTGACTCTCCCTCTCCCTCGACCTCAAGAAAGACGCCGCGCGCGGAGTTCAGTACCCAGCCGTTGAGTCCGAGCTCACGCGCAAGGCGATAAACAAACGGCCGGAAACCGACGCCCTGCACAGCGCCTCGAACGATCACCTTGGCGCGCTCGACATTCACTCCTCCTCTCGCGCCCAGCACGCGAGACCCTCCGCTCTCAGGGACTTGAGCGCGAGGGTTCATGATCTTCGCTGCGTTCCCGGGCCAACGCGACCCTCACGACGCCATCCTGGACGAGCAACGGAAGAGGATCGAGGTGAACAGAGGCCTTGTCGAGCGAACTGCCTGCGCGATGGACGTCATATCGATGGCTGAGACTGCAGACAATCACGCCATCTTCGAACATGCCGAGATGAAGAGGCATGTTGCAGGCGGGACAATGGTCCCGATACGCGTAGAGCTGACCCTTGTGCCTGCAGACGATTAGCGAAAAATCGAAACGATGAACGGACACCATTTCTCCCTCGTTTAACCGTTGTGCCTCCGCGATCTCAACCCACGCCGGAGCGGCATTCGGAACGTGCAGCAGGGGAGTCTTCGGCGACACAGGCTCAACACCTTCGACTTCGAAGCCCATCAGGTCCGGACACGCCTCCTCGATGGCGCAGCGAATCGCAAGCTCCATAGTCACGGTTGATGATGGGCAAGTCTTGCAGTGACCTTGCAACCGTAGCCTGGCGACGTCGTCCTCCAGGCTCAACAGCTCGACATTGCCGCCGTGGCTTTCCATGTAAGGCCGGATTTTGTCCAGGGCCTCCATCAGGCGCCTTTCAAGCGGAACCGGATGCAATCCGTGGATAAGCAGCAGACCGCGCACTGCAGCGTCGTTAACGAGAGACTCATGGACTTTCCTGCCCTCGGGGCCTGCCTGTTCAACAAGCTCGAGAACCCGCGCGAGGCCTTTACCGTAAAATCGCAGGAGTGACCCGACGCATTCCTCAAAGATCTCCCTCGAAGAGGCATCAGGCACTTCATTGATCCTTTCGATGAGTTCCTGGATGCGATTGCCCTCCCTGTTGAGCTCATCGAGCGGAGCATTGGACTTACTTGGCATAGCGAATTGTCTGGATGATGCATTCGTGTCCTCGCACAGCTTCTGCGGCTTTGCCGCACGTGGGGCACTGCAGAGTCGCCACAAGGACATCCGACAGCGCATCCTCCCAAAATTTCGGCCGGCCCCGATAGGAACAGTACGGGCACGAAACCTCCGCCTCGCAGCGCTCTATCTCGAGATCAGAATCCTCAAGAACGGTTTCCTTCGTCACCGCGCCATAGCAGAATCGCAGCTGCTCAGGCTCGATGCACGAAAGCTCTCCCACGAGCAATCGCACACCGAGAACCTTCCTGGGGGGGTCAGCTTCAGCGAACTCAAGCACTCGTTCCACAATGGCTGAGGCAATCGAGAGCTCATGCATCGCGCCTCCCGCTAAACAGCCATGAGAGCTGCGGCGACTTCATCGAGGCCCGATCCGGTCTTGCAGCTGGTGGGAATTACCCTGATATCCGGCTTGAGGATATGAACGTCGCGAGCCAGGTCCTCGACACTCACTTCCATGGCCTGGGCAAGGTCGACCTTGTTGATCACCACGATTTGAGCCCCGAGAAACATATGGGGATGCTTCCGTCACCATGCACGGACCCTCCGTCACGCTGACAACAACGACGCGCGCTTTGGAGCCAAGGGGAAATTCTGCAGGGCAAATCAAATTGCCGATATTCTCGACGAAAATAAGCCTGACCTTGCTGAGATCGATTTTCCGGCACGCCTTGCCGACCAGGTTGGCGTCAAGATGACAGCCGTTGATCGTGGCAATCTGCACGACCGGAATCCCGTATCTGGCGATTTGATCGGCGTCGTTACTCGTCGTCGCATCGCCGTTGAAAACAGCCAGGCCGGCGCGGTCTTTGAGCTTCTCGACCAGCCGGGTGATCAACGTTGTTTTGCCCGAACCAATCGCTCCCATCACATCGATCGCGGTCGTGCCATGCTTGTCGAGCAGAGCGCGGTTTTCATCCGCAAGCTTCGCATTCGCCTCGAGAAGACTGTGCTCGAGCTCGATATCGTAGATTTCCTCCGGCGAGGCTTCGATCTGGATCATAAAATGGGATCGTGAAAGCCGACTCGGGCACGCCGCAAACCGCCCGGCACAAGGGTTACCGCGGCATCCTCTCACCGCCGCGGAGTGTGCAGGCCCATCAAGGCCGTCGGAGTGTGCAGTTTCTCAAGAACCTTGCCGTTGCCGAGATACATATGCACGCCGCATGGCAGGCATGGATCGAAGCTCCGGACGGCCCGCATGATGTCAATGCCCTTGAAGTTCTCAGGACCGTTTTCTTCGAAGATCGGGGTGTTTTGCACGGCATCCTCGTAAGGTCCCGGTGTCCCGTAGATGTCGCGCGGGTTGGCGTTCCACGGAGTGGGCGGGTAAGGATGATAATTGGCAACTTTCCCACCGCGTATGACGAGATGGTGCGAAAGCACTCCGCGCACCGCTTCGTGGAAACCACAGCCGATTGCCTCGCTCGGCACCTTGAACGGCGTAAACGTTTTCGTCCTTCCGGCGTGTAGTTCCCGCATTGCTTGCTCGACGAAATAGAGTCCGCAGCATGCCGCATAGACCTGGAAATAAGTCCGGGCGCGATCGCGTTCGATTGCGTTGCTCCATTTCGGGATCTTCCATTCGAATTCCACCTCCGGTTTGAGCGCCGTTTTTGGCAGTATCATCTTGACGCTGTTTCCGGTGGCCTTGACGTAGCCGATGTCCACCAAACCTGCGAGCGCCGTGACCCAAAGCCTCGCGATGGGACCGCCACCTGTGTCAAGTGCGAGGTGATCACCCGTGCGCTTATCAAGCCAGCGCGGAGACATTACCCAGGTGTATTTGTCGTTAAAATTGCGCTTCTGCGGCTTTGGAATCGTTGTCTGATTCCATGGGTGGTGCTTGTCGACCGGATTTCCGAGGGGATCGTGTGTGACGAACGTCTCAGAATTCTGCCAATCCTCGTAATACGAGGATCCCAGCAGGATGCGGATTCCAAGGTTGATATCCACGAGGTTCGTGGTAATCAGTTCGCCGTCGACGACGATCCCGGGGGTCACATACATCGCCTTGCCCCACTCGTTCATGTTCCTGTAGGTATAGTCGCAGACCATCGGGTTCTGGAATGAGCCCCAACAGCCAAGGAGAACGCGACGCCGGCCGACTTCCTCGTAGCCCGGCAGGGCCTCGTAGAAGAAATCGAAAAGATCATCGTGGAGGGGGACGACCTTCTTCATGAACTCGACATACCTCATCAGCCGGGTCAGAAAATCCGTGAAGAGCTGGATCGATGGGACCGTTCCGACGCCGCCTGGATACAACGTGGAAGGATGCACATGCCTTCCCTCCATGAGGCAAAACATTTCGCGAGTCATGCGGCTCATCTGCAGCGTCTCGCGATAGAACTCACCTTCGAACGGGTTCAGTGATCGCATGATGTCCCCAATCGTGCGATAACCATGTTCCTTCGCGTGGGGCGCTTCGGTTTTCGTAGCCTTTTCCCAGACGCCTGGATTGGTTTCCTTGACCATCATCTCGCAAAAATCCACCCCGACCAGGTTGTCCTGAAAAATGTTGTGGTCGAACATGTACTCGGCGGCCTCACCGAGATTGACGATCCACTCCGCCATGTTTGGTGGCTGGATCCCATAGGCCATATTCTGGGCATAGCACGAGCAGGTCGCATGGTTGTCGCCGCAAATGCCGCAAATGCGGCTCGTGATGAAATGGGTGTCTCGCGGATCCTTGTTCTTGAGGAAAATGCTGTATCCCCGAAAAATTGATGAAGTGCTGTGGCACTCGACGACCTTCTTGCGATCGAAGTCGATCTTGGTGTAGATGCCCAGGCTTCCGACGATGCGGGTGATGGGATCCCACGACATTTCGACCACATTGCCGGGCCCAGTGGAGGTTTCGGTTTGAGTGGCAGTTTCAGTGGCCATATGATCTCCTCAGTTTTTCGCGTAGTGCTTGGGCGAGTAGCCGGTCGTCAGTTCGGCGCGCCTGTGCCTCCACTGCGGTTCCTTGTTGACGGTGCGATTGGTAATGGCGCGAAGACTTCGCACAATCCCGCCAAGAAACGTGCTCGCAGCCGACGAAACCTTCGCTCCAGGTGGCTCGTCCATGAACGGCATGAACTTGTCGGGAAATCCCGGCATCGTGCAGCCAATGCAAATGCCGCCAACATTCGGACAGCCTCCGAGGCCATCCATCCATCCGCGTTTGGTGACGTTGCAGTTGACCACCGGACCCCAGCAGCCCAGCTTGACAATGCACTTGGGCGAGCCGTATTCGGTCGCGAAGTCACCTTCCTCATAATAGCCGGCCCTGTCGCAGCCATCATGCACCGTC
The DNA here is from genome assembly GCA_963784465.1 of uncultured Verrucomicrobiae bacterium. Classification (GTDB taxonomy): domain Bacteria; phylum Verrucomicrobiota; class Verrucomicrobiia; order Chthoniobacterales; family Terrimicrobiaceae; genus DASTFP01. The sequence continues at coordinate 39,086 of CAWASQ010000030.1, forward strand.
GTTTCGAACAACCACTTCGGACGCAGCTGGTCGTCGAGCGGGATCACCGGCGCCAGCCCGGCAACCTGATACAGCAAATAGAGAAGCGTCTCCATCATGTTATCCGGCTGCACCGGACATCCTGGAACATTGACGATGGGGAGCCCGGCCTTCGACTTCCACCCCCAGCCCAGATAGTCGGCCAATCCCATGGCGCCGGTCGGGTTGCCCTCCATCGCATGAATTCCACCATACGTGGCGCACGTCCCGCAGGCGATCACGGCCAATGCCTTGGGAGCCAGCCGGTCGATCCATTCATTGGTGGTGATCGGTTGCGCCGTGTCGGGATCCGTCCCCATGGCCGCCCAATAGCCCTCCTTTTTGATTCTTTCGTTGGGAACGGAGCCTTCCAATACCAGGACAAAAGGCTCCAACTTGCCAGCGGCCGCCTTGAACCAATAGTCCATGAAATCGTCGCCCACCTCATAGGCCAGGACAGGGTTGTGCAGATGAACCTTGGGCAAACCTGGAATGTTTCCCATCACAACGTCCTCAATGCTCGGCAAAGATGCTGCAGTAACAGAAACCGAATCGCCGTCGCATCCAAGGCCAGTAGTCATCCATATGACATGCACCTCAGGGACGTCTGGGGGACGACGTGCAAGCACATCGGGAGTATTCATAAAAAGAGACTCTCCTTCTTCCCGAAAATAGGGCGTGGTCGGTCCTCCCGCAACTGGTTTAGCCTCTTTTCTCTCGGAGTTTGAGAAAACCTCGATCTCGTAATGACGGCCGGTTGCTCACAGTTCGGTCGGCGCACGCCAGAAGAGAATTTTCTCCGCGCCGGATGCCCGGCTTGACTGCCGCTTGGCACACGTCACCGCCGTTTGTCAGCGCGCACGGCTTCGTTGTGTAAGTAGCCTCCGGCGCTTTCGCCATGAGGAAGGCAAAATCCAAATTGAGCCGCTGAAGGCCCACATATGGGCTGATTCCGTTCGGTCCGGCGAAAAAATTTGCTGGCCTGTCCAGCTAATTGATGAAGCACATCAGAGCAAGAAGTGGAACCAGCCTGATGGCGAACTTCGTTGCCGCGGAATGTTCAGTCGGACTTATGGACATGATACGGACTCCTTATGATCGGGGCGCGGTGAGGCTGAGATTTCGTTCATCCTTGCCGATCGATTTTCTCTGTGTTCTTGGGAAGGCCCCTGCTTCCCGAATCGCTAATTCGTTCATGGCGGATGTTCGCTGAAACGGCCGCGCCGACCCATTCGTTGAATGTTTAGGCGCTTCTCGCAGTAGCCGAAAGTCGCGAGGGGTCTGACCAAAGGCAGCCTTGAAACGGCGGTCGAAATAGCTTTGATCGGAAAACCCCACTTGGTAGGCCACCTCCGCGATGGTAAGGGAACTTTCTTTCAGAAGCCGCACGGAACGAGAGAGTCGAACATGTGTCAAATAGCTGACAAAGCTCATTCCGGCAACTTTCCTAAATCGCCTGACGAATTGGGGCACGCTCATCTTGGCCAGAACAGCGGCCTCCCTTAGCGTGATTGAATCCGCGTAGTTGCGCTCCACATACTCCAGGACGGGTGAGAGTCTTGCCGTGCGGTCCTTCTGGAGGACTATTTCAGAGCGGATCGACTCCGCATCGCGAAGCTGTCGCGCGATATGATACAGCAATTCGAGAAAGAGTACCTTGCACCCAACCTCGAAATAACTCGTGCGATCGGAGTAGCACTGAACCAAACGCGCGACTATTCGATGAATTTCGCGCAAAAATGGACCCTCTCGCACTACAGGAGCCTGAAAGCCGTAGTCACCGTAAAATGGAAGCAGAAAGAAGTAGTCGTGTGAGGGAGAGCCCAGACTGTAGACAAAGTGCGGAAGGAAACTTATCACGAGCACCTGAACCCGCATTTGCTCTGTCTCTGCTCTAGCCGCCAGATTGAGGTCTTGTGCGATCAAGATCTCTCCGGGGCCGAGCTCAATCAGCCGTTCTCCGGTGCCAACTCGCAACGATCCATCGAGCGGCACTATCAACGCAAAGCCATCCTGCCCGTTTCTCGCCGACCAGCTGTATCCGTTGGCAAAATCATACGCCTTTATCTGAAACGCGAACTCACAATCCAGCGGTTCATCAAATCGGCTTCTTTCCGCGCATGGCATGTGAAGGTGCTTGATCGGCAGCCGCCCTGCTATTTCGCACAGAGCATTCGTCTGATTCCTTCTCTTCATCTGAAGATAGCCGACCTTCATAGATCCGCCCCAAAGGTAGGGGCAGTGGATTGTTGCCACTGCGTTGGCGCTATCGAGCGTCTCATGTGTGAGAGAGGCACCGTTCGCACTTTCCGGACGGTAATGGACGCGACGCCTCCGCCTTGCCGCCCTTGCGGCTGCAAAATGAGAATGCTGGCAATCGAACGGACCCGCGTGGTCTGACCGGGTCCGAGGGAGCTGGGGAGAAACATGTTGGAACTTCATTTGTTGATACGGCGCACACGGTAGCCGCACCCGAAAAGGCGCCTAGAATGATCGCATGTATTTCTTGGACGATTTTCACCTGCTGATAGCTGCTGCCCAAATCGTGCTCCTCAGTCAGTTCTTTTGATACATATCCACAACATGCTGATTATCAACCTACTAACACCGATCCATCGAGCGGCGCTTTGTTTGGATTGCAAACCGGTTCGCGATTGTTTTTGGACGAATTGCCCATCAGCGACCTCGTCTCTCGGACGTGCCCCGGAAATTCGAAAGGCCCCACGCGAGAACTCCTTCTCTGATCGTTACGCCCGAGCTGGCTCTTTCGGTCGGAAATCCCTGGGCGTTCGCTGGAACGCCCATTTGAAACGACGATCAAAATAACTCTGATCAGTAAATCCAACCTCGCTCGCCACTTCAGCAATGGTCAGCGAACTCCCCTTCAGCAAACGCACCGCATGGGACAGGCGAACATGAGTTACGTAGCTGACGAACGTTGTCCCGGCCACCCTCTTGAATAATTTGATGAACTGCGGGACGCTCATCTTTGCCAAAGAAGCCGCCTCCTTAAGCGCTATCCGCTCAGCGAAATGCTGATCCACAAACTCGAGCACCGGCTTCAGCTTGGCCGATCGCTCTTGCTGGCGAATTAGCTCGGAGTATCGAAAATCGGCGGCGCGAAAGCACTCCGCAAGGATATATAGCAACTCAAGAAAATACGCCTTACACCCGATCTGGAAGTATGTCGTCCGATCGAAGTAGCACTTAACCAAGCGCGCGACGAGGGGATGAATGTCAGCCAGCAATGGCACGTCACGAACAATGTGCAGTCGATTACCGACATTTGTATAGAATGGAAGTAGAAAGAAATAGTCGTGCGAAGGAGATCCTAAGCTGTAAACAAAGTTAGACATGAAACTGATGACTACCACACGTGTATTCAGCCCCGGGATATCCAGTATCCTGTGTAGTTTCATGTTCTCGACAATCAGGAGTTCCCCGGGGCCAATGTCAACTTGGCGCTCTCCCATTAGCATTGACACCGTTCCATCAAGCGGAATAAATAGCTCTAGCCTTTCGTGCCAGCTATGAATCGGCGTGAAGTCATTGTGACAAAACCGGAATAGCTTAATAAGGAAAGGGAACTCGTGGTCGAGCGCCTCATCGTAACGCCCGCTTTGATCGAGCCGAAGGCGATGGGGCTCGAAGGTCAGCTTGTCTGCGACTTTGAGCAGATCGCTTTCCTTGAGTTGTTTCTTCATCAAAACTGAAGCTTGATCAAACCTTGCGGCGGCAGGGCAACCTTCGCCCGGCCACGGTCCGTTACGATGCGATCCATCGACGGCAGACGGCCCTTGGTGGTCTCCGCAACACTGGCCTCACCTATGCTAAGGATATTCAACGCCGAAGCCGGAACTTCGAGTTCGACGTCCTTGGGATCATTTGTCAGATTCGCAATGAGACCGATCGACTCGTCCCGTTCGTTCCTGAAAGCAAGCGCCGTAATAGGCGCTGGGTCGGAGATCGAAACCGGCAGCAGGTGGCGGATGCCAGCCAGTGCTTCAAATACATAATAGACGGGGAATATCGCTTCATGCTGCCGCGCGTGTTGCCTTCTGGTTTGGCAGACGCGACGCGGAATCCATAACACCGCGCAAGCCGGTCGTCTCATAGAAGGTGAGGCTCTCGACGCGATCCAGCGGCAGGAGCCGCGCCAGGCTGCCAACCGTCCAAGCTGCGCAGAACAGCGTGGTTTGGCGAGGATCGGCTGCCGATGAAAGGTCTTCACGTTGTTTCGCGGGGTCCGTGGCGTTCGGATTAAAGCGAGGACGCAAAGTGATGGGTGACACTATGAGGTCGCGATCGCAGAATTGGAGTGCGCTTTCCACGGTGACGGGCTGCGCTTCAAGCGTTTCAACCAGACTCGAGTCATCAAAAGTATGAACTTGCGGGTTGATCGAATAGCAGGCAATTGCACCCTTTGGGGGACGCTGGCGATTCAGTTCGGCGAAGTACGCATTGGTCCCTGTGGCGACGCGGAATCCCTTTGGAACGAGATGTCGTTCCGCGAGTTCGAACCAGCGCGCCGCCGTGGACTTCTCCGCTTCATGGAACACGAGGCAGACATCGACCGAATCCGGTTCGATGGCCTCGACAAAATCCGAAAGGTTCTGCTCCGCCAAGTCATTGAGGAAAAGGGCGCACTGCAAGCGAGCATTGATTGCCAGCGCCTCGTCCCGTGCTCGACCAAGAACAGTTTTCCAGGAGGGCTCCGAAAAGTGGATATCCGCCCTTAGATGATTCAAGCGAAGGCGCGCCAGTCGATCTTGTTGCCAAGACGAGAGTGGCAAACCATGGCCCGCCGCGCACAGTCCGATCTTGGGCACTCGTCTGGCCTCTGCGGCAGACGAAACAGCCACGGTCACGGATTGCGCAAGTGCGGTGGAAATCTCCTGTTCCTCTACGACCAGAGAGAGAACAACACGCTGGTGAATCTCTTCGTTGGCGGCAAGTTCGACCGGGAAGGGCAACTCAAGAGGCGTGCTATAGGTCTTGAACGAAGCGTCGGTCCAATTTCGCTGGTCCTCCATTTCGAAGATGTCGCCTTCAAACTGAATACTGGCATGAACACGATCTGACGGATTCCAGGAAAGCGCTCGAATATCTTTGAACGGTTGATGAGGAGAAATGAAAAACGGAAACTCTCCGTCTTCCCACACGCCGTCCGAGTGCCGAACCCGGCAGGCTTTGCCCGCGCACTCGGCGATAGGATGAAGCGTGCAAAGGCCGATCCGATTGCGTAGAAAGGCGTCCTCGGCGCGGCCGTCGAAACGAAATTCCAGCGAGCCGCCTTGCCCCAGAATTGTGCCTTTCCAGGAAAAGCAAACCGGCTCGTCCCCGTGCCGCGCAGAGAACGCCAGGCAGAAAGAATCGTCGCCCGATTCCACGCGCTCAATCTTCAAACGAGGCTCGATAGTATCCCAGTTCTTGTCGCGAACCGCACCGTAGATGGTCCGGATCACTTCGACACCCGACGACTTGATGCGTCGCAGGAAACCGGTGCTGGGCTCAAAGAAACAACTAAACTTCCGCGTCTGGAGCGGAATTTGCTCGGGGTATGTCTGATTTGTCATCGCTAGGGGAGAAAGTGAAGTTCGTCGCTCGGAATCGCCAAATTGTGAATACCGTAGCAAATGAGGCAATTTTTCTGAATCTGCGAATGCGGCGAGTTGATGCAAAAAACTGCGTAGAAGTTGGCGCGGTCATGGCTGGACGTTCGAAAGTTGTAGAGGCCCTTGTGCCAAGGGCCTGTAAATGGACAGGCGGTTGGCACAACCGCCTCTGCACGGACCTGCGGATAGTTCGACAATCCTGTTCGGTTTGAGGCATAGCTGCACTAGCCCTATAGGGCAAAAGCACCCCGCTATCTCGTCAGGTAGCCCATCGCCGCCGAGATGCTGCAACACCTTGCCTCGCCCATTCGAACTCCAGTTCAATGGTCTTCTCCAAGTTGTCGTGAAAGGGAGGCCATTGTTCCACGATGACATTGGCCTTGCGATTGTTTGCCAACAAGGTGTCGAAGATCTTCGTGAGCGGAAGCACGCCCTGACCCGTCGGTTTGCCGCGAAACGCGAACCCCATCAAATACTCAAGCCGCTCTACAGTGAACTCCTTCAAATGAACGCTAATCGTGAACGGCGCGAGGTTCTCCAGGATTTCGTCCGCGCTCTCCATCGCTGCGAAGGAATTGGTGAGATCGAGACAAACTCCAAGCGAGGGGCTGTCAACTTCCCGCACGATGGCCGCAATATCAAATGTGCTGTACGCCTCATAGTTTTCCAAGGCGATCCTCACGCCTGCGCCGTCGAATCGCGGCAAGACCTTCCGAAAGTTGGCCTTTATTTGATCCAGCGGGGCCGGCGCTTTGTGCCATCCCCCCATGGTCCGAATCAGCCGCGCGCCCATTCTTTGAGCAATTTCGAGGTATTTTAGCAGATGCGCAGGTTCGGTGCCACGCGTTCCGACTTCCACCTCGATATCGTGGTCTTGCGCCAGGTCGCGCGCGCGATCGAGGACCTTTCCATCGGAGGCGTCCAAAGGTAGGTTGTCCAAAAAATGGACCACGTGGACCCCGATATCGATCGCCCTCTGCACCACGCCCACGGGGTCCAGGATGGGCTCCGGCCGGCAATCCTGAACGGTTCCCGTTGCCCACGGAAACGTCCAGGAGCCCACTCCAATCTTGCCAAGTTCCGTGGCGCTCACGTTATTCGGCACAGATGTCGCGAACGCTTTGGCGCACGGCGGGTATCGTGATGACGTCTTTCCAGTTGTCGCGGAAGATGCGCGGTCGATTCTGCTCGATCGCTTTCATGGCGCCGTCCGAAAGTGGAAATCCGGCAAATCCAAAAATGACGGCCAATTCAGTTCGAATATGCCCGAGACAAAAGTCCCACGCCGCCTGTTTTGGCACACCCATGGCGATTGCAGTTTCCATGGCATCCCGCAAAACCGTTATACAACCGGCAAAGGTGGACTCGACCACGGCCGGTTCGAGGACAGCCATTTGCTCAACGGTTATCCTATGTCGTCTGAGGATCGGCGCGAACATGTCTGCTGCAAGGGTTTCGCCGATGATGTAGTGTTCCTCAGGTCCCTGATGCAGCGCGCAAACCACGCTTTGCGGCAGGTCGCCCCGCCCGCCGAACCAATCCGTGTCGGCGGAAGCCGGCGCGGAGTCGGAAAACAAGGGCGGGTGGCATGGATGGGCAACGAAATACGTGATGTCCTCCCGCTTGGGCATGATCTCCGCATACGCCGCGGCTGGATCCAAGCCGACCACGATCGTGCCCGGCTTCAATCTTGGGACAACGTCCTGCGTAATCCTCGCGATGAGGCGATCGGGCACCGCCAGGACAACGGCATCCGCTCTCCCCAGCGCCTCCTGAAGCGGTGTGGTTTCGATGCCCCCCGCCGCCATCTCTTTGCTGCGTTCCTCGCTGGCCTCGACATAGTCGATTTTATAACGAGACAGATTCCGGAGATTTGCGGTCACGCGACCGCCCATCTTCCCTCCGGCCCCTAGGAGGGTCACATTTAATGGTTCACTCATTGCAATAGTTTTCTGTTTTGTCGCCAGCGCCTAACCAATCTGGTCGGCGCGCCAGCCCTAGAAGGATCTGATCAATTTTCGCATCTTCAAATCCTCAAAAAGCAGTGCACTTTCTCACCCTTAGCTTAGCTCGTTGAACTGCCTACAGTTTTCCTTGCCGCGTCAATCGACGATCTTCCGTTCGGATTTTCGCGCCATTTATTGATTTCGCAAGATCGGACTAATGACACGTTCGGGAGGCAGGGAGACTGAGAAGATACACGCCGGACCGAGCCGAGGCTCACCTGCCTCCTCGGACGAACGGACTATTCCTTCAGACCAAAGAGCGTATAGTTCTTAACATTCTCCGGCGTGATCAGAATGCAATCGACGGTCTGTTTCTCATCGACTCCGGTTTTCCCGGCGGTGATGTATTTATGGGCCTGTTCCGCAGCCATCTGGGAAAGCTGCACCACAGGTTGGAGAACGGTCGCTTTAATTTCGCCCGCTTTTATCGACTCGGCGACATCCGGGCTACCGTCGAGTCCCACTACGATCACATTACCTTTTCCAGCGGCTTTCAATGCCGAGTAGGCGCCCAGAGCCATGGTATCGTTTCCGGAGATCACACCTTTAATGTTGGGGAACTGCTGAATGATCGTTTGCATCTTTTGAAATGCTTCGGTTTGACTCCAGTTCGCACTCTGCTCGGCGACCTTCTTGAGGTCCGGATACTGACTAATTGTATCGTTGTAGCCCTTGGAACGAATGTGCGCGTTAGTATCGGTTTCCTTGCCGAGCAGTTCGACGTAGTCGCCCTTTTCTCCCATGAGCCTGACGAACTCCTCTGCGCCGAGAACCGCGCCTTGATAGTTGTTGGAAACGATCTGGGCAACTGCATCCCCAGTTGTGTTAATTTCGCGATCGACCAGGAAGGAGGGAATCCCGGCGTCCTTGGCCTTCTTTACAGCGGCCACCGTCGCGTCCGCACCGGCATTGTCACAAATAATTGCTGCGGCTTTGCGAGCGATCGCAGTTTCGAAAAGTTGAGCCTGTTTGACCGGATCGTCATTGTGGACCAGGATGAGCGTCTCGTAGCCGAGCGATTTTGCTTTTTCAGCCGCCGCATCGGCGAGGGCCTTGAAAAATGGGTTCTCGGGAGAGGGCACGATGATCGCTATCAGCTTTTTTTCCGCGGCGAGCGCCGAGGGGATGACTGCTCCGGCAGCGAACAAGAGCGCAACGAGGCTTAATAAGAGGAACAGGGATTTTTTTCTGGAGGCGATTTGCATGGGAGTGCGGGTAATATTTGAGTTAAGTTGGTCTGAGGCTTGATGATTACGAGTGTGTCGATACATGAGGGTGTTTGCGAGGTTTGAATTTAATCAGTTGTTGAGAGATCCTTTATCGCGGCGCTTGTTGATGTTGAGGCGGCTCACGCACGTTTGAGGGCAAGGCGCTGCTGGAGACGTTCCTGAAGTTGATCGAGGACGACGGCAAGGATGATTACCAAGCCGGTGATGACCTTCTTCCAAAATTCCTGGACACCAAGCAGCACAAGTCCATTGGTGAGAACACCGATGACCAGCGCGCCGACAATTGTCCCCCAGATCGTCCCGCGGCCGCCGGCGAGCGACGTTCCGCCCAAAACCACGGCGGCGATCGCGTTGAGTTCGTAGCTTTCCCCGGTCGCCGGATGCGCGGCGACCAACTGCGAGGCAGTAATCAGGCCGGTCATCGCGCCGCAGAGGCCGCAGATCATGTAAACAGCCATCTTAATGCGATTCACGTAGATGCCCGACAACTCGGCGGCGCGTTCATTACCCCCCACCGCGTATACCTGGCGCCCGAATGGCGTCTTGCCCGCGACAAATGCGCCCACTCCCGCGAAGAGGATCATGATCCAGATGACGATCGGAATCCCAAGAAAATTTCCAGCGCCGAGGATAGGGAATCCGGTGTTACCAAGTTCCGGACTGCCGACGAGATTCGGGAACGTCGCGCCATTGTTACTCAGCTGTGCCACACCCCGGCAACGTAAAGAGTTCCCAGTGTCGCGATAAAGGGTGCAACGTTGAACCGGGTTATCAAGACTCCATTAAACGCTCCCACCAGCACGCCAAGACACAGCACAATGACGAGGATTGCGGGAATATTAAAGTAGATCGCGATTCCCAGCGGCGCGATCTGAACACCGCGATCGATTAGCAGACCGGCCATCATCGCGGAGAGTCCGACGGTCGAACCGACGGACAGATCAATGCCGCCGGTCAGAGATGACGAAGGTCATGCCGACCGCCATGATGGCGTTGATCGCCGTTTGACCGACGAGAATGATCAGATTCTGCTGGGTGAAGAACGATGGCGACAGAACCGAGAATATTCCGATAAGCACAAACAACGCGATCAATGCCCTCAGCCGGAAGAGGAGGACACCCAATGAAAGGCCGGAAGCTTCGGCAGCGCTTGCAGGTCGCGCCAGTGAGCGGGGGCGTGGAAGAGGATTGTTCATGTGGCAGAGACGATTGAATGTTCATGCGTGCGGTCCGACGGGATGATCGGTTTGCTGTCGCGCACCCGCTGCGAGAATCAGCGCTTCCTTCGGTCACGTTGTCATGAAGGAACTCGCCGGTGATCTTCCCTTTGGACAAGACAAGAATGCGGTCGGGGACGGTGAACATCTCCGGAAGCTCCGAAGAAACAAAGAGCACAGCGAGACCCTGCTCGGCCAGCCGATTCATGATCTCAAAAATCTCAGCCTTCGCACCCACATCGATACCACGTGTCGGCTCATCCAGAAGCAGGACTTGCGGCTGCGTAAGCAGGCTCTTGGCAAAAACCACTTTCTGCTGATTGCCGCCACTCAGTGAGGTGATCGGATGGTCCGGGCTGCGAGCCTTGACAGCCAAGTCTCGCATGGCCTTGACGATCGATTCCCGTTCGCTGCGCTCATCGAGCCAGAAAGCCTTCACGAAGCGCCTTAGGCTCGCGAGCGCTATGTTCTCGGAGACCGAAAGCTTCTGGACCAAACCCAAGCGCTGCCGGTCCTCAGGCACCAACATCAATCCCAGATCGATTCTCTCTCGAATGGTCTCTGGCCGAATCGTCCGGTCGGAAATCCTTGATTTCGCCGGTCGCCTCCGGGTGCAATCCCATGAGACATTCGAAGAGTTCGGTTCTGCCCGCGCCCATCAGGCCGAAAATCGCCAGAATTTCGCCGCGACGAAGCTTGAAGACTAACGTTTCTCGAGAGTGAAACCACCGCCTATCCGTGGCAGCGAGAGCTCTTTGATTTCCAAGACAGTCTCCCGCTCGCCGTCTGATATGGTCTGAATACGATGCCGCGGCGCGTTGACGGTGCGACCGACCATTTTCTCGACGATCCAGCCGACGTTCACCGATCAGCAGGCGCCGATGCGGCAAGTTTGCCGTCGCGCAAGATCGTCACGTAGTCCCCGATCGTCAGCAATTCTTCCATCTTGTGGGAGATGTAGATGATCGCCACTCCATCAGCCTTCAGATCGCAATAATTCGAAAGAGCGCTTCGGTCTCGGAGGCGGTCAGGGCCGAGGTCGGCTCGTCCATGATCAGCACGCGAACGTTGTGCGAGAGAGCTTTGGCGATTTCGACGATTTGCTGCTGGCCGATGCGCAAGTCTCTTACCAAGGAAGAAGGATCCAACGGTTGCTCGAGTCGATCCAGGAGTTCGCGGGTCATCTTTTCCTGCTCTTTATGCTGGACGACGCCGCCCGGGTGATTTCGCGCCCAATGAAGATGTTCTCCGAAATGCTGAGATTCGGAAAGAGCTCGAGTTCCTGAAAGATGATCCCAATCCCGGCATGCGCGGCCTCGCGTGTCGACTTAAATTCAACCGGAGCTCCGTCGAGCAGGATTCGGCCGGAGGTCGGTTGTTCGACCCCAGCGAGAATTTTCATCAAGGTCGACTTGCCCGCTCCGTTCTCGCCGATGAGAACATTGACCGCGCCCTTATGAACGGTGAAATCGACCTGCATCGAGCGCCAGTGTGCCTGGATAACGCTTAGTGACCTTTTCGGCGAACACCACGAGCTCGTGTCCATTTGACGAGGTCGGCCCGATCGATTCTCGTTCGTACTCATGGTATGCGCAATCACTGCTCGACCCTCACAGGGGTTACAACAACGAGTCCCTTGGAACGCGGATCAAAGGTGAACGCGCCGAAAAACGTGATCGACTTGCCGGACAGCGAGGAAGGATCGATGTTGGCGAATGCTTCCTTGACCGCCCGTCTGTTCATCTCTTTGGACACATCCGCGTAGTCCAGCTGATTGGTGAATTGATCGAAGGGAGCGGCCCCGGTCGCATCGCGCAACGCCGTCCCGCGGACCACGGGGCCAATCTGCAAGGCGATCTTCTCATTCAATCCGGGAACTTCGAGCAATGATGGTGCCAGCCTGCGATTCAGTGTGCACTTCGATGACTTTACCCGGTTCCCTTAACCATGTAGCTATACGGGTTTGTCGATTCGCGCCGGCCATACTTCTGTCCGGCGCGTGGCCGGGTCAGCGCGAATTTCCGCAAGGATCATCGCGATATCCTGAGCCTTTCTCCTGAATCACAGGCAGAACCTTGCTCTCCCAGACTTCGTCGGCAAACTGCGCGCCCTTGGACTGGGCGGCTTGAGAACCCGATCCCGGTCGGGCCAGCGGCTTGATGACAAAAGGCGGCTTGATGACGAGAAGAAGCAGAAGGAGCGCGGCAGCTCCGCCAGCCAAATCCAACGCGGAACTCGAGTCCGAGTCGTTGAGTATGATGAGGTCTGGCTCACGTTAGCAGTGCCGTTCTGACGGGCTGACCAAGGCGAGCACTTTCGTAGGAACCAAATACGAGTTCAAGGGTCCGCAGATTGTCTTCTCCGGTTGTCTCTGCTTTGCCTCTTCCGAGCAATCCATCGACCAGGTTTTGATGGCAGTCGACGATACTGGAGTGAATCAGGGCATAGCTGGGATCAGCCCATGGGTAGATTCGCGGCGGACAGCGCCTCGACTTGGTCCCTTCCCCGTCGGTCACCCTAATCCAGAAATCGGGAGCAAGCTCAATCGACCCGCGGTCGCCCTCAACGACAATGAATGCTTCCGGAAACCGCTCCCGCTCCAGCCGGCTCGCATAGCTGAGCGTGCATGTAACCGTCATACCATTCGTCATTTGCAAAAGCACCGTCGCAACGTCCTCCCCCTTGATGCCGGGATTGATTCGCTGCACGCGCGCGATGAGCCAGTCTGCCTCCCCGAAAAGAAACCGAATCACATCCAGGATGTGAACCCCCATGTCCGAGAGAATGAACTGCTCCAGTTCCCGGAGAAACGGTTGATTGTCGAAGACCGGGAAGCTTGAACTGAAATCCACGTGCGCCCTGAACGGCTTCCCGATGACGCCCGAGTCCAGCGCATTCTTCACTTCGCGAAGTGGTCGCTGCCACCGCCAGTTTTCATGAACGAACAACGGAACCTTGGATTCGCGGCAAAGTATCAACCATCTTGGCGAGCCGTCTCAAAGTCATTGGCGAGCGGCTTCTGGCAGATGACTGGAATTCGATGCCTCGCGGCGAATGCGACGATGTCGCGGTGGGTTTCCGGACTTGTGATCACATCCAAAACGTCCGGGCGCACCGCCTGGAGCAATTCCTCCGGGTCCTGAAAATGCCTGGGAATACGAAATCGCTCAGCGAGCCCTTTGGCCTTATCCGCTCGGATGTCACAAACGGCTATGCACTCTACATTGGACAATTCGAGCCAGGCGGGGATCTGGAATTGGCTCCAGAAACCGGCGCCGACCACAGCAATCTTCAGGGGGCGATCCATGGAAACAACGCAAGAACTTAACTTGGACGCGAGAATCGACTAGAACTATCTGATCATACTTTCGGACGATAATCTCAATCGTATTCTCCCGGTTCATGGATTCGGTAGCCGCTTGTCCGGCATGGATCTTGCCAATCGATTGTCCATCGATTACCAACTAAAAGATTATCAAGGCCTTAATATTTGACCTGGATAATTGCCTCGCACCGGCAAGGGAAGTGGGAGAACAGCTTTGTGAGCCGGCGTTTGCCGCAATGAGAATCGCAAATCGCGGCGCCGTTCCCGAGGAGACATTGAGAGAGGCCTTCTCGGAATGCTGGCGCCATCCTTTTGATTTCGTCGCAGCGAAATACGGCTTTTCAAACGAGATGGTTTCAGCCGGCTGGGACGCTTTCTCTCAGATGGAGGTCGAAACGCCCATGAAGGGCTACCCGGACCTGAACGTTCTTCGAGAGCTAACCCCTGATCTCTACCTGGTCACCTCAGGCTTTCGACGCCTTCAACAAAGCAAAATCAGGGCACTTGGATTTGAACACCTGTTCAAGGGAATCTTCATTGATGCAATTGACGAACCTGAAAGAAAAGGCAAGGAGGGCATTTTTCGGTCGATCTTGGCCTCCGCGGCGCTAACCCCCGAAGAAGTGATCGTTGTGGGGGACAATCCGGATTCGGAAATTGAAGTAGGAAACAAACTGGGAATTCGGACGGTGCAGATATTGCGACCAGGGGTGCCTCGAGGAGAGAATGCGACGCTCTATATCGTGACTTTGGAGGAATTGAAGACCCTCCTTGCCGGATAGGTGGGGCGGTGAGTGTGACATCCAAGCGAAAGTCCGCGGCTTCACCCGGAACCGGGTTCCACGATGATTTACGTGACACACGATCAGGTGGAGGCGATGACGACGGATGATCGATCTGTATGACGGCGCGATGGCAATATCATGCAGGTTGCCGACCCGTTGACCCGCGATCCGAAGAATGACTATGTCGCGATCATTGCTCCAGCGGATCAGACGCCCGTGCGGGTTTCCGGCTTTCAAGAGCAGCTTCAGATCTCGTCCAAGTCGCCGCCGGAAGTTCAACAGGCCGCCCTGTTGTTTGCGGCGTACATAAGCCAGCCAGAGGTGGCGAACAAATTGGCGAAGGTAATCGGCACTCCACGGGCTGTGCTCGGAATGGTGCCGCCGGCGGATCGCCCGACAGCGACGAAGATGGCCAAGTGGATCGGGGGCGAAGCTGAACTATATCTGCCGACTGACCAGGCCTTGCCTCAGGAGCTCGTCAATGCCTTTTTTCAGGCCCAGGACTCGGTGGTGCTGGGGACAATGACTCCCGAAGCTGCCGCAGAACATATTCAAAAGGCAGTCGAAGCGTATAAGGCCGCGAATAAGTAGAGGTTGCTGAAAAGCTTCGCATTCAAGGTGGTTGCACCGAACTCCACGGGAGAATTGCACTCTGCAGGGCGCCGCAAGGACTTCGCTTGGCTTCTTCCTTGGCTCTTTCTTGCGCCTGCTCTGACGATCTACGTCGTTGTGGTCGTCTATCCGATGGCCTACTCGGCCTATTTAAGCTTTTTCAAGTGGGATGGCGTTTCGCCGACGAAGCAATTTGTCGGGCTGCAAAACTACCTTACGCTTTTGCTGAACGACCCGGTGTTCTGGATCGCTTTGCGAAACAATGCAATCTGGCTCGTTGCGTCGCTGTTGCTGCCAACCAGCATCGGCCTAGGGTTGGCCGTGCTCTTGAACCAAAGGTTTCGCGGCAGCCACATCTTTCGGAGCGTGTTCTATTTTCCGGCCATTCTATCGCTAGCCATTGTCGGGCTGATTTGGAATTGGATCTATCCTGATCACCGATCAGTTCACCGCGGCAGGCTTGGCGGAGGCAGGCGTCGAAGAATTCGAGAGCGCGAGAGGCAAGCGCGCAAACCTTCGCTACGCATAGAAAGGGCTCAGGGCAGTTGTTGCGGGCGTTCAAGCTTCCCCCCGTTGTGGAGGCGGTTGTGCCAACCGCCTGTCTTATCCACAGGCCCTTGACACAAGCGCCTCTACAAATAAGTCAGTCTGCTTCCTCTTTTCCATCTGCATGCGGATTCAGAGAGAAACCTGCCTTCATTTGAGACGAGCTTAGTTTACTGCTTGGAACGGGCTCTACATCTTGCTAATGCGCAAATAGCGTTGAAGGTCGGGCAGGGCGAAGAGGATCAGGACGCCGAGAATCAAC
>CAWASQ010000031.1:0-21945 GCA_963784465.1 uncultured Verrucomicrobiae bacterium
CTGCGGCGAACGTCAAGAGTTCGAGCGCGAAAACATAGAAGATGCCACCTCGGAGGGATATGAATACTCAGCCACACGAGTCGGAAACAACTGGGTTTTGGAGGTGACCGCGACCCCGTGATTCGCACTTGATTGAGGTTCCGTCTGCGTGAGCGCTCTTCAGCACCGCAACCAAGCTTACGAATTGTCAAAAACTCGCCGCCGCCTTATCCGCTCGAAAAACTTCGAACCTAAAAATGATATGATCTCACGCCAATTCATTCTCGCTCTATTTAGTTGTCGTAATCTCTCTCTTAGTTGCAGAGCGATCTCAGGCGGACCCGATTCTAAGCTTACCTTCGACGATCCGAAAGGCCTTTTCGCGAGGATATACCGAGGGAATCTCCCTCAGGGAATTTCAGGCTACGCCGGCGATCCGCGAAACTGAGAGTCGCTACGGGTATCGGCGGCAAGGCCTTCTTGAGCATTGACACGACAGAGTGGGTGGAGGGTTCGGTCGAGACCCCCGCCAAGAGCTTTGAACTTATCAGCGATTCAGCGATGGGAACGAAGGCATTCCTGCGTCTGAACGATGACAAGCAAGTTCCGGGAACGCGGGGCTTCGCGGTCATCACACCCGACGGGATCGAAACGTCGCTGTCGTCGCTCTCGCAGGTCGAGAACGGTAAGGCGTTAATCAACGGCGGCGTGGATATGTTCTTTCGCTACAACGAGGAGAATCCGTCGCAGCAGGAGTTCGTTCCGAATCTTCTTTCCACCGGCGGCGACGGTCTTCGCCTTACGGTGGAATCGGATGCGGGAAGCATCGTCGCGAATTCTAACCGATGACAAAGAATGAGCACCTTTTTGACACTGATCTGGATGGCACGGCCGATGCGACCAGGGCGAAGACAGAGTCCGACAAACACGGCGCCGATTGACCCGGAAACCGTCTATCACTTGGCGATAACCTTGGAGACGGCTGATACCGGGGTCGTGACGATGAAGGTCTTTCTGAAGCAGGGAAACGGTGCGATCAACACGAAGGAGGATGTCGACCTCGTTTCGTAGGGGACCTTCGGCGTGATCACTGAAGACGCCGACAAGACCCTCCAGAAACGCACGATTTCGATTGGTGCCGATTCGCGGTCGTCGCCCGCCAAGGCCATCCTCGATTTGGCGGCGTTTCGCATCTTTAAACCTGCGCCCGCCGTCTTCCCGGACATCGTCCGGTAAGGAGTGACAGAATCTTCCGCGTTTCCATCTTCTGGGGCTTGCGGCAAAGATAGAGATGGACGGGCAGCGTTTGCGCCTCGTCATTCGTCGTTCGTCATAGATTTGGAGGGTCGACGAGCGAACGTCTTCCAGATGCCCGCGGTGGATAACGTGCTAGTCTAAAAAGAGATGAGGAGCGACATTCCGCGCAAACTGGCTGGCGCCATAGTGGGCGTGCTGCTGTTTCAAGCGTGCGAGCCCAGGGAGACCATCTCGTCGCCCGATCAACAGATTCGCGATGGCTGGACGCAATACCGTCTGGGTGAATTCAACTCTGCGATACGCATTTTTCAATCCGTGCAAGAATCCCAGCCGTTGGAGTCCGATTATCACCTCCAGGCGCTCTACGGTGAGGCCTCGTGCTGGAACCATCGTCGGGACGGGCGCAATATTGCGAGGGCGGTCGATGGCTATCGGGCGGTGATCCAAAAAGCGCCGCAACATCCCCTGGCCGCCTGGTGCGATCTGGACATCGTGCGGACACGGCACCTTGCGCCGGCGGATCAACCAATCGACTATGAAGGACTGATTCGTGATTATGCGGCGGTCTATCAGAGATATCCGTTGACCCCCGCGGGCGAGGAGGCCTTCCTGTACGAGAGCAGCCTCTCGGTCCCCGGGCCTGATCCCGGGCAGGCGGCAAGGATTCTTGACAGCGTCACGGCGTTTCTCTCCACCCATCCCAGAGACGCCATTCCTTTCCCAGTTCTACGGAATCATCGCGGAGTGTTATCGAAAGATGGACGATCAGGATCGAAGAATCGAATATATGATCAAGGCGCTTGGCGCCAGAGAGGTGGATCCTTCAAGTCCGATCGACGATCGCTCCACGGCCTATTGGAACATTGCCTATGCCGCCGAGTTCGATGCGGGAAACTTTGCCCTGGCGCGAGAATATTACAGACGTCTGATGAATGAATATCCCCAGGATATCAGGATTTTTGGCGTTCGAAGGGCATTGGAACGGATGGAAGCCATCGAAGCGGCGTTGCGCGAGGGCGGGAATTCCGTACAAACGAGAGAATTCTCAAGATCCGCAAATGACGGGCGAATCACGCGTTTGGAGAAGGGGACAGTGTTGGAGTCGTCCTTCTGAGGAAAACTGATGGAGACGCTTGCTCTCTACCTGGAAATCGAGGCTGCCTTGGTTCGTTATTATTGCTGTGTTTTGCTGGGCGGCAGTGACGATTGTGATGCGCGGGCCGTCAGGAGGCGCCGCGTGATGTGGTGACCGTGCGCCTCGCGCACTGGCAATTGGAGGCGGGCGTTCGCGATGGGTTGGCAGAGGCCGCGGCAGAATACGAAAAGCTGCATCCGAACGTGCGGATCGTTCAGGAGGCCATTCCGGAAGCTACCTACGGGCAATGGATGAGCACGCAGTTGATGGGTAGGAACCGCACCGGACATCGTGCAGGCGGGAATGGTGGAAGGTCACCTGATGACGGCCTTCTTCACCCGCTATTTTGTTCCGTTATCGCGCTACGTTACCCGCCCGAATCCCTACAATGCGGGAACGGATCTCGAAAAGGTTCCGCTCATTCGGACTTTCAAGGACGGCATGCGGCGTTCGTTTATCGACGAAACACAGGAGTTCATGACCATTCCGCTGGCCCTCACAGGGGTTCGCCTCTTTTACAACAAGCCTCTGCTCAGGAAGTTGACCGGGCTCGAGGAGGCGCCCACGGACTACCGCGCATTTCTGGAGGTTTGCCGAAAGATCCGCGCGCAGAAGCAACCGAACGGTCAGCCCTATGTGGCAATCGCTGGATCGCGCTTCCATTACATGCGATGGGACGAAAGCCTGATCAAACCTCTCACGTATCTGGCCGCCCGGGAGATCGATTTCAATCGCGATGGAAGGTTCAGCAAGGAGGAAATGCTTCTCGGTTTCGCGAGCGGAAAGATCAGTTTTTCCCACCCTGCCTACGAAGCGAGCTTCAAAATGGTTCGAGAAATCACCCGGGAATTTCCAAGCGGCTGGTCGGGGCTCACCCGGGACGAGGCTCTATTCAATTTTGCCCAGGAGAAGGCGGTTTTCCTCGCAACGGGGACCTACGAGGCCGAGGGAATAAGAGAGCAGGCGGCCGGTAAGTTCGATCTGGGGCTTATGGATTTTCCCTTGACCGGCAAAGTCTGACCCCGAGTTCGGAGCTATCGTCCAAGGGCCTCGCTACGAGAACCCGGAGGGCTCGATGCCGATGGCCGTAACGCGCACGTCCAAGCACCCCGATGTTGCGGTGGACTTTCTGCTTTTTCTTGCCAGCCGCGAAGAGAACGAAGAATTCAACAAGCGGCTCAAATGGATCCCCATCGTTGTCAGGGGCCACGATCGACCCCTACATCAAGCCGTTCGAACCGACGCTCGAAGGCGTCTTTCCCGCGTTCGATCCGACCATCGGGGGGGAGAGTTTCATCAAATGGAGCCAGCTCTTCTCGTTGTACCAGATCGATCAAATCAGCTACGAGGACATGGCGGCTGAGTTTGGGCGATTCTTTACCACCCAAGGGCTCGAGGATTTTAGGGAATTTCTGCGAAATCGAAGGCGTTCGCAGATCCAGGACGAACAACTGGCGGTCGGCCTGCGATCCAGCGCCCAGCTCAAGGCGGGCAAGGAAGCCGAAGCGGACTGGCTCAAGTACCGGAATGTCGTGGTATCCCGCCAGTTGGCCGCGGATCAAACACTGCTCAGCGAAGGCCTCATCTTCGCAGACCCCGAGGCATTGAGGCGCCAGTCCTTCTATCAATACACCGCCAAGGCGCTCGATAACATTCGGAAGTCAGTGGGAGCAGAGAATGCCAGGGTTCTCGAAGGACACGAATGAACGCCAAGAAAGTCCGCTGGAAGCATGTCAAACATCACTGGGAGATCTACCTCTTCATCGTCCCGGCGTTAGTTCTGATCGTTCTCTTCCAGGACCTTATCCGGCCGGCAGCGGAATCTTCCACAGCTTCTACCGCTGGAATGGCGCGGATATTTCCGAGTTTGTCGGGCTCAAGAATTACACGGAGCTTTTGACCTCTTCCGACTTCTGGGGCTCGTTCCGCGTCGCCTTGCTGCTCGGGCTTTGGAACGTCGTGAAGATGATTCCGGCCATTGCCGTGGCTGTTTGGATTCATCGTTGCAGCAGCGAACGGGTGCAATATGTCTATCGGCTGCTGTTTGTCGTGCCGATGGTGATTCCCGCGTTGGTGGTCGCGTTGATCTGGCGATCGTTCTTCTTTGAAGCCACCCAGGGGTATCTCAACGAGTTTCTCGAAACGTCCGGGCTCTTCGCACTTCTTTGCAGGCTCGACGCCTTCTTTGGTTGGGGCGGGATTTTCGTTGAAGGCACGCGGCCAGCGTGGCTTGGTGATCCGCGCTTGATTCTCGTTTCGTGCGTTATCTGGGGATTTCCGTGGGTGGGTTCTTTCGCCGTCCTAACGCATCTCGCGAAACTCCAGAACATTCCGAAGGAGATCTATGAAGCCGCAAGCATTGATGGCGCGACGTGGTGGACCAAGTTCACTCGGATCGAGGTTCCGCTCATTATGAGCTCGATCTATCTGATGCTCGTCTTCGTCATCATCGGCACCATCAAGGATGCCGGGATGATCATCGCGCTGACGGGCGGGATGGACGGAGGGCCGGGAGGCAGGGCGACGGTGCCCGCCCTCTTCATGCTTCGCAAGGCGTTCATCAATCAGGAGATGGGCGCTGCCTGTGCCGTCGGAATTGTGCTGACAGCCGTGGTCATGTCGTTGCAGAAACTCAGTTCCGTGGTGCTCGAGGAAAACCAAAGCGCCATTTGGATCAGGAAGACTCTACCACCGCTCGTCCTGATCGGCGGAATTGTCTGCCTGTTTCAGCCCGGGTGGCGCGCAATCGGAGCATTCCTTGTTTTGGCGGTTTTTCCCTACGACACGGTTCGGGGTTTTCTCCGCAGGATCTCTTCGAGGCCAAGCGCGAAGGAAGGCCTTTCGATACCACGCACCGGCAAGCCGCATTCCCTCCTGGCGAGAAAGACCGGGGAGTATTTCCTGCGCGGTTTCAAGCACGCGGCGATCTGGGCCGTGCTCGGCTTTGCTTTTCTTCCCGTTTATCTGGTTCTGATCGTGAGCTTGAAGACCAATCAGCAGTTCTACGAAGCGCCGGCCGGTTGACCGAGCCCATGCACTGGCACAATTGGGTCGATGCCTGGAATCTGATTTCCTCCAGTGTGGCGAACAGCGTTTTCATCGCGACACTGGGAACCGCTTTGACTTTGCTCTTCGCCCTTTCCGGGGCTTACTTTTTTGCCAGGCTCCGCATGCCGCTTTCGGGCTTCTTTTGGAACGCTCTGCTGGTCTTGCTGATGATGCCCTCGGTGGCCAATCTGGTTCCGTTGTTCCGCCTCCTGGCCGACCTTAACCTTCTCAATACGCTGGCTGCCCTCATACTTGTGGGAACTTCGGCCGGACAGATCTTTGCGATCTTCGTCCTGCGAAATTTTGTCGCGGACATCCCGCATGATCTCTTCGAGGCGGCTGAAATCGACGGCGCCAATCACTTTCAGCAAATGCGCATGGTGGTGCTGCCCCTCTGCGGGCCGATCCTCGGCACGGTGGGCGTGATGCATTTCATCTCGGAGTGGAACGAGTTTGTCCTGCCCTTGATCGTCATCCGCGATTCTGCGGCACTGCCTGTAATGGTTCAGCTTCAGAGGTTGGCCGGAGAGTACATCAAGTTCTTTGGTCCTCTCATGGCCGGCTACGCGATCGCGAGTATTCCCGTCATCGTGCTCTTCACCTTTTCCATGCGGCTCTTTGTGAAGGGGATGACTGAAGGCTCCATTAAAGGGTGAATTGGGGAGCGCACGCGTTCGCCCGTTTGCCAGCCTAGTCGGCGCCTCGCTTCGATCCGGACCCCTTTGCGGAATGCGAAATCGATGATTTGTGCCCGGCGGGACGCCGGACGCCACGACGCTGAGACGCTGATCAATGCTTGCTCGGCGGGCAGACTTGAAGAGCGGTTAGGATTTGTCGGCCGCGTGGACTCAGAAGATAGCGGTGAGTGCCGGTGACCTTTTGGATGATGCCGTGGGCGCGCAGCAACGCGAGCAGGCGACTGACACGCGCTGCGTCGCGTTTTTGCCCCAGCTTGTCTTTTGTAGGCGCGAACAGGGTGCGACGAATGTCGCGGTTGCGGAAGCCGTTAATGGTCCAGGCCCCGGAACTGATGGTTTCCAGCAGCGCGCCATCTTTCTGCGACCAGGGATTGAGCGCGCGGTAACGTCGGCCTGCTTTGGTCAGCGTCTTGAAGATCGACTCTGCGACTTCGCCTGCCGCCCGATCGCTTTGCACTTCGCTTGCGCCAAAGCCTCAAGGTAACGCTGGTTGGCGGCGTTGCTCAGTTGCGCCCGGCGGTGGATATCGGCGATTCCTCTGCGAAGCACCATCCATCGCAGCGGCGCTTCGGGGTGGCTCTCCGCGGTGCGATAGACACGAAATACCTCAGGGCGGTTGATGGTGGTTTCCGCACGCAAGACGCTGCCCCGCTTGTCGTAGAGCTTAATCGAGTTGCCTGCGGCGTAGTGTCTGATGCACACCCCCTCGGGACGCTGCTTAACACGGGTGTTGAGCTGCCCCTCAAAATTGCCGTGCACTCCGTTGGGCCGGCACTCTCTTGCCCAAAAAGCGCAGCACATCGCGGCTGCCAAAATGCTCCACCCCGTGGCGGATGAAGCGCGGATAGAGCCGGGCAAGTTCTCCGGGCGATCGAAACATGAGGTCGGTAGCATACTCACTTTCCTGCACGCTCCAGTAATATGCTCCACCGATAGGCCGGCAGAGTTCCTCGGCCAGGGGATGGCATTGCCCGAGCAGCCCGCCCAGCAGCTTGGGCCAGTCGCCGCGCAACTGCTCATTGGCCAAGTCTTGCGCCGCCTCGACGTCCTCGATAAAGCTAAAGCAGTTCTCCCGTTGCACGTAGCCAATGCCTGCCGCATTCATCTGGCGCGCCAGCCATTGGCGCCCATTCATACAGACGCTCACCCCGAAAGGAAACCATGTCTGCAAGCGCAGATGCATCAGCCCGTAGAGCGGATGCGAAAAGTAGAAATAATGGTGCAGGCACTTGGCGAATCGAACACCAGCACCAGTTCTTTGCGTTGCGCATCGCGTCGCACGAAGTAGCTCAAGCACGGTTCCACGCAGCTCCAGACCCCGATCAATCCTTGCTCGATGCCTTCCCGCGCCGCCCTTTGCTGCGCGATGGCGTCCTTGCGCGCCAGACTGCTGGGCAGGTAGTTTACCGAGCCTCCTGCTGCTTGCGCGATCGCCTGGCTCTGGCTGCGAATGCGATAGCTCAAGGCCGTGACGTAATCCTTGAAGTCCTTCAGGAGCACGTCGACCCGGCTAAGGTAGCCCATCATGCCGCGCACGCTTTGCAGGGTGCGCAGAGTTCCCCTGAAACGCAAACGGTCGAACCCGCTGAGAACTCCCGTGATCGCTGCTCCATGACGTGCTATGAATGCTTTCGGAGTGCCGCTGTCTGTGGTCGGTTTAGTTTTCACACGCCGATCCTACCGCACCAGCGGCACTCCACTCCACTTCGGTTGCGGCTGCGCCGCGCTGGGTCAATCCGTGTAGATCTGTGGCTTCAAGTGGGACGTTTCAAGAACTTTCCCCGGCCGACCGTGCCGATGAATTCGCCCTCGCGAACGGCGACTTCGCCGCGGACAGTCACAGTCGATGGCGTCTCTCTTGGCGGATGCTTCCCTTTGGGAGGCGCGCCTTTCAAATCGCGATGTATTTCAGTTGCGGAACTCGTGTGAAAGCGCGCTCCCTTCCGGCAAGCTCCGCCGTTTAAGCGCCGTCGCGGCAATCCAGGCGTCGTTCTCGCCCAGCCTCTCGGATAAATGCGCCTGCATCGCTGCGGTCTTGTACGCAATGAAGCGGGACAAAGGGATCACCCGAAAATGAGATAAGAAAGCCTCTACGTCGAGCATGTTTTCGAATCCCTCGGCAAACTCGCCCAACGTAATGATGCTGATCGCCACGGGCTCATGGAAGAGCGCGCGCAGCAGATTTCGAGCGGGTCCGAATCTGTCGGCAACGAGCTCCGCCTCGTATTCGATCACGAAACTCGTATCAAGCAAAAGCACGGGAGGGCTACAAAAGCTCGCTCGGCTAACGCTTCCTTCCAGCTCCCTTGCCGATGAAAGGCTTCATAGCCTCTTCGAGCTCGCCTGCTGTTAGGGCAGGCCGCTCCGAAGTCAGGCGACGAACTACTTGTGAAAACGATTCCCGCTCCGAGCGCTTTTCGCGTTTTAGCAATTCGTAGGCGTCGATCTCAATGGATATCGTTTTCGTAGCCATACACAGATCATGCATGGCGTGTGCTCGCTTGTCAATTTGACAGAACCGGATTCGGAACACGAACGGCCGGCTTGTTGCGGCGGCACTGTTTCACGATTCGCCCCGTAAAATGGATTCGATCTCCGCGAGTTCTTGGTCGGAAAACTCTAGCCCGTCGAGAGCTTTGAGGTTTTCTTCGAGCTGGGGGACCGAGCTGGCGCCGAGCAAGGCGGAAGTAACCGCCGGCAGTCGCAATACCCATGCGATGGCCATTTGCGCCAGCGACTGGCCGCGTTTCTCGGCGATTGCGTTCAGTTCCTGAATTCTCGGGAGATTGGCGCGGACTTGATCCGATTTCAGAAAACCGTTCCTTGCGGCGCGCGAGTCGGCCGGGATTTCTTTAAGGTAACGGCTTGTGAGTTGGCCTTGGGCGAGCGGCGAAAAGACGATGCACCCGATGCCTTCCTCGTCGAGCCGGCGGTGAGGCCGTTTTCAATCCAGCGATTCAGCATGCTATACGAGGGCTGGTGAATCAGATACGGGGTGCCCAGGCTGCGAAGCACTGCGGCGGCCGTGCGCGTGTCTTCAGCCTGGTAGTTCGAAACGCCGGCATAGAGCGCCTTCCCTGAACGAACGGCATGGTCCAGCGCGCCCATTGTTTCTTCCAGGGTGTGTTGGGATCGCGGCGATGGGAATAGAAGATGTCCACGTATTCCAGACCCAAGCGGCTCAAGCTTTGGTCGAGACTTGCCAGAAGGTTCTTCCGGGAACCCCATTCGCCGTATGGTCCCGGCCACATGAGGTAGCCTGCTTTGGTCGAGACGATGAGCTCATCGCGATAGCCGGCGAGGTCTTCGCGGAGCATTCGCCTGAAGTTCTTTTCGGCCGAACCGGGTGGCGGCCCATAGTTGTTGGCCAGATCAAAATGGGTGACTCCAAGATCGAAGGCGCGCAGGACGACATCGCGACTCACCGAGTGGTGATCGACATCGCCAAAGTTGTGCCAAAGACCAAGCGAGATGCGCGGCAACATCAAGCCGCTGCGACCGGAGCGCGCATACTTCATCGCGTCGTAGCGTCCGGAGGAAGCTGTGTGGCTCATGAGGCTCCGTTAAGAACAGAGTTCCCGCCGCGGACGAGAGGCGGATGCAGGAGGTATAGTTAGTCCGTCAACTGTAGTTGAAAGCGTGGGCATGGAGGCGCGGAGGTTCCTGAGTTTGTGGTCACCATTAGCACGTCAGCAGACAAAACCCTACATTTTCCTCTTTGCCGGAACCCGGCGACCCTCGGTTGTTGAGGCCCCTTGTGCCGAGGGCCTGTAGATAGACAGCGGTTGACACAACCGCCTCTACACCGGGCCAAGCCTCGCCAGTTGAAGCTAGGCTTTGCTATCCTGTGGTGCGCAAGCCGCTTGCGATCGCGTTGATGGAAAGCAGGACCTTGGGGAGAAGTGTCTTGGTTTCTGTTGAGCCCGCGGCCTGCGCAGTCCGGAACTGGGAGAGAAGCCGGATCTGTTGTTGATGCAGAACGCGCAAGGCATGGGCGCGCAGACCGAGCGTTTTGAGCATTCGCGGTCGACGCGCCTCCAAGCTGCCGCCAAACACCTCGGCCATCATGGCATGGGTTTTGTCGAACTCCGTGAGAATCATCTGAAGAATCGATTCGCGCGCGCTGACCTCCTGCACGAGGGCGGCATATTGTCCCATGATCTCCTTGTCGGCGCTGGCAATGTTTGTCTCGACATTCGTCAGCACGTAATAGAGGAACGGTGAAGTCTTCAATCGGGCGCGCAGTTCTCCCAAGGCCCCCGGTTTCCATGCTGCGAGAGCTTCCAGCGCGCTTCCGACTCCATACCATCCCGGCAAGTAATAGCGGCTTTGATTCCAGCTAAAGACCCAGGGAATTGCGCGCAAATCGGCCAGTGTCCGCTTGCCCGTTCTGCGCGACGGCCTGGAGCCGATGCTGCTAATCTCCAGGGCGTCAATCGGAGTCGCTTGCGAGTAGAAGCTCATGAAGCCCTCCGCCTTGATGAGCCGGGAATAGGCCTCCTGGCTGCTGGCGGCAAGAACCTCACACATCTCATCGATCCCGTCATTCCCGCCTGCTCCGCGCGTCTCCATCACGGTAAAGCCGGTTACGCCGGCGAGAAAAAGCTCGAGGTTGTAAGTGGCTGTGACCAGGTTGGCAAATTTTTGGGCGATGGTTTCTCCCTGCTCGGTGAGGCGAATATCGCCCTGTATCGAGCCATGCGGGAGCGCACCGAGGAAACGGTGAGTCGGCCCGGCGCCTCGGCTGATCGTTCCCCCGCGCCCGTGAAAAAATCGGATCTTGGTTCCGTGGGATGCTCCCGCAGAAGCAATGGCACCCTGCGCCTTCTGGAGGGCCCACTGACTCGCGAGAATGCCGCAATCCTTATTGCTGTCGCTGTAGCCAACCATGACCTGTTGGACGGGCCGGGTCTGCGGCAGGGAGAGTGCTTTCGCGCGATCGGTCTGATGATATGCGAGGCTTCGCTTCGTGACCGGATGGGAAAGGAACGCCTCGATGAGATCTGCGCTTCGCTCGAGGTCGTCGAGTGTCTCGAAGAGCGGCACCACAGGAAGGACGCAGAGCAACCCTTCCGGTGTCCAGCGCATGAGCCCTGCTTCGCGTGCCAGCACGTAGACAACGAGAAGATCTGAGAGTTGCCGTGTCATGCTCACAATAAGCGCTCCAATCCCGTCGCGTCCGTGGTCGCGGAGATACCGGCGCAGCACCGCATAGCAGGAGAGCACGGCATCCGCGTGCTCGCCGATGCTTGAGCCATGGTACAGAAAGGGACGGGGCGATTCGAGTTCGCGGTTTAAGAACTCAAGGCGGCGGCGTTCGTCCCACTCGCCGAAGTCCGGCGCAGGCTGTCCGATGGCGGCCAGGATCTGGATCAGGGCTTGGTCGTGGAACTTGCTGTTTTGCCGAATGTCGAGGGCGGCAAGGTGAAAGCCGAAAGCATCCAGGGCGCGGCGAACGGGCCAGACTGCGCTGTCTGCCAGGCGCTTGGCGCCGACTTCCGAGAGCGTTTCGTTGAGGAGGGCCAAGTCTTCGTCCAGTTCGTGAGGGCTGCGGTAGTGGTGCGCGCCGCCTTCAACGGTTGCAGGCTCCTCACTCATGGCCAAACTGAGAGGGAGTTTCGCCTGGAGCAGCATGACATACTGACGCCACGGTTCATCGGAGTGCTGGCGAACGATGGGTTCGGAGTTCGGATTCTCTGCTCGCAATCGCGCGATTTTCTCCTCGAGAATCTCGGGCGGTTTTTGAAAATTGCTGGAGAGCGGGAGTCTTTCGGCGAGCCGTTCGAGATGGCGGTGGATCACGATCATGGCGTTCAGGCGCATTTCCTGAAGCGTCTCCTCCGTGACCTTTGCCGTGACGAAGGGATGTCCGTCCCGGTCGCCGCCGACCCAGCTTCCGAAGCGCACTCTTGGCCAGACGTGAGGGTCTTCGAGAAGCGCAGGGTCGAAGCCGGTTGCTTTCCATGCGCGGAGAAGACGCTCGTCGAGTTGCTCGATCGCGAGGGGAAAGACTTCGCGGATGTAAAAGATCACGCCGCGCCGCTCGGTGGCCACTTCGGGCTTTTCGAGCAGGATTTCGCCACTGCGCCACAGTCGCTCGAGAACGATCTTGATTTCGTCCCGGATCGCCTCGCGTCGCGAGGGAGTCAGCCTCTCGTTTTCAAGGGTCGCCAGGAGGAGGAAAATGGCGCGATGCTGCTCCAGCACTGCTGCGCGTTTGGCCTCGGT
Organism: uncultured Verrucomicrobiae bacterium; assembly: GCA_963784465.1. Taxonomy (GTDB): domain Bacteria; phylum Verrucomicrobiota; class Verrucomicrobiia; order Chthoniobacterales; family Terrimicrobiaceae; genus DASTFP01. The sequence continues at coordinate 12,346 of CAWASQ010000031.1, forward strand.
GGGGTGCGCAGTGAGCACGGATTCAACGCGCACCTCGGGCAGGCTTTTCAGAATTTCCTCCGCTGTGAAGCCCGCCGCCTTGAGTTCCGCCAATTGTTCGTCCCAGAGGCCCGGTTCTTTGGAGGAGCCGTTTTCGATTTCGCGCAAATGGCGAGTCCGTGTCGAGGCATTCTCCTCGACCATATTCAAAAGCTGGAAGGCGATCGAGTAGGCCTGCTCGATTCGCGGAGGCGGCTCATTGATGTCATGGGCCTCCCCGCCTTCCTGCCATGGGAGGAACTGCGCCGCCTTGGTTTCGTCCAGCTCGGAAAGTACCTCTTTGAGACACTTCATGAGAAAATTCAGGTCTGCGTCGATCTTTGCAAACCCCGAAGAAATGTAGTCAGCCGTTGTCTTCACCCTGCGTGGATCATTCGGAAAAGTGGGCGAAAAGCAACAGCAGAACGCCCAGAAACGGGGCGCTGGTTGAAGATCTCGGAGCTCGTTTCATGTCAGTTGAATGCCAGCGGGGCCTTTTCTGCGTGACAACTGAACAGGGGATGTCCTTTTGATGAAGGGATGAGTGAAGGTATTCTCTCCGGCATGACAGGCGTCGTCTTTGGCGTCGCAAACAAGCGTAGCATAGCTTGGGCCATCGCGAAGGCCTGGCACAAAGCGGGCGCAAAGCTCATTTTCAATTACCAAGGCGAGCGGCTAAAGGAAAACGTCCAGGAGCTCGTGACTGACTTCGGCGACGACGTTCCGCTTTATCCTTGCGACGTGACGAGGGACGGGGAGATCGATGCGTTTTTTTCGAAGGTTGCAGAGCGCTCGCCGAAACTTGATCTCCTGCTTCATGCCGTGGCCTTTGCCCCCAAGGAGGCCCTGGAGGGTGATTTCATCTCGACTACTCGCGAGGCTTTCAGAGTCGCGCATGATGTGTCCGCGTATTCCCTCGTCGCACTCGCTCAGCGGGCCGCGCCGATGATGACGGATGGCGGAAGCATAGTGGCCATGACGTACTACGGCTCCGTCAAGGTGGTTCCTCACTATAACGTCATGGGCGTGGCCAAAGCATCGCTGGAGGCCTCGACGCGTTACCTTGCCTACGACCTCGGGCAGAAGAAAATCCGTGTCAACTGTATCAGCGCGGGACCGGTGCAAACGCTGGCGGCCCGCGGCATTTCCGGTTTCAGCCTCATGCTCAAGCACTATGAGGAACACGCTCCTTTGAAGCGGAGTTGCCACCCCGACGAACTCGGGCACACCGGTGTCTTCCTGGCGGGTCCCGGCGCGGCGGCGATCACCGGGCAGGTCATTTACGTGGACGGGGGCTACGAAGCCATGGGCATGTAACGGTGGTGCCACGCCCGCAGGCGCTACGCGCCAGCGTTGCGGGCGCATCCCCCCGCCGATTCTTCTTCGGATGCTTTCACTTGAACCGGCGTCAGGCAAAGATGGAATCGTTCAGGCGATCTCCACTAGGGCGGCGGTGAGGACACCGCCGCTACGTAAGCTGCATAAGCCACGTCTCAAGCGCTTAGATCGGATATTCGCTGATCGTCCGCTATTTTGTGACGGCGTGTTACCGAGGCGCGTAGGCCGATTCTTGCGAACAGATGGGTCTACGATGCGTTCGGGACTTTTGTGAGGTTGGATTGGAGCTAGGATTTCACGTGGGACGCTTCGTGTTTATGCCACCACTTGCATCTCTTCATTGTCCGCCGGGCGGCTCGCTTTGACTGTGGCCCCGCCGGTCGTAGGCGAGAACTCGAAACGATTGCGCAAGTTCCGGAAGCATTCTATCCGCGCTGTGGTGATCTGCCCAGGAGTCGTGGACAAGGACGATTGGATCACCACCGTGGCCGATTAGTTCCCAGTGGAGTGTTGTCCCGTCAATCACGTTGCTCGGCATATGACTTTCTGCGCAGAAAAAACCAGCTTAGTGTTCCGGTGATAAGAATAAGATACGAAGGTTCTGGCACGGTATAGGTGACGGTCCAGCTAATGTTCTGCTGCAAGAGATCCAGGTTTCCCCGCACCCAGTCGGTCGGGTCGAAGCTATCGTCGATCAAGAAATCAGCGGCAATGATGCTTTTGTCCCCGCAGAATACGATATGGCTGTCCGGGAAGAGCGGAAAATGCTCCTTGATCCACTCATATTTCGCCGTGAAAGAAGTGGGATATTCCATGGCCGCCGTGGTGATGAATACCTCATAGTGTTTGACAAGCTCGCGAAGGACTTCCTGACTGCCCTCCATTACTGGAATGTCCCGAAAAAAGTCTTTTGCTCGTGGGTAATCTCGAACGCGCTCTCGATGCTCGAGGCGAACTTTTTGGTAAAGCTTCTGCCCTGCGAGATCGTATTTTGTAACGTTTGCATGATGTTCGAGATTGTAGACTGACAATTCCTTGGCAAGCGTGTCTGCCAAAACCTCGTCCATATCAATGGCGATTCGATGTGACATAGACCTTAAATCCCGATCGTTATTACCTCTAGGCGAGTCTGCGATTCATCGTGGTTTATGCGTGTCGGCGGCAGGCGCGGGGACCCGGTGCGCCTTGCCTCATCATCAAGACCCCATCTTTGCAAGAGAGCGGGTTTCAGTGATCAGGGCCGCCATCTCTTCGACGCGTGCCCGCAGAGTATCCGAGGGTTCACCCGCACCAGTTAAGGCGGCCGTGATCCGTGATGAAAAAGAGGACGGGCTGATTGGGAGAGAATCAGCGGTTTTCACGGCGCCTTTCTCGTTCATGAAGTAGGTTTCGTTCAGAGCGAACAGGACCTGAACGAGCGCCGCCGCGCAGCGAAACAGGCACCCGGAGACGTGGAAGACATCGCCGCGAGATGCGGTCGAGCGCGCGAGCTCAAGCATGAAGCTGGCGTCGTAGAGAAACTTTGAAACAAGCGCTCGTTTCAGTTGCTCGGGGTAGACGGCGACCGATTCCTTGAGCTCGCGAAGAACTCCGGAGGGATCGTGAAGGGGTCGGCAGTAGTGAACTTCCGCGAGATAAATGTGATTGTGGAATCCGTGGGGGTGCCCGAGATAGTAGTCACAGCTGACCACGCCTCGGGAGCAGTCATCGATTACTTTGGAGACTCGCTCAAGGTCACGATAAAGCCAGTCGACCTTGAGTCCGTGAATCCGGAGCCACGCTCCACCGTTAACCCAAGGACCCCACTCTCCGAAATCGGTCACCTCGGGCGGCGAGCTGTCAGCATGAAGATCGCATGCGAGCCGCCGGAAAAGTTCCACCGAGGGAAGCTTCGAGGACCAGTAGTAGATTCCAAGATCGACGTCCGAACCCTTCTCCGCGGTGCCTCGTGCGCAGGATCCTCCCAAGGCTACTGCGACCACCCGTTCAATTTTGCCGAGCCCTAACGCGACGCTCTCGGCAACCGATAAGAATTCGCCCGGGCATTCCATCACACTTCTCAAGACGCGCCTATAACTTTCATCGGCTTCTTATGCGTTGGATTCATCCGCTTCAAGCGCCTCGAATACGGAGCTGATTTCTGAGGGATCCAAGTGCTTATAGACCGTAGAAAGCGCAACAGGGAGGCGTTCCGACATGGGGAACCCGGGCCTCCCTAAATTCTCCGCAAGACAAGGAGGCGTTCCGACATGGGGAACCCAGCGCCTCCCTAGATTCTCCGCAAGATGAGACGGCCGAGAAATTCGTCCTCGGCCCAATTGTAGCAGGCACGGAGCGGGGTGATAATGCTGCCTAGATTGTTCTCTATCCCGTAAAGGGCTGCGGCAATGTGCGAGGCACAAATGGTTTCTTTTCCGCCAAGACCGATGAAGTAGTTCTTATTGTGGTTGGAAAAACCCAGCACCTCGTGCGGGACCACATGTCCAATGTTGATGACGAGATCCCACGCCTCGTCGATGAGCATCGAATTGAGGTCGAGCGGAATTTTCCAGTCGGCTTTGCCCCCGGTCGCTTGCGCAACTTTGTCCTCCGGAATCGTTCCAATCCGGGTCACTCCTCCGCGCCAGTCGTGAGGATGGATGCGATCGTTCGGAATTGAGCCGAACATCCAGTGATTTTCCGCCGGTGTGTGAGGCATATGCTGGCCCAGTGTCGGGATGACATGGGTGTCACAGGATGCGGGTAGCAAGCGATAGAGCGTCTCCGTGATCCAGCCCGCGCCGCTGTGAGCTCGGGTGAGATCAGGTGGTAGCAGCAGCACCCGGCGAAAAGCGCTGCCCAGCCGGTCACCAGCCTCGTCGAGCAAGCGCTGGCACATGGCTTCGATCTCGGGACGTGAGATCACCGGAGCCTCGTGGTGAAACCAGGGCATCAGAAGAAGTTAGAAGTAAGAAGTATGAAGGAAGAAGTGTTGCCAGAGCTTCGTGAGGAAACCAGCCTTTGAAGGCTACCAGCCAAGCACGACGGCGAAGAGGAGAGGGGCCACGATCGACGCGTCCGACTCAATGACGAACTTCGGTGTGTCGACTCCAAGCTTGCCCCATGTGATTTTTTCGTTGGGAACGGCTCCTGAGTAGCTGCCATAGCTCGTCGTCGAGTCGCTGACCTGACAGAAATAGCCCCAGAGCGGAACGTCCTCGCGTTGCAGATCCTGGTGCAACATCGGTACGACGCAAATCGGGAAGTCCCCCGCGATGCCTCCCGCGATTTGGAAGAATCCAATCGACCCCACATTGCCAAGCGACTTGGCGGTTCGGGTATACCATTCCGCGAGCGCCATCATGTATTCGATACCAGTCCGAACGGTGTGGACGTTCTTGACCTCACCGCTGATGCAATGGCTCGAATACATGTTGCCGAGGGTCGAGTCCTCCCAGCCGGGCACAAACATCGGCAGATCCTTTTCTGCCGCGGCTAGGAGCCAGCTGTCGGCTGGGTCGATCTGGTGCTCGAGGTTCCCGCTGCGGAGGACGCGGTACAGGAATTCGTGCGGGAAAAGCCTTTTGCCCGTTTGATCTGCAGCCACCCATTCGGCAAGGACGGCTTCTTCAATTCGGCGCATCGCTTCCATTTCCGGTATGCACGTGTCGGTGACGCGGTTCATGTGCCGGTCGAGGAGCGCTTTCTCCTGGGCCGGCGTGAGATCGCGGTAGTGCGGGATCCGCTCGTAAAAATCGTGAGCGACGAGATTAAACACGTCCTCTTCCAGATTCGCGCCTGTGCAACAGATCGCGTGAACCTTGTCGCGCCGGATCATTTCAGCCAGCGACAAACCAAGCTCCGCGGTGCTCATTGCACCCCCAATCGTCATAAACATCCTGCCGCCCGCTCCAAGATGAGCCACGTAGGCATCAGCCGCGTCCTTGAGCGCAGCGGCGTTGAAATGCCGGAAATGATGCGCGATAAAGGCGGATATCGCGCCTTGCGCAGTGTTTGTCTTCATGTCTGCGAAGCCGGTCGTTTTTGCCGGACCGACGACGGGTAATGTCTTGCAACCGCAGGTAACACAAAAGCCATGCGTTGTCTCGACGGCTGAGAGATTTTTTCGCGCTGTCACCATCACCGGGGGCTGCTCAGACGCAATGGTCGGGTCTTTCGCCGCAGGGCGGATGAAGCCTTTACGCTGTCACCTGGCGAGATCTAAGATGAAGCTAAGAGTTCCTGGTATTCTTCGTCGGTCAATTGCAAGGAACCCGCCTGCACATTCTCCTCGAGATGTTCGATCGAAGAGGTTCCGGGAATCGGCAGCATCACGGGCGAGCGTTTCAGCAGCCAGGCCAGCGCAACCTGTTTGGGTGTCTTTCCGTGAGTTTTCGCAATCCTCTCCAGGATCATACCGGCAACGCTCCCCGCCGCGAGCGGGAACCACGGGATGAACGCAATCCCATTTCGTTCGCAATAGTCCACGACGTAATCCCATTCACGATCCGCGAAGCTGTAGCGGTTCTGGACCGAAACGATCGGCACGATTTTCTGCGCTCGCTCGATATGTTCCTTGGTCACGTTCGACAGCGCGACAAAGCGAATCTTCCCTTCCGCCTGCAGCTTGGCCAAAGTTTCCACGGAAGCGTCGAAGGGCGTGACCGGATCGGGAGCGTGCAGTTGGTAGACATCGATGCGTTCCACGCGCAATTTCCTCAAGCTCCCCTCGACAGCCTCCTGCAAATGCTTCGGACTCGCATCGTGGGTCCATTGGTTCGGCCCGGGCCGATTCCATCCGCCCTTGGTTGCGATGATGAGATCCTTGGGATAGGGCGAGAGCGCTTCGGCGATCAATTCCTCGCTGGTGTCGGGTCCATACGAATCCGCCGTGTCAATGAAGTTGACGCCCAGTTCGACGGCGCGGCGAAGGACTCTCAATGCCGAATCCGGGTCTTTTGGCGGCCCCCAAATGCCGTCGCCGGTAATGCGCATGGCTCCAAAGCCAAGGCGATGAACTTTCACTTCACCGCCCAATGTGACGGTACCACTTAGACTTGCCGGCGAGTTTTCTGCTTTTTGGTTCATGAATGCCAAGGTATTCGGATTGGCACCTGGTGATTCGAGTCGAAAACTCCGCCATTCGTTTGCCCTGTTTCAGGGTGTCACTATTTCACTGATCTCATGAGGCAAGATCGTGCAGTCGATGGTGCGCCTTCTCGAAGTTGCTCCGTAAAGGTCTCTGTAAACTTCGTTGATAGCGTGCTTGCAGCCGCTTGGAGCGCTCCTTGTTCGGTTCGACTGTAAGCTCCTCCCGGCGTGCAACCCGCACCGCCGCGGAAGCATCCGGAAAAAGACCAGAGCCGATGCCGGCCAGGAGGGCTGCCCCAAGGCTGACCGTTTCACGAACCGGATTGATTTTCAATGGGAAGCCATAGACGTCTGCTTTGATCTGGGTGAGAAGGCGATTCTGCAAAGAGCTTCCGATGGTGAGGATCTTCTGGAAAGGGGGCAAATTGGCAACGCTCGTAATTGCGTCGGCGACCGCGCGTGCTTCGAATGCCAACCCTTCCAATACCGCTCTGAACATGGCGGCGCGGGTGGTCGTGGACTTAATGCCGATAAACGCGCCCGCCGCCTTGGCGTCCATGTGGGGCGTCTGGCTTCGGGTCAGATGGGGCAGAAACACCGGTATTGCCTCGGCGACCTGCGTCGCTTCCTCCACCAGTTCTGAAATGTCGGCCTTGCCGCCCAGTTGCTGGCGAAACCACTCCACGGCCGCGCCTGCCGTCTGGAGCCCGCCCGTCAGATAGGAGATCGGTTCTTCGATCCAGACCGCGCCTTGGAGCAGTCCGTGCGCTGCAACGCTCGGGTCAAAAAGCGGCTCCTGGCAAGTTGTGATCAAGGATTCAGAGGTGCCAATGCTGTCCAGCAGAAGACCAGCGCCAAGCCCGCCGGCGGCGAATGCCCCGCTGAGGTGATCGTGCATGCCAACGCTAACGATCGTATTTCGGGGAAGGTTCGTTTCGGCCGCGCTGGACGGAGTGATGCGACCCAGGGGACTCCCGCTCTTGCAAACGGGGGGCAGAGAGGAAGGCGCAACACCAACGGCCTCGAGAATTTCGTTGGACCAGGTCGCCCGTTTCAAGTCGTAGGCGAGGGTTCGACAGGCCAGGCTCGGATCCGTGGCTGCAATTCCGCAGAAGCGGAAGGCCACGTAATCGGCGAATTGGAGCCAATGGCGCGCATTCCGAAACGCGGCGGGATGGTTATTCCGCACCCAAAGGATCTTGCAGAGCGAGAACATCGGGTCCGGAGAGATACCGGAAATCTCGAACAGCCTTTCGTATCCAACCCGGTCTCGAAGCCATTCGTATTCGGAGACGGTGCGAAGGTCAAACCACGCGATGGCAGGCGCCAACGGTTGACCTCGTGAATCGATTGGCACCATCGACTCTGCCAGGCTCGAGACAGCAATGCCTCTGATGGCCTCAGGGTGCTCCAGCCGAGAGACCAGTTCTCGAATGGCTTTACACACCGCCTCCCAAACGGGGCCGGGCTCGAAATCCGTCCAGCCGGCACGTGGATGTGACCGGGGAGTTGGTTGGCTTGCCTCGGCAAGGACGTTTCCCGCCGCATCAAGGGCGAGACACTTGAGATTGGTCGTTCCCACATCAAGTCCGATAACCAGGTCGTGGTGCGGCATATGGATGGCTGATTGAGGGACAGCCTTTCGCCTGGGTCAAGAACCGCGTTCGAAGATCGCGGAATTCGGCATGAAAGCGAAGCTTTCGTGAATCCGTGGATGAGGCTATTGATTGCAGATGAAGAAGGGACAAGCAGAAAGACTTAGTTGCAGAGGCCCTTGTGCCAAGGGCCTGTGGATAAGACAGGCGGTTGGAACAACCGCCTCTACAACGGCACCGAGGGCGGGCGACTCGAATATACAGGCGTCTGGTCACCAGTCTGCGTCCATTTGTCCACCTGCGGATTATCCTACTAATCCCTGTCAATTTGAGGTGATGCTTCCTAGCTCCAGCTCCTAGCCGTCATTTCCAAAACTACAATTCAATCTCTCTATGTTCGTCACCAAACCTCGTGTTTTCTTCGACTACGCGTTGCGAAACCGCTTTGCGTTTACCTCCTTCAACGTTTGCAATCTTGAGATCGCCCGCAGTGTGATCGCCGCTGCTGAAGCGGAAAGCGCGCCCGTGATGTTGCAGACTTACTTCGGAGATCTCTATCACGGTGGTTTGGATGTTTTTCCGCAACTGCTGCGAATCCTTTCCGAGCAATCCAGCGTCCCGGTGCTCGTCCACCAGGACCACCCCGACAGCAGATCAAATGATCCTTCAAACACTCCGACGCGGTTACTACTCGGTCATGTACGACGGGGCACATTTGCCGCTGGAGGGAAACATCGCGGGCGCCGCGTACATCGTCAAAATCGCGCGCGTTGTAGGAGCTGCCGTAGAGGCAGAGCTCGGCACCTTTGGCGGCGAAAGCGGCGGAGGAGGCGTGATAAAGGCCTCGCCGGGGAAGCCAAACGAATGGTCGAGGAAAGCGGCATCGACACATTGGCCGTCTCGTGCGGTTCAGTCCACGGCCAAAGCAGCAGGCTGGACCTTTCGCTCCTGGAGCGAATCGCTCAAGTGACGCCCGCGCCGCTCGTCTTGCATGGCGGCAGCGGCATCCACCCGGATGATCTTCGCGAAGGCATCAAGATGAACGTGGTCAAGGTTAACATTGGAGCGGACATTGTCAGAGCCTGGATGAGTGGCGTCCAGGAAGGAGCGTCTCTGGAGAGCGGCCACGAACCTCCCCATCTTGTCATGATGAGGCACGCCAGCACGAAAGTCACTGAAGTGGCTCGCAAAAAACTCTCGCTCATGGGCGCGTCGTCTCATGCGAAGCCGTTGCTGCAAAGACTCGAAGAAGTGCGAGACGACCTGTCAGCGATTTCCGTTTAGAACAATGCCATTGCGCGCGGGCCGCTCGTCAACTGTTCCAAAGGAATCGCTTGGGAAAGGGCCGGCGCGCCGAGGGTCTGGGGAGCGCACGCGTGGAGGGGAGAAGGGGCCCCCTCCCCTTCTGCGCGTGCAATTTGCGGCGTCCCGCCGGAAGACTCTGTTCGGCGAGACGCCGAACGCCACACGCCGGGACGCGTATGCTCCCAGACCGGGATGCAAACCTAATGGTCTTCGCGATCGGCTATGGTCCTTGTGGCCGTGGATTATGGGCGCGGCCCGCCTACCACTTATTCAT
>CAWASQ010000032.1:0-83407 GCA_963784465.1 uncultured Verrucomicrobiae bacterium
CCGGCCACGTCAGGCGCGCGGCTCGTCGTCGAGCCGGACGGCGATGCCCTCGAGGTCGGGGCGCGGCGCGCGATAGCGGTGCATGACGAGCGGATCGTGACCGGGCACCACGTGCTGCGGGGCCGATGCGAGCGCGCGCAGCTTGCGGTAGCCGTCGACCATCTCGCGACGTCCTCCACGATCGGGAACGGCCGCACTTCGTCCATGTTGGCGTAATGGTGGGTCGCGTCCGAGGCGAGCACGATCCAGCCGATGCGCGTCTATACGCGCACCGATTGTAGCCCGATGGTGTGCCCGCCGATGTGGTGCACCGTGATGCCGGGCGCAAGCTCGTCGCGCCGTCGTGGAAGCTGCACGCGGCCCTGGTACACCCGTCGCACCATGGCCGACGACTTCCTCGACTTCGTAGGCGATGGCGCAAGACCGGACCGCCCATGTGGCGCCCGGTGCAGTAGGCCATCTCCTTGTCCTGCAGGTGAAAGCGCGCCTCGGAAACAGGTCGAAGTTGCCGACGTGGTCGTAGTGCAGGTGGGTGATGATCACGTCTGCGCACCCCGGCGGGGTCGACCCCGAGCAGCCTTCAGGCTCTCCACGCCGGCGGGCGAGCCCGCGTGACGCTCGCGCTTGCGGCGCCGTCTCGGCGCTTGCGTTGAAGCCGGGTCGATCACCACGGCCTGCGCGTGTCTTCGCGCGATCGCCCACATGAAGTAGTCGAGCCGCATCGACGCCTCGTGCGGATCGCCGCCGATGAAGTTCTCGTTGGCGGTGCGTTCGGATGTGGCCGTACTTGATCGCGTAGACCTCGTAAGGCTCCACGTCACCCTCCCTTGATCTCGCTGCCCGCGAGCCGCTCCCAGTACTTCACGACCGCGGTGTGGTCGGCCTGGCCGCCGAGCAGCTGCTCCGCGCGCGCCCACGCCTCCACGCACGCCTCGCCCAGGGGGGCCGGCGTGCCTGTTGCATGCGCCACGTCGAGCGCCGTGCGCAGATCCTTGACCATCAGGCCGAGGCTGAACCCGGAGTTGGAAAAGCGCGCGACAGCACGAACTGCGGGAAACTGCTCTCGGTCGAGTTGTTTATGCGGTTCACCGGAAGCCGCCGGCGTTTCCTCACCGTTCGTGGCGCGTTGGGACGAGGGATGCATTTCGCAGCCGAGCGACACAACACATAAGGCGGCCAAAAGAAGGAGCGGAAGGATCTTCATTCAAGGATTTCGAGGCTTGCGCGAAGGCCGCGTCTGTTGGCGGAGGCGTTCAGCAAAGTGCGGATCGCTTGAATAGTGTGGCCGCCCTTGCCGATGATTCTGGGTATGTCGCTCTTGCGTGTAGCCAAATGAAAGATCACCCGTTCGGACGATTCGGTCTTCGAGAGCACAACCTCGTCCGGAAATTCCACGAGCTGACCGATGACGAAGCGAAGGAACTCCTCCACGCCTCAGACTCCTCTCAGGCGGTGGCTTTCTTTCGGGCTTTCGTAATAATGCTGCCGACGGTTTGTGAAGGCCGGGCGCCAACGCTTACCCAGTAGTCGGCCCGCTCAAGCTGGAGCGTGAAATTGTCGCCCTTTTTCTTCGGATCGTACGATCCGATGATTTCGATAAACTTTCCGTCGCGTGGCTTGCGCTGGTCAGCGACCACGATCTTGTAGTAGGGGCTGTTGCGAGCGCCTTCGCGCCGGAGTCGAATTGCCACTGCCATGTTGGTTCTAAGTTGTGAGTTTGTCGTTCAAAGCGTCCGCGCAGGGGAGCACGATCAGCTAAGTCCTGGTATTCCGGCCCGGCGAGCCTGGGCCATCAGTTTCTTCATTTGTCCCGCCTTCCTCATCATTTTGCGCATCTGGTTGAAGCGCAGAAGGAGATTATTTACTTCAGTCACGGTGGAACCGCTGCCGCGGGCGACCCGTTGGCGACGGCGCGCGTTCAGAATATCCGGACGCGACCGCTCCTCTGGAGTCATGGAGAGGATGATGGCCTCCACCCGTTTTAGCTGTTTCTCGTCGACCGAGGAATTTTTTAGCTTATCCATCCCCGGCAGCATGCCAAGCACATTTTCGATTGGTCCCATCCGGCGCAAGAGCTTGAACTGATGGAGAAAGTCGTCGAGGTCAAAAGAGGCGGTCCGCATTTTCTCCTCCATGCGGCGCGCGTCCTCTTCGGTAATGGCCTCGGCAGCCTTTTCGACCAGGCTGACGACGTCGCCCATGCCCAGGATGCGTCCGGCGAGCCGCTCAGGATAGAATGCTTCGAATTGATCGATCTTTTCGCCGACGCCTGCGAACTTGATGGGCTGCTTGGTCACCTCTCGCAGAGAGAGCGCGGCTCCGCCCCGGGCATCGCCGTCGAGCTTCGTGAGGATGATCCCGGTGAGGCCGAGGGCATTGTGGAAATGCTCGGCGACACTGACCGCCTGCTGTCCAGTGGCCGAGTCACAGACGAGGAGCACCTCCTGCGGGAGTGAGTGATTCCTTGAGCTGCTTGAGCTCTTCCAGGAGGATTTCGTCGATTTCCTGACGCCCAGCTGTGTCGTAGATCTGGACATTTCCGCCCTGCTGTTCGCACCAAGCTGCGGCTTCCTGTCCCACGCGAAGCACATCGGTCTCTCCGCGCCTGGGCTCGAATACGGGTACGCCGACTTGCTGGCCAAGAGTGACGAGTTGTTTGATGGCGGCCGGGCGTTGAAGGTCGCACGCTGACCAGAATCGGCGACTTGCCCTGCGATTTAAGCAAGCGAGCCAGCTTGGCGGCTGAGGTCGTCTTGCCCGCCCCGTTGAGACCCACGATGAGGATTCGGCCCGGCTTTGACGAGATCGAGCGGCGCTGCATCCCCGCCAAGCAGCGCGGTCAGTTCATCCTGAAAGATTTTGACGATTTGCTGGCCGGGGGTGACGCTGCGCAAGACCTCCTCGCCGAGCGCTTTATCCTTGACCCGCGCGATGAAATCCTTGGCGACACGGAAATGCACATCGGCCTCCAGCAGAGCCATGCGGACCTCTCGCAGGGCGTCCGAAATGTTCTGCTCGTGATGCGGCCATGACCGCGAAGGTCTTTGAAAATGTCCTGAAGTTTGTCAGAAAGCCTGGAAAACATAGAAGAGCTTGTGCGGCGAAGGCTCAGACATCCCGCGGCTGGAGACGAGGACGGCGATCCTTGTGCCGTCGTAGTTATACTCGCGATTTGCGAGGAATCAATGGAGTGTCGCCTTTTCCGCTCCGAGACCGGTGTTGGCACGAACGATAAGTTCCGTGAATTCCTCCTCGGCGCTAGGTTCGCGAGTGAGAAGTGTGCCGAGAATCGCAGCAAGAAAACCGAGTGGGATGCTTACAATGCCGGGGTTTGTCAGCGGAAAGAGCGGTGCAGCTTGAATAAGATGGCGCTTTGCGGCGGGAACATCCGCCGCGTCAATTCCCATAATTGAAGGACTCAGAATGATGAGCAGGATACTGGCTGCAAGACCGACGGCCAGTCCGCATACGGCGCCGGCGGTTGTGAAACGGCGCCAGAAGATGCTGAGCACGATCACCGGAAGATTTGCGCTTGCCGCGACCGCGAATGCCAGCCCGACAAGGAAGGCGACGTTGATCGTTTGAAGCTGGATCGCCAGGAAGATCGCCAGGGCGCCGACCACGAAAGCGGTGATGCGGGCGACGCGGACTTCCTCGCCCGGCGCGCGTTCTCTGCCATGGTGAATGACGTTGGTGTAGAAATCGTGGGCGAAGGAGGTGCTTGCTGAAATCGTCAGCCCGGCAACGACGGCCAGGATGGTGGCAAAGGCCACGGCGGAGATAAAGGCAAAGAAGACTTCTCCGCCCAGGGCCTGGGCCAGGAGCGGAGCGGCCATGTTGTCGTTGGGTTTGCCGTCAACGACGATTCGATCCGGCGTGAGAATCGTGGCCGCGCCAAAGCCAAGAAAGGTGGTCATGATGTAGAAAGCGCCAATAATCAACATCGCCCAAACGACGGAGATGCGCGCGGTCTTGGCGTCCGGAACCGTGTAGAAGCGAACGAGGATGTGGGGGAGTCCCGCCGTGCCAAAGACCAGCGCGAGACCGAGTGAGACAAGGTCGAGCGGTCCCCATCCGTTTGTGACCGCCGCGCCAAATTTCAAACCCGGCTCCAGAAAGTTCTTGGTCACCTCCTCACCCTTGACGTGATAGGTGACGTGAGAAATCGCCTCGAAGAACTTTGCAAAGCTGAATCCAAAGTGGCCCATGACCAGCACACTGAGCAGAAGGCTGCCGGCCATAAGCAGGACCGCTTTGATGATCTGCACCCAGGTTGTCGCAAGCATTCCGCCGAAAACCACGTAGATGATCATCAGGATGCCGACGCCAATAACCGCGGCATTGAAACTGACACCCGGAAGGAGCAGTTTGACCAAAGCCCCTGCGCCGACCATCTGAGCGATCATGTAGAAAGTGGAGACGGTGAGCGTGCTGAGGGAAGCCATCGCGCGCACGGGACGCTGCTTGAGGCGGTAGGCGAGAAGATCGGCCATGGTGTATTTTCCGGCGTTGCGCAGTGGCTCGGCGACGATGATCAACACGGTGAGATAGGCCACCAACCAACCGACCGAATACATGAAGCCGTCGTATCCGAAAAAGGCGATCATTCCCGAAATGCCCAGGAAACTTGCGGCGCTCATATAATCGCCGGCCACCGCGAGGCCGTTCTGCCAGCCTGTAATCCGGCGACTGGCAGCGAAGTAGGCGCTCGAGCCTGATGATTTTCGCGCGCTGAAGTATGTTATGACGAGGGTCGCCGCAACAAAGGCCAGGAACATCAAGAGCGCCGCGTGACTTTGAGACGCCGCGCGCCGCAGCAAGGGGAAGTGATCAGGAACATTTTTCGGACGAGTGGAGAGGATGGAGGACGCTGGAGGATTGCGCCGATTCGGCCAGTCGTCAACGCCTTGGCGCCCTTGGTGAATTTGGAGAGAAGCGCGGCCGCCTGGCGGTCCCAGCCCGCAGCTGCGCGCCAGATAAAGGAAGGCGATAATCCACGCCATGAAAAATTGTGAAAGCGCGAAGAGATAGGCCAGATTCACTTCGCCAACCACCTTCTGCTCCATGAACTTGGGAAACCAACCCACCAAGACGAGGGAGGGTGAAATAGTACACAACGAAGAAGAGCGTTGCGGGAATGATGAATCGCGCTTTCGAGGCGAGGAGACTGCTTGAAATCCGCATCGGCTTCGATCGCGTCCCAATCCGTTGCGTTCTTCTCTTCCGCAGCCGTCAATTCGTGGGCGGGTTTGGCGCCAGTGCGCCCGAGCGGAGCAATGTCGGTTGGCGCTTCGGATTCCGGCGTGAGGTCGGAAGCTTCGGGGTACAGGCATGAAGTGGGACACTAAAGAAAACTCGCGCGATGTCTAGTTTTCGGTCGCCAAATCTTCGCGAGGGAACGCGTCCACTGATCCGCTTGTGAGTCCGGTTTGCCTTGGCCAGGAGAGCCATTCGGTATGAA
Organism: uncultured Verrucomicrobiae bacterium; assembly: GCA_963784465.1. Lineage (GTDB taxonomy): Bacteria > Verrucomicrobiota > Verrucomicrobiia > Chthoniobacterales > Terrimicrobiaceae > DASTFP01. Next base: position 5,462 of record CAWASQ010000032.1, read on the forward strand.
TTCTTGCCACGTGCGATCCTCCCGTCGACTGGTGTCATGCATCTCAGACGTAGAGCCTTTCGCACCCGCGCGCCCGATTCCCGTGAAGACATGCCAGGAGATCGTTTCCGCCTTTTCGGCCAATTCTCGCGCCAGAATCTCCTCGCTCTCCCTGTCTCCCGATCAGAACAGCTTCGTCTCCGGCGGCTACCTCGGGTAACTTCGTCACGTCGACGAGAATCTGGTCCATCGTTACTCGCCCTAGAACCGAACAGCGTACCCCGCCGATCAAGACGTGAGCGGCGCGCCCGGAAACCTGCCGGGGGAAGCCGTCGGCGTAGCCGACAGCCAGCGACGCAATGCGCATTGGATGTGAGGTGACGAACGTTCGTCCATAGCTCACGCCGCGGTCCGGCCCGACCGCTGCGAACGAGCAATACGCGGGCTTTCCATGTCAGCGCGGGGCGCAGCAGAGGCTGGAATTTCGCGGGGTATGCGCTTCCGTAGAGCATGAGACCCGGGCGCACCAAGTCCTGCGCATGGTCAGGGAAACCCGAGAATTCCGGCGCTGTTGAGGGCATGAATCTTCGCCGCGGGAGCGAGGGCCCGGAACTTCGCGGCCATTTCCGCAAAGCGATTCAGCTGGGCGAGGGTGTAGGACGCATCCTCATCCGGGACGGGAAGGTGGGTCGAGATGCTGTGCACTTCGACATTCTTCAGGCGCACAACGGCACGCAATTCCTCAAGCGCGTCTTCCTCCCAGCAGCCGATACGGCCCATTCCGGTGTCCACCTTGAAGTTGACCCGCCCTCCCGCAAAATCAGCAGCCTCCGTCGCGCTGGAAACTGTCGCGATGCAGTCGCCGTGCAACGACTTCGCGCCGCTCGCCGGGCGCTGAAGGACTCAGCAGCAGAATGTCACGCTCTAGCTCGTTCAGTTCGCGAGCCTCCTCGACGTTGGCCACACCGAAAAGCTCGCACCATTCCGGCGATGGCTCCTGCGACTTTGGCTGATCCGTGGCCGTAGGCGTTGGCCTTGACGACCGCGACGATTCCGGGTTTCGGGCCGATTTTCTCGCGAACAACGCTCAGGTTGTGACGAATGGCAGACAAGATCGATTTCCGCCCAAGTACGAGCATCGTCGGGGATGATCATGGCGCGACAGGATCTGCCGGGCACCCGCACCGCAACGGTTATCGGAGACGGAGCGCCTTTTCGATGATCTGTTCGCATACCTCGATGAGACGCTTCGCGGAGCGGTGCCGCGCAAATTGCAAACTCGCGTTGCAAGGCCTCATATTCGGAGCGTCCCTCTGGCGTTTCGATTCGGACGGGCAGATATCCCAGCGCCGTGAAATCGTAGGGGCTCGCGCGCATGTCGAGCGCGCGAACGCTCGCGGGCGAGCTCAAAGCAATCCGCGATCAGTTCGGAGGCGGTAAAGGGCGCGAGTTTGAAGGCCCATTTGTAAAGATCCATGTTTGCATGCAGGCAAGCAGGCTGTTCGAGGGCGGCTGCGGTTGCCGCGCGTGGGTTGATATCGATTGAGAGGGCGCGCGGCCGGCGTAAAGAAACGGAAGGCATCGTAGTGAGTGCAGCGCGGGCCGAGTGATTCAACGAGGTCGGCGATCTTCTCGAGGGCTGATGCGTAGCGGCCATTGAGCATGGCGGATAGTTTCGGCGCGGTAAACCATCGCCCATTCGTGGAGCCCAAAGCAGCCGAAGGCGCCGGAGCGATCGGTTGTCGGAGCGAGCATTTCGCGAAGCCAGCGTATGGACTCGATTCGTTGCGGTGACAATCCGAGACGTCGGCGGTGATTCCGTCGGGCCGTCTCGTGATAGTCTTTGTGGCAAAGGTATTGTCGGGCGGTTTCTCCCTGCAGAGCGATTCCGATACCCGGATGCCACTGCAGAAGCTTGGCGGGCCGAAAGGCATAGTATTCGAAGAGAAAGTCCTCCACCGGATGCCGTTCGTGTCTCGAAGCGCGCGCGAGGCGCGGCTCAATCCACGGCCGCACGCGCGTCTCATGCCTTTCCCGGCGCGCGTGCCAGTGATGTTCCGATAAGGACTTCCATGATAGCGAACCTACACGCGCCCCGTGGCGCGAGGAAGGCCCGAATGCGAGCTGAGCGTTGCCCGGAGGAAGTGACTTACTTTGGCCAGAACGATATTGACCAGCTTGCCGCGCACGATGACGATCTTTGAAACAGCGCGGTCCGGCGACGGCCTCACGCACCTTCGGTGCTGCGAGGGCGCACTCTTCCAATTCGGCATCTCGACGCGTCCTTTCTGGCTCGCATGCGGTCTCGCACTTTGCCGTTGACTTGAACGCCGTATTCCACTTCGTCCACCGCCAGGAACCTTTCGTCGTGATGCGGCCAGGTTGTGAGGAAGCGCAATCATCGAATCCGGGGAATTTTTCTCCAAGCCTTGCCCAGAGCTCCTCGGCGATGTGCGGAGCAAATGGTGAAAGCAAAGGCAGCAAGATGCGCAGACTGGCGACCGGGCGGGGCCTTAAATTGACGAACTCGTTGGTGAAGATCATCATCTGCGAAATGGCCGTGTTGAAGGCGAAGGATTCGATATCTTCGGTGACCTTCTTGATCGTCGCGTGAGCGACTCGCAACTGGCTGGCTGGTGAGATCGATTTCGGCAAGGTCGGATGAAAGTGCCCAGCCGCCCTCCTGCGTTTCCTCCATGACGAGACGCCAAACGCGCCCAAGAAAGCGATAGACGCCTTCGACGCCCTTCATGCTCCAGGGCTTCATCTGTTCGAGTGGACCCATGAACATCTCGTAGAGCCGAAGGGAATCTGCGCCATACTCGGCAATGACATTTTCCGGATTGACCACGTTGCCGCGACTCTTGGACATCTTTTGATTGTCCGGTCCGAGAATCACTCCTTGGTTGACGAGGCGTTGGAAGGGTTCGGGCGTCGAGAGATATCCGAGATCGTACAGCACTTTGTGCCAGAAGCGCGCATAGAGGAGGTGAAGGACGGCGTGTTCAGTGCCGCCGACGTAGAGGTCCACGCCGCCGGCAGCGTCGGGATTTTTGAACGCCGGGATCCGATTTTGGCTGGCCAGTCATCCAATAGCGACTCCGGTTCCTCACCGACGAAGCGCCCAGCGTTTTTTGGGTCACAGAACCGGAGATAGTACCAACACGAGCCAGCCCATTGGGGCATGGTGTTGGTTTCACGGCGCGCCAGTTCGGAATACTTCAACCAGTCACTAGGCCCTGCTCAATGGTCGCTTCCGGCGCGCCGGTGGGTTTGAAATCCTCAAGGTCCGGTTGCGAAACTGGCAGTTCGGTCTCGTCCAACGCGCGGTGTCTTCCATCAATCCAAACGATGGGGAAGGGTTCGCCCCAGTAGCGCTGGCGCGAGAAAAGCCAGTCCCGCAATTTGTAACTGATTGTCGCTCGCCCCAGACCTTTCTGCTTCGAGCCAGGCGACGATCCTGATCTTTGCCTCCGGAGTTGGGAAGCCCATTGAGCAAGGCGGAGTTTATGGCGATACCGCTCGCCGGTGAAGGCAACATCTGCGGCCAGCTCCGCAGCGTTTCCCACCGGTGTTGGCTTTAACGACTTCCCGGATTTCCAGGCCGAACGTCTTTGCGAATTCGAAATCTCTCTCGTCGTGAGCCGGCACCGCCATGATCGCGCCCGTCCCGTAGCCCATCAGGACATAGTCCGCGATCCATATCGGGATTTTTTCGCCGTTGACCGGGTTCCTTGCGAAAGCGCCCGTAAAGACGCCCGTCTTTTCTTTGGTCAATTCCGTGCGTTCCAAATCGGATTTCGAACCCGACTTCCCTTCGATAGGTTTCCACATCCGAAGCCCTGTCAGGCGCGGTGATTTCGCTTACCAACGGGTGCTCGGGAGAGAGCACCATGTAGGTGGCGCCAAAGAGCGTGTCGGGCCGCGTCGTGAATATTTCAATTTCGGATTTCGTTTCTGGAAGATCAAATCTCACCAAGCGCGCCTTCGCTGCGACCGATCCAATTGCGTTGCAGCAACTTGATGCCCTCCGGCCAATCGAGCTCTTCGAGTTCATCGATGAGACGCTCCGCGTAGGCGGTGATTCGCAGCATCCATTGCCGCATCGGGCGCCGTTCGACCGGATGCCCGCCGACTTCACTCTTGCCGTCGACGACCTCTTCGTTCGCCAGCACGGTGCCGAGAGCCGGGCACCAATTGACCGGCATTTCGGCAACGTAGGCAAGACGCACTTGTCGGCGACTTCTCCCGCATAGGTCGCGATGGGTTCGGCCTTCTGCGTCAGCGGGATTGAACCACGAATTGTAAAGCTTGAGAAAGATCCACTGCGTCCAGCGAAAGTAGTCCGGATCGGTGGTGCTGAATTCGCGCGCCCAGTCGTAGCTGAAGCCGATGGATTGAAGCTGTTCCTTGAAACGAGCGATATTGCGTTCCGTCGTGACACGCGGGTGTTGACCGGTCTTGATGGCGAATTGCTCCGCGGGCAGCCCGAAGGCATCCCATCCCATCGGGTGCAGGACGTTGAACCCGCGCATCCGCTTGTAGCGGGCGACGATATCGGTGGCCGTGTATCCCTCGATGTGGCCGACGTGCAGTCCCTCGCCGCTCGGATAGGGAAACATGTCGAGGACGTAGAACTTCGGCTTCGCGGATCGAAATCGGGATCGCCGGGATTCGGCGCACGAAACGCCCCAGTCGGCCAGCCATCGAGACTGCCACTTGGGCTTCGAAGTCGTAAAAGGGAAATTGTTTTCGTTGGGATGCCATAGCGGGCCGTATAGGACATGACGGTTCGCGACGGAATTAAGATCTCCGTTCTCGCGGCGGTCTCAGGCCGGAGATCGGCGCAAGACCAAGGCTGCCAGATATCGGATTCCTTCGACGATCCAGTAGGGAAGGTTGACAGCGTAAAGGAAAAAGATCCACTGGTGCTGGGGAAAGCCGAGGTTCATCGTCACGTCAACTAGCATGTGCATCGCGATGACGGCCACTCCAACGACCAGCAAGCCACACTCGGCCGAACAGCATGAGGAAAGTGAGCAGTTCGACGATTAATCCGGGCGCGTAAACCAGCATGCAGAGCCACGGATATTGGAGGCAGAGCTCATTCAGAGCGGCGCCCGAGGCCCATGTCCGCCGGCTCCAGGGTCGTATAATATCGCTGAGCCTGGATTTTCGCATACTGCACGGGCATATATTGGCTGTTCCAGATCCAGGCGCCGTGGCTCGCGATGATCTTCGTCAGGGCGCACAGCACGTAATTTCCGGCCAGGATCTGCAATGTCACGCGAGTGGTAAAGGAATGCAACGCGGCCGGGGAGCGTGTCCAAAGCTCCGAGACGGCGTCGCGTCGCAACGACGTAGAGCCATGCGGCGAGCGACTGCCCGAGAAGCATCAGCGTCATCACCTGGTAGTAATGGCTGATGGAGCCGAGAGAATTTTGCAATGTGCCGGTGACCAGGTAGCAAAGAAAGAGCACGGTCGCGGAGAGCGGAAACGCGAGACCCGTGATGTAGAGCGCGGCGGCGGCAGTACAGTAGGATCGTGATGATCGAATAGACGATGGGATTGAGGGCCCAACTCAGATCGAGCCAAATGGCGAGTCCATTGGGAAAGCGAAGTTCGGCGCCCGGAGCTGGAAGTGAGGCGAGCGGCGGAAAGCGAAACAGGAGGAGCAAGGCGAAGCCCGTTCGCATGACGGCCGTCTCCCACCACGCGAAGTCGATGCGCGGAACGATGTCGTTTAGGATTCGCGAATTCACGAAGGCTGGCCGGTCGCTAGTGTCGTTCCCTGGGAACGCTGCCCTTCGGCGGAGGCGTGTACGGAATTCCGTCGAATTCGATCATCGCAACGGTGCGCTCCGAAACGGAGATGGCGCGGGTTTTATCCATCTTCAAGCTGGCACGGACGAGTCCGAGTCTGCCAGCGGCGGCGCGCTCTTCGGGAGACAATCGCCGGGCCAGGCGCTCGAGCACATGTGTGGCCGCCTTACGTTCAATATCCACATCGCTTTGGGCGCGCGTGTCCCGGCCCTTCAGTCCGGCTTTCCATTCCCGCTCGAACTGGCGCCGAAGGCGCGGCGCGGTCTCAAAAAATGTCGCGACGGCGAGCGGTGCGCCTTCGCCGTTGACGACGTAGACATAGGCCGAACTCGGCGAGAAATTTGAGTACATCGGCCAATGAGAGAACGGGAAGTTCTCTTTGATCAAGAGTCCGAGCACGATGCTTCCCACGAACCATGGCCAGGCGCGCAGCCAGGCAAGACCCCGCTTGACCAATCGGGCCCCGAGTTGAAGTAGCATGCGCATTTGTTATCTATCTCAGCGAATGAATCGACCGCACAAGAAAGTCGAATTCTTGCTCTCAAGACCTGGCACGTCAACGCGAAGAAGCGAGGCCTGGCCCGCTGATTAGCCTGCTGGTGTCCTCGAGAAACGTTCACAAGGTGCGCGAGATCGGGGCGATTCTGGGCGCTTCATTTTTCGTGTCTGATCTTTCCGGGATCGCCGGGATACCCGAGATCGAGGAGACGGGTGAGACCTTCGAGGAGAATGCAACTCTAAAAGCGTTGGCCGTTTCCCGATTTGCGAGGGATGGGTCATCGCCGACGACTCCGGCCTGGAGGTCGATGCGCTCGGAGGCGCTCCGGGCGTGTATTCGGCGCGCTATTCAGGGAAAGGCGCCACAGATGCGGAGAACAATGCTTTGCTCTTGAGGAATCTCGAAAACGTCCGCGGGAAGAACCGCACGGCACGATTTCGGTGCGTGATCGTCCTGGCGCGTAACGGTCGCACGCTCGGTGCATTCAGCGGCGCCGTCGAGGGGACTCTCGTCGACCGACCGAGGGGTGGCGGAGGTTTCGGCTATGATCCTCTCTTTGTTCCAGGGGGTTTTGCCGAGACTTTCGGCGAACTCCCCGCCGCAGCAAAGAACCGGCTCAGCCACCGTGCCATGGCGCTCGAAAAGCTTCGCGCCTGGAACGGATGGTGGCAAACGGCCGATTAGGACGGGCTCCAAACCAAATGGAACGGCCGGCCGATCCCGGGACTGCGTTAGAGCGACTTTTGCTTTCTGAAGAGCAGGCTTTGCTTGCGCGACATCGGAACTTCCTTGCCATCGAGCAGGACGAACAAGAAGCGCTTCGAATCGAGCATACGCATTTGCCGCACGCGGCTAAGATTCACTATGCAGTCGCGTCGGGTGCGGAAAAATGTGGCAGGATCCAGCCGGCCCTCACATTCCCTGAGCGGTCGCCTGATCATGGCTGTAGCGCCGTTCAAGGTCACGCGCGTGTAGTTCCCGCAGGCCTCCAGCGTGGAGATGTCCGAAACCCGCACCACCCAACACCGCACGTTGTCGCTCAAGAAAATGAAGTCTTCGGACGCAAAGATCTTGCGATCGTTCTCGTGCCCGGAATCGTCCTTCTGTTCGGCAGAGCCGGGATGCTCGTCCAAGGGCGAGGGGTTTTCGCGAAGATCGGCGGCAGAGCACTCCCCAAGCGGGCGGTTCGCTCGCGGTGTGAGCGAGCGGTTGTGAAGGTCGTTGAAGATCATGATCACTGGTGCGGTGGCTTGTTGATGTGCGCGAAGTTTACGAATTCCAGCAAAACCCATGTGCCTTTAGGCAGTCTGCTCAAGCTCGGCGAAACCGGTTGCTTCAAAGCAAGAGATCCGGTCGCTTAGCGCTGAGCGCTTTCCGTGGGGGTATGGTATGCGGTTTATGAGGCCGATGACTTTGTGTAGATCGAGGTATTCGACCGTTTGCGCGAATCGCTCGGTGCTGACGAAAAAAGCGCCGGGAGGCGCGCTCGTCGGATCAATCGTGTTGGCGTCCTGAATCTCGGTGATTACCACTTTCCACATAGTGTTGTTCCTTTGGGTTCGGGGTTCATTTCGAGCGCGATCCCGTCGCGGAACCACTCCACTCTCTAGACATTGCGCGGGCTGGAAACGCCGCGAGCCGAATCGAGAAGCGGTGATTCCCGTTTGAGAATTTCGCTCTTTTTGAGGTCTTGGTTTAAGGGGTTGGATTACGGTGATTATGGAACGGAAGGAAAAATTGGCCATGGTACGAACGAACCAAAAACTGGCACTCTTTGTTCGCTCTGTCGGATCGGGAATCTTGCCCTCTGTCAGTTAGGATGCTAAAATTGGTTTTGGAAAGCGGCCATGGTGCAAATGAACCACGGGAATGCTGTGCGCGTATTTTTTCTTGGGCTGTGCGCTTGCGGTATACAACCCGCCGCTGTTAATGGTTCAGGCTAGAACGGACAACGGAGAATGGCTATGGTACAAACGAACCAAAAGGTGTCATTTCTCCCACCGCAAAGAAATGCGGACGCAGAGGCGCTTTTGGTAAGGCTCCATGAAGTCGATGATGTCGCCAAGCTGGCGAAGGTCATTTTCGAGCTCATCGAGGTTATCATTCCCTACCAGTTGCTTATTCTCCTGTTTCGGCCGCTGGAGTTTGAACTGCCCTGTCGCCTTTTTCCGCTGAAATACAAGCCATTGGTCGACGACTACATGGCGGAGGTTCACAAGCATGATATTTGGCTTCGGCGAAGCCCCGTAAATCCACATGTGACCGTGGTGCGCCATTCAGACTACACGCCCACGAGCCTGCTTCACCGTTCCGTCTTTTACAAGAGGCTCTTACTGCCGATCGAATCCGAGTACGGAGCCTCGGTGGTGGCATGGCGAGATACGACCTGGCTGGCCACCTTGACGATGATGCGCAACAAGGAGCAGGGAGACTTCAGCGACGAGCACATGCAGGAATTGCAGGCCCTGCAACCTCACTTTGCGTGTGTCATTCGCCGGCTGGCCAAGAATCAGGAGACCCGCCTCGTGGACTCTTCGTTGCGTCACTTCATGTCTTCGCTGCCAACGGCGACTCTCATGTTGGACTGGAATTTGAAGGTGATGCACTACAACTCTATTGCCAGTCATGTCTGTTCGCAGTGGAAGAGTGGGGTGCGCACATCGCTCTTCAAGGCCCCCCGGCGACTTCAGGTTCCGGGCGACATTCTGGCTGAGCTCGAGCGCATGCGCCCGAGCATTATGGCGCAAAAATGGGGACAAGGTCCAGGCGGTCGAAGATCGATGCATTTCGATTACCACCATCCGTCCGCCCAGTGGCTGAGCGCCTCAATCGAGTTTCTGCCATCGCGTTCGCTCTCGCTTTCCAAAGGAACCTTTCTGGTTACACTCAAGGAAGAGCATGCTTCGAACGGAGACGGCGCCCTTCCGGATAAAATCGACCAGCTGACCAGACGGGAGCGAGAATGCGCGCTCCTGGCAGCACAGGGCCTTGCACAATCGGGATATCGCGGGCAAGCTGGGCAAGAGCGAGATTACGGTGCGAAACCAGCTGAGCTCGATTTACAGGAAACTCGGGATCGATACACGCCACAAACTCGTTGCGGCTTTTGCCCAGATCCACCTGGCGCAGAGCGGCTCGTTTTAGACCGTTAGCGTCCCACGAATCACGCGGTTCAGGATCTGGACGAGCGCGTTTCCGCGTTTTGGACCGTAGTGGCGATGGCAGATGATATTGATGGCGTCGGTTAGGTCCTCAAGCGCTCCTCCTTCGCCTGCGATTTCATCCGAGCGGTCAACGACGATCAATTCGGATTCCATTCTTTGCCACAGAGCTTCGTAAAATCGAAAGTCGAAGCGGCTCAGAACACTCGGCGCGGCAATGACCAAGCGTGGTGTTCCCTGCTGAATCAATCGAGCCAGCTTGATCCGTTGAGGTCCGACGACCCGGAGCGACTTCTCGTACGATCTTGGTGACTATCCATCCTCGTGCCACGCAAAAAGATCGGCACGATTCGATCTGCTCGTGCATCGCGGATTGATCCTGCCGGGGATTGGTCCTGGCATAGATCACGGCTTCCTTCTTCTTCGACAGGGCTTCGGCGGAACTCGTCCGTCCCGTATCCGGATGGTTCCGGTAGGGGTTTGCTCTCCAACAACGTCCTGCGGCAGTCTGCGATCGTGAAACCAGCGCCAGGCCGTGCGATATGAGATCCCGCAGCGCTTGGCCCACCGGCCCAGGCTTTCAGCTTGTAACTCATTTGCCATAAATGTATTGCATATAATATATTTGTGATACAAATGGGTTATATTTGTACATCAAAGGGTTCAAAAGGACACACTGGGCTACAAAATATTGAGGATGACGCAACTGCAAAAGGGCCGTTATTAGGGCGAAATCCCAATCAAAAGTGAAGCATCCTACCCCCCATGTCCAACACGTCGTTCAGCTGATGATCAGCCATGACAAGGCATCGTTTGATGCTGCGGATCAGGAGGAGACGCGCTTAGACTTATGCATCGCCCAATCGAGATTTTTGAGAGTGAAGTTTCACGCTGGCTGAGCTCCGGCGGAGAGGCTGAGTCCTTGTGCGGAAATCGTCGGAATCGCTCGGGGGTGATACGCCCGCAAAGTGCGGCCGATGTGCAGCGCATCGCTCTATGCGGCTTCCAAGGCGGGAGGCGACGTGAAGCTTCAGGTTGTTTCTTGCGGAAGGAATTGGGGCTTCGGGTCCGATCTTCCGGCGCGGGATGGAGCCTACACACTGGATTTGTCCGCACTCAAGAGCATCCGGTCTCTGGATCTGAAAAGTCATTGCGTGGAATTGGAGCCGGGAGTTACCCAAGGGCAACTTGATGAGGCCCTGGGGCGCTCCGGGAGCACCCATTATTTCAATGTCACCGGCGCGGGGCTTGGAGCGAGCATTATCGGCAACGCGTTGGAGCGAGGCATCGGCTATTCCGGGCAGCGACATCTCGATTTGCTGGATCTCGAGATGGTCTTGCCAACCGGGAGAGTTGCGCGAACCTCACGATTTCATGCGCACCCTCTGAACAGCGCTTATCTCGGCGGACTGGGTCCAGATCCCACGGGGCTTTTTTGCCAAAGCAACTTTGGCATTGTTACCGCAGCAACCATCGCCCTTCACCGCCGCCCGGAAGTCATGGGAGGCGTCATTTGCCGGATCTCTCAGGCGATTCATTTCCCGGCGTTGGTGTCTGCGATCTCCGATTTGATCGCCGAAGGCGCTTGCTATGGGGTGCCACACGTCTTCAACCGCGAGCGCGTCGTGACGACGCTTTCTCCGCATCTCAATCAAACCGATGCCGCCAAGTTGCGCTCGAGCACGGCGCCGTGGACGGCGCTAATTCCGATCCGGGGTTCAAAGGCGGTGTTTGCCGCTCAAGTCCAATATTTGGAAAGCATTTTGAAGCACCTTGGGAGGATCGAGGTGCTTGGCAGCCCGGAGGATCCCAATCCCAAGCTGAGCGGTCTCGTTCAAGGCCGCCCGTCGGATCTGGCACTGGCCAGCGTCGAATTCAGCGTGTTTGGGCGCTCCCTGGCCATCAACGCCCCCGTTGAAGCAAGCGGGGCCGGACTCATCCATGTTGCGCCGGCGGTGGCGCTGTGCGGGCAAACGATTTCGAAGGTGGAGAGACTGACACTTCGAGTGCTTCGCCGGTTTGGCTACGAAGCCGTTCCGCTTTCCCTCAATGCCCTGAGTGCTCGGACCGCCGCGCTGATTGTTTCCTTCGGGTTCGATCGACGGTCGTCGTCAGAAGACGAAAGAAGCCCATCGTGCGGCCGACGATCTTTTGAGGGCCTATCTCGATGCCGGTCTGCTGCCTTATCGACTGGGACTCGAGCAGGCGCGTCACTTGCCGCAGATGAACGGACCATGGCCGGAGATTTTTCGCTCGTTTCAACGCGCACTCGATCCCTGCGGATGCATGTCGCCGTCCCGTTATGATCCGCTCTGGAGCACGGACGCAGATCTTGACTTTCAGCAGTTCGAAGGAAGGGGAACTATGTATTCATTAGGCAGAAAACGTGTGGCGGTTATCACCGCGATGGGCGTCGCGGCGCCCGGGGCGCTCGATCCGGAGTCCTTATGGAAAATGGTTCGCTTTGGCCAAACGGCTATCAGTCGCATCAAGCGTGTGGACACCTCGGAGTCGGGGTGCTCGTTTGGGGGCGAGGTGCCGCCTTTCGATATCGCTCTGCTCCCGGCCGAACTCAAGCCGAAGAGGTTGGCGCGGCATACGCAATTGCTGCTCTGGGCTGCGCGCCAGATCAAGTCAGAGGTGGACAGCCTGCCGAAACGTCCCTTGATTCGGCTCGGCGTCGCGACCAGTTGTGCTTCGATGATCAGCGAATCCGGCGTAAACCGGAGTCAAAAGGGAGCTTCCGCAGCTTCGCGTCACATGGTCACGCAGTGCCCGCCCCACGCCGCCGCGGGCGCTCTAGCCCAATACTTCGTACGTTTCGGGAAGCGTCCTAACGGTCTCGACGGGCTGCGCCGCGGGAATGGATGCAATCGGTTTGGCGGCCGAGATGTTGTTTCGGGAATAGCAGATCACGTGTCGCCGGAGGAGCTGATTGTGCAATTGGCCTCTCTCCCTTGACCGAGTTCGTGAATAGCGGCTTGTCCTCCGTGCGAAATTCCTGCCCGGAGAAGGCAAGCCGGCCTTTCGATGTCTTCGCCGACAGTGGAGTATGCGCTGAAGGCGCTGGCCTGTTTTTGATTGAGGAGAAATCCGCCGCTCAGGCGCGTGGCGCGACGATCCTCGCGGAAATCACTGGCTACGGTTCGTGCCTCGACCATGACAGAAACAGGCCCGGAAGCGGATGGCCGGCCTGCATCGACAGGCGTTGGACAACGCGGGCTGGACGCCGGCAATGGTCGACTCTGTCTCGGCCTGGGGGCCGGGGCATCCCGTGATTGATCGCATTGAGGCGGAGGCACTGGCAGAAGTTCTCGGATGTCACTCCTCCCACATTCCGGTTTACTCGATAAAGGGAATTATCGGCAATCCCATGGCCGCCGCTGGACCATTGCAGGTGGCCGCTTGGATCTTTTCCTTCCGCGACGGAGTGGTGCCTCCCACGGCCAACCTGGAGGTGCCGATTCCCGAAGCCCCGCTCGATTTTGTGCGAGGAGAGGCTCGGCGCAGCTTCCCGCAAACTGCCCTGCTCAACGCACACGGTGTCGGCGGAGCCAATGTCACATTGCTTTTGAAAGCACCGCGGACGAGTCGGCTTCGTCTGCATCGACATCAAGCCCAACCTCATAAAACTCCCCCGACTGAAATATTCCCTAGTATGAATCCCTCACACTCTGTCCTCGTTGCTTTTGCTCACGATGGGCTTCGCTCCGCCTTAAACGTGGTGGAAGCCTTGGAGCCCATCGCAGACGTTCAACTCTGCTCCTACGATCAACTCCACCAACCGCCTCCACAGGAACCGGACGTCGCGCTCTGCATTGTCACGGACGACGAATCGCTCGACCTGGCGCACGAATTTCAGGTGCGTCTCGAGGATGTGCCCACTCTTGTGGTGGACAGTGTCGGAGGTTTGAAGATCGAAGTCAACGGTTACGCGGGAAGAATCTCCTCCTCGCCGGATCAAGTTGTCAAGGCGGTGCGCCATCTTCTGGTTCCACGATGCGAAAAGGGATTCCAGGACGTTGCGAAAGACGGAGATCGAGCAAACCGCCCCGGCGAATTTCGAGTCCCTTCGACCATACGCTCGCCCGAACCGCGGGTGGAGGAGCAGACACCCGAAGCCATTCTCATCGCGGCTTCCCGGCAGTTGTCCTGGGATCTCCGAGCTGATCGCGTCGAAGTGTTTCTCCGCACGGTGGAGAAGAATGCGTTCCGGAAGGTCTATGCGGAACCCGAATCCATCTACAGGAACAAATGACGCGCCGTCTCCCGAGGTCGTTCGCCTTATCAAGAAGCGGTCCTATCCGATGACCTGTGCAAGACCTCGAAGCACGCTCGGCTCGTCCGCTCCACGAGTATTTGACGAGCCGAAATCTGAACTCTGCTTGTTCCGTTGGCAAAGGAGACTCGCCTTGCTCGGCTGGCTGGCCTTTGGTCTTGAAGCGTCGCGGTGCACGGATGATTTGCTCGACGACCTTCAGGTCGCCGGGCATCTCCTGACAACGAGTGTTGCCGAGGCCTACAATCGTGAGCGCAGAAAGTCAAGACGCCAAGCGATTGTACGACGCATTGTCAGCCCTAAAGTTCGGCATCCTGACCATTGATCAGGAAGGGCCAGATCACCAGCGTCACGGGAGCGACTACGCTTCTCGGCAGCGATCCTCAAAAGGGAGATCATTTCAAAGCGATTCACAATAGCCGGGTGCGAGAGGTTGTGGCTCTGGCGCATTCAGGGGAGATTTCGTCGAAAAGTCGTGGGTCGACTTTGACTCTGCAAGAAACGATCTCCAGCTTTTCCACCAGACTTCCGGACGGACAAATCGTGGTGTTCTGGGGACCTCGTCAAAGCCAACATGAGGCCGGACGGAAGCAGGGCGGTTTGGATCTAAAGGACGTCCTCGAGTCATTGCCGGTTCCGGTCCTCTTGGATAATGAGGTTTCGCCTGGGACGGTTCCCGGTACCTCAAGGCGCGGATTAGCGACGAGGATGGTCAGGCCATCAGGGATTGCGCCCTCCAGGCTCAAGCAAGAAAAGTCAAAGGCTCTCAGGCTGCGTTGGGGAAAAAAAACGGTCAACGGACAACGCGGTGCTTTTCTATGACACGGATGCGGAGGAAGGAAACGATGAATTTTCTGACGATATCGAACATGCTGTTCGCTTCTCCTTAGTCGCGGCGTGACTCGAATGGCACACGAAAGGTTGCAAATGACCCTCCTTTGTATATTCAATTCAAATGCCTAAGAGCAACCAGCTAAGGGTTCGCCTCGAAGATGGTCAGCGCGAACGGTTGCTTGAAATAGCTGCTGCGCGAGGGAAAGGCGAAAGACTATCGGACATGGTTCGTCAGGCGATCAGCGAGTTTATCAGTCCCGAACCGCTTGATCCTCGAGAGTCGCATTACGTCAATGTCACTTCCCAGTGCAAGCGAAGAGTCATCGAGTTGGCGGAGGAACTCAACCGTAGTCAGACTCAAGTATTAGAAGCTTGTGTCGAAGGCATCGAAGATCTCCTCGAAAGAAAGACGAACTCCGCTGATCATCTACGAGGTGCACTTGCGCCGCAAGTATCACCGGAAGCGCTCAGTAAAGCAGCCTAGCATACGCTAGTTATTATGTTTGCAGCGCGAATGTTGCGTTTCGGGAGTGAAAGTGTCGTGTCCGCCGCGTAAGCCGCGCTTTGCCGGGCGGGCGGAGCGCGGGGCCGAATACTTCGGATTCGTAGCTGGTCTTATAGTCGGCATACAGGATCTCATCGAGCGATGAAGCAGTCCCATCGGCTGCGAGCCTCGAAAAGTGCTTCCCGTACGGCATTGCCCGGATAGACTTACCGCACCTGGTCAGCCCAAGGTCCGAGGCAGGCTCGCGAAATAACCGGAGGCCCGGATGGCGGAATTGGCAGACGCGCCAGACTTAGGATCTGGTGGAGCAATCCTTGTGGGTTCGAGTCCCTCTCCGGGCACGATTGTAAATCAACTACTTACGCACGCTATCCAAGGCGGCGTATCAGACCGCGGCGCCTCCTCAAATATAGGCTTCAATTCCTGACACGGTATTGTGAATTGTTATATTTGTTCGAGCATTGCCTCCCAGGCGCGATCGAGTTTCCAAGAGTTCGCTTGGAGGCTGCAGTCCAGCGCGTAGTAGCGTTTGTGCGACACTGGGGTCCCTGTATCGAATCAGTGCTTGAAAGATTTCTTGCAGGAAATTAGCGAGCGCAGGCCGCCAGACGAACATGCTGTGGGTTCCAGGCATGACCGTGTAGACGTGTTGAATGTTTAGCGCACGTAGCTGGATCTCAAATTGGTGGACTGCCGGTCCAACAAAATCGTTATCGCCGGTGACGATCTCGAAAAGGCGCAGATTTTCATTGATCTTATTCGGGTCCTTCAGCGCGTTTTTGAACTCATCGCTGAGACCCGACAGAGAGCCCGGGCTGAAGGCGCCTATCCAAGAAAAATAGCCAAGGTGTACGATACCGGTCTCCATTGCTTGAAGCCCGCCCATCGAAAAACCCGCTATGGCTCTCTCCCCAGGTTCATCGCTGATGTTATAGCGGGTTTGGATAAAAGGAATGATATCGCGGAAAAGCTCCTCTTCGGCCGTCGACTGATTCTTCGCCCAGTAGTCATAGAGGTTGGCCCAGAAATCGGGGTTGGTCGCTGGCATCGGTTCAAAAGGCAGGGCGTGCGCCTCCGGAACCACCACAATCATCGGCACGGCTTTTCCTTGGGCAAGCAAATTGTCCAGGATTTGTGCTAACCTCCCTTCAGTTACCCACGAATAGCGCGTGTCAAAAAAGCCGTGGTAGAGGTAAAGGACAGGCAAGGGAGCGCCGGAACGCTCGTAGCTCGGCGGGGTGTAGACCAAAACACGTCGGTTCTTGCCGAGCGTTGTCGAATAGTACGTCTCATCGTGCATCGTTCCATGCGCGACGTTTTGGACGTCCAGGAAATCCGGTGGCGTACCGGGAATCAACAGCAGGCTCGTGTCAACGTGCCGCTGTGGTTTAGGCATTTCGTTGCCCGGGTCAGCAATCTTGAGCCCATCGACGCTGAACTGGTACTGATAAAGATTCGGCTCTAAAGGGCCTAACGTGACGGTCCAGAGGCCGTTCGCATCCTTCGTCATCTCGGTGCCCGGGGTCCCCGGTGCGCGGACATCGTCCTTGAGGCCAATAACGACTTCCACTGCATTGGCCTTCGGCGCAAAAAGCCGGAACGTGACGCGCCGGTCGGGTAAAACCTGGGTAAAGTGATCCCCGAGCGTGGGCGTAGGCGTTGCCTCAGGAGTGCTTTCACTTGGCGTCGGTTCTTCTGTTGGGAAAAGGTCGGCGAAGCAAAGCAGATTGCCAATCCCACCAGGGCAGCTAGTAAACGTATTTTCATTTTTTCCTCCCTATATTTTTTCGAGCATCTTAACCGAGCCGTCTAAGCCTTGATTGGCAAATCCTGCACATAAATTGCGATCGGGCGGCTCGTGTCTCGACGACCATGCCTTTGTGGCGGTGCCGATTCAAGGTCTGGCTGCAAACTTCCTCCAATCCATGAAGGACTATCCGCCGAGCCAACCGCCCGGCTCCTTCAACCTGGACGGATTCAGAAGGCAAATCGAAACCGACGCCAGCGGAAAGTGACCGGCGAGCAGGGCGCTTTGTGCCATGTGTGCTACTTTTGTGCTACTTGCGGGATTTTCTGCCTTTCCTTGTCGGAAGGCCCACGAACAGGCTCTGAGCCGCATTAATGCTTGCTTCCCGCGCATCCGTGTAAACGCCCATAAATGTAAGAAAAGCCGGATTACACATTCTTAGGATCTGGTGGAGCAATCCTTGTGGGTTCGAGTCCCTCTCCGGGCAGTTGTTGTCGTAGGGGTTAGGCATTTCCGGTTGATTGCTTAATCCTCTCGAAGTGTTGCGGCGTTATTCTTTCGCGCCCGCCAAATCTCCGTGGAACCCCCGCGCAACCGATTTTGGTGGCATCTTTTGGTTGGACGATGAACGAGACGCCTTTTCTACCGTGGTATGCGACACCTCGCCAATCGCCACGTTTCGCCGAAGAATTCTCTCATCTCACATTTGACGCTGGAGTCATCCTCCAGGCACGTTGCTCTCAACTCAATGATGACAGGAACCCCTTCGCGGCCAGAAAACCCGCGGATAACTCCGATCTGGCAACGTTATCCGAAAATGACAGAATCACCTGTTAGGCGAACAATTTGCAAAACCAAAAGATCAACCACACAACCTCACCATGAATGCTCCCATGAATCCAAACAAAGCACTTTGGGAAAAAGGTGACTTTACGCGCATTGCCGAGAGCATGCGAGAAAGCGGAGAGGCGCTCGTCCAGCGCCTTGGCATATCAAACGGCCTCAAGGTTCTGGACCTTGGCTGTGGCGATGGCACGACGGCAATACCCGCGGCAAAACTCGGAGCGGAGGTGCTTGGCGTTGATATCGCGAGCAACCTGGTTGAGGCTGGGAACAAGCGGGCCAAGGAGCTTGGCCTGGCCAACTGCCGGTTCCAGGAAGGCGATGCGACCAATCTGCATCAAGTGCCGGACCAAGCGTTTGATCTCGTCGTGAGCATCTTTGGCGCGATGTTTGCGCCCAAGCCGTTTGAGGTGGCCAAGGAGATGGTGCGGGTGACCCGGCCCGGAGGTCGGATCATTATGGGCAACTGGATTCCCAATGATCCGACGTTGGTGGCGCAAATTTTGAAGATCAGTTCCGCCTACACGCCGCCACCGCCGGAAGGCTTCGTCAGCCCGATGACGTGGGGGATCGAGAGCAACGTGATCGAACGATTTGCCGGCGCGGGAGTTCCCGCCGAGAAGATCTCCTTCGCCCGGGACACGTTTACGTTCAACTATCCCAGCCCCCCCGCGGCGTTCGTGGATGAATTCCGAAAATACTACGGGCCGACCATGAATGCCTTCGAAGCGGCGGAAAAGAACGGTCGAGCCGCTGATTTGCAGAAAGAGCTGGAAGAACTGTTCAACCGCCAAAACCAAAGCCCGCGCAAGGATGCCACGTCCATTCCTGCAACCTTCTTGCGCGTCACTGTTGCGCTTTGAAAGGGTTCAAGTGGGGAGAGAAAGTGATGCCTCAACCGTTTTCTTGTTAGGCCGTTTAAAGGACTACCCAAAACATCTAATGTAACACGATACGCCTGGGACCGTTAAGAAAATAAGTCTTCCGGCAATAGCTCGCGTGGGTTTTCGTAATCGCTGGATATCCAGACAAAAATCCCACCAAGCAGAACCAGCAACACTAACCAGGAACCAGCGATTTTTAGGAAAGACATCACGAATTTCTTGACCCGGGCTAACATGGCGAGGAGAGCAGACCGCGCCGAGGGAGTCAACGTCGAAAAGTAGGATTTCGCCCTACTTAAATTTAGGCGCTGTCGGATTTTAAAACCCCTAGGTGGCCGGGATGGCGCGGAAATTTCTTGATTCCGGCCCGGCGATCCGGACTTAAGAGGCCTGCGTGTGCTACTTGCGAGCCCAGCTGTCTCAGCTTGTCGCAGAGCTCGATAAACGGCTACGATCCTCATCATTACGAACTTCCCGCGCATTCGGTTAAACGCCCATAAATGTAAGAAAAGTCGGATTACACGTTCTTAGGATCTGGTGGAGCAATCCTTGTGGGTTCGAGTCCCTCTCCGGGCATCTGTTCATGAAAAAGGAACGGACAGACTTTCCTCGGCTCCTCGGCGTTTTCCTCACGCGTCAACTCGAGACGCGGTCGAGATCTTCCGGCTGTTTTGAGACCCCAGCAATTGGTCCGCTCGTGGACACTCAGCGTAAATCAAGCGGCGAAGGCTACGCTATGACGCGTTCGACGGCCTCCTGAACATTCGAGGAGCGCGCTTCACTATCAGGATTTTCGAGTTCGTTGCCCTCCGGGCCTGATACCACGTTCAACAGTCCAAACTGGAACAGCTTCCGGAGTGCGTTTAGGCGGCCCTCCCGGCATTCCAGCCGGGGGGCTTGAGACGAACGAGAGCTACCGGTTTGTGAACAAGCAGGGTCTGCGACGGTGGCGACTTGCCATTTTTAATGCGCCGCACGGCTGGTTTCGACTCCTCTGCGAAGGGATCGAAACTGCGAAAATTGCCGAGTTTAGGATCTTTCGCTGTCGTTGTCCGGGCAGACTTCCGAGTCCTTCGAAGGGCACGGATACCTTATCAACGGCCAGCAGAAATGCTAAACGGTCGCAGCGGCTGTAATCGGAAAGATCTTTAAGAAAGCAATTGAAATCGAGGAATCTTCTCGCATATTATTGGGAAATTCTAGAGGTAAGTCTTATGGTTATCCCCCGCCATGGCTTAGCCACTTTCGGCTTGGCCATACTTATCGTCACTGGTTTCGTGTCCAGTTCAAACGCGCAAATCAATCCTGAAGCGTTCCGCCGAACAATCGACGGTTCTCAAGTCGATCTTTACACGCTAAAGAACACAAATGGACTCGAAGCCACAATCACCAACTACGGTGGAATCGTCGTTTCACTTACGGTGCCAGACAAGAATGGAAAACTCAGCGATGTGGTACTCGGATACGACACGCTAAACGATTATATCGGCAACACTCCGTATTTCGGTTCCTTGATCGGCCGCTATGGCAACCGAATTGCAAAGGGCAGATTCACGATCAACGGTGTCGACTATCAACTTGCGCAGAACAACGCCGAGAACTCCCTGCATGGCGGTCGCAAAGGATTCGATAAAGTCGTCTGGCAAGCTGAAAAGTTGGACACTCCCGAAGGACCGGCCCTCAAGCTGACGTATACGAGCAAAGATGGGGAGGAAAATTATCCGGGCACTCTTCGCTGCGAGGTCATTTACACTCTTACGAACAACAATGAATTGAAGATCGAGTACACTGCTGAAACCGATAAGCCTACTTTCGTCAATCTGACGCACCATTCCTATTTCAACCTAAAAGATGCCGGAGCCAGCGATATCCTGGGGCACGAGCTGATGATCAAATCTGATAAGTTCACGCCCGTCGACAAGGGCCTGATTCCGACCGGGGAGCTAAGGCCTGTTGCAGGCACGCCATTCGATTTCAACAAGCCGACAGCGATTGGAGCCCGGGTCGAAAGCGACGACGAACAGATGAAGTTTGGAAAAGGTTACGATCATAACTGGGTGCTCAACCGGCAGGGAAAAGACCTGGAGTTGGTCGCTTCTCTTTATGAGCCGACCTCCGGAAGATTCATGGAAGTTCTAACAACCGAACCGGGCCTGCAATTTTATTGCGGCAACTTTCTCGACGGGACGAACAAAGGCAAGGGTGGCACCGTTTACCAACACCGGACCGGCCTCTGTCTAGAGACGCAGCACTTTCCAGATTCACCAAACCACCCGGACTTTCCCACCACCGAGCTACAGCCGGGTGAGAAATACACGCAAACGACGGTTTATCGTTTCTCGACCAAGTAGCTTATACAAACCAACCGCATACCCCCAGAGTAAGATCCCATGAAAAAGACGAACCGTTCCTCCCACAGCAGCCAAGAAGGCGTGGGAATTTCACGGCGCGAAGCGTTGCGCCGCGCGGCCGGCTTTGGCGCGCTGGCTTCGCTATCCTCGTTCGGACTCGGAATACCTGAAAGCGCAGAGGCCGCCGAAGAAGGCTTCGGCCTTTTCCCGAAGCATCCAAAATGGAAATTCGTTTTCGTAAATCACGTCACAACGAACCCTTTCTTTGTCCCCACCAAGTACGGCGCCGAGGATGCCTGCGCGCTTCTGGGCTGTACCTATCAGTGGACCGGCTCGGAGAAATCCATAGCCACCGATATGGTCAACGCCTTGAATACGGCCGTCTCGGCGGGCGTCGACGGAATCGCGGTCTCCCTGGTTGATCTGACTGCTTTTAACGAACCAGTTGAAAAGGCCCTCAAGGCGGGTATCCCCGTAGTGTCGTACAACGCCGACGCAAAGGGCAACAAACGATTGTGCTACATTGGCCAGGATCTGTTTCTCTCAGGCAAGGGGTTGGGCGAGCGCATCGTTGAGTTGGTGCCGGAGGGCGAAGTGGTCGGATTTATTGCCACACCCGGGCAACTGAACATCCAGCCGCGCCTGGACGGAGCAGCAGAGGCGATCAAGGAGTCTGGCAAGAACATTAAGTTGAATGAGATAGCCAGCGGACCCACCCTGAACGAGGAGGTCTCCCGGGTTGCGGCTTACTATGCGGGCCACCCAGACATTAAGGGCATGTTTGCGGTGGACGCGGGCAGCACCTCAGCGGTCGGGAAGACGATGAGTGAAAACAAATTGCAGTCGAAGGGTATTCACGCCGGTGGCTTTGATCTTCTGCCAAGTACGCTCGAATACGTACAAAAGGGCGATCTGGACTTTACAATCGACCAGCAGCCTTACCTTCAGGGATTTTATACCGTCATGGTGCTCTTTCTATTCAAGATCTCAGGAGGGCTGACGGGTCCCTCTGACATCAATACCGGTCTGAGCTTTCTGACGAAGGCAAACGTCGACCCCTTCATAAAGACTGAGAGCCGCTATCAGGGTAACTCCAGCGAGCAAAAGGTGCTTACGCGGTCAGGCCCGATCTAAGGATCGAGGATCGAGGCAGACCATGGCAACAGACAAAGCGGATCTTCTTCCGCAACGAAAGGATGCCGTCCGGCGTGCTGCGCCCCGAAGCCTGGTGAGCCGGGCGGGCCTTTTCCTCCTGCGCTCCCGCGAAGCGAGCATCGCGATTGCCGGCATCGTGCTGATTATCTACTTCCAAAGCACAGCGTCGGCATTCCTGTCGCTCAGCAACATTGGAAACCTCGCGGAATACACAGCCATGACCGCGATCATCGCGGCCGGCCTGGTGATGGTACTCATCTCCGGCGAGGTCGATTTGTCCGTGGGCCAGGTTTACGCGTTGTCGCCGTTCGTGATGTATTTCGCGCAGAAAGCGGGCGTCCCCTTTGTTCCTGCGATCGGGATTGGGCTCGTGGCAGCTGCTATCGTAGGCATTGTCAACGGGGTTTTTACCGTGATGCTCCGGATACCGTCCTTTCATCACCACACTCGGCACACTGTTTTTGATCAATGGCCTCACTCTGATCATCTCTGGCGGCTTTCCCGTGCGGCCGAAAGCGGGGCCGGTGCTCGCCGAAATCTTCGGTGGAAACCCGGTCTCGCAGATCCTTTGGGCGATCGGTGTGACGCTCGTTCTCCAGTTCGTGCTCGTCAAGACACGCTGGGGGCTACACACGATCGCCACCGGGGGTAACCCCCTTGGTGCCGCCGAGGTGGGCATCAAGATTGCTCGTATAAAGATCGGGAATTTCGTCATTTGTAGTGTCTTGGGCGGCCTGGCGGGCGTCTTGGACACTTTTCGCATTGGCTCTATCGATCCGCTTGCGGGCGGAACCGAAATCATGTTTATGGCCATCGCGTCTTCGGTCATTGGCGGAACGCTCCTTACTGGAGGCTCAGGCACGATCGTCGGTGCATTCCTCGGCGCAGCAGTGCTTGGCATCTTGAAGGATGGATTTACGCTCTCCGGCGTTAGCGCGTACACTTTTAACGTGATTTTGGGAGGGGCAATCCTCATCACCATGCTCATCAACGTGCACTTGAGCCGTCTGCGCGCGGCGGGAGGCGGATAATGAGCGAGGAAGTATTGCGGACGGAGCACATCTCCAAATCCTTTGGCCGGGTGACAGCCCTTAGGGACGCGTCAATCCGTCTCGTCAAAGGCGAAGTGCTGGGGCTTCTCGGCGACAATGGCGCCGGAAAGTCCACGCTGTTGAAGATTCTTACCGGGTTTCACCAGCCAACCAGCGGGAAGATCTATTTTCAAGGCGAAGAGATCGAGCTCAAATCTGTCAGCCACGCGCGGTCGCTGGGAATCGAACCCGTTTACCAGGATCTCGCGCTGATCAACGAACTGAATGTCTATCGTAACATGTTCCTGCAGCGGGAAATCATGTCCAACCGCTTCCTCGGCATTCTGGATGATCGCGCCATGCGCGAGCGCGCGATAGAGCAACTCAATGGGATGGGCGTCAACATTCCCAAGGTCGATGTCGAAATCTCCAAACTCTCGGGTGGTCAGCGGCAGGCGATAGCGGTCGCGCGCTCGGTCTTTGCAAATGCCAAGGTGCTGCTGTTGGACGAACCGACGGCGGCGATGGGCGTGAAAGAGAGCGCCATGATTTTGGACCTGATCCGCCGCCTCAAGGAGAAGGGTGAAGTATCGATTATCCTTGTGGCGCACAACTACGCGCACGTCTTCGATGTTTGCGACCGGGTCAGTCTCTTGCAGAACGGCGAAATCACCTTTGACCGGAAAACGCGTGACACTTCGGTTGAGGAATTGATGAACCTGGTGTTGCACGAGATTCGCACGGCGCGCGAGACGGTTGAGCATCGTTGATTCACGCGTCGCTGCTCGAAAGCGACTCCTCGTTTCAATCACACCGAAGGTTTTCCCCTTCCGACACCTGGATACAGTGCTCGCGGCTAGCGACTGCCTGGAGACAGCAGCGACTGCGCGGAAGGCTTAGCCTTGCCATGGCCGATGGGCAAATAAGATATAACGATGGGATTTGTGCGTGCTATGAGCGCGATTTCCGCGCCGGCCTTGCGTGGAAGTGAGTCTTGGAAACCAAATTGCACCCGGCGGGGCTCGAACCCACAACCTACAGCTCCGGAGGCTGTCGCTCTATCCAATTGAGCTACGGGTGCGCAGGACGCGAGGTTCGCTCATTTCGAGACGTCGAATCAAGCGGTCGGAGCTTGATTTCGGGAAATTTCAGGGATGGAGTGTTGCCCGTGAAAAGGTTTCTCCTGGTATTGGCATTTTCCGCCGGCGTGGCGCGTGCGCAGGACGAAGTGTCTCTTTCCTCAGCCTTCGGATCCGGCGAGGGGGTTAATGGCGAGGTGCTCGCGGCAGCCATTCAACCCGACGGCAAGATCGTCATTGGAGGACGCTTTAGCGCAGTGAATGGGATCGCCCGCAGCAACATTGCGCGCTTGAATGACGACGGGACGCTTGATCGCACGTTTGCGGACCGATCGGCGCAGGGCGTCAACGGGCAGGTCAATGCGCTGGCCATTCAGCCGGAGGGCGGAATTATTGTTGGAGGCACATTTACGCAGGCGGGGCAGGTCGAGACGCTGAATCTCGGCTCGATACGATCGCGACGGTAGCATCGATCAATCCTTTGGAGGCGCGGACGTCGCCGAGCGTGGCGCTAACGGCAACGTTTACGCGCTCGCCGTGCAGCCTGACGGAAAAATCGTGGTCGGCGGAAATTTCAACGACATCTTTGGGCCAGCCGCGGCGCAGCATTGCGCGCTTGAACGCCGACGGAACCGTAGACGCTTCGGTTATAGGCCAAGATACTCTTTCCGGAACGGTCAGGGCGATCGCCGCTGGCCCAGATAGCTTCTTGGTGGCTGGGGGAGATTTCGTCCTCCCCAACCGGAATGCGCGAAACCTCCTCGGTTCCGGAGCGATAGCCCCCTTGCCGCAGTTCTTCTCCGCGATCGTTTGTCGAACGCCGCCACAGGAATCCCGACGCGCTCGCGTGACAGGGTGCGGATAAGCACGGTCCAGCCCTACAGGGGTTGGAACGCGAATCCGTCGCAGCCATGCTCGGACCCGTTCGAAAGGCAGCGGGGCTAACTGGCTTCGATGACGAGTGCCGTCGTGTTATCGCGGCCAGATTGCGCAACGGACGTGCGAACAAGGCGTTGTGCGGGATTTGATTCCGGTCCGTAGGGCCGTGAGGTTTGCAGGATCTCCAGGATGTTGGAGTCGTAGAGCCCGTCGACCAGGCCGTCGGTGCAAAGCAGGAACAGATCTCCCGGCTCAAAAGCCACGGCGCCGACCTGGGGATTCACGAATTGGTGGCCGGCGCCCAAAGCCCGTTGGAGCGCGTTGCGGCCCGGGTGCTGCCGGGCTTCCCATTCGCTGATCTTTGCGTTCCGAAGCAGCCAGCCTACGTGCGTATCGTCGTGGCTGATCTGCCTGATTCCTCCCCCTGCTTCCGGGAAAATAGTAAATCCGGCTGTCTCCAATATGGCCGAAATACATCCATCCCGGCGTGAACCAGCACATGCTCAAGGTGGCTCCCATGCCTGCACAATCCGGATCGGTCGAGCCAAGATACATCAAGGCCCTATGAATTTCGCTGAAGAGCTCTTCGAGCACGTCCTCGAAATCCATGGGAAGGCCGGCGGCGGATCGTTTGAAGGCCGGCGGAAGCAGCCGCGTGATCTTCTCGACTGCGACTCGGCTGGCAAACTCGCCCGCCATGGCGCCGCCCATTCCATCGCTTACAGCGAAAACGAAATCGACATTGTCCGAGGCGGCCTCTCCGATTTTGCCAAGATAGCGCAGTTCCTGCGCGTCAAACTGGAGGCAAAGGAAAGAGTCCTCATTGTTCGGACGGACCTTCCCTCGGTCCGTCAGGCCGAACCACTGGAGGTGAGCCGGGACTGTTGCGTTGCTGATCCATTTTCCGGTTCTTCGAAGCCCGGAAGAATCGTTGAAAACTCGAAATCGATCAAGCAGAAGCGGCCATCCGATTGGCGATAGGTCACATTTCGCACCTCCGCGTCGTCGTGCCGGACTCCGTAGGGTTCCAGTTCCGCGAAAAGCTCCTTGGCGCGCTCCTCATCGAGGTGCTCGACGCGGTTTCCGCAGCTGGTCGTCACGATCTTGAGCTGCTCAGGATCTTCTTCCAGCAGCCTGGGCACAAACGGACATCCCGGCTTTTCCAGGTGACGCAGAACCCGCACTTCGTTGGCAAAGCGCTCTTCCGCCTTCGGACCGCGAAAGGTCTTGTGCACCCGGCCGTCGTAACCGATACGAACAGTCGCTCTGAGGGTGTCCTTGATCTGGTGCATGCGTTGGAACATGGCCCACCGCGGGCGGGAGGCAAGTCTCGATGAAGCGGATTCCCGTTCGCGCAGGATTTCCAAGCAGACTCTACTTCGAGTCCAGCTTCTGGCTTTCCGGTTCCATCGCTCGGGCAAGGGCTCGAGCCGGGCCATTCGGGGTAGATCCTTCAAGATCATTTTGTTGGCGAGATGGCATCCTTCCTGCTTTAGTCTCCGACACGCCTGAAGGGAACCGAGGGATAATAGAAAATCAACAGTGCGCGGCAAGAAGCAGGCGGGTCCCGCGCAAAAATAGACACTCAACCAAAGACAATATGGCGAAGTACAAACTGGAATACATCTGGCTCGATGGTTACGAGCCAATTCCCAACATTCGAGGCAAGACGCTTATCAAGGAATTCGACAGCTTTCCGACTCTGGAGCAGGTTCCGAACTGGGGGTTTGACGGCAGTTCGACGAAGCAGGCCGAGGGCCGGACCTCAGATTGTGTTCTCAAGCCTGTCGGAGTTTATCCAGACGCGACCAAGACGAACGGCGCCATTGTGATGTCTGAGGTGTTGTTGCCCGATGGCACTCCCCATCCGACCAACGCGCGCGCGACAATCATCGACGATCCCGATACCTGGTTCGGTTTCGAGCAGGAGTATTTTCTCTACAAGGACGGCCGCCCGCTCGGATTCCCGGCAGAGGGATTTCCTCCTCCGCAGGGCAAATACTACACGGGGGTCGGCTACAATGCTGTCGGAGACGTCGCCCGTGAAATCGTGGACAAGCATCTCGACCTGTGCCTGTACGCCGGCGTCAACCACGAGGGGATCAACGCGGAGGTCGCCAAGGGACAGTGGGAATTCCAGATCTTCGGCAAAGGTTCCAAGAGGGCTGCTGACGACGTTTGGGTGGCCCGGTATCTCATGGCGCGCCTCGGCGAGACCTATGGCGTGGAACTTGAGCTTCACTGCAAGCCCATTCGCGGCGACTGGAACGGTTCCGGAATGCACTGCAACTTCTCGACCAAGTACATGCGCGAAGTCGGCGGAAAGGAATACTTCGAGAAGCTCATGGCCGCATTCGAGAAATACCGCAACGAGCACATCGCCGTATATGGTCCGGACAACCATCTGCGTTTGACCGGTCTGCATGAGACGCAGTCGATCGACAAGTTCAACTATGGCGTCGGAAATCGAGGCGCTTCGGTCCGCATTCCCCATAGTTTCGTCAACAACGGTTACAGGGGCTACCTCGAGGATCGCCGCCCGAATTCCGACGGCGACCCCTACAAGATCGCGAGCCGGATTCTCCAGACGATCGCTACCGTACCGACTTCGTAGCGTTCAGTTGTGACGCGATTTCCGACGAAACGACGCCGCCCTTTCGGGGGCGGCGTCTTTGTTTGTCGGGATGATATCACCGGGCGTTCTGCCGTCTCGCTCTCCGGTCCACGAGGCCGGATAAAGGCAGCCTACCGGGGTAGGGCGAGGGCTTCGGAGACCACACGTTCCGGAGTGACACCTTCGGCTTCGCCCTCGAAGTTTATGATGAGGCGATGGCGGAGGGCCGGGAGCGCCCAGGCGTCAATATCATCCTTCGCCACATGGTAACGACCATCGAGCAAGGCGCTTACCTTCGCGCAGAGGATCAAGGCCTGCGCTCCGCGCGGGCTTGCCCCGTAACGCACAAATTTTCGCGCAAGCGGAACGGATTCCGGCCGCTCGGGATGGGTGGCGAGCACCAACTGGACAGCTCTTGCCTCGACTTCTCGCACGACGGGAACAGCTCTTACAAGTTCGCGCAGACCGTCAAGACGTCCAAGGGGCACGGTGGAGACGGCGGGCGAGTGCTCGCGCGTGGTTCGGTTGAGAATTTCGTGAAGATCGTTCGCCTCGGGATATCCGACATTCAGTTTGAGCAGGAAGCGGTCGAGTTGAGCTTCCGGCAGGGGATAGGTGCCCTCCATTTCGATCGGATTCTGCGTGGCCAGCACGAGAAAGGGACGCGGCACCAAGTGCTGCTCACCGGCCACGGTGACGTGGCGTTCCTGCATGGCTTCAAGAAGGGCGCTTTGGGTCTTTGGCGTGGCTCGATTGATTTCGTCGGCGAGTATGATGTTGGCGAAGACGGGACCCGGCTCGAATCGGAATCGCTTTGCTCCGTGTTCATCCTCGACGATCAGGTTGGTGCCGATGATGTCCGAGGGCATTAGATCGGGCGTGAATTGGATCCTGGAAAACCGCAGACCCGCGGCGGCCGCCAAGGTGCGGACGATGGCCGTCTTTCCAAGCCCTGGCGCTCCCTCGAGGAGGGCGTGACCTTCGACGAAGAAGGCGGCAAGCACACTCCGAATGATTTCTCCCTGGCCGACGAGGAACTTTTCCATCTCTCTGCGCAGTCCCTGGAAGGCTTCACGAAATTCTGTGGCGCGTTTTTCGCAGTCTTCGCTCATCGGCTGACCATCTGAATATTCCTCAAAAGGCGAGGAAGTCCTCATTCCTTTGGCCGTATTGCTTCGAAATAACGCCGTACGAGCAGGCGTGAGCCGGCTGGAATTTGCTCCCGGCTGACGGCATCGAGCGCCGCTGGCGCCGCTGTTTGATAAGCGTTACGGTAGGCGCGTCGAGCTTGGGGATCATCATTGCCTGCGGCGCGAAAGAGTGCGATCAAGGAGGTCCCGTCCCCGATTTCTCCCTCAACGAAATCCTCGCTGGTCGCCGCCGAATTAAGTGGCTCGGCCTGCCGGGCGATATCTTCACCGCGTCCGAAATCCTTTTCCGTTCCGGGAAGACCGCTGGGCGGCGCATTGTCAGCGGCGTGGGAAGGCGATTTTTCATTTCCGGGCGAAGCTTCCGCGCCTTCGATCTGCCGGCTGGGATCGTGGTCGGCAACTCCCGTGCCATTCCTAATGTCGCGAAGCGCGGCCACAAAGCGACGGCGGCCTCCCTCGTTGCCGTTTCCGATTGAAGAGCCAAGCATGATGCCAAGCTGCATCTTTGCTGCTGCAGCCGACTGCGATGGCAAGCTCTCGCAGGCGTCTCGCCTCCAGGTGGCGTGCGGCCTGTTCCAATGCGGTGGCGAGTTCCGCCGGATCCAACTTGGCCAGGTTTTTGGCAGCTTCGGCGTTTCTTCCAGCCCGGAGGTTCGACGCCAGTTCGGCGTGATTGCGGGACAGAGCCTCCGCGAGCGCGCCTGCCTCGGCTGCATCCAAAGTGGACTGCGACGAGAGCCTTTGTTCCAGATCCGAAAGAGTCCGAAGCGCTTCCCGCAATGGCTCTTTTGAGACGTTCAGCTGATGCTCGGTCCGTTGCAGTTGCTCGGCAATCCGCTGGAGAGCTTCGTCTTTGTCTGCCTCAAGCTCTGCGGCTCGCCGGGCTTGTTCCACGAGTTTTTGAGCGGCAGCCAGCTCGGGCGCGAGATCCCTTGCCTGCCACACGCGAAAGCCTTCCCAAAGGCCCAATGCGATAACAGGCAGCAGCAGCCAGAGCGCCTTCTTAGCCGGAATTCTTAGAGCGAGGTGCTCGCAGGGACTGAGGGTCGAGGCAAACTTTGACGTTTCCCGGCGAGCAGCGCCCAGAAGAGCTCTCGTTTCGTTCGCAGGCAAAGCAAGAGCAGTCAAAAAGCGGTCCTTCGTTTTCGCCCGAGCGTCCAACTCGAGCGCCACGGACCTCAGGGAACGCCATCGTCGCATCGCACCGAAGGCGGCCAGAAATCAGCGAAATTGCAACCGTCGCCCACCACGGCACCTCCGCTCCGGGTATGCTCGCTGCCGCAATGCGGCTGATCGCAAAGACCGCAAGGCCGGCAAATAATCCCAGGACGGCGTAATCAATAAATTGCTGCAACACCAGCCGTCTTTGCGCTTCTCGTAGTCGCCGAACGACAATCGCGTCCATTCCGTCCAACAAGAGCAGAGCCGAGAGGAAAAGCAATACGAAGCAAAAGTCGTGGCGAAATTTGGACAGTCAAGGCGCGCCACGACTGACCAGATCGATGCACAGTGAGCCTTGGGAGTTCCCAGCCTCCAGACACTCAATTCAAAATCTGCTTGAAGACCTCTTCGCACCGGGCTGGCACGGTGAATGCTGCGCGGAGAAACTCATGAAGAAGATCGAAGCCGTGATCAAACCTTTCAAGCTCGAAGCGGTTCAGCGGGCTTTGACCGAAGTCGGCATTGGAGGGATGGCGGTCACCGAGGTCAGGGGGTTTGGCCGGCAAAAAGGCCGCACGGAGCCCTTTCGGGGAACTGCGGTCAGCAGCACGTTTCTCCCGAAGGTAAAGTTGG
Organism: uncultured Verrucomicrobiae bacterium; assembly: GCA_963784465.1. Classification (GTDB taxonomy): domain Bacteria; phylum Verrucomicrobiota; class Verrucomicrobiia; order Chthoniobacterales; family Terrimicrobiaceae; genus DASTFP01. The sequence goes on from CAWASQ010000032.1 coordinate 36,071, forward strand.
AGGTCGTTGTGGGCGACGGTCATGCCGCGAGAGTAAAGGAACTTATCATCTCCTCGGCGAAGACCGGCAAATATGGTGATGGCAAGGTGTTTGTTCTTCCCATCGAGTCGGCGATGCGAATTCGGACTGGGGAGCAAGGAGAGGCAGCAGTTTAGAGACTAATCGGGGAGGAGCCGCCGGGATGGGGCGAGTGGCTCGGCGGCATCCTCCCCAGAGGTCTCGTTTGCAAGTTTCCGCAATAGATTTCCCCCGGGCTCGTCGCTACACTCGTCGTCGGTGGAAATCGACTGGACAACCTGGCAACCGAAAGAGTTCGCGACGTTGCTCTTTGTTGTCCGTGACGGACGCATTCTGCTCATACGAAAAAAGCGCGGCTTGGGAGCGGGAAAAATCAACGGACCAGGCGGCCGGATTGAGCCGGGCGAGACGTCTCTTGAAGCTGCAGTGCGCGAGACGCGCGAAGAACTCGGCATTGAGGCTCTCTCCCCGAATTTGCGGGGCGAACTTCATTTCCAGTTCGTCGACGGCTACAGCCTGCATTGCAGCGTCTTCGTTTCGGCGGATTTTCTCGGAGAGCCGGTTGAAACGCCGGAGGCCGTTCCGCTTTGGACTCCGCTGAACGCCATCCCTTATGAAGAAATGTGGGCAGACGACATTTGGTGGCTCCCTCAGGTCCTTGCTGGCGGAAAGGTTCGTGGATTTTTCCACTTCGAACGGGAGATTTTGCTGGGTTATCGGGTGCAGGTGGAAATTGGGTGAAGATTTTTGTGCAGATAGTATATTGAAATTCAATGTGTTATGTGTAAGGATCCAAAATCCTTCAAAAATTTCTTGCGCGATGAACGAGGCCGGTTATTTTTCTGCCCATTAAAGATTGTTCTGGGGGGAACAACAGCCCGTCGTAACACTCGTTGCGGCGGGCTGTATCTTTTTTGTCCCGCGAGTAAGCGTTCGTAATGGAGAATCTGAAGGTGTCCAGATTCGGACCCAGAGCACTGCTAATCGACTTCGCCGAAGAAGTCGATGAGCGGTCCCTGGCCCGTTGCCGGGGCCTGATTCACTCTTTGGAGGAGAGTTCTCTGGATGGGCTGTCAGAAATAACGCCCGCCTACCTTTCACTGCTGGTCGAGTTCAGCAATTCCGATAAGATTGCGAGCCAGTCCGCCAAATTGGATGACGTTGCTGCTATCAGCTCGTGCGCTGCCCGCAAGCGAAGTTCCTCTCCGCGAGATCGGTGTGTGTTACGATGGACCCGATTTGGAAGAATTCGCACGTCGCAATAGGCTTTCGGTTCCTGATATCATAGAATTGCATTCTTTGCCTATTTACAGTGTTTTTCTAATAGGGTTCGCTCCGGGCTTTCCTTATCTTGGTCCCTTAGACTCTCGCTTGCACGCGCCGCGCCTGGACACTCCGTGCCCTCGGGTGCCGGCAGGTTCCGTTGCGATTGGAGGTGAGCATACCGGAATTTATAGGCGCTTCAGTCGTGGCCGTGAAGCGCGTCAATGAGCTCGACTTCTACAGCCTTGGGGCGAAGGAGCTCGCTGAGAAGCTGGATCGTTCAGTTCCAAAGGCGGTGGCGATGGTGGATTATCTCAAGATCCGTTTACAGCCGGCCTGCTACAAGGAGTTCAAGATCGGAAGCGTCCTGCACAAGCGTTATTCGTCCAAGGCGCTGGAGACAATCAAGGAGGCTCTGCAAACAGAGAGTGCGCAGGAGATCTGGAACCGGCGGAAGACCGAAAGCTCCATGGTCGTGATCAAAACGAAATGGTGAGAAAGTTTCCGCTTAAAGATTGGGATTTTCAGGCTCTCCAGCGGGAAGGTGGCAGATTGCCCACCCCGTAGAGTCTCTTCTTACCCGACAATACCTCCGCGATGCTGAAGCAGTCATTGGCTCGATCAGTACTACCGCAGAGCATACGCTGCCTCATCCCTTGCCATGCTGGCACCAACGCCCGCCGATCGACCGCAGAATTTACAAAACCCTGCGTTCCCTCATAATCAAAGCATACCGCAAGGCAAACGGCTTTCTCTCCAAACTCTTTACGTGATCATATGGGGCTCTTCGACTTTCTCAAACCACGTAAAGACCCGCTGCGAGAACTCTTTAAGGGGCCGAAAACGAAGAAGGCGATTCTTGCGAGCGATCTTGAGTCTACGCAGAAACAAATCGCTAATCTTCGGGCGGTGGGGGAAAAGCTGACTGTCGATTACCGCAACAAGATGGCGGAACTCTTTCGAGTGACTTTCCAGGAATGGGATAAATTGGATTTACCACGCCCCACACCTGAGCAGATGGCGAGGGGTGAGCTACGGAATTGCGTATTTCATTCCCTACCGCGTTTAAAAAATACGAGGGACGCCTTCACTCTGGTTGTGATTATTACATTGTCCAGTTTCCGCCTTCTCCCCCACCAGTGCAAATAGCGCAGGATAAGCTCATCGAGCTGTGGACCAAGTCACCCGAGAAGCTGGCAGTGCTCGCGCCGTATTTTGCTGCAATTGTCGAATCATTCATCTGGGCGTCGTGCATGCTACGTTCTGGGTCAGTCGCCAGGAGGTGGCTCGACCCTTCGTTCTGTGACAGCAGACGGAACCAACGCCAATCTCGGTCCGGGACCACAACCTACTGCTGCTTCATTCTTGCAGTGTCTCCGAAATCGGGACCTATCGTAACTGCGCGCGGAGCACGTCGGCGGTTGACAGCACGCTTCCACGAGAATCGCATTGTGGCGAGCAGACAGGGGTTTATATGCCGGTAGCGATCTAAGCCGGAGGACCGCATCGCTAAGGGCGTCGGGACTGTCCAGCACGCTCGCTGTACACTTAAGAACACTGGAAAGTACCTGGGAAGGTGCGGATTCACAGAGTACCACAGAGTGTGCGGAAACGGTTGGCATGGCGAAGCGAATCAAGGCGCTGGAGGGCCATACCCGCCCCCCGCTGGCGTCTGAAGGACAAACACATCGCCCGGCCATACTTCGATTTCGTGTGTGGACCCGAATTCTTCGATAGGCCCGCCGATGCGCTCGACCCAATTACGCCCGCGCGCGCCTGGCTCGCCGCCGTTCAAACCAAATGGCGCAACGCGGCGATTGTTGGCGAGAATTGCAGCGGTCATCTTCTCCAAGAATCGTAATCGCCGCGTCGTTCCATCGCCGCCGCGATGCTTGCCCGTGCCGCCGCTACCATGACGGATCTCGAAGCTCTCAAGAACCACTGGAAAGCGCCACTCCAGCACTTCCGCATCGGTTAAGCGGGTGTTGGTCATCTGCGTATGGACAGCGCTCGTCCCATCGTAGTCGGGACCAGCGCCGCTGCCGCCGCAGATGGTTTCGTAGTTCTGGTAGCGCTCGTTGCCCCACGTGAAGTTGTTCATCGTGCCCTGCGCTGCCGCTTGAACGCCGAGTGCGCCGTAGAGCGCATCGACCATGACCTGCGAGGTTTCAACGTTGCCGGCGACCACGGCGGCCGGATAGCGCGGCTTCAACATCGAACCTTCAGGAATAATCAGCTTGAGCGGCTTGAGACAGCCTGCGTTGAGCGGAATATCTTCGTCGACGAGGGTTCGAAAAACATAGAGCACAGCCGCCTTGCACACCGAAGGCGGCGCGTTGAAGTTGGTTGGCTGTTGCGGCGAGGTACCGGTGAAGTCGATCACTGCGGTGCGATCCCTGTGATTAATCGTAATCGATACGACGATTTTTGCGCCGTTGTCCATCTCGTACTCAAACAGGCCGCTTTTCAGGACGCTCAACAGGCGCCGCACTTGCTCCGCCGCATTGTCTTGGACATGCCGCATATACGCCTGCACAACGTCTAGACCGGTACTCAGCGATCATGGTCTTGGTTTCGTGTATACCTTTCTCGCACGCCGCGATTTGCGCTTTGAGATCGGCGATGTTCTGGTCCGCATTGCGTGACGGATAGGGCCCAGAGTTCAGCAACTGCCTGATCTCGGCTTCGCGAAAGCGACCGTCTTCGACCAGCAGCACGTCATCGAACAGCGTGCCCTCTTCATCCACGCTCTTGCTATGGGGCGGCATGGAGCCGGGCGTAAGGCCGCCGATCTCTGCGTGGTGACCCCGTGCCGCCACGAAGAACAACAGCCTCTCGCCGCGGTCATCGAACACCGGCGCCACAACCGTCACGTCGGGCAAATGCGTACCGCCGTGATAGGGCGCGTTGATGATCCACACATTACCGGGCTTGATCGGATGATGGCTTTCCTTTACCGCGAGCACACTGTCGCCCATCGAGCCTAAGTGCACGGGAATATGCGGGGCATTCGCGACCAGCCCGCCGTCGCTGTCGAAGAGTGCACAAGAAAAGTCCAAGCGTTCCTTGATGTTCACCGAATACGCCGTGTTTGCGAGCGCGACACCCATTTGCTCCGCGATCGCCATGAAACGATTGTTGAAAATCTCGAGCATGACAGGATCGACTTCGGTGCCGATTAGCACCGCTCGCTTGAGCGCGAGCGGGCGTCGCAAGACCATGTCGCCGCGCGCCGTCACCTCCGCCCGCCAGCCGGGCTCGACGACCGTGGTCGCATTGGCGTCGACGATGATCGCCGGTCCATGAACATGGTTACCGGCCTTAAGGTCGGGCCATCGGTAAAGCGGCGCAGTGCCTATCTCCCGATCGGTAAAGACTTCGACTCGGGCACGCGGCGCCGGCAAGGTCGCCGTTAATGGAGTTGCCGCGGGTGACTCGCTCACTGCTTCTCTCCCGCCGACCGCCTCGACCGATATCGCTTCGACAACGAGCGGCTTTCCTTGCATCAGGAATCCGTATCGTTGCTGATAAGCAGTCTCAAACCGCACGACGATTTCAGCGAGCGATCCATAATCGATCTGGAGCGGGACGTCTGTGCCTTCGTACTTGAGATGCACGCGGCGATACACCGAGGTAAGAGCGACACCTTGTGCGATTAGCTCCGCGTGCGCTTCGGATTCGAGTTCGGCGAACAGGCCTTCCAGCAGTGCGGTCGACTTATCTTCCAACCGGACTTCGGCCGTCCTTTCGCGGATGACGCGCACATCCGCGAGGCCGATCCCGTAGGCCGAAAGCACACCAGCGAGCGGATGGACCAAGACCGTTTCCATCCCCAAGGCATCGGCGACTCGGCAGGCGACTTGGCCGCCCGCCCCTCCGAAGCTCACCAGCGCGTACTGGGTGACGTTAAAGCCGCGTTGCACGGAGACGTGCTTGATGGCGTTGGCGATGTTCTCCACCGCCACCTGCAGGAAGCCGTCTGCGACTTCCATCGACATGATTTGCTTGCCGGTCGTTGAAGTGACGTCTCGAGCGAGCGCTGCGAATTTCGTGTGCACGACTTCGACATCCAGGGCCTGATCGCCGCTCAGGCCGAACACCTTTGGAAAGAAGTTAGCCTGGATCTTGCCGACCATGACGTTCGCGTCTGTGATGGTGAGCGGTCCGCTGCGCCGATAACAGGCCGGCCCAGGATTTGCCCCAGCAGATTGCGGGCCGACGCGATAGCGCATGCCGTCAAACCTGAGAATCGATCCGCCTCCCGCGGCGATGGTGTGAATCAGCATCATTGGCGCGCGCATGCGCACACCCGCGACAACGCTGTCGAAAGTCCGCTCGAACTCGCCCGCATAATGCGTCACATCCGTCGACGTGCCGCCCATGTCGAAACCGATGAAGCGATCGAAGCCTGCGCGCTCGGCGATCGCCTTTGCACCAACGATCCCGCCCGCAGGCCCGGAGAGAATGCTGTCCTTGCCGTGGAATCGGCTCGCTTCGGCGAGCCCTCCATTTGACTGCATAAACATCAGTTTCGTATCACCGAGCTGCGAGGCCACGTGGTCGACATAACGCTTTAGCAACGGCGAAACATAGGCGTCCACGACCGTCGTATCGCCGCGGCTTACCAGCTTCATCAGCGGGCTTACCTGGTGAGACACGGAGATCTGGGTGAAGCCAATCGCTTGGGCCAAATCAGCCACGGCTTGTTCGTGCGCCGGGTAGCGGTAACCGTGCATGAAGACGATTGCGCAGGCGCCAAAACCTGCGTCGAACGCCTTTCGTAATGCTTCACGCGCGGTGATCAGGTTGAGCGGCTGCAACACGTCGCCGTGCGCGCCCATGCGTTCGTCGATTTCGACCACGCTGCCGTAGAGCATCTCCGGCAGGATGATCTTGCGTGCAAACAGCTTGGGCCGCGCCTGATAGCCAATGCGCAGCGCATCGCGGAATCCTTTCGTGATCACTAGCAGCGTCCGCTCGCCCGTGCGCTCGAGTAGGGCGTTGGTTCCGACCGTTGTGCCCATCTTCACCGCTGCGATGCTCTGCGCCGGAAGCGCTTTGTCCTTAGTAACATGAAGCAGATCGCGAATACCTTGAATCGCCGCGTCACAATAGTGCTCTGGATTCTCCGAGAGGAGTTTGTGCGTCAGGATCGTCCCGTTAGGCTGGCGCGCGACGATGTCGGTGAACGTCCCGCCGCGGTCGATCCAGAATTGCCATGCATTCATGGGGCTCGATTAGATTAAACAATGGTACACAAGCGCACCCCGAGGTCATGGTCAATGCGCTGCCTCCCTATTCGCTCCGCGCCTTGGCGCCGGGCGTTGCTGGCGCTCTTAATCTACGTCAGCCAGAGCCTTCGACCGAATACCGTTTGCACATGGCCCGCATGTCGGTAGCCTCAGCCCGGTCGAGGACGTTAGGGCAATAAACGGAGTTCGATGTTGGCTTTGGATTTCACGAGGCGCCGAGGATGTTATTCGCCTTGATGGTGTGTAATCTCCCGCTTCAGGGTTCACATCGTATCCGCGTAAGCAAAGCGGCAAAGCCAAGTGTGCGGATACTTTCGCGAATGGTTCAACGAAATTGTCCAATGCATGGGCCAACCGGTTCCAGACATCGACAAACCAGCTCGATTTTCTCAGGCGCGAATTTGGGAGCCGGGCATTCTGCGAACGGATTTGTGGAACCCAGGGGAGCCGCCTTTGACCTGGGGGTGCAGCGATAATCACCCCACCGGGTTCACGGACGAGCCGGCGCCAGTGGGTGGGTGTGACCCTTGTAGATGTCGCACTCCGGCCAGACGGCTATTGCAATGCGCTCCAGCTTCTGCCCGGCTTGGCGCAATAGGCGACGAGCCGCAAGAGTGGCTCTTGGGCGTATGAAATGGTGCTCGCACGCGGCCCCGGCATGGCAGCTCCGCAGGTTGGAGGATAGCCGAGCCGCGCGGAAAGGTCGGCGATGCGCGCTGCGGCGGCAAGCGCCGCATCGCGGCTCCTCAGGTGTTTCGAGCCGGCGTGGGCCACGGCAAAGAGGATAATACGTAAATTACGTCAAAAGAGTTTTTCCGAATCAAGAAGGATGGTGACCGGACCGTCGTTGGTCAACTCGAGGGCCATCATGGCCTGAAAAATGCCGGTCTCCACGCGCACGCCGAGGCCTCGCAGCGCAGCACAGCATTCTTCGTAGAGGCGATTGGCTTCGTCGGGCGGGGCGGCCTTGATGAAGCTGGGCCGGCGCTGGCCACGTGCGTCGCCGTACAGCGTGAATTGCGAAACCACGAGCGCGGCGCCGCCAATGTCCAGGAGAGAACGGTTCATTTTGCCGGCGTGGTCGGCGAAGATGCGGAGCGTGGCAGTTTTTTCGGCGAGATACTTGGCCATGTCGGACGTGTCGCCCTTGCCCACGCCGAGCAGCACCACCAGACCCGTGCCGATCTCGCCGGTGACACGACCATCCACCAACACACGGGCCTTGCTGACACGTTGGATGACTCCTCTCATGGCGAGAAAATTTCTGCCACAGCAGCACGAGAAAAAATCAGAAAATAGACAACAGAGCTGTCAAGCGGCGAAGGCGGAGTGGGCGGATCGCCTAGAGGTTTCGCACCGATATCGGTGCGAAACGGCCAATGTAAGCGCTATGGTTTCACCCCGCCGCGCAATGATTTCCTCAGCTGATCGAACATCGCCAAACTCTCCTCTCGCATCTTTGAAAATTATTCATCGCTGATCTCTGGCGGTCGTTCCTGGTGTGGGGGTTGGGGCTTCGGTGTGGGAACACGTTTCCGTTTCACGGGCAGGTTCCACTCGTCTTTAAGTGCTGCCAAAAAAGTCCGCGCAGCGTTCGGCCGCGGCTCCGAGTTTACGACGGAATCTTTTCCTCCACGTGCGTGATCCCTGCGGCGAGGCGACTGGGAGTCGAAGCTTAGGGAGAAATGTTCGCAGATCGAGCTTACGCAGCTGACGGCACGCTGGTCCCGCGAGGCCAACCGGGTGCGGTGCTTCTAGACTTTGCGATGATCGGGATGCGGATGGAAGCGTTTCTTCGTAGAAACGAGCTGATTCTGGAGGACGGGCGGCGGTTGAAGATCGCAGCCCAGACGATTTGCATTCACGCGGACTCGCCCGGCGCACTGCGCATCGCCCGATTGCTATCAAGACTGCATTAGTTAGCGTTCCCCGAGTCTTATACTGACTGAAGTCGAAGTTCTCAGCGCTGTGGGGTTTGTATTTTGCGACGAGCCTATCGAGACTGGGCTCGAATCCACGCAAGCGCACAGGCTCCTCGAAGAGCTCCCGGTTGGTGAAGAGGGACCACATCTGCGGGCTATACTGACGAGCTGCCCAAGGCATGCCGACATTGAGAAGCAAAGGCACGCGCTCGTGGTCGGCGCGTCTCAGTGCGTCGATGAACGCGCCAGCCGAATCGAGTCGTTCCATGTGGGCGTCGTAAAGGTAGGGCGGAATACAGAAGCTGGCGGTGCGCACGCTCTTTTGTGCGGAACTTGAAGGGTCGAGCGTACCGCGGCAATAGATGACCGATTCACGGATCTGTTGAAGTGGGTGTTCGACGATCCAATGTCGGAAAGGATTTGTGTAGAGAAAGTAGCCAAGGACGAGCAATGAAGCCGTCGCCGAGACGATGATCCTTGCCGCCCGGAAGCCTCCGTGCCAAGACGCGATAACGCTCAGCCCAGTGGCTGCGCAAACGACTACGCCGGGCAGCGAATAAATCACGTAGTTCTCGTAGAGCAGAAACCTTTTGAAATACGCGAACACGAAGGTGATCGGCGGACAAACAGACATTACGAACACAAACGTGGCGGATGCCCATCCGCGTCGGAGGAGATATACTGCTCCGAGAAGGATCAAAGCGATCGCGAACGAGGCCGCGACCACGAAGAGGATGGGATTCTCAACGTAGCGCGCAAGCCATTCCGGGTAGCCGGCCCAGGGTTCATCACTCTTTGTCCAAGGCGCCCCGCCGATCATGAAGCAGATCGTATTGCGAACCCATGACCAGCCCGATATAAAGCCTTGCGATGAGACGAAATCGAAATACTTCTTCGCCTGCGGATATAGCGGCAGCATCAACTGAAACGTGAGGATCGCTGCCAGGACATTCACACAAAACCACCGTCCGGCTTGCGTGATCCGCGGCTTTGCGCAATCTCGTCCGGTTGCGATGAGCACGAGCGTGATGATGTTGAGCACGACCAGAACGAAGATCGCGCCTGGATAGCAATAGATGAGCGAGAATTCCGTGGCAGCAAAAGCACCCCACCATTTCCATCGCCCTGTGATCATCGCCCTCCGCCAGAAGACGAAGAGAACGGGCACAAGGAAAACCAACAGACTGTAGCCGCGCGCCTCGCTGGCGTAGCGGATGTGCCAGGGATGAATTGCAAGCAAGAAGGCCGCGGTAACGCCTGCGCCGGGCAGACCGAATTCCTTGAGCAGCCATGCCGCAGCGGCCACCGCCAGCAGGCCGAAGACTAAGCGCGGGAACGCGAAACGGCCATTCCACCACCGGAAAGCCCCGCGGTCTTACGAGGGAGTTCCATGCATCCTCGCATGCGCGCGAAACGATGCTGAACAATGTGTGGCTGTTAGGGCCTCGGCTGTAGCCGTAGACGGTCTCCAACCAGTCGAACCGCTTGAATTCAATTTCGCCGGTCTTCTTGTCGCGCTTGAATTTCCCGTAGAGTGTTGTGCGAACGTTGAGCTCCTCGTCGTCCCAGAACCCGTGGTTCATGCGCGGCAGGCTGTAGAAGATGGTCATCGCCATCGCGACGGCCACCAAAGGCCAGAACCAGCGAGGGGTCTGAGCATTGAGAGTTGAGCGTTGAGCGTTGAGCGTTGAGAGTTGAGATGGCCTCCCGGCCCACCACGGACAGATAGCGGCCAGCATCCCTAACAGAACGATATTGATCGCACCCGCGATCCATCCATAGATCTGGACATAGTCCCGAGTGTCCATTTTGCCGTGAATGTGCGAAGCGGCCACCCACGGTTTTGGAGCCATCAGCAGCCAAATGGCGAACGCGCCGGCGATCACTCCTAGAGCTATCCTCCAACGGAGCGTCGGATGGCTTCGTCGCCAGAAATTAGACGGCCGTCCGAGGGAAGGAAAGAGCCAGGTTATTCACTGCTAGGGCTTAAGAGCCATCGTACGATGGCTCGCGCGCGACGGAGACCCTCGGATTCTAATGGCTGAGCAAGGCGTTCGATGTAGTCATGGGAGGCGAGCTTGAGCGGCACGGGGCCGTCGGCTTCGCCCTTGATGAACTGCTGGACTTCGGGATCGGGGTGATTCGACATTTCGTCGGGTGTGCCGCTTGCGATGATTGTTCCCGCGCGCTTGCCTGCGCCGAGCATGATCATCTTGGTGCCGATGCGAAAAGCGCTTGTCATGTCATGGGTGACAACGACGGCGGTCATGTCGAGCTTGCGGGTGAGGTCGAGTGTGAGTTGGTCGATGACGGCCGTCATGATCGGGTCGAGACCGGAGGTTGGTTCGTCGCTGAAAAGCAACTCGGGATCGAGCGCCACGGCACGGGCCAGTCCGACGCGCTTGCGCATTCCTCCGCTGAGCTCGGCCGGCTTGAGGTGCTCGAAGCCTGTGAGCCCGACCAGCTCGAGCTTCATCTTCACAACGAGATCCACGATGTCGGGATCGACATGGCTGTTTTCGATCAGTGGCAAGGAGACGTTCTCGCCGACAGTGAGGGACTGGAGCAGGGCGCCAAATTGGAAATTCATTCCGAAGCGGAGCCGGAGCCGGTCGAGTTCGTTCTCCGGCATGGTGGTCGTTTCCTTTCCGAAGATCTTGATCGAACCGCTTGTCGGCCTGAGCGAGCCGATAATGTGGCGCAGGAGCGTGCTCTTGCCGCAGCCGGAGCTTCCCATGATGATCATGGTGTCACCCTTTTCGACGGTAAAGCTGATGCCGTTGAGAACGGTTCGGTTTGCGAACTTGCGCACGAGATCGCGAACTTCAATGACGGGATTTTCCATTCTTAATCCAGGACTAAGGTTTGTCCGGCCGCAGCCTGCTTTGTCCTCATCGAGCCGTTAAGGGTGTAAGTGACGGTCAGAAATCGATTTAGAGTGCGCACAGCGCTTTGTCCCGTAACCGGATCGGTGACGACACTTGCCTCCCGATTGAGCTTTCTTGCAGCGACGGGAGTGAGCAGGGCGTCCGAGACGAAAATTTCGTAGCGCCCCGAGGTGTCCGGAGCAATTAGCGATTGAACCATTCGCGGTGACACTGTAGGCTTGTCGGCCGGGAATTCCGTAGCGGGCCGACTCGACTTTCACAACCACCGGCAAAGCTTCGTTTGGGGAGATTTCCCTGAAGAATTTTTATGTTGTCGAGCCACAGCAGGACTTGCTGGCCGTTGACGATGGTTGTTCCGCGCTTGCCGTAATCTTCAACCGATTCGAGCATAATTTGTTGATCTTTGCGAAAGGAAGCTCCTGTCGTGCCGAAGTTGTGCGTCACCACCGCGAGAAAGCGCCGGCCGGTTCCCGACGCCGGCCTGGGAGGAAGAGGTCTCTGCGGAGGGATGCCCAGCGCGGCCGCTTCCGTGGCAGTCACTCGCAGAGGCCAGTTGGGGTCCGAAAAGATCGCACGGTTGTAGTGATGCAGCCAGTCGATCCGGGCGAGAATAGCGTGGCTTAAGGCAGCAGCCGGGCTCGACAGACTCGGGATAGAGCGCACGCGCGCGATCGAGACTTCGCTTTACGGCCGCGCCAAATTCATCGCTGCTCTCCTGCGCAGGGAGCGAGATCGTCCCGGCGACCGCCAGAAGCCAGATGGCAGTCTTCCACATAAGAGCAGCCTACCTTTCCGACACGAGGAGAGCGCGCGGTTTTATGATCTGCGGGGCGAGCGTCGCTATGAACTCCTTGAGCAGTTCGAGGGTCTGTTCAGCGTTCCTTCCCTTCGGGACGAAGCCGTCAAGGATCGGCGCGCTGACAATCACGTAGGCCCAACGATGATTGGTATTGTGAAGCAGCATGTCGAGGTTGGTTATTAGGACGCGCGCGAAGTGATGGGGCGTCGTCGTATCTTTTCCAACGAACCAATAGATGAACACGCTGTTCAGTTCCCTCTGTCGGCCATCGGCTGGGACGATCTTTTTCGATATGATGAGCTTCATCACGTCCAAGCTCTTTCCATTGGCCAGCTTGATCGGAACCACCTCGCCAGTCCTGAGAGTCCAGCCCTGCGCCGGCAGGCAGACTTCCGGGCGGTGAATGCTGCGCTTTTCCCCTCCGGCAAGAACAATCTGGCAACTGATCCTCTCTCCCTTTCCGTGCGTGTAGAGTTTCTTGGCGAATTCGGTATCGGGAGGAAGGATGACACGTTCGGATTCGGAGATTTCCTGGTCCGATCCGACAAACTTATCCACCGAAGCGGGAAGATTCATCTCGATGCCGGTTTCCGATCTTGAAGGCGGCGGCACGGCCCAGAGGCATGCTGCCACCGTGAGAGCCAGTGAGCGCGATCACGATCGAGCTTCGCCAGATGGGAACCCCGAATCGCTTGCGCTGAACGAGGCCTGACTAGCTTCATGAACGCCGATGCGATGAGGCGGCCGAAGGACTCATCTCTCTGTGAATCGCTCCTCCACCTTGGCGGTCAGACCGGCGCGACGAACGAAGTTCGCGTGCCTTTCACGCAAGTCCCCCTGCGCGCCGCGCGCCATACGGGAATGTCTGCACGCGCATCGCCGATGTAGTCGAAGCCACCCTCTCCGAAGGTTTCGATGAGCCTGCGAGCCTTCTTCTTTGCCTTCAGATTCAAAGCACCATCGCTGGCCAGGGCGCCGGTGAAGAATCCCAGACGCGCTGAGACCGCCTGGGCATAAGCGTTGTCCGCAGCGGTGACGAGGTAGATGGGCCGCCCTCGCGCGGACTCGGAGCGCAGCCAATCAACCAGTGATTTCTCGCCAGGGCAGTGAATCGACACTCACGATCGAGGCTTCGGAGACGGCCTTCTTGAAAGGGGCGCGGCCGTTACGCAGAAGGGAAAGCAGAGCGAGAAGTTTCAAAGGATTGCGTTTGAGCAAGAACTTGATCCCTTCCCACAGCACATCCGTGTGTATCAGAGTGCCGTCAAGGTCCACGCAGAGCGGAACGAGACTTTCGGGGGAGGAGCCAGCCTTCATGGAATCGCTCTCAGGAACATTGCACGCCGCAAACGCATACCCAGCCCCGGCTCTGCCTGAAGTTCCACTCGCCGAACATTTAGATGATTGCAAAGGGCCGGCAACCATTTGGCTAGGCCACGTTTGGGCGGAGGGTGAATCCATGCGATCGAATGCCGCGTGCGAACGATCCGCCCCAATGCATGACGAAGCCGGGACAGAGTCTGAGCGGCCTTCTCTGCGGGAGCAGGACTCGCAAGGCCGTCGGAAGCAATCACCACTCGGTCACCGGGCTTGCTTCCTTTCCTAAGCATAGCGCGCTGCAGGGTTTTCAGCGCCTCCATAATGAGGCTTTTTCCGCTTGCTTCTTTCAGGTCTCGCAAAGCCGCTTCAAAACGGCGGGCTGTCGAGTTCCGAGCGGTCCATCGGATTTTTCCTCCCTCGAGAACTATTAAATGAAATCGCGCGCAGTTCGCGGACCGCGCAAGAGCTATAAGCGCATCGCGCGCCGAGTTGAGGAACCGGCTCATGCCGGTGGATCGGCTGGCATCCAAAAAGCACCAAAGGTTTTTTTTGCCGGAAGGAAGACTATACCGGAGATGCAAAGCGGTTTGGTCCGGTACCCATCTTATTCTCGCCGAAAACACCAATGTTTCGAGCCAGGAGATCGGGCCTCTTGGTTTTTCCGAAAAACCACTAGACACCGGCCTGTCGCTCGGGACCAAGGGTCGCTGAGACGGCCTGCGCCACCAATCTTGAAGGTCGCTGTGCGACACCGCTTGAGGCGGCGCGAGTTTTTCGGGATTGGGGTGAGAATCCAATGGAGCCAACGGCGTGCGCGCAATCGCGGCTCCGGAAGACTTGCCGTATCGCGTCGCCGGCGGCGTTGAAGAGGGTGTACGAGTATTCTGCCGGTCGGGCTGTCGATAGCCGAGGCAAAGATCCCAAGCCTCTTCGACGTCGCGATCTTCCACGATTGCGCGGTTATCCCAGGCTGCCGCACAACGCGCAGTGCGAACTACCGCGAGCTCCGCGCGAATACCTTCCAGCTTCAGCATTTCTCCCTTCGCAGCAACCGCCATGCGGTGTCCGTGGGAAATATGCACCTCTTTCAGCTTCTTTCGTGCGAACATGACGCGGATCTTCAAATCCGATGTCGACGATTCATAAGCCGCGACGAAGGTTTCCGGATCATCGTCAAATTGAATGCGTCGCTGAACGATCACCATGCGCTCCGCAGGCATGAAATCATCCTGCACTCGCACACCGTGGGCGAAGCGGTCGGAAAGTTGCGGGCGGAGGTCCCCTTCCTCGGGGTTCATCGTTCCCACCAGAATGTATCGGCTCTCCACGACTCGAGTAATACCGTCCCGCTCCATGCGGTATCGACCCGAGGCCGCCGAATCGAGGATGAAATCGGCCAGGTGATCCGGAAGCAGATTGATTTCGTCGATGTAGAGCAACCCGCCATTTGCTTCCTCAATCAAGCCGGTTCGCCCTTGCCATTTGCTTTGCTCCACGAGTGTTTCGGCGTTCACCGAACCAAGCAAGCGATCCTCGGTCGTGCCAAGCGGCACTTCGACAAAGGGGACGCTGTCATGCGAGGTGGACTGGAGAATTTCGGCAAACGCGCGGACCAATGTGCTCTTCGCGCAGCCGCGATGTCCGAGAAAAAGCGTGCCGCCGATACGCGGATCAATGGCGTGGTAGATAAGCGATTTCTTAGCCTTCTCCATGCCGACAATGGCGGTGAAAGGAAATTGGATCATTCGAGTTGGCCTTGCAGTTCGACTAAGTTTTCTTCCAGCGCAGAGAGGGTTTCCTCCTTGGGACGCTCCCACAACCCACGCTCCGCCGCTTCGAGCAAGCGTTCGGTGGCCTCTTGCAGCGCCACGGGATTGTGTCGCAGGAAAAATTGCTTTTGCTTGGGAGAGAGCAAAAGCGCCTGCGCGACTTCTTCGTAATGATGATTTTCGACGAAATTCGTCGTCGCCCCATAGCCGAAAAGGTAGTCGACAGTGGCGGCCATCTCGAATGCGCCTTTATAGCCGTGCTGGCGCATTGCTTCGATCCAGCGGGGATTTAGAACGCGGCTGCGGATCACACGCACCAACTCTTCCCTCAGCGTGCGAACGCGAAGCCGATCGGGGCAGCTGGAGTCGCCGTGGTAGTTCACGGGCGCGTTGCCACGAAGTTGCTCGATGCTGGCCTGGAGCCCGCCCTGGAATTGAAAATAATCGTCGGAATCGAGCACGTCGTGCTCGCGATTATCTTGATTTTGATGAACGACCTCGATTTCGGCGAGCCGCGCGCGGAAGAGGTCGATAGACTCGCTCGCGGTGCCGTCGCTGTCGAACGCATGCCCTCCCCATCTGCAAAAGACATCGGTCAGATCGCTTTTCGAGCTCCAGTTTCCGGCGTCGATGAGCGGCAGCAGGCCGGTCCCGTATGAGCCGGGCTGAGAGCTAAACACGCGGAGTGTCGCGCGTCGGGTAGCCTCGCCGCTGTCGAGACCTTGCTGGACAAGCGATTCGCGGTCACGCAGCCACGCTTCGCGGATCGGATTCAACTCCGGCGGTTCGTCCTGTTGCGCCAGCCGCTTGGGCACCGTCGCGAGCAGTCGCATTGTGTCCCCGAATGCATCGCGAAACAAACCCGAAACCCGCAAAAGGACATCCACGCGCGGCCGGCCGAACAAGCTCAAGGGCAGAATGCGAAAATCAACCACACGCCCCGAAGATTCCTCCCACACCGGCTCGCAACCCCACAACCATAAAGCTTGCGCGATGTCATCGCCCCCGGTGCGCATGTTGGAAGTTCCCCACACGACGAGCGCGAGCTTGCGCGGATATTCGCCATGCTCCTGGCGGTAACGCTCCAGCAAGAGATCGGCCATGGTTTTGCCGCACCGCCAGGAAGTTGGTGTCGGGATCACCCGCGGATCGATGGCGAAAAAGTTGCGCCCCGTTGGCAACACGTCGAGCCTGCCGCGAGTGGGTGCGCCTGCCGGGCCGGGCGGCACAAACTTTCCCTGGAGACCGTAAATGATGTTGCGAAGCTCGTCGCCGCATTGCGCAAGCCTCGGCGAAAGCTGCGCGCGCACCAATTCCCGCAACCGCTGCAGGTCTGCGCTTTCCCCGGGCGCACACGCGCGCTTCAAAGCATCTGTAATCCAAGCGCGGGCCTTGGCCTCCAGTTCATCGCGCTTGGAAGGCGGGAGCATTTGCAAGTCAACGGCTGCTCCGTGCAGCGCCTCCATCAGGCCGGGCCGGTCGCCGCTGGCGCCTCGCAGCAAGCTGAGAAGAAAGTCGATCTCCTTTTCCCCGACCGGCTTTTCGCCCAGGATATGTAGCGCCGATCGGATCTGGCTCTCCTTGATTTCACAAAGAAAATTTCCAACGGCCTCGATCGATGTCCGGGTACCCGGCACTTCCTTGCTCCACGTGGCAAGAGCGACCAACTGCCCGATCTCGCGCTCGAGGTCCGCAGCACGGCTGGGATAGAGCGTCACGCAGTGGGCGTGCTCTTCGAGCAGGCGCTCCACTTTTTCGAGATCGTCGTAAAGACCCGCTCGGGTGAGCGGCGGCGTGAGATGATCGATGATCGTGGCAGACGCGCGGCGCTTGGCCTGCGTGCCTTCCCCGGGATTGTTGACAATGAATGGATAAAGATGCGGCAGTGGGCCAAGACACAGTCGCGGATAATCATCCTCGCCGAGCGCCACGCTGCGTCCAGGCAACCATTCGAGGTTCCCATGCTTGCCAAGATGGACGATGGCATGCGCTCCATGGACTTCCCGAATCCAAAGATAGAACGCGAAATACTCCGGCGGGGGCGGCAAGGTGGGACTGTGATAGATGGCCTGCGGTTGTCGCGAAAATCCTCGTGGTGGTTGGATGCCGACAAAGATGTTTCCCAATTGGATTCCGGCAACGGGAATGTCGCCGGAGAAACTCAGCTTCCAATCCCTCTCCAGCTCTTCCCTGCGTTTTGCCGGAAAAGTTTCGAGGAAGGATTCAAGCCGGAGGCGGTCCATCGCTTGATGGCATGGTTTGCCATAGGAATGTTCCGGATCGTTGGTGATCCCGTCCTGCAACCATTGCATCAACTCTTCCCCGTTTTCGGGAACGGGCTCCACCGAGTACCCTTCTACACGAAGGGCGCGCAGCAGATTCACCGTGCTGGCGGGGGTGTCCAAGCCGACCCCGTTGCCAATCCGCCCATCACGGTTCGGGTAATTGGAAAGAATCACCGCGACCTTTTTCGCCGCATTTGGGAGCTCATGCAAACTGGCCCAACGAAGGGCCCACTCAGCAACAAAGGCGATCTGCGACAAATCGGGTGCGAGCCGTTTTACAGTAAGCTGCAGTGCGGGAAGGAGCTTGTCGTTTTCCTTGAACCCCGCAACCGTGCCGAACAGGCGCCCGTCGATTTCCGGTAGGGCCACATTCATCGCGATTTCGGCCGGAGGCAGACCGCCGGTGTTGCTCTCCCATTGGTTGCGGCTGCCAAGCGCTACCGGCACTTGAAGGACGGGGCACCCGAGTTCCTCGAGAAATGACAGACGATCGCCATCGTTCACACAGATGGAGAAGCTCTGCGCGGTTAACACGAGATGCGGCGGCGATTTCTGCGCGAGTCTCAACAACTCAGCCTGCGCCGCGGAATCGCGCAGCGAGACCGAATAAAAGCAGAGTACCTGAAACCCTCTATCCTCCAGCGCTGCACATAAGGCATCCACCACCTCGAGATCGCCGGCTTGATACCATGCCCGATAGAAGCAGAGCCATGCATTGTATCTTCCCGGCGTCCTGGAGACTTTGTAGATGTCAAACTCCGGCATCGGCGTCGCTTTCGGCAAATCGTCGTGACGCTTCTCAAGCAGCCACTCGTATGCACTCTCCGGCGCGCTGCATGTTCTCCCGTCCGCCATGCTTGAAAAACTCAAACATCCGTTTGACAGACCGCCGAGGGAAAATCGCTCAACGCGGCGAGCTCCTCTTCGTCGGCGTCGGTGCCTGATAAAATCAGCAGTCGCGGACGATCCACCTCTTCGTCTTTCAGGTCGGATAATGCCTGAATGAAATGTGCAAAGTAAGCTTTCCCGCCCAGCAAGCGGGCAACCACGAGCTTCGCGTGACGGATGACATTTCCGACGTAATGATCAGCAGCCACAGGCTGGCGCAACGGAAAAGCGTGCGCGATGCGCAATCGATTCCCAAACCGGCCGATCCATGTCGCGGCGACACATGCCAGATCGGTGTCGGCGGCGCTCAGGAAGATGATCTCCCCGGGAGTTTGATCGATGAGGATCAACTCCCGTTCCGTGTCCAGGCAACCCGGCTGCGCTGCGGTCCAGTGCATGATCTTGCGCTATTTCCATTCCGAACCGGTGAGTTCCTTCATCACATGGACGACTTTCTCACGGCGCGGATGATAGCCGATGAACACCAAGTTGGATTCCGGTTCATGGTGATGGTCTTGCTCGAAGTAGGTTTGCACGCGGGTGCGCACGGCCTGCACGACAAGCCGGTGATGCTTTCCCTCAACGGCTGCAAAGCCCTTGGCGCGGAGAATCGGCTGCCGCAGAGTGACTTCTCGCACGGCGGCCTTTATTTTCGCAGCATCCTGCGGCTCTTGGCAGCGAAGGGCGAATGATTGCCAGCCCGTATCGTGCTCATGGAAATGCTGGTGCGTGTGCTCGCCGTGCTCGTGCGCAGAGAGACCGGTATGGGAATGGCCGTCGAACCGGCTTTGGTCTTCGGGCGGGCGATCCAGCTCGATCGGCATGTGCCGGATCGGGCTGTGATGGTGGTCGTGATCGTGATGGGCGGCTGGCAAAGGCTCCTCATGCACGTTCAAGCCCATGCACAAGCGCGTATCGAGCGCCGCATTGTAGGCAAGTTCCAGGAACCGGATCTTTGGAGCCTTTTGGCGAACCAGTTCCTCAGCTTTCATGAGGGACTCGTCCGACAACACATCGATCTTGTTGAGCACGACGACGTCGGCGTTCTCCAGTTGCTGGTTGAGGATCGAGTCCAGCGAACCCAGATGTTCGGGCAGTTCGCCTTGCTCCGTGCCGGGAATTGGTTTGCCGGTTTCGAGATTCCCGGCGAGGAGTTGCGGAGTGTCCACAACCGTGAGCACTGCATCGAGTTGGAAGTCGTTCCGGATTTCCGGCCAGGCCAGCGCGCTCATCACGGGGGTCGGCAAAGCTAGTCCTGAAGTTTCGATGAGCACATGATCGACTTCATGCTTGCGGCTTCTGGAGCTGCTTCATCACGGGAAGAAAATCGTCCTTGATGGTGCAGCAGATGCAGCCGTTGGGAAGATCGTGGATTTCCGCGCCGCATTCCTCGCCGGCGCTTCGCAGCAAAGCGCCGTCCACCGAGACTTCGCCAAACTCATTCACGAGCACGGCGAGCCGACGATCGGGATTTTTTCTCAACAAACCACAAATCAAGGTTGTCTTCCCAGAGCCAAGGAAGCCGGTAATAATGGTGACAGGAATTTTCATCTCCACAGTCCCTAGTGGCCTGATTTTTCGATTAAGTTGATCACGAAGCCGTTGACGCTCGGAAAGAGGCTAATAACCGCTGCAGCCACTAACATCGCCAGGCCCGCATAGCGATAAACACGGAGTCGCAGCCCCCGTTGGAGCAGAAGGCCGAACGCGATGCCGCCGCCCTGCAAGAGCAATGCAGAAAACAGGCATCCGGCGATAAATATTGTCATGTTGTGGACGTAGCTATCATTGGCGATCAAAGCACTGCCGTGGCAGGACGCAAACAGTACAGTCACGCCCAGCGTGAGAAGAATCGATAGACGCGAGCCCCATGCGAGCAAGCCCCCAAAGACGGCGATGGAAGCCAGGATGCCGTATTCTGCGAGCGGGACCGGGACACTCATGATGTTCAGGATACCTCCGAGTAACACGGAGACGGTGAAAATGCCCGGAATCGCCCACAAGGCTTTGCCGCCAAGTTGCGCAGCGATAAGGCCTACAGCGATAGTAACGAGCATGTGGTCCAATCCGTGAATCGGCATGCTTATGCCTTGCAGGAACGGCTCGCCGGTCATGAACTCGGCGTGATGAGCTCGAGCAATCGATGGCAGTCCCACAAGGGATGCCAACAACAATGCATACGGAGATGCTTTGATGGTTTTGTTCATACTGCCTGTTTGTTTATTTTGTTTTGGTTGGTGCCGGTGAAAATTTCAAAGCGCGACGATTCTCTAAGCGACTTGTTTAGATATTGTATTAGGGTCTGAAAATCGCGGGCGACGACGGGATAACTCCATCCGCGGCCGTTCCACCACGATTAGAGCGGCGCCGATTGCTTGCGCGGCGTCGGCCTTGACTTGGAATCCGCCTGCTTCGCCGGAGTCTTTCGTGACCACGCAGTCAATGTCCCAGCTTCGCCACAGTGTTTCGTTGAACTCTTTGGAAAACGGTCCCTGCATCGCGCAGAGGTGAGCACGCGGAATCCCAAGGCGGAGGGCACGTTCCAGTGACGCCGGATCGGGGGCGACGCGGACAAACCATTCGCGCTCCGTCGCCAGCCGATGTTTTAAAAACGTTGACAAGTCCTTCGTGCCGGTCGCGAGGAAGATCCTTGTTCCTTTCGCGGCCGCCTCGGCTGCCGCCGCCTCCATGTCGCGGCAGTAGATTGCCGTGGGCCGGCTTCGGGTCTCTGGCCTCTCATAGCGCACGTAGGGAATGCCAAATTCGCGGGCGAGGCCGATGAGTTGTCCCGGAAATTTCCGTCGCAAAAGGATGCGTGGCATCGACGATGGCTTTCGCGTCCGACTGCCGTAATTCCCGGCGGCGGGCTTCGACGCCAATCTTTCCAGAGCGAACGACGAGTCGGGGAAAATTTTCCAGCACAAGCTCCTGGCCATATTCCGAAGCGGTGGAAACGATCACATCATGTCCGCTGCCGGCAAGTTGCGAAGCCAGCGCGTTGCCGTCGCTGGTGCCTGAGAAAACCCACACGGACGGGCACGCGGCGGCGGGTGCCGATTCTTGTTCGCGAGGAATTTCCCATGAATTGTAGCCACGCGGCGTGTAGATGAATTGACGTTTGCGCCGCGTGAAGCGGTTGCCCACGATGATCGTGGTCAACATGTCGAACTGACGATCGAGCAACTCCGACAACGTGCAGACGTAATGCTCCTCGCCGTCGCGGTAGGCATTCCTCACGACGCCGCAGCAGGTCTGGGGCGACTTGTGCTCGAGCAGAATGCGCAGGATGCGATACACGCCGTCCTGCCTCGTCCGGCTCTGCACGTTGTAAAGAGCCGTCACCAAATCCGCCTGCGCGAGCTGGCGCGCGCGATGTTCGATCCATTCCCACGGGCAAAGAAGATCCGATAGCGAGAGTGTCGCAAAGTCGTGCGACAAGGGCGACCCTAGCAGTGAGGCGCAGCTGTTTGCCGCGGAAATGCCCGGAATAATTTTCAGCTCGAAATCGTCCTCCTTCCCGCATCTCTTCCAGGACCAGAGAAGCCATGGCATACACGCCGATGTCGCCGCTTGAAACAAGGCTCGCGACGCGGCCGGCGCGCGCCAACTCGATCGCTTTGGCGGCTCGCTCGCGTTCTCTCGTCAGCGGAAAAGAATGGATTTCCTTCCCTTCGATCCAAGGTGTAATCCACTTCAAATAAAGCTCGTAGCTCACAATCGCATCACTTGCGCGCAAGGCCGATTGAGCCATTGGCGGGATCAATTCGGCAAAACCGGGGCCGACTGAAACGAGGTGTAATTTGCCCGATGCATTCATAGGACAAAAGTTTCCTCAGCGATCGCAATCGCGACACCGTCCAGGCTTGTCTTGGACAGCACCAGCCTGCCGCGAAACGTCGCGAGCAAAGCGCAGGGCTCGCAAACGCCATCGACGCCGATGGTGGCTCTCACCCATGATGAAGTATTTGTCACCCAAGGCCGCTGCTCGATGAGCGTTTGTGGAAGGATTCGCAAAGAAAGATCGTTCTCTTCGCACCATTCCAGCAATCCCGGTTCCTGTGCTTTCAGATCGATCGTCGCGACTTCACGGATCTCGCTGCGGTCACGCGAAATTTTTGACAGCGCGCCATGGATGGCGGCATCAATTCCTTCACGGCTTGTGCCTTTTCGGCAACCGATCCCCACGACCAAAGGCTTGAGCGTCTCCGTCGCGGTCGTGATGACCGGAACAGCTCCGGTGAGGTTCGCCACGCGATAGGCTAGGCGATTCGCGCCGCCTTCATGGCCGCCCAAGAGCGAGATGGCAAAGCGGCAGCCTTCATCAAGGACCACGATTGCAGGATCGGTGGACTTGTTTTTTGGCAGACCTTGCAAGTAGCGAACGGCAATACCTGTGGCCATGACGAGAATCCATTGGCGATAACATAAGTAGCATGTCACAAACGCCTCACGATTGCCCTTGCCGTTGCCGGTTTCCAAACCGCAGAGTTTGCCTCCGAGGCTGAGCTCAAGATGCCGGCCGAGCTTTTCCGCGCCGGGGCGGACGATCCAGATTCCGACTGACGCACTCATGCAGAAACCCTCCTGCTGGCTATGCGAAAACGATGAGAGTATTCGGCTGAATAAAGCCTCGACTCCGCAACGAGCTTTTCGTCGAGGGCCTCGCCGACGAGCAGCATGGTGGAAAGTTGCCAGTCGTGCGCGTTGATTTCATCGAGCATTTTGCCAAGCGTTCCGCGATGGATTCTTTCCTGCGGCCAGGTGGCTTTTTGAACGAGAGCAAACGGCGTTTCGGGAGAATAGGATTCCAGAAGATCCGCGACGACTTGCGGGAGGTTGGCCCCCGAAAGAAAAATGCAAAGCGTGGCGCGGTGCATCGCGAGCGATTTCAAGGATTCCCTCTCGGGCACGCGCGAAGCGCGTCCGCTGGTCCGTGTGAGAATGATGGTTTGCGCGACTTCTGGCTTGGTGAGCTCGGCGTTCAGCACCGCAGCCGCCGCGACAAAGGAAGAAACTCCGGGGATGACCTCGTATTCGATTTGCAGCGCGTCGAGCCGCCGCATTTGTTCCGCGATGGCACCATAGATCGACGAATCTCCAGAATGCAGACGGACGACATCCCAGGCTCTTTCGCGAGCCCGGATGTAGTTCGCTTCCTGCTCATCCAGGTTGAGGCTGGCGGTGTCGATAATCTCCGCGTCGGCACGACAATGCCTCAGCATCTCGCGGCTCACCAGCGACCCTGCGTAGAGGACCATGGGCACTCGCGCGAGAACCTGCGCGCCGCGGAGGGTGATCAAATCCGGAGCGCCCGGTCCGGCTCCAACAAAATAGACTTTCATGATTGAGCTCCCGACTGACGCTTTTTCGCCGGGCTTTTCCGAATGAGCATCGTCGCGAGGTAGCCAAGCGATTTCGCCGGTTCAATATTGAGGACGCCATTGTGAACCACTTCGTCGTGCATGCCGACATGACGGGCGAAGGCGCAATTTGCCGCGATGCCCATCTCTTGCAGCAACGTGAGGACCGCCGGAAGCCGCCTGCCGATTTTCATCAACACAACGATTTCATGCGTCTCAATGGCAGCCTGCAACTCCGGCAGCTCGTCGGGGCAGGGCAAGATCAAAACACGCTCCTTGCCTTCTCCCAGGGGAAATTCCGTCGCCGCCGCAGCCGCGCAGTAGCTGGTCACGCCAGGATAAGTCCGGTACCGCAACTCCGGCAGGCAATCCTTCAGCGCCGCCAGCGTGTAAGTGTAAGTCGAGTAAGTCAATGGATCGCCGATCGTGAGATAAGCAGCGTCTTTGCCTGCGCGCAACTCCGCGGCAATGGTCTTCGCGAGGGTGGCATAGTGTTCGCACAGCGAGTCGCGATCCGCCTCCATCGCGAACTCGACTTCACGAAACCGCTGTTCGGGTATTTCATTTGCGGGAAGACACTGGCGGGCCACAGAATGATTCATCGTTGCGGCGCGCGGCGCGAAGATCACGTCGCATCGTTTCAAAAATTCCCACGCGATCACCGGAATCAATCCCGGTTCGCCGGGGCCAACGCCAATACCGCAAAACATCCCCGGCATGCTCATGCGATTCCGGCCAAAGCTTTGCCGTCCATTTGAAAAAGCCGCACGGCAACTTGATCGACGTGCTGCAATCGCCGGAAAACCGCCACGCCGATTTCGTTTTCCAGTGCACTCCAGAATTGCGGCGCGCAATCCTCGGCCTGGAGCAGCTCTACTACGCCTTCCACCGTTTTGGCTTCCTCGAGGCGGCGCAAAATGTGATCTCCCAGGCCAAATTCTCTCGCGGCGCGTTCGATCGCTTCCACCGCGCTGCGGCTTTGTTGGGAGTGAGTATCCCACACGTCGTCGAGCACTTTCGCGAGCTTGCCGGGATGGCCGACTACCCAGAGCAGCGGGAGGCGATGGGCGTTCTCCGTCAAGGTTCCATCGACGCATTCCAACGCGTAACCGATGAAGTTTGACATCTGCACGACACGCTTCAGGGGCAGGCGGAGCGAAGTTGCGTGCGAATCGCTGGCCGAGGTTGCCCGGCGCGAGCACCATTTCGTCCGGATTCCCGCCGAGCGCCACGCGGATGTAAATCTCGATCGATGCTTGAAACGCTGCCATCGATTTAGGTTCCACGATTCCGGTGGTTCCGAGAATCGAGATGCCGCCTTGAATCCCGAGGCGCGGATTGAAGGTGCGCTTCGCAATTTCCTCGCCGTTTTCGCAGCCGATCTGCAAATCGAATCCGGTGTCCCGGCTGCCATCTCCCTCATCCAGCACCTCGTGCACGGCGTGGATCATCATGCGCCGCGGAACGGGATTGATCGCCGGCGACCCAATGGCAATTTGCATGCCCGGTTGCGTCACGACGCCGACTCCCTCGCCGCGCAGAAAAACGATTTCGCCAGTGCCATTGCGTTTCACACGCGCAAAAATGCGCGCGCGGTGGGTCTGGTCGGGATCATCTCCCGCGTCCTTGATCACATCCGCGCGCACCGTGCCGTCATCTTCATCGCGGATGCAATCGATCGGAATCGTGAGATACTGCGCGCCATCCGGCAGGATAATATTCACTTCGCTTGGCGACTCGTTGCAGACGAGTCTGAGCAGCGCTGCTTTCACCGCCGACGTCGCGCAACTGCCCGTCGTGTAACCACGCTTCAAGCCGTTTGCAGCCAATTGCCCCAGATCGAAACAAGATGGCGCCGCTGATTGGGCGGATCTTTCCTGAGCCATCACTTCGTTGCCAAATTGTTGGCCGCGCGAATGAGCATCGCGTTCACGACGCCCGCCGCCCACGGCGATCCTCCGCGCGTGCCGCGATTCGTGATGCGCGGAACTCGCAGGCAGCGCCGCAGGTTCTCTTTGCACTCGCGCGTCCCGACGAATCCGACCGGAAGGCCGATGATCAGGTGCGGGCGCCATTGATGTTCGTTCACGAGGCGGACGGCTTCCTCCAATGCCGTCGGCGCATCTCCGACGGCCAGGATGAGATCGTTCCCAAATTGCATCCATGCCCGGCGAATCCCTGCTGCCGAGCGGGTGAGATCGTTGGCTCCTGCGAGCAGTTTTGTTTCCTCGTCGTGCACACAACACACCGTAGGCACCGACAACTCCTGCAAAAGGGTTCGGCGCAAACCGCTTTGCACCATCGTGACGTCCGTTACGATGCGAGTGCGTCGCGATAGAGCTCTCAGGCCGGCCTCGACCGCCCCGGGGGAAATGAAAATGTCGTCCACGATCTCGAAGTCCCCACTGGTGTGAACGAGTCGCTGCAAGACGTCTCGCTGCAATTCGGGAATGCTGGACCAATCGCGTCCCTTGCCGATGATGCGAAAGCTTTCCGCTTCGATCGGATGCGGCGCGCAAGCTCCGGATGCTTGTTGCGGGGCATGGCTGCCATTTCCACCACGCACGTGAAAATGGTGTCCCCGCTGCGGCGCGCCGACCTCTCTCTCATATCCCACGATCTGCACGCGATATTTGCAGAGGCTGCAGTTCATCGCCGCCTTTCCCGCGATGCTTTCGGCCGCCCGTTCGAGGAACGCATCGGCGACGTGCTCGTGAATGCCAAGATAGTCGCCCTTGAGCACTTCGAGGTCCGGGTGGCGCACCGCAAGATCATCCGCCGCCGCGTAAATCCTCTTGACGAGGACTCCGGTGAACAGAAGGAAGGGCGCAACAACGATCCTTGGAAAACCAAGCCGCGCCGCCAGCTTCAGACCATCTGGCACGAGCGGCTTGGCGGTGCCGGAGTAACACACAAAAGAAGCTCCAAAGCCCATGCCTTCCTCCAGCATCCGAGCGAGTTTCGACACGTCCGAGTTGGCATCCGGGTCCGTGGTGCCGCGGCCTACAATCACCAGGCACGTGTTGGATCTCTTCACCAACTGCCTCGATCGCGCCTCAGCTTCGATGATTTTTTCGCGAAGCAGCTTTAGCACCAACGGATGCAGGTGGAGCGCCGCGCCATAGGTGAGCCGCAAATGTGGAAATTCCCGCTGCAGAGCGTGCACTTCGCTTGGCATGTCGTTCTTCGCGTGACTGGCGGCGAGCAGCACACCGGGGACAATGACGATCTGCCGCGAACCCGTTCGAATGTTGGCTCTCACGGCCTCGTCGATTGTCGGGCGTGCAAACTCCAGAAAGCCGTGCGTAACCCGCCGGCTACCAGCGCGCGCCTTGATCATCTCAACGAGGCACTCGAATTCACGCACGCCCTCTGGATCGCGGCTGCCGTGGCCGGCAATCACGACGCCGTAGTCATCTTGCTGTGTAGCGATCATGCCTTCACCTCCGCTTCGATTTGGCTCGGCATCGGGTTCAGCGTGCGAATGAGCATGATGCTCATGTCACTGAAGTCCGCTGCGCAGGCGGCAAGCGAACCGCTCCAGGCGGCTTCCGATTGCGTGAGTCGCTCCCACACTTCGGTCGGGTGGTTTGACGAGATGCCGCGCCAGAGCAGGAACGCCGCGATGTCTTTCGGCATAAAATCCCATGGACACGGAATCACAATCGCGTTCCGGCCATCTTCCAACACGTGCACGAGGTGCTCTTTGAACGGTTCAAGATCGCCCCGCCGGTGGAACGTGATGAACGTGGTTTCGTCAAAGCAAACGCGGCCGCGCGACGCGAGAATTTGCGCGGAAGAAATGCCAGCGACCGTCTCCACCCGATGCCCGCACACGCGCTCCACGCGCTCGAGAAGTTGGAACCCGGAAAAATGGATGTCACCCATGAAAACCACGGCGCATTTCAATCCCTGATGGTGCAGCGCGGCAACGTCGCGCAATTTTCCCATCTGATCCTTGTATCCCATGGTGACGACGCGACATCCCTGCCGAATCAACGGGCGCACCAGATCGACTACAGCCGTGAAGCCGGCAATCACATCTGCGGTTTCAATGAGCTCCCTGCCGCGTTGAGTCAAATACCCGAGGTCGCCCGGGCCCACGCCAATACACCAGATCATGCACTTGCCTTTCTCAGTAGCGGACGAAGCGCGGCTTCGCTCGTGGGAAAATAGAGATGCACATACGAAGCATGAAGGTTCTGGCGAGCGAAGCCTTCGCGGCGTTCCGAGCGAAGCCGGTTGCGGCGCACCGTCCACAGATTCGCCGTCTGGGTCTCGGCCTGCCACCGCGAATGATGAAATTCATGGCCGCGAAACTCTGCGCTGCCCGCGCCCGCAAGGCCGGAGGAAACGCAGTAGCCGAAATGGTGGAGACGGGCGGTCATTTCCACCGCCCCGGGCACCGCCCCGGCCATCGGGTATCGCGTGCCGTCGTGCGCGATGAGCTCTTCGGCAAGCAACATCAGGCCGCCGCATTCGGCGTAGCACGGCAGGCCCGCATCGATCGCGGAACGAATCTCCGAGCGCAGTGATTCGTTTTGCGAAAGAGCCTCCGCATACACTTCCGGGAAGCCGCCGCCAAATACGACGCCATCGATTCGATGCGGCATCGCAGAAGCATGAATCGGAGAAAATTCCACGAGTTCCGCTCCGCAACAGCGCAGGTAATCAAGATTGGATTCATAATAGAAATGAAACGCCTCGTCCCTTGCCACGCCGATGCGGAGGGGCCTCACGCCATTTAAGACCGTCTTTATTTGCGCGGGCGCAGGCGAAAGCATGGCCAACATTCGCGGCAGATCGAGGTGCTTTTCCGCGAGTCGAGCGAGTTCCTTACGGACGGGAAGTGCCCGCTCCTGGCTCGCTTGCAAGCCCAAGTGCCTTTCCGGCCAGGCCAACTCCTCACAGAACGGAACGACTCCAAGAACGGGAATCTTAAGCGGATTGATTGCCTCGCGCAGGTAGTCAGCATGACTGCTTCCGCTTACCCCGTTCAAGATGACGCCGGCAATCCGGCCATGCCCAGCTTCTTCGACAAATCCCCGCAGCGCCGCAGCGACTGAGCGTCCGGCCTTGGCGCTCGGCACCACCAGCACCACGGGCCATCGAAGTAGCCGGGCCACCTCCATCGTGCTGCCCTCATCTGAACGCACATCACTCCCATCAAAGAGTCCCATCACGCCTTCGACGATCGAGATCTTTCCCGAGCCGTGCGAATTCGCTTCCCTTGCGATGCCTTCGCTTCCCATCATCCATGCATCCAGATTGCGCGAAGCGGTTCCTGCGAAGCGGGTGTGATAGCCGGGATCAATGAAGTCCGGCCCGACTTTAAACGGCTGCACCGGCAGGCCTCGTTCCGCGAGAGCGGCAAGCAACATGCAGACCACCGCGGTTTTTCCGCCGCTGCTTTGCATGCCCGCAAGAATCAGCCCACTGGAAGCCGTTTCATTCATCAGAATTCAATCCCCCTGCGCGCTTCGACGCCCTGATCGAAGTGGTGCTTGATTTTTCGCATCTCGGTGACGACTCCGGCGCGCGCTATCAATTCTTCCGGGGCATATCGCCCGGTGAAAACGAGCTCCACGTTCGCGGGTCGCGCTTGGACCAGAGCAAGAGCCCGATCGACCCCAATGAGCTCACGTTGGATGCAGTAGTTGATTTCATCCACGATCACCAGATCATACTCGCCGCTGGTGAGCACGCATTGCAGCTCATCCATTTCCCTTGAGAGCGCAGAGCGCATTGCTTGCACATGCTCGGGAATGTTTTTGCTTCTCGAAAGTATCCAGTCCTGTTCGACGTTCTTATAAGTCAGATTCGGATGCAAATTCGGGCAGATCGCGAGTTCGCCCGTTTTCCAGCGCGGCTTCATCATCCGCAAATAGTAAACGCGGAAGCCGCAGCCGAGTGCGCGCAGCATCAGCCCCATCGATGCCGTGCTCTTGCCCTTGCCTTCACCGGTATAGATCTGAAAAGCGCCGCGCTTCAGACGTGGCCTTGGACATTCGGTGCTCATGTCAGTGGGGAAAACTTCATCGCAACCGAGAGCGCGACAAAAACGGCGGCACACACACCGGCAATCCGCCACATCCAGGCCAGGCTCAAGGCGATATCCGCAGCAGCGGTGGTCCGGCCCGACGCATTGAAAACGGGGCCGTGAACGCATTGTCCATCGTAAAAATTGTCGCCGCCCAAGCGCACGCCGATCGCGTAGGCCATGGCGGCCTCCCCCCATCCGGCATTCGGGCTGGCATGCGCAGCTGCCTCCCGGCGAATCGTTTTCCAACGAACGGCAGAACGAAAAACACAAAATGCACCGGCGCAGATTCGAGCCGGCAGCCAGTTGAGAGCATCGTCGATACGAGCCGATGCCTTGCCAAATTTTTCGTAAGCATCGGTCCGGTG
The DNA here is from genome assembly GCA_963784465.1 of uncultured Verrucomicrobiae bacterium. GTDB lineage: Bacteria > Verrucomicrobiota > Verrucomicrobiia > Chthoniobacterales > Terrimicrobiaceae > DASTFP01. The sequence goes on from CAWASQ010000032.1 coordinate 66,243, forward strand.
TCCGACCATAGAGTCGAGCGTATTCGCCGTGCGATATAGTAACGCGCCGGGCGCTCCCGCGACGAAGGTCCAGAAGAGGGGCCCGATCACCGCGTCCGTCGTGCTCTCAGCCACGCTCTCGATTGCAGCGCGGCTGATCTCGGACTCACTGAGCGCCTCGGTGTCACGACCGACAATCCACGCGAGGCGGCTGCGGGCCGCTGCGAGGTTTCCATTTGCAAGAGGCACGATGATCGCTTTGACATGCCGCGACAAATCCATGGCCGCAATCGCTTGATAGATGATGAGTGTCTCGAGAATTTGTGCTCCGAGCGGAATCAGTGCCGAACAAACGCAATAGGCCACTGCGTAAATCGCGAGCATTGTGCCCGCCACGAGAATCCAAAAGACGATGCCAAGGAGCACGCTGCGGCGCAGGTGTGCGGTAAGCAATTTTTCGTAAGCGACCGAAAGCCAACCGGCTGATCGGGCGATGTGCGGCCAGGCGTGCGGATCGCCGAGCAGGATGTCCAGAATAATCGCTATGAAGATTTGAGAAGGATCAACCCGCAACATAGCGCCAGCTTTCTTCGAGGTTGAGATGCCCCTCCACGACATCCGCCATTCCGTCGTAAACGCTCTGCAAGTGGCGTCGCCACGATACGGAGGAGGGCCGGTAGTGCGAAAAGTTCGCGCGTTTTGCCAACTCTTCGCGGACCGCGGACGATTCAAACAGGCCGTGAATGTAGGTGCCCCAGACATTTTCTTTTCGGCAGCCTTCCCCGTGCATGATGCCGCCATTCTGCACTCGCAAGAACGCGCCGCATGGACTCGTGGCTCGCGTCCGTCCCATGTGGATTTCGTACGCCGTCCACCGGTCGTCATCCCACGAAACGAGGACCTGCGAGACGGTTTTCTCTTTCGAGAATGTCGTTTCGATAGGCAGCAGATTCAGCCCCGGCAAAGTCCCGCGCTCGCCGGCTACACCGTCCGGATCGCATACACGCTCGCCAAGCATTTGATAGCCGCCGCAAATGCCAACGACGGGAACACCGCGCTTCGCCGCCGCTGTCACGGCTTGATCCATGCCGGTCGCGCGCAGCCACTCGATGTCCGCCATGGTGTTCTTGCTGCCCGGCAGGACGATCGCCTTTGCGTCCTCCAACTCATCGGCCTGGCGCGCCCATTGCACGCGAACGCCTTCGTCGAGCAGCCACGGTTGGCAATCCTGCGAGTTCGACAAATGTGGAAAAAGAATCCACGCCAGCTTGTCGCCGGCGCCGCCCTTTTCCGCATCGCGACAGAGGCTGTCTTCGCTCTCCGGCTGAAGCTTGGCGCAAAACGGAAGCACGCCAAGGTATGGCAGCGGAATCCTTTCGGCCAGATACCGGTCCGCATCGGCAAAGAGCGATAGGTCTCCACGAAATTTGTTCACCGCAACGCCAAGCCCTCGCGCGTGATCGCGAGGTTCGAGCAGACTCCACGTGCCGACGATCTGCGCGAAGACGCCGCCCCGCTCAATATCGGAGACAAGCAGCCACTTGCCGTCGAGATGACGCATGGGCCGCAAATTCACAATGTCGCGCGACATCAAATTGAGCTCGACCGGACTGCCCGCGCCCTCCAATACCAGCACGTCGCACTTTCTTTTCCAATGCTCCAAAGTCTCGCAAACCATCGGCCAGAGCTCCTCGACCAGGTCGTAATATTCGGCGGCTTTCATATGCCCTCGCGCGCGGCCGCGCACTACTAACTGCGAGCCTGCAAGGCCGGATGGTTTGAGTAAAATGGGATTCATATCCACGGTCGGGAGCAGTCCGCAGGCTTCTGCCTGTGCCGCTTGCGCGCGCCCGATTTCGCCGCCGTCGAGCGTGGCGTAGGAATTGTTGGACATGTTTTGCGCCTTGAACGGCGCGACCCTCAAACCTTTGCGCCGCAGCCATGCGCAGAGCGCGGTCGCGAGCCAGCTCTTGCCGCTGTTCGACGAAGTGCCGAGGACCGAGATCGCTTTCATGCCGCCCTCCGATTCAGCGCGATGCAGATCGCGGCGAGCTCTCGCGCGAGCCGGTGGTTATCCTCTTCTGTCCTGACGGCGACACGGATGAAGCGTCCCTTCGGCATGCCGTGAAACGAATCGCATACGCGCACGAGCAGTCCGCGGCGCCCCAATTCGCGGTAAACGCGCGAGGCATCGAGCGACGGATCCAGTAGCTCCACGAGCAGGAAATTGGCGGCGGACGGATAGACGCGAAGACCCGCAATCCGGGACAACCCGGCTTCGAACCGGCTTCTTGTTCTTGGAAATTGGCGAAGCCCGTCGAGGAGTTGCGCATGATTTTTGGGCGTTAAATACTCTGCCGACCATGCCTGTGCCACGGCATTGATGCTCCAGGGCGGGTGAATTATGCGGAGGCGCTCCATCCATGCAGCGTTCGACGTCACCAAAAATCCCAGGCGCAGTCCCGGAATGCGCCAGCTTTTTGTCAGCGAACGCAGTACAATGAGCGATCGGTATTCGCTTAAGATCGGCAGGAGTGTTTCCTGTTCGTGATCGGCGACGAACTCCATGAACGCCTCATCCAAGAGCCATGTCTTTGGGCGCGGCCATGGTTTTTCGAGCAGGGCGAGCCACTCTTTTCGCGTCTGGAGCGCGCCGGTCGGATTGTTCGGATTGCCGAGCACTACCACGTCGAGCGGATCAAGCAGGTGCTCCCACGCGCTGATTGGCGCGTGCCACATCTCGCGAGCCAACACGATCCTTTCCGGCTCGCAATCGGCGGCTTGAAATGCGCGGTGATAGTCGCTAAACGCCGGTTCAATGATGCCGATTTTGCAGCGGGCAAAAAGCCTTGCCGCAAGATACAGCGCCTCGATGGCACCGCCGGTCGGCAGAATGTGGTCGGCGTCCACGTCATGCAGGCATGCGAGTCTATCGCGAAGGCTGCCGGCATCGGCTTCGGGGTAGCGCGCGATTTGAGCGCGCCATTTCTCCCAAGCGGCCAGCGAGACGACGGGCGCGAGCACATTGATGTTCGCGCTGAAATCAATGAAAGCGTCCTGCGGCAGCCCGAACTCTCTCGCGGCCTCAGATAGTCGGCCGCCATGAAAGGCCTGGGACATGGCTAGCAGCCTCCTTTCAGCACCAATGGCAAGCCAGCCACCAAATATTCCACCGTGGTCGCATAGCCCGCGACAAGCTGGTTCGCGGAGCCGCATAAATCGCGGAAGTTGCGACCCTCCGACGTCGAAGGAACCAGGCCAGTCCCGACTTCGTTGCTCACGACGATCAGCGCACGCTCGTGCTGAACGGCGGTCTGCATCGCCTGCTCCAACTCCTCCAGGATGCCCTCCGCGGAGCGCGCCTGCACTTGCTGAAACGAAAGCCAGAGAGTGAGGCAATCCACCAGCAAAAGATGCCCCTCATTTTCGAGAATTTGATTCCGCAGATCGTACCGATTTTCGATGGTTTTCCAGTGGCTGGGACGGCGCTGCCGGTGCAGTTCGATGCGCGCGCGCATTTCGTGGTCGGCCTCCTCCGTGCAATACGTCGCGAGGTATGAAACCGGCAAGCCGGAAGCCGCCGCCACGCTTTCCGCATGCAGGCTCTTTCCGCTTCGGCTGCCGCCGATCACAAAATGGAAAAGGGCTCTCATGGCGGGACCTCCACCTCGATCGCCCGATGGAGCGCATCGGGCACGACGTTCCAATTGTCATCCTTCCAGCGAAGGCCGGTAGGACTGCCGCAGGACACTTCCGGTTCGAACCCTCGCCAGATTGCATGAGGCTCCAGATAAATGTCCAGGCTCGCTACGAAAGCGCCCGCCCATACCCGGCAACGCAGCAAATCGCCGGGTAAAATTCGACCCGTCTTCGCGCGCGTGGCTCTTCCGCGATGTTGCTCGATCGCTGGAAGACTTTCGGCGGAAAGGGCCACATCAGTGTGTCCGACGCACTGTTCTTCGCTCGATACGGTCGATGGATGGCGCAAAAGGCGGAGCAACATTGTTTTAAGTGTTCGCTAACCGAAGTTGGGCCGCCAGCACGAGATAGCATGCCAGTTCCACCAACTGATTGGCCGCTCCCAGGCAATCGCCGGTCACGCCACCGATCTTTTGTTTGAAATAAATGCCAGCGACTGCCGTCACAAGTATCGCGGCCAGGACACACGAAGCGGCTTCAAGGTCCGTGAGCGCAAAAGCCAGCGCTGCCGAGAATGCAAGAGCCAGCACGAGTTGTCCCCGCCTCACACCGTCGCCAAACAGCTTTGCTTTCGATCCCTCCACTCGAACATACGGACAAGAGTAGAGCAGCGCCACGCAAGCCCCGCGTCCGAGTGTATGCGCCGTGACAAGGGCGGCGAACGCCAGCCACTTATCCCGCTCCGACAGGCTGTTTAACAACAGCAATTTGCCCGTCAGCGAGAACCAGAGCGCCAGCGCGCCGAACGTGCCGAGCCGGCTGTCCTTCATGATCTCCAGACAGCGCGCAGCATTCCGGCCTCCAAACAAGCCGTCGGCCGCATCCGCCAGCCCGTCTTCATGGATTCCGCCCGTTATCGCAACTGTCGCCGCCATGCACAAGAGAACTGCGATCAATGAGGGCAGGAACAAATGGCCAGCCATGAGGACCACCCCACCGGCCACCCCCACGACCATTCCCACAATGGGAAAGTAAACCAGCGAGCGGGAGAGTTCCTCGCGCCGGAAATCGTAAAGACTGCCCACCGGAATCCGCGTCAAGAACACGACAGCTCCCAGAAAGGAATTGAGCTGCTGCCTCATGCCGCCGGTGATGGGACGAGCGTTCATCCCCGCGAGTCGATCGCACCGGAAATAGCTGCGGAGTCGAAGGTCGCCATCTCGCATAAAATCTTTGCGGAAGCTTCCAGGAGATGCATTGCCAGCGCCGCGCCGGTGCCTTCACCGAGCCTCATTTTTAAGTCGAGAATCGGTTCCACCCCCAACGCTTTCAGCGTATTGCCGTGCGCCTGCTCGTCCGAACGATGGCTGAAGAAACAGACCTCGCGGCATGCCGGGTCGATGTCGAAAGCTGCAGCCGCGGCGGCGGTGGCAATAAAGCCATCGACCACAAGCGGCATGCGCACCCTGCCAGCTTCGAGGACCGTTCCAGTCATCGCCGCGATCTCGTATCCGCCGATGGCTCGCAGCCAGTATCGCCCCCGCGGCTCGATGGCTTGCGCGTCGTGTTTCTTTACAGCTCCTTCCACCACTTCAACTTTGTGGTGTGAGCACGGCATTGCTGATACCTGTGCCTCGACCAACCGCTTTCTCCGCATCGAATCCCAATAGTGCCACCACTAAAGCTGACGCAGCGGTCGTGTTGCCGATGCCCATTTCGCCGATTCCCAGCACATCAATTCCAGCCTCGACGGCGAGCCTGACTTGCTCGCGGCCGATCTCTATCGCTTGCTCGCACTCCGCGTCTGTCATGGCGGGTTCCCGATAGAAATTCCGCGTGCCCCGGCGGACGCTGCGCGAAAAGAAATTCGGCTGCCGCAGCAATTCCGTCGGCCAATCGCCACCGACACCCGCATCAACGACGTGCAATTGAATGCTTCCGTGGCGCGCGAGGACATTGATCGCCGCGCCGCCGCTCAGGAAATTTAGGACCATCTGCTCCGTCACTTGGTCGGGGTAGGCGCTTACCCCCTCCGCAGTGACACCGTGGCATCCCGCGTATACGCAGATGCGCTTTTGGCGCAGCCTCGGCTCCAAGGTTTGTTGCAGGTCCGCCAGCCGGACGGAGAGCGTTTCCAGCATGCCCAGCGAACCGGAAGGTTTGGTCTTCCGGTTGATTTCGTCCAACGCCCGCGCGGAAATATCGGACTGAATCAGTTGCCTCCCATCGCTGCAAAATCCATCGGCATGAATCCGAAGCGTGCGCGGCGTTTCGCTTTTTTCGGTGTCAAATTTTATGTTCTCACTCTTCATTTTACGATGAAGCTTTTTCGCAATTGTCTTGCGACAACGCGCAGTGAAAATCCGCGGCCAGGTATTCGGACTCCAAGTCTACTCCTCGGTTGGGAGGAAGCCTTTTCTTCAGCCTTCACCAACCCGGCGGGTTGATTGACTTTTCCGGAAGGGGTTCAGCTTCCGGTGAAGAATTGCAACTTGATACCGCAGCGTAACTGTGACCGGTTCTCACGGTCTTCCCTGAATCCACGGATCGTCTTGAGCTGTCAAAAAACTGGCGCTAAGGGAATCAGAAAGCGCCGGTTTGTCAATCTTGGAAGAGCTGTGGTGACGTTGCGCTATATATCCCCGACGAAGCGTCGTCCCCGCCCCTCCGGGTTTGGAAAAGACAGGGATCCAAACCCTTGGAGCGCAGCGTTTCCTGCAGCCCTAAAAGCCGGTCAATACCGCCCTCGTCGCGCGGAATCGCAAAAGCCATGAACGTTCCGCTGTGGGCGACTAGGAGCCCCGCTTCGAATTGCCTGGCAATTTTTCGAGCCCAGCCAAAGCAGGGTTTTGGGAGCAGTTCCTGGTTGATCTCGGCAGAACGTGTCACCGCATGCAGCAAAGCGACGGTTTCCCCACTGTTACAGCAACTGGCAAGATCCGCGTATTCCGACGCGTAACGACTCCGGCGGTAGTCCAAATAGGCAACCGCTTCCGTTGCAATTCTGCGCTCAGGCTCGCTGTCCCATGCGACAAGCGAAAGCCGGGGAATTGGTCCTTGAATGGAAAATTCGGCCGACAGAGGATTTGCGCATACGAGCGCATCGGGCCAAAAGAGAAAGTCGGAGCGCTCCACTGCGCACATGACCGAAAAGAGCTCCTTCTCCGTCACGTGGAGCGAAAGGCACCCTGCCACTGCGAGGAGTCCGGCCGCCATGTCCGCGCTGGACGATCCCAACCCTTTCGCGGATGGCAATGAGTTCCTTATTCTGACTTCAAAATGCCAGGGTTGCTCGACGCGGCTTTGTGCCAAAAGACTGCGGATTGCGCGTTCTGTTTTTTCAGCGTTCCTGTCGGGCTGATCTCCCTTCAAAACACGAAAGGAGGAAGCAGGCCGTGCCAAAGCGCGCGTTGTAAAGGCCGGAGATACAATTGTTGCACTGTAGAGAAATGGGCTGCCATCGCGCGTGACACCCTGGAGGAATTCGCCGACTTTTGCCGCGATAGCCACAGGGTACCGTTGAATATCTGAAATGGAATCACCCGAAATCATACTGCATCCAGGGTTTGCTGAGGGCCAGGGAGATGAAGATGCTCTGCCTCAAGCCGGGTAACCTCGGAAGAACGGGCATATCGGAAGCTTTCATGACAAGCTTGATGCCCTCACCGGCCGGCTTCATCGGAAGAGATTGTATTTGACAATGCACCACATGGCTCTCACGCCATCCCAGCCGCGGATCTTTTTACCCTCGGCGTAGGTCCTGCCATGATAGGAGATCGCGATCTCGTAGATGCGGGCGTTCATCCGGGCGACCTTGGCGGTGATCTCGGGTTCGAAGCCAAAGCGATCTTCCTCAATTTTGATACGTTGAATGATCTCCCGCCGGAAGGTCTTGTAGCAGGTCTCCATGTCCGTGAGATTGAGATTGGTGAACATGTTCGAGGCAAGGGTCAGGAGCCTGTTTCCGACAGAGTGCCAAAAGTAGAGCACACGATGCTCCTCGGAACCGATAAATCGCGAGCCGAAGACGACATCGGCCCGCCCTTCCAAGATAGGAGCAATCAGTTTTGGGTATTCCTTCGGATCGTACTCAAGATCCGCATCCTGGATCACGACGATCGGCGAGGTCGCAGCCGCAATACCCGTGCGCAATGCCGCGCCCTTTCCCCGATTGACGCTGTGACGCAGAAGCTTCAGGCGCGGGTCGGCCTTCGCGTATTCCTCCAGTATGGCTCGAGTGTCATCCACTGAACAGTCATCAACGCAGATCAGCTGGGCGACAAGCGGCTGCCTCAGCACCGCCTCGATGATCTCACCCAGCGTTTGTTCCTCGTTGTAGACTGGCATGATGACTGAGAGGCAGAGACTTTGGAGTTCGGAAGGTGAGATGGGAGTCGCGTGGGATGAGTGCCTCGTTTGAGGTGAAGCTACCGCCCTTGGTCGCTCCATTCCCGGAGACCACTCAGGCAGCGATAGGTTGTCGTCTTTCCGCATGGGCGGAACGGATTCAATCGCCTGTAACAGCTTTTGCGCCAGAGGCAACAGAGAGAACGCGGCACTTGTGCCACTTTGTAATTCTTTGCAAGCGAAGACGAGCGGTCCGGCGAGAATTCGAAGGCAACATGGGGAGCAGCTTTTCAAGGCGCTGCAGGCGGCCGGCGCCAGATGCGATGCGAGGTGCCAGACGCTTCTCGAGAAAGCCGGTCAGCAACGGTTTGAGCTCGATTCTCGCGGTGTAGACATGAGTCCGCTCGCCACTTTCCCGCGCGCGAGAAACCACACCTAGCTCCTCCAGTTGGCGCAATCCCTGGCTCGCCGACCCTTTGCTGATTCCGATCCGGGCGATGATTTCATCCATCGAAAGAGGTCTTTCCGAGGAGAAAAGAAGACCGTAGATCGCTCCGTGAGAACGAGGATTGCCGAAAAGATCCGCCAGATCGGAGAATATGGCGACAAATTCGCGCTCCAGGGCGGACTGTGCCACGTCGGAGGCACTGTCGGCGCTTGTCAGCTCACGCATGAACCGACGATGAAGCTTTCGGCCCAGAAGTTCAATTTAAAATGAACTGAACCTGTCACTTCCCAAGACCGGAAGGGAAGGGCGCGATCGTGCTGTACCAAATGGGCATCTCGCTGGCCGCATGCGTCGCTCTGGCGATATGGCGCTCACAGGCGGTTGCGTAGCGGTTTTTTTTTGGTGTTCCTTCCCGGGGCTCGAGCTATTCTTTCCCTGGGTATGGCTAAGGACGCAAAAGTCCGCGATTCTTCCAAAGATATGCCGAACCTGAAAAGAGAGTTAGAGCAACGGTAATTGTCACGAGGAGGGTTCCCCCGGAGCTCCAAAGCCAGTCAACCGTCGGTGAGCCTCCGAGGGGAAAATGGCGCAGGGAGAGAAGCGCGAGGAAAAAGACGATCGTGATCATCTGCCAGGCGGTCTTGTGTTTACCAAGCTTCTCGGCGGGGAGAATGACGCCCTTGGAGCTGGCAAGCAGGCGCAGACCCGTAATCAGGAATTCGCGGCTGATGATGATTATTACCACCCACGCCGGCAGGGCCTTGTAAGGGATCAGGCAAATGAAGGCCGAGGCTGTGAGAATCTTGTCTGCAAGCGGATCCATGAGCTTTCCGAAGTCGGTGATCAGGTTCCATCTCCGCGCGATCACTCCGTCCAAATAGTCCGTCAGAGACGCGATAAGGAAGACAAGCAGGGCAATCGTGAGATGTGCCGGATACTGCACGGAAAGGCTGACAACAAGAACTACCGTCAATCCGAGTCGGAGCAGCGTGAGGATATTCGGCAGGTTCATTTGCAAGTTGTCTTGACTCCGTCCCGGCGACTAAAGTGCTACGCACATTTCCGCACACTTCATGACATGAATCAAAGCGATATCGGATTAATCGGCCTCGCCGTGATGGGCGAAAATCTCGTCCTCAACATGGAGAGCAGAGGTTTTCAAGTCAGCGTCTTCAATCGCACCACCGCCGTGACTGAAAAGTTTGCCTCGGGACGCGCCCGGGGGAAGAACATCGTGGCCACAAGAACCCTCGAGGAGTTCGTGCGAACGCTGGCCCGGCCTCGCAAGGCTCAGATAATGGTCAAGGCCGGAGCTCCGGTGGACGCTGTCATCGACCAGCTTGTGCCGCTCCTGGAGCCGGGAGACATCATCATCGATGGGGGCAATTCTCTTTGGACCGATACTCAGCGGCGGGAGAAGGCGCTCAAGGAAAAGGGCATTCACTTTTTCGGCGTCGGCGTCAGCGGGGGCGAGGAGGGGGCTTTGAAGGGCCCTTCGATCATGCCGGGAGGGTCAAAGGAAGGCTGGGAGGCCCTGGCGCCAATCTACACGAAGATCGCGGCTGTGGCCGAAGGCGAGCCGTGCTGCCGCCATATGGGGCCCGATGGGGCCGGGCATTATGTGAAAATGGTTCACAACGGCATCGAGTACGGCGATATGCAGCTGATCTGCGAGGCCTACGCGATTCTCAAGGCTGTCGTCAACCCGGGCGCCGAGGAATTCGCGCAAATATTCGGCGAATGGAACAAAGGACAGTTGAACTCGTTCCTGATCGAAATTACGGCGAACATCTTCGCGAAAAAGGACCAGGAGACCGGCCAGCCGTTGGTGGACGTCATTCTTGATAAAGCCGGCCAGAAGGGAACCGGCAAATGGACCGTCGGTCATGCCGTGGAAATGTCCATACCCTTGTCAGTGATAGGCAGTGCCGTTGAGGCCCGGATTCTCAGCTCATTGAAGGAAGAACGCGTCGAAGCGAGCAAAGTCCTGCCAGCTCCCTCTCCGAAGCAGTTTTCTGGCAACCGCGCCGAGCTCGTCGATGCTGTCAGGGACGCGCTCTACGCCAGCAAGATCATCAGCTATGCTCAGGGATTTGTTCAACTCGGCGCAGCCGGCAAGCTCTACGACTGGAACCTCAATTTTGGCGATATCGCCTCGATCTGGCGTGGAGGCTGTATCATTCGCGCGCACTTCCTCAATCACATCACTGCAGCCTATCGTCGCAACCCCACCCTGAAAAATCTGATCCTCGATCCCTACTTTTGCGACATTATCGCCAAGTCGCAAGCCCGTTGGCGCTACGCGATCCAGACCGCTATCGAATACGGCGTGGCGGCACCGGCTTTCAGTGCCGCCCTCAGTTACTACGATAGCTACCGTGCTGAACGGCTTCCGGCGAATCTCCTGCAGGCCCAGCGCGATTATTTCGGCGCGCATACCTACGAACGAGTCGACAAGCCGTCCGGGGAATTCTTCCACACGGAGTGGTTTGGAGGGGAGTAGAGTTGCCCGTCAGCCGACGGTGCCTGCGCGTCCATCGGGCTGCGGAGCGCCTCTGTCGCATTGCTGTCAAGCCATTACGTCCCGAAAAATTTTCCTCAAAGTGTCAAAACCCCGTTGACGAAGTCTCCACGTGCGGTAAGTTAGTTACCCCGCACGGCACAGAAGCTGAAAAGCGGGCAAGAGTTCTCGCGGGCGCTGACCTCGCTGGTTTGCGCCGACGATGTGTGCCGATTCCATCGGCTTTGTCGTCGCCGGAAAGCACCGAAAGAGCCCGCTGAGCGTTGTTTTTTGACAGCTTGATTCTGGTTTTGCCGGCATGGCAAAATTCAGAACGTTTTCAGCACAAACACATTCAGCAAATGCTGGATAGTGCGTTCTTTCGTCGGTTTCGAAATTTGAAATTTGACGGCTATCGTCGACTCGCAGTGTTTCTCACAATCGGGTCGGCAGAATAAAAGCCGGAACTTCCCGCCTTTAGCAGGAGGGGAGAAACTTTCCACGGAGAGTTTGATTCTGGCTCAGAACGAACGCTGGCGGCGTGGATAAGACATGCAAGTCGAACGGGACCAGGTTTGTAGCAATACAGGCTTGGTTCAGTGGCGCACGGGTGCGTAACACGTGAGCAATCTGCCGGGAAGTGGGGGATAGCTCGCCGAAAGGCGAATTAATACCGCATGTGGCCATCCTTCGATTGGAGGAAAAGCCAAAGCAGCAATGCGCTTCCTGATGAGCTCGCGGCCTATCAGCTAGATGGCGGGGTAACGGCCCACCATGGCTATGACGGGTAGCTGGTCTGAGAGGACGACCAGCCACACTGGAACTGAGATACGGTCCAGACACCTACGGGTGGCAGCAGTCGAGAATTTTTCACAATGGGGGAAACCCTGATGGAGCGACGCCGCGTGGAGGATGAAGGCCTTCGGGTTGTAAACTCCTGTCATGCGGGAACAAGCAAGTGATAGGTACCCGCAAGAGGAAGAGACGGCTAACTCTGTGCCAGCAGCCGCGGTAATACAGAGGTCTCAAGCGTTGTTCGGATTCATTGGGCGTAAAGGGTGCGTAGGTGGTGGCGCAAGTCTGGTGTGAAATCTCGGAGCTCAACTCCGAAATTGCACCGGATACTGCGTTACTTGAGGACTGTAGAGGAGATCGGAATTCACGGTGTAGCAGTGAAATGCGTAGATATCGTGAGGAAGACCAGTGGCGAAGGCGGATCTCTGGGCAGTTCCTGACACTGAGGCACGAAGGCCAGGGGAGCAAACGGGATTAGATACCCCGGTAGTCCTGGCAGTAAACGGTGCACGTTTGGTGTGGGCGGAGTTCGACCCCTGTCCGTGCCGGAGCTAACGCGTTAAACGTGCCGCCTGGGAAGTACGGTCGCAAGATTAAAACTCAAAGAAATTGACGGGGGCCCGCACAAGCGGTGGAGTATGTGGCTTAATTCGATGCAACGCGAAGAACCTTACCTGGCCTTGACATGCATTGTGTCCCCGGTGAAAGCCGGGTAGCTGGTAGCAATATCAGCACTTTGCACAGGTGCTGCATGGCTGTCGTCAGCTCGTGTCGTGAGATGTTGGGTTAAGTCCCGCAACGAGCGCAACCCCTGTGTCCTGTTGCCCGCAAGGGATCTCTGGACAGACTGCCCTGTGAAACGGGGAGGAAGGTGGGGATGACGTCAAGTCAGTATGGCCCTTACGGCCAGGGCTGCACACGTACTACAATGCCCAGTACAGAACGAACCGAATCCGCGAGGTGGAGGAAATCTCTAAAACTGGGCCCAGTTCGGATTGGAGGCTGCAACTCGCCTCCATGAAGCCGGAATCGCTAGTAATGGCGCATCAGCTACGGCGCCGTGAATACGTTCCCGGGCCTTGTACACACCGCCCGTCACATCATGGGAGTCGTTTGTACCCGAAGTACGCGCGCTAACCGCAAGGAGGCAGCGTCCTAAGGTATGAGCGGTAACTGGGATGAAGTCGTAACAAGGTAGCCGTAGGGGAACCTGCGGCTGGATCACCTCCTTTCTAAGGAGTAACGCCTACCCCGCGACTCTGTCGCGGCACGGTGAGTCTGATTCCGCTCATCGGCGGAAGAAAATCCTATGGACCGAAAGCTCCGTAGGTCGGAATACAGGAAGAACGCACCATCCAGTGTTTGCTGAATCAACGACCTTCTGGCAACTGCTCTTCCAGTTGAGAGTTGAAAGTTGAGTGTTGAGAGATGGAGTCTCTCAACCATCAACACTCAACACTCAACGTAACGGGGGCATAGCTCAGTTGGTAGAGCGCCAGCTTTGCAAGCTGGATGTCAGGGGTTCGAATCCCCTTGCCTCCATTTCCGACAGAGTTGATGGTTGAGAGTTGATGGTTGATGGACAGAAATCCTCTATCAACAATCAACCATACGCTATCAACCAACCCATGGGCCTGTAGCTCAGTTGGTTAGAGCATGCGCTTGATAAGCGCAGGGTCATAGGTTCGAGTCCTATCAGGCCCACCAGTGCGCTGACAAATCCCTCCCTTGAGAAAAACGTTTTGAATTTTGTCGCCGGTTCGAAAAACCGAACAAGCGTCAAGCCGCTGCAGGCCAGTCCCGCAGCAAGCTCTTTGACATCCGCATACAGGGCAAATTAAATGCAACTTCAACAATTTGCTGAGTCTGCGCAATCGCTGCTCCGCCATCGGCGGACACGGTGGTTGCACAAATTAGAGATTTCCAAATATCGAAGAAATGAAAGCTACTAAGAGCACATGATGGATGCCTTGGTGCCAACAGGCGATGAAGGACGTGATAAGCTGCGATAAGCCTCGGTGAGCGGCAAGTACGCTCTGACCCGCGGATTTCCGAATGGGGTAACCTGTTCCGGGTCAATACCGGATCGTCTCCGATTGAATTCATAGATCGGAGCACGCAATACCCGGTGAAGTGAAACATCTCAGTAACCGGAGGAAAAGAAAGCGAATGCGATTCCGTCAGTAGTGGCGAGCGAAAGCGGAAAAGCCCAAACCCGGGAGCTTGCTCCCGGGGTTGTAGGAGCCCGTCGTGGGAGTGCAACGGTTAGGATGAAGCGGATGGAAAGTCGCTCCAGAGAGGGTGAAAGGCCCGTAACCGAAAACCCGAGCACCCTAGGGAATTCCTGAGTAATGCGACACACGTGAAACGTCGCATGAATCTACGCCGACCACGGCGTAAGGCTAAATACTAGTTGGCGACCGATAGTGAACAAGTACCGCGAGGGAAAGGTGAAAAGAACCGCTGTGAGCGGAGTGAAATAGAACCTGAAATCGTGTGCTTACAAGGTGTCAGAGCCCGCAAGGGTGATGGCGTGCCTTTTGCTTAATGAGTCTGCGAGTTAGTGTCAGTGGCAAGCCTAAGCCCTTCTGGGGTGGAGGCGAAGCGAAAGCGAGTCCGAAATGGGCGATCAGTTGCTGGTGCTAGACCCGAAGCGGAGGTGATCTACCCATGGCCAGGATGAAGCGCCGGTAATACGGCGTGAAGGACCGAACCGGTGAACGTTGAAAAGTTCTCGGATGAGCTGTGGGTAGGAGTGAAAGGCTAATCAAACCCCGTGATAGCTGGTTCTCCCCGAAATGTATTGAGGTGCAGCCTCGTGTGCTGACCTGCGGAGGTAGAGCACTGAATGAACTAGGGCCCATACCCGGGTACCGAATTCAATCAAACTCCGAATACCGCAGGGTGTAACAAGGGAGGCAGTCCGTGTGGGATAAGCTTCATCGTCGAGAGGGAAACAACCCAGATCAGCAGCTAAGGTGCCTAAATGATGCTTAGTGGAAAGGATGTGAAGATACTTAGACAGTGAGGATGTTGGCTTAGAGGCAGCCACCATTTAAACAGTGCGTAATAGCTGACTCATCGAGTGATTTCGCGCCGAAAATGATTGGCGATAAGCGTTATACCGAAGCTCTGGATGTCTCCGGCTGCAAGCCGGGGCGTGGTAGGGGAGCGTTCTCAACGCGTCGAAGCAGCGGGGCAACTGACCGTGGAGTGCTGAGAAGTGAGGATGCAGACATGAGTAGCGATAAGCCAGGTGAAATTCCTGGCCGCCGTAAACCCAAGGTTTCCTGGGGAACGTTCGTCCTCCCAGGGTTAGTCGGGACCTAAGTCGAGGCCGAAGGGCGTAGACGATGGACAAGCAGGTTAATATTCCTGCACCGCCGAAATTTAACCTGAAGGGACGCTGGTTGGGAGAAAAGCCGCCGATTGAAAGTGGCGGTCCTCGCGAGCAGGGGACGTGGAGGCTTCGGCCGAAGCGGATTCTTTAAACAGCCAGCCAAGAAAAGCTCCAGCGTATACTAAGGCGCCCGTACCGCAAACCGACACAGGTGGGTGGGTAGAATATACCAAGGCGCAAGAGTGAAACCTCGTTAAGGAACTCGGCAATCTAGCCCCGTAACTTCGGAAGAAGGGGTGCCCGTCGCAAGCGGGTCGCAGTGAAATGGGTCAACCGACTGTTTAGCAAAAACACAGCATTCTGCCAAGTCGCAAGACGAAGTATAGGATGTGACACGTGACCAATGCGGAAAGATTACGGTAAGAGGTTAGCCGCAAGGCGAAGCTTTGAGCCCAAGTCCCCGTGAATGTCGGCCGTAACTATAACGGTCCTAAGGTAGCGAAATTCCTTGTCGGGTAAGTTCCGACCTGCACGAATCGTGTAACGAGTTGACCGCTGTCTCAACGAGGAGCTCAGTGAAGTTGTAATGGCGGTGAAGATGCCGCCTACCCGCAGAAGGACGGAAAGACCCTATGCACCTTAACTGTAAGCTGTTACTGTTTTTTCGATTTTCATGCTTAGCGTAAGTGGGAGACTTTGATGTCATCTCTTTAGGGGGATGCGGAGCCGACAATGAAACACCACCCTTTGGTGTTGGAGAGATCTAACCTCGACCCGTGAATCCGGGCGGGAGACACTGTCAGCCGGTCAGTTTTACTGGGGCGGTATCCTCCCAAAGAGTAACGGAGGAGCGCGAAGGTTGGCTCAGCACGGTTGGTAATCGGGTGTCGAGTACATAGGCATAAGCCAGCCTAACTGTGAGACCTACAAGTCGAGCAGATACGAAAGTAGGCCTAAGTGATCCGGCGGTTGAATGTGGAATTGCCGTCGCTCAACGGATAAAAGGTACGCTAGGGATAACAGGCTGATCATCCAAGAGTTCATATCGACGGAAGGTTTGGCACCTCGATGTCGGCTCATCGCATCCTGGGGCTGGAGAAGGTCCCAAGGGTCCGGCTGTTCGCCGGTTAAAGCGGCACGCGAGCTGGGTTCAGAACGTCGCGAGACAGTTCGGTCCTCTATCCTCTGTGGGCGCAGGAAAATTGAGGGGTTCATTCCTAGTACGAGAGGACCGGGAATGACGCACCTCTGGTGTACCGGTTGTCCTGTCAAGGGCATGGCCGGGTAGCTATGTGCGGAAGGGATAAGCGCTGAAAGCATCTAAGCGCCAAGCCCCTCCCAAGATGAATTTTCCCTGAAGGATCGTGGAAGACTACGACGTTGATAGGCTTCGGGTGTAAGCGCAGTAATGTGTTCAGCTTAGAACTACTAATATTCGTTTGGCTTTTTTTATTCTTCGATCAGCTTCATGCAGATTCAAGATTGTTGAGGAAGCGGGTTTGCCCATGTATGCGGTTGTCAGAGAGCGGTCACGTTCTCTTGAAAGATGGCAATGAGTGATGCCAGGCATCTGGAATTTGGGAATTTCAAATTTCCATCGTCTGGTGACCTTTGCGTGGTGGCCCCACCCGTTCCCATCCCGAACACGGAAGTGAAACGCCATAGCTCCGATGGTAGTGCTTGTATAGCTTGTGCGAGAGTAGGTAGTTGCCAGAGTTTCTGCCCAGCTCCAGTCGAAAGGCCGGGGCTGGGCATTTTCTTTTCGGTAGCAATGCGCCATTGGCGCATTGGCGCGCCGGCATTGGCTGATCGGCTGCTCGGTATCCGCATAGGCAAAGCCAACTATTCGAGGGGCGGCGGGATTTGGGATAGTTCCGCAAATGGAAAACGAGAATGAAAAAACCGGGAGGCCTCGTCGGCGCTTCAGCGCGGAGGAGAAGACGCGAGTTGTCGAGCAGTATACGGGAGAGCGGATTGACGCGTGCGGAATTTTGCCGTCGCGAGGAAGTAAGCCTGTTTAATCTTCAGCGAGTTGGCTGGGAAAGCAGAACCGGTGCGGAGAAGCGCGCTTCGTGGAAGTCGAAGCTCGAGCCGTTGGAGAGCATGGCCGTTATCGG
>CAWASQ010000033.1:0-7054 GCA_963784465.1 uncultured Verrucomicrobiae bacterium
ATAGAGCGACAGCTCGATCATGCGCTCGAGAAGCTGATCCCCGGGAGCGCCGCTAAAATTTCGCAGCACGAGCTCCTTGACATAGAGCCTTACGAGATAGCGCAGTTTGAGCGCCTGGGTACGCGAGGCGAACACGAAATCGCGATGGCCGTTGTTCACGACGATCACGTTGCGCGTCGCATCGAAGCGGGAGCGCCATAATTCGCCGGACGCACGCTCGAAGGTGTATCCGGGAAGACCGCGTGCATCGATCACCCCTGAACCAGTGGAGGGGACGAGGCTGTCGGTCACAGTAATGAGCGCTTCCGCGGAACAGGTGACATCGCGCTGCCTCACGGTGGCGCGCAATCGCACGAGTCCAGGCGTCGCCGGTGCCTGAAAACTGATCTCCTGATCGTGCTCACTCGCGAGGGTGCCCCCACCTTCGATGATTTCCCAGCGGAATTGCAGGTCGTCTGTCACTCGGCGTCTGGACCGATCGCGCGGCAGCGCTTTGAAATAGCGGGAGGCGTTCACGGCAATCGTGCTCGCCGCGGGCGAGACAACGACACTGAAGAGCGATCCTGCGTGCTCGAAGAACTGGCGCTGTGGCTCTGCCGCGGGCTCCGGTTCGGCCGCGCCCAGCACTTGATCCTCCGGCAAAGCCCCGAGCGCTTTGCCGTTCTCGCCCGAACGACGCGCCTCGCCCCGCCGGCCTGAGCGCGCGTGCACGTCGAACCAGTCGTACTCCTCCGGCGGCAGGGCCAGCAGTGCCTCGCGAAAGGCGCGCTGAATGGCGCGCATGAGCTGCTGGCTCGCCTGCTCCTCCTCCGCGCGTTGCTGCTCGGCAATCAGCGCATTCAGATGTTCCTCAAGCGGCCCCAGGGCCTCGCACAGCGCCGCATAGCGCTCATCGTGGATGATGCCGCTGCGCGTGCCCGGCGTGACGTTCAGAAAGGGCACATCGATGAGGCCCTCGAGATAGCTCGACGTCCAGGGAGCATGTTCGAGACCTGGAAGAGAGCCGAGCACCTCGACCACACGCGTGCCGGAGCGGTACAGCGCAACGCGCGAGGACTCCGCGGGCTCGGTCACATACAGTTCCACATAGGCATCGCCGTACGAGGTGCGGACCGACGGCAGCTGATGCAGGAGGCGACCATCGAACTGTCGCGGCTCGACCTCGAGTTGTTTGCGCGCCAGCTTATCGATGACGCTGATGCGCACTCCGGAGCTGCGAATACGATCGCGCAGCTCCGAGGCGAGATACCACTGGATCTTCTCCCCGCTCAGTGTACGAATGCCTTCGAGGAGCGGCGAGATGCGAACCTCCGTGCCGCGCTCGGCGAACAGCACGCGCCGGGGGCTCATCTCATAGCTGGGATCCCCCTTGTTCATGGTCATCTGGTAGGCGCGCTGGTCGCTGCCGGTAGAGGTCATGACGAGCCGCTCGCCAACCGTCCAGAAGCTCAGTAAGCCAATGCCAAACTCGCCCTGGATCCCCGCTCCCGTCCCCTGGGACTTCAGACGACGCTTCACCGAATCGCAGATGTGCGTGGCGACGTAGCGGAAATCGGGAATGCCGTTAGCATCGCGCGGAACGCCATCGCCATCGTCGCGGATGGCGAGATAGTGTTCGCCGTGCTCCCGACCACGCGTGATCGTGATCTTTCGCGCGTGCGCGTCGATGCTGTTCTCGACGAGCTCGGCAATAGCTTTCAGCGGGTTGCTCTGCGACAGGGCGATGATCCGGATTGCGTTCCAGTCATCGCCGATTCGCAGCTTACCCTTCGCTTCCGCAGCACGTGCCATGAGTCAGTCAGATTCTGTAGTTGGGCTCGAGCTACACTCGGCGTTGGTACAGAGAAATCACGGCGCCTGTGCAGCCAAACACGAGTACACCACGATCAATTCCTTTTTCCAAAAAGTCGACCCGCGTTTCCGAAGCCGCATTACCGATTCGGCGGAATGAATTTAGCCTCAGCGGGGGCTGCAAACTCTCCCGGAGAATACGCCATACGCTTGTCGAGAGATGGTTCTTGGTTCGATTCGTCGTTCTTTTCCATGCGATTCAGTATCCGTCGGCCAGTCCCGGAGGCTGCTCCAACCGCGACGCAATCGAAGTCTTCGAATGATCGGATCGGTCCTACACTTGATTTCTACATGTTTGTGGAGAAAGCAGGGAAAGCAGCCGAAGAGACTGACAACCAGTATATGCGTCAACAGGCTGATTTTCTTTTATTTGCAAGCTTACGCAAACACTTGCAAAACATTAAAAATCGCCCTTTTCCGATTAAGAGTCTCCTGCTCTACCATTGAGCTAGCGATGCGGCTATCCGAATTCGACGCTTTGTCCGGAGCGGAGGAAACTAATTCCGAGTGACCGCTGGGGGCAAGCAGAACTTCACCATCGCTGATCATGGTTTTTGCCTCTGTCCACCCAGTTGCGCTTTCTTCACCAAATGAACTCGACTTTAGGCCGCAGAATTTTGCTGCTTTGCGTAGGGAGTAGGGATTGGAGTAAAACCCTCCTCTGATGCTTCCTCGTTTTGCAAGATTGCCGCTAGTCCTCGCCGCAATCGTGCTCGCACCTATCCCCTTGGTGGCACAGACGACGCCCGGAAAGCCGGTCGCCCCTACGCGCATCGAGCCTGGATTGGAGAACGCCGTGAAGTGGAAGTGGCGCGTGGCGCCTTCCGATCCGAAAGATTGGGGCCTGGAGCTGCCGGATCTGGCGCGAATGGCACCTGCGGCTGCGCCGGTTCGCTCGCCACTTCAAGAGCAAAGCGGCGATCCACTCTACGAAGTGAAGCGAGGCGATGCTCTCATCCTCATTGCGAAACGATTCGGGGTCACGGTGGCGCAAATCAAGGAGCTGAACGGTTTGAAAAGCGACACGATCCGCATTGGCCAGACTCTCAAAATTCCAGCGGCCGCCCAACGGAGCGTGGTGACACCTTCATCGCAGCAACTCCAAGACGCGTCGCCTCCGAGCGCGCAAACGCTGGAGCCGA
Source organism: uncultured Verrucomicrobiae bacterium (assembly GCA_963784465.1). GTDB lineage: Bacteria > Verrucomicrobiota > Verrucomicrobiia > Chthoniobacterales > Terrimicrobiaceae > DASTFP01. The sequence continues at coordinate 2,994 of CAWASQ010000033.1, forward strand.
CGGGCCCTGAGCTTGAAGGCGTGAGGCTTCAGGTATTTCTGGACCGCGAACTGTTCTCCGCCGGGCCCATCACCGGCAAGCCTGGGCCTGCGTTTCAGAAGGTCAAGTTTCTCTACCAGAGCACACATGAAGATGCGAAGGATGATGCCTCCCTTGCGGCAAAAGCCCTTGCGGCGGTGCCAAACGTGCTCACTCATTATGCGTTGAAACTGCAAGACTTCCGTTTCATAGCGCCTCCAAAGGCCCAGACGGTCGATCCGAGGCGCCCGGCAGGTGCGCTCAAACAGATTCCCACGAGCTATGAGCAACTGACCGGGAGTCCGATGCTAGCCTATCGCAGTTCTTGGGAGTTCATCGCCGAGCGATTTCATTGCCAGGAATCTTATCTACGGCAGCTGAATTCCAAACTGCCTGCCATGCCTGGAATCGGGGCGCAATTTCGGGTTCCCAACGTAATCCCATTCGAGATAGAGAAGGCTTTTGACGAGCCACTTCAACCGCAGGCCGATCCCCAGAATCCAGTGACAGCCGCCGTGATCGGCCGCTCACAATTGAATGTGTACCGCAGCGGCGCGCTGGTGGCGGTGATGCCTCTGTCGCCGGCGCGGCCACACTTGTATGGCCGGGGTTCATGGACGATCCTCGATGCGGTCCCCCGCCCCCGGCTCGCCACTTTTGAAGAAGAGTGGAAGCAACCGGTCACGAAGCCGGCACCTCTCTACGGAAGCTCGACTCCGCAACCAGCGCCCACGCCCTTAAAACCGAGATTGTCGTCCGAACAATATCTCGCCGCGGGTCCCAGAAATCCCGCGGGTATCCTGTGGATCAATCTGGCAAAGTCCAACAGCGCCGAACCCTTGCCGTACGGCCTGACGGGCACAAGTATTCCCGACCAAATGACAACCCAGGAAAGCATCGGCGGGTTGAGATTGGCAAACTGGGACATAGCTCGCGCGGTGCGCCTTCTGCCGTCCGGAACCTCACTCGAATGGCGGCAGAAATGAAGCGCGCCACCATCGAGAATCTTTCGAAACCATTTCTGGAAGTTAGGTCTCTCGGACGGGCGTCTGCGGCCGTTTTCAGCGTTCTAGACTCGTCTCGGGCAGGGTCTCCGGGCGCCGGCGTTAAGCGCGCCGGCAGGAAAATCGCTTGACGACTTGCCGCCGTCTCGCAATCTTGAGCGTCAATCTTATCGAGAGTGGCGGAGGGACTGGCCCTTTGAAGCCACGGCAACCGCCCCGGCCCGCAATGCGGTGACGGGGGACCAGGTGCCAAATCCAGCTTCGGTGTGAAAACGCCGGGGGCAGATGAGATGTGGCAGCCAATTTTTCGAAGGGTTGTCTCTTCTTCATTTGCCCACTCTCGGGCGGAGAAAAACAATGAACGAAGATCGCCCTCTCTTTTCCAATCTGAAATGCCGCGAATGTGGCCGCCTCTACGGAAAAGAGGCTATTCATATTTGCGAGTATGATTTTGGTCCGCTTGAGGCTGCCTACGACTACGAGGCCATCCGCAAGAGAATCAGTCGCGAGATTTTCGCCGCGCGTCCACAAAACATGTGGCGTTATCGCGAATTGCTGCCGATTGACGGCGCGCCCACCGTAGGTGTGGATGTCGGATTTACGCCGCTGCTGAGGACCGACCGCCTCGCAAAGGTCCTTGGTGTCTCGGAGCTTTACGTGAAGAACGACACCGTCAACTACCCCACCCTGTCTTTCAAGGACCGTGTCGTCTCAGTCGCCCTGAGCCGCGCGAGAGAGCTCGGATTCAAGGTTGTTGCTTGCGCCTCCACAGGCAACCTCGCCAATTCGGTTGCCGCCAATGCCGCGGCGGCGGGTCTGAAGAGCTATGTCCTGATTCCTGCCGACTTGGAGCAGAGCAAAGTCCTCGGATCCCTGGTTTATGGCACCCACGTTATTGGAATCCACGGCCCTTACGATCAAGTCAACAGGCTCTGCTCGGAGATTGCCGGCAAGTACGGATGGGGGTTCGTCAACGTCAACCTGCGTCCCTACTACGCCGAGGGATCAAAGAGCATGGGCTTCGAAATCGCAGAGCAGCTTGGGTGGAAAATCCCGCGCCACACAATCGTGCCGATGGCCAGCGGTTCGCTACTGACAAAGATCCACAAAGCATACAAGGAATTCATCCACACTGGCATTCTTGAGGATCAGCCGTTTTGCATCCACGGAGCCCAGGCAAGCGGGTGTTCGCCAATCAGCGAAGCCATGAAGAAAGGGGTGGAAATCGTGAAGCCCGTGCCGAGGCCGCAAACCATAGTCAAGTCGCTGGCCATCGGCACCCCTGCCGATGGCTATTACGCGATCCGTACAATGAAGGAAACTGGCGGCCACGCCGAAGATGTCTCCGATGATGAGGTCGTTGCGGGGATCCGCCTCCTCGCCGAAACGACCGGCATTTTCGCCGAGACGGCCGGCGGCGTTACCGTCGCTTGCGCCAGGAAGCTCATCGAAAGGGGCCAGATTGCTCGCAACGAGAGCATCGTGCTTTGTATCACCGGGCATGGATTGAAGACCCAGGAGGCCGTTCAGGGGCGATGCGGCGAACCCCGTCTGATCAAGCCGAGTCTCCGGGAATTCGAGTCGCTCGTCGCCGGTGAAATCGAACTCCTCCATCCCTCTCTAACCATCACCAAGCAATAACATATGTCTACATCCGTTCGTATCCCCACGCCTCTCCGCAAACTGACGCGAGAGGAAGAAGTCGTCGCCGCCGAAGGAGGCACAATCTCCGAGAGGTACTCACCAGCCTGGAAAAATCTTATCCCGGCCTTGCTGAACGCATATGTGACGAACAGGGAAACATCCGCCGCTTCGTCAACATTTTCCTCAACGACGAAGACATCCGCTTCCTAGAGGACAAGAATACTGCCGTAAAGGACGGCGACGAGATCAGCATCGTCCCCGCGATCGCCGGAGGATAGCAGCGCCAGGTGCGTGAGGAATCGATTCTCGCTTCTTCGCATCCTTTGTGCACTCTGTGGAAACAGATCGATTCCTATGAGCATCACTGACGAACAGAAAGCCACGATCGCAAAATGGATCGAAGCGGGCGCCACTCTTTCCGAAATCCAAAAGCGTCTGAAAGAAGAGTTCCAGATTTCCCTGACCTATTTGGAAACCCGCCTCCTTGCCGATGACCTTAAACTTGCGATCAAGGAACCGGAGCGCCAACCCGAGCCACCGCCACTCCCTGCCGCCGAGCCAGAGGAACCAGCCTCGGTTGGCAAAGTCTCGGTGACCATCGACCAGATCACGCGAGCGGGCGCGATGATCAGCGGACGCGTCACTTTCTCAGACGGTCAGAAGGCCGAGTGGTATCTTGATCAGATGGGCCGTCTGGGCCTCAATCCGAGCACTGCCGGATACCGTCCAAGCAAGCAGGATGTCATGGACTTCCAGGTCGAGCTCGAAAAGCTCGCGCGGAGTCAGGGATTCTAATTCGCCCGGCGCGACCTGCCCCGCTTGCGGGGAGCAAGTTTAAGCAACGCGGTGTTCTTTACTTGCACTGTTGTCAGGCAGCAGGGGCGGAACGTTTGAGGCTCTCTGAAGCTCCGTGCCGAGCGTAATTCTTTCTTCAACTGCTGAGTCGAGTTCTCATTTCGGTCCGCTTCCCGGAATGAGAATTTCCAAGGTAGGCTAAGGACTCCGGAATGGCTACACCGGACCGCGCCGGGACGCTCTGCCGGATGTTTTCGTCGCCGCGTCGATGCTACGCAACCCAAGAGCGGGAAGCGCCCGAAATCCGTTCGAGCGATCGTCTCGTGCTCGTCCTCGATTGCCTCAAGAAAAGATCTCGAGAACGAAGGACGAGCACGAGAACGAGGAGGAATTGGCTGCGCCTGGGATGTTCAGGCCAACCGGGGTTTGGTGGCTCGTGAGATCGAGAGATTGTTCTTGCCCCTTCTGCCATAACTTTCTAATCTCGTGCCCGATTCCCGAGCGGATGAAGAGCTCCGCCAATGTCTTCGTCGCCATGCTCCGGTCAGGACGGCGCTTGGTCGATAAATTCCTGCCGCCACGCGAGTGGACGGTGCCCGT
>CAWASQ010000034.1:0-26854 GCA_963784465.1 uncultured Verrucomicrobiae bacterium
CTAGTGCACTGTAACAGAAAGAGGTGAACGGATTATCGAATTCTTCGGTCAGTGTTTTGTAAGTCCAATGCTCAAATCAGCACCCGCGGCGTATGGTATTATATGAGCTTTCGTTTTACTGCCCTTGCGGCGACGATCTCTTTGATGATTCTTGGATGCGCCGCGAATCCGTCTGGGTCCACGAGCGATGCGTCCCTCTGGCGTAAACAGAAGGAACGCCAACAGCGAATAGCACGGGAAGCGGGTCGCATTGGCTACATCGGAAACCAGGGGCCCGCGCTGGGAACTTCATCACGACCCTAGGACCTTGCCTGCGCTTGTGGTTTGCGACGATCATGACGGCATTGCGCGGTTTGCTACTTGAGCACTGTAGGCAGCGGTCCGCTCGCGCTCGTGGACCACATTGAGTCAATGTGACACGTGATTTTTGCGTCTCCCCGCAAGCCACGAAGTGATTGCAGAATAATGCGGCCGGCGAGGCTACGGCATCCGTAGCGTTGATGGATGAGAATTTGGGCTGAATATCTGGCGGAGCCATCCGTTAAGCACTGGATAACACACGCATGAAAACTCTTAGTCTTTTCCAGAGTGGGGATGTCAACCGGGGCTGGAGAGTTTCGCTGTCTGATTCTTTTTGCGGTATTTGTCGCGGCTGCTCGTTGGGGGCCAGTCGCCTCCGCCAGAGGCGGCGCGCCCTCCCGAACAGGACGCTCGTCAGCGACTCTCTCCGGAAGAGCTGGACAGACTTCTTGCTCCGATCGCGCTCTATCCGGATGCGCTTATTGCCTTGATCCTTCCCGCTTCAACCGTGCCTCCGATTTGGTGCTTGCCGCACGCTATCTCGGCTCAAATGGCGATCCAGCTCAGATCGCGAATCAACCGTGGGACGACAGCGTCAAGTCGCTCGCACGATACCCCGATGTTCTCAAGTGGATGGATCAAAACCTCGATTGGACGACGACCGTTGGCGACGCTTTTATTGATCAACCGGCGGACGTTATGAATTCCGTCCAGCGGCTTCGGACCGAAGCGTTGGCAGCCGGAAACCTTTTCGACACGCCGCAACAGACGATCATCAAGGAAGAGACTTCGATTAGAATCGTGCCTGCAGAGCCCGATGTAATCTATGTTCCCGAATACGATCCGGAGGTTGTCTATGTGCAGCCCTACTCGCAGGACTTAGGGCCGGTATTGACGTTCGGAGCGGGTTTTGCCGTTGGATCGTGGCTGACCTACGATCTCGATTGGAACCGACGCGGAATCTATGTGGGTCATTGGCGTCCGGGCTGGAAGCGCGACCGTGATTGGGACCGTGGCGACCGTGATTGGGACCGTGGCGACCGTGATTGGGACCGTGGCGACCGCGATCGGGATTGGGATCGGGATCGAGACCGGCAGTGGGATCGAGGAGATCGTGGACCGGACAACATCAATGTTGTAAATATTAACAGCGACACTGCTCGCCAGTGGCAACCGAGTGCCAGCAGTCAGCGTCGTCAGGCGCAAGAACAACGCGTCCGACGCGCGAACGCTCGTTTTTCCAACGTCGAAACCACTGACGTCAATCGGGCACCGGCAGGGGCGAGCACAACCGGCCTGCCTGAAGATTCCCGGATCAATCAGATTCCCAGGCCTTCACGTCTTGAAAGCGCTAGGCAGGGTAGGGAGAGAGAACGCCGGAATCCGCGGGAGGATCGCAATGGTCGTTCGAACGATCTACCCGCTTCGTCGATTCCACCCAACGGCGGCGCTCAGGGGAGTGACCAGAAACCACCTGAGTCAGCCGCAAGCCCCAATGTCACCGGCGAGCAGGTTGCACCCACGCCCGGTGGCGGGCGGGATAAAGATTCTCGCGACTTGAACAAGCGGGATCGAGGTAGTCGTCAAGGCGCGAACGCTGGACAGGCAGATGTCTCGTCTGAAGCGCGGGGCAAGGACCGCAAGGTCCCCGAAACGACAGTCGCTCCCAATGTTGCCGGCGAGCTTGGCACTCCACGCGAAGTTGGCGAGCAGGGGAACCCGGCGCGCAACGTGAATAAGCAGGGACGCGACAGTCGTCAACGTACGAGCACTGGAATGCCGGACGCCACTGCCGAACCAAAAGACAAGAGCCGGAAAGCGCCCCAGCCAAGTGCGGCTTCCAATGTTGCCAGTGAGCAGGGTATGCCCCCAGCTGCCGAGCCGGAGAGCGCTGCTCGCGACGCGAACGAGCAGGGACGCGGCAGGCGTAAGGGTAACGATGCTGGAGGGGCAAATGTCACGTCCGGAGCACCGGGCAGAGACCGCAAACCGCCCCAGCCAACTGTGCCTCCGAATGTTGCAGGAGAGCAGAAAATGCCCGCCTCCGCTGACGATCAGGAGGGCACTGTTCGCAGCGTGAACAAACAGGAAAAGAGTGGTCGTCAAGAACCAGCCGCTGTCGATGGTTCACGGGACCGGGGTCGGGCGAAAGGTGACTACGGCCAGGGAAGTGGTTCTCGTGAATCGAAGAAAAATGAGCCACCTTCGGGCAGTCAGCCTGCGGCGGTCGATACCGGAGCGCCGAAGCAAAAGGAGCAGAAGCAAACTGAGCAGCGTCAGAGTGCGCCTCCTCAACCAGACAACTCTCAGCAGCGCCCAAATGAGCGAAAACGCGAGCAAAAATCTCCCTCGCCTCCAGCAGCGCCTGCTCCCAAGCAGGATAAACCCCCACAACAGCAATCGGCACAACCGCAACGCGACCAGCAACCGAAGCGCTCGGCGGCGGCGCCGGCTCAGAAAAACGAGCCTGCGCAGCCTCCCAATGCACCTCAAGGCAAGGGTGGCGGAAAAAAGGACGACAAGAAGGACAAAGGCGATAACTGATCCCCGTTTTCAAATTTCGCTTCTGATAGCCACGCGCGTAGGAGTTGATATACCCAGGCTCCTCGTGCCGTGCGTGATCATCGGTCGGCAAGATACTCCCTCGCACTAATCACCCTGCCGAAGCGCTTGAGTGGTGCAAACTTTGAGTTCCAGGTAAGTAGAGCCGATAGGTAATTGAAGATATGCGGGCACGTTCCTTTGAGACGTCTTTATCCGGAGGATAGCGATGCGCTTGGCCGTGATCGGAGGCACTGGTGTTGCCGGTCGCTGCACCGTGGAATCGCTGCGGCGGGCGGGTCACGACACCGTTGTAATCGCTCGCTCGCGCGGCGTTGACGTATCCACGGGCAGAGGGCTCGATGACGCGCTCATCGGAGTGGAGACCGTGATTGACGTCACGAACATCCAAGGACCCGACGCCGAGGCAACGCGGAATCTCTTTGGAACCGCTATCCGATGCTTGAGCTCCCGGTGGGGGTTGAAAACCCTAGGATATCAGGTCGTAATCTTGATCCTGTGAAAGTAATTTTCGCGTTGGTGATTTTGATACTCGCTATCGCGGGCTGTAGGGGTCCAGGTGGGCCGATGGAACGCGCGGGCCGCAGCGTCGACAATGCTGTCTATGATGTTGGCAGAGGAGTCAAAAAGGCGGGCGAAAAAATCCAGGAGGCGGCGGAATAACCGGCAGGCGGCGTGCGTGTAAGGGCAAGTTGAAATCAAACGCTTGGATACCACTTGCCCAGATATTCGAGTAGAGCGGTAGCGTCGGGCTCTCCGCTTCGGAAGGCGATCACCCCATCGGGACGCACCAGAAAGCACGGCCCCGGTTTGCCGACCGAGTAGGCTTCGTGCGCGCGACTTTTGGTGTCCACGATCACGCCGCGTCTCGGAGATCCCTCGCGAACGATCCGGGTGATGGAATAAAGGGGCGACGCGGGCAAGAGGGAGGCGTCATTCGCGGCGAAGTGCAGCAGTTGATGCCGATCGTCTCCGCTCCAAATTGCGAAGAGCCGTTGCGGCTCGCGTTGGCCGGCGCAGAGCAGCCCATCCGCATCGGGCGCGCGATCACCGGCGTGAGGGCCGCGGCTCAGCCATCTCGTGTGTGACTCGCTCACCATCGGGCTATCAGGGTATGCGACGTCGAGCATGCTCACGATCCGTGGCATCGCGTGAGAAAAGCCCAATTCGCCGAGGAGGTGGATAAGCCAGTTTCGAACTTCGATGGCGACGGGATGGCGGAGGCTGGCCATCTTTGTGGCGGGGCCGATTCGGGCAAGCAGTCTGCGGGCGTTGGCGTGCCGTTCCGCATTGTAGCTATCGAGCAGCTCCGGCTTTGCCGCTCCACGCAGGACGAGGGCCAGCTTCCACGCGAGATTAAGGGCGTCCTGGATGCCGGTATTCATGCCCTGTCCACCAACGGGGCTATGCACGTGGGCGGCATCGCCGGCGAGAAAAATCCGTCCGCGGCGCATGGTCGGAACCATTCGCGTGTTGATGCCGAAAGGGCTGATCCAGACCGGATCGTAAAGCGGAACGTCGGCTCCAAAGCGCCCGCGCACGATGGCCTGGATATCATCCAGTGTGAGGTTCTCGGCTTCCGCTTTGGTCGTCGTGGGAAGATTGATGACCACGCGCCAGCGGTTGTCGTTCATTGGGGCGATAAAGGCGATGCCATCGGGCGAGAGGTAAGTGATGGCTTCATCGGGATCTCGGTCCCAACGGATCTTCACATCGGCGGTCATCCAAATGGTGTCCAGGGTCTCTCCTTCCATGTGAAGGGCTAGGACGCCCCGCACGGTGCTGCGGGCTCCGTCGCATCCGAGCACATATGCGAACTCCGCAGTCTTTTCGGTGCCGTCGGGATGTCGCAAGCGGGCGGCCACGTGGTCGACCGAGTCCTCAAAATCGATCAGTTCGACTCCGCGCTCGACGGCGGCGCCCGCCTGATCCAGGCGGGCGGCTAACAGCCGCTCGGTTTCGAATTGTTCAAGGCCAAGCATGAACGGAAAGGGCGTGGGCAGATGGTCAAGCGATGGCCGAATCAGCAGGTGATTGCCCGGGCCGTAGATGGCGGCCCCGCGCACTTTGACGCCGGCGGCGAGAAAGTCCTCCACAAAGCCGAGCCGTTCGAAGTGCTCGAGTGTGCGCGCGTGCACGATGGCTGCGCGGGATTGGTTGGTGGGAGCGGCCAGCCGATCGATGATCCGGATAGGAATTCCCGCTCGGGCCAATGCGACTCCCGCACTCAGGCCAACGGGCCCGGCGCCGACAATCAGAACAGCGTCGCTCATGGACTCAAGGCAAGCCGCAGGCTTTGATGGTGGCAACTTTCAAGTGACCGGCGGCCCTATGGAAGGAGCCTCCTGGGTGCACATGAAAAAGGAGAACATGGCTGAGGCCAAGAAACACCGGGTAGCAGCGGACAACAACGAGCGTATCGGCATTTAGAGTTCCATTTGAATACCTCGCTTCAACGGGGCCATGACGGGAGCCGCAGTCGCATCGCCGACGCACGCGCCTCGGTCCCGCCGGATCAACGGCTTCGTATTGCGAATGAGAGCCAATCCAGAACCAATAAACCGTGTCACCGCGGAGATCGCCAAGCACACGGTGGTTGTCGTCCACGCGAGCACTCGCTGCCGTGTCTGTCTTGGAAGAGACGCGTATGCGCGTCGGAACCTATCCGTTGTCGCAGAGTTCATCGGTGGGCACGTTCTCTCTTTGGCAATGTCGTCGTCCGCTTCCTTCAACAAGAAGTCGAGCGCGCCCGAAGCAGAATCGTCTTCGATTTGACGATTCCAAAGCAGGTTCCGTTGCCTAAGCAAATCATATGAGATGATCAGAAAAGCGACGCGAAAAACCGGAGCAAGGAAAAACCCGAGTATAGGACAACATTTGTCCCTTCAGCTTGGTAAAATATGCGGGTGACAAAGAGAATCAACCTACGCTCCTCGCACGGCGGCAGGGTAGCTATGAGTTTGTTCGAAAGAGAGGTTTCCGCAAGACTTCACCTTCTTGCTGACGAAGGAGGAGTTCGAATCTTTGATATTCCAAATTGGAACATCAAGGGGACGTGGCGGACGGCGCAAATTGCCGCGAGTTTTCACGGAGCATGGCGCGATCATGGCCGCAACCATTCTCAACAGCCCGCGCGCGGTCGCGATGAGTGTATATGTCGTGCGCGCGTTCGTACGCCTCCGCAACGAACTCCTCGCCAATGCGACTCTCGAGAAGTGTCTCGCGCATGTTGAGAAGACATTGATCGGCGACGGTGACGAGATCACTAACTCGCTGCTCGAAGCTCACCGGCTCAACCGCCCATACATCCTCGAAAGCAGCGACAAGAGCTTTGCCGACACGCTGAAGAAGGAACTCGCCATCACCGAGAACACGCCGGTCGATCTGCGGCTGCTGACGAAAACGTTGCTGAAGTATGACGTTAACGCGCTGCTGCACGGCGTTTTCATCGCCAAGTCCGATATCGCCGGCGGACGGATGCGGCTGCCGCGCGCGCTGACGGCGTTCGTCGAAGCCCGCAAGATACAGGTCGCATCGAGCGGGGGCGTGAAGAACGACCGCGTCAATCCTGAGGGCGATACTCGACGCGGTTTTGGCAACGTCCCGTTTCATCGCGAGGAACGATCTACGCAGGCTGGTCATCGAATCGGGAAAGCTGTCGCCGGCGAAAATCGAGACCGTCGATTTCGCCGAAGTGAACGGCCGCAAACTGCGCTGGCTGCAATTCCAGCGCCGCCGCCAGCATGGCCAAGGGCTTCACGCCGGCGAGTTTGGCTACGGGTTCCAACTCACGTTCGCCGAGCCGGTCCGCGGCCCGCTGGCCCTCGGCTACGGCGCGCATTTCGGTCTCGGCCTCTTCGTTCCGGCAGAATGAATACCGACTTTCCACGCCCTCCCTCGGACTCCATCCTATCGATTCGTTGTCGGCGGAGGGGCGAGAGCCTGTGCGGCGTGGATCGAACATTCGACCGGGCCCATGGTGCCGCACGACTCGGGGCAGACGAGAGCCAGCCCGTTGCGCCTACGCCTGGGACTACGCCCGATGGCTCGCCGAAGGCTGGTCCCTGAGATCCAAAGAATTCTTACCCGAATAGGGCTGCATTTTTCGATCGCCGGGATGAGGGTCAGTTGCTCCTCGATGGCCTGAGCGACGAGTATACGGTCGAAGGGTCATGATGGTGGAACGGCAGGGGTGCCATGCGTTCTCCGTGAGAGTAGCGCAAGGGGAGTTCCTGAAGGCCTCTTGCCGGGATTTTCCCCGGCGGGGCGTGAAGCCTGCCGAGCGCCCGCTTGATGCTGATCTCGACGCTCGTCACCGCGCGCTGACAAAAACGGCCCGGTCCGGGTTTCGGATGACGGGCGTCGCCACTTTGTTCGGGCACGGAGAGCATCCAGGAAAAAGAATGCGTGTCGAGCAGACCAACAGAGCAAGATGTCTTTTTCACAAAGAATTTACTTTGACTTAGTCCAAGGACTAGACTAATAGTGGATTCGTGTCAACGACTACGGTCAACATCCACGAAGCTAAGACGCATCTGTCTCGTCTTCTTTTTCAAGTAGCTGGTGGTAATGAAATTATAATAGCTAAAAACGGCGTTCCAGTAGCAAAATTGGTAGGCCTTGTGGACCGCAAACCGCGTCAGCCTGGACGCTTTCGGGGTCAGATGACGGGTGCCGGTGACAATCTGCTGCGGCCCATGCCCTCTGCCGAGGTGGAGCTTTGGGAGAAGGGCCATGCGGACGATCCATTGCGCCCCGGTGGTTTTTCAAGTGAAACATGAAGTTCCTTCTGGACACTCATGCCATGCTCTGGTGGTTGAGCGATCCGGAGCGCATTCCCCAACCAGTTCTGACAATCCTCAGCGACCCGGCGACGACCGTCCTGGTCAGCGCGGTCTCGGCATACGAGATGGCCTATAAACATCGCTGCGGGAGGCTTTCCCTTCTGCCGGAACTCCTGAAAGATTTTCCCGCAGTTCTCAAAGCCGAGCGATGGGACGAACTTTCCCTGACCGTCGAACATTCCCTCCTGGCGGGCGAGTTGCCGTCGCCCCACGGCGACCCCTTTGACCGTCTGCTGGGCGCCCAGGCCATTATCGAAAAAGCAGACCTCGTCACGGCAGATCCGGCTTTTCGATCGTTCGAGGGTTTGAACATCCTGTGGTAAATGATCGCATTCACCGGGCCGCAATCTGCATGGCTTTCGGCCACGGATTGCACGCGTTACTCGGATAGGTTCGGGTTCGAAGGGATTCTCATGGAAACCGAAGAGCAACCCGCGTTCGATGCCACGAGCAACGACCTTGTCGTTTTTCTCGTCCGGCGCGATACGAAGTGCGCGGACTGCGGATGCGATCTCCCCGGCGGCTCGATCATCATGCTGAACAAGGAACGAAACCCGCTTTGCCTGGCATGCGCCGACCTGGATCATTTGGAATTTCTACGACGCGGCAACACGCACCAGTTTACGAATTATGACGAGCTTCTGCTCGCAGGCTGTGACCGGCAGGACGCGAGGGCGTTGATTCGTGAGAAGGTCGAAGACGTGTTGGATGCATGGCGAGCCGGACGGCGCGTCCAGACGAACCGAGGTTCGCGCCGCCTCTGGCGGGGAGGAGAGCCGGGTGACTGAGCAGTTTTGCTTTTCGTTTGATGGCGGCCAGCCGCAGAGCGTCTCCGGAATGGACCTCTGGCGCGAGCGCCGCCGCATCCAGATCAAGGCGTTGTCTGACGCGACCGGATTGCCGATCGGCCACCCGGTCCGCCTCGCCCTCGTCAGCGGCCCTGTGGTGCAAGGCATTCTTTTTCTCGATGAAGAGGGCCTTTGGCTGGACAAGAAACGTTCCAGCAATTTACGGCTTCGCGTCGGAGCGGTGGATTTCCTCGCGGGAGACGTGCAATCGTGCGTTCGGCTGGATTGATCGATGAGGCTCGAAAGCGATGGGGATTGACGCTTCATGTCCGATGTGACACATTGGACACACTCTGAAGACGATCACGATTCGCGAATTGCATACGCATACGGGGCGGTATGTACGGGCTGCGGCGCGCCAACCTGTTGTGGTCACCGACCGGGGTGAAATTGTCGCCGTTCTCCAGCGTGCGAACGCAGCCCATTTGTCGGGACGCCCGTTTCCAAAACGCGACCGCTCCATGCTGCCCGAGGTGGACGCCGACAGCGGACACCTGATTTCGGATGACCGGGATCGCTGATGGTCTATTTCGACAGCCCTTACATTGCGAAGTGCTATCTGCGCGAGCACGGAACCGACGCGGTGCTCGATCTCGCCGAGGCGAGCCAGGGCCGTAGCTCGCTCGTCCTGGCCGTCGTGGAAGTGCAGGCTGTCTTTCACAGGCATATGCGTGAGGGCCGCCTCAACCAGCCCGCATTTCTTGAGACATGCCGGCGTTTTGCCAGGGATCAGAAAGAGGGATTTTGGCACTGGCTTCCGTTGGACGATGACTTTGTCCAGCGCGCGGCAGGCCGCTTTCGGGAACTGCCATCTCATTTGTTCGTTCGCTCTGCCGACTGCCTGCATCTCTTCGCAGCGCGCGAAGCGGACTTTGACGAGATCCACTCCAACGACCGCCACCTGCTCGCCGCCGCTCCTCATTTCGGCCTGTTGGGAGTAAACGTGATTCGGCAAACCCGGTGACTGGACAGCCTTGTTCCTGGCCATTCGATAGATTTGCCGATGACGCTATCATTGAAACACGAAGAGGCTCGGTGCGGGTTATCGCCCCACCGGTGGAACTTCTCGCGGGAATTGCGCGCATTGCTTCCCTTAGGCATCGCTCATTTTCGCGATGCAACCCCGGAAGGCGCTCGTTATGGGATCGTCACGGAATGCGGCGAGCGCGAAGTCCATTGCATCAAGCAACAGCCGAAGGAACTTGATCGCGACGCGGCCGCGCGGTGGTTCGATGTGCAGCATTGGATGTGCGCGGAGGCCTGCGGACGCTATGTCGCGGAGGGCTTCGGCGGGGCTTACATTGCAGGGGCCCTACCTGCGACAGCGCGACAACGGGCTCTGGGAATCCGGAGTCGCTCACTTTGTGTTTCCCTCCACGAATAGAGCTGAAGCGCAACAGCTTCCCTTCCAGCAGGCTTTTGACAACGAATTCGGACATGGCGCGACGACGATGTTCGAGCGCTTTGCCCGGCACTTCATGGAGGCGTTCCGTGAATCGCCGAAACAGCCGCCCCGCTATTTTGGATTGGATGTGCGCCCGCGTCGGCATCTCAAATCGCTGGGAATGTATTTCATGGCCTTGGGATCGCGGATCATCTGCTTGCGCGCGAGACTCAGGGAAAAAGGAAGACGCCGCTTGGGCAATCTTGGCTGACCGGGGAATTGAAGAGGTTATCCATGTGCCCGCAGTTCCCATGGCGATCCAGGAGCGAGATTTGGCTGTCACCAAGGGCATGCAGGAAGAGCGGTAGATCTTTCATTTCATCCACCCGTGAAATGTCCGCTGCCGCGACGCACTCCGGCATCGGATGCGACTCTCTCAGTCGTGCGAATGGCGAGGAGGCTGGAAATCGTTGTCGGGGGATTCGCCGTGAATGCGCATAGGCACGGACTTGGAACCGGCGAATGCATGGCAGGAAGGCGGATGGAAAAGGGCCCACCGCCAGCGCAAAGCGCTGTTCGGCGAGACGCCGGACAGCACACGCGGCACGCGCCGCAGTGAGTCGCGTTCCGCGCCAGGGCGGTTTCGCGATGCGCTGCCCGGAACGCGTCTGGCCGCGATCGATATTGCTAAGCTCCGGGAAATTGCACAGACTTCAAAGCAACGCCAAAATGAATCCAATAGACGCGAGGGTTGATTGGGCGGTTTCCACGAACCGAAGCGTCGAAACGGACGACAAAGCAGCGCGTGCAGCTGGAATGGACGGCTGAGCTGGAAGCCTGGGTGTTGACCCAGATCGATTCGGCGCGACAAACGATGTCGGGGCCGATCCCGCCGCCGCTCATCGGTTCGCCGAAATGCGTGCGATGTTCACTCAACTCGATTTGCCTGCCCGACGAGACGCGACTGCTGGCTGTGGGAGGAGGTGAGAGTTTGGAGTTGAGAGTTGAGAGAAACGAAGGTAGCCGCCAACCGGGTTCTGGTCTCTCGACGGAGCGAATTCAGCTCGAAAGGAAGCTCGGTGAGGTGATGAAATTCGACGAGGATCAGGTGCTTTCCGCGTTGAAGCGGCAGTAGCGCGAGCGCGTTGTCGTGCGTCATGAGCGGCGTGGATCGCAACCGCTGAGCTCGGCGATGACTTCGCGAAGGCCGTGGACGACGCGGGCGCAGCGGAGATAGTCGATCTTGTCCGGGGTGTCGGTGGGCAGGTGGTAGTGCGGATATCGGAACAGCGCGGTGTCTGTGACCATGATCGCCGGGTAGCCTTCCTCCCAGAAGGACCATTGGTCGGACCATCCGACGCCCGGGACAAAACCGGGCAGCGCGGCGCCTTCGGAGGGAAACGGAGTCCGTTCGCGAAATATCCGAATCGCCCGGCGCACGAGGTCGCCGGAGCCGACGTTACCTATGAAGCCGATGAAGTTGCCCTTCGAGGGGTAGAACAGGCTGAACGGTGGCGGATAGCTCTGGGAGCCTTCCGCGTCGCTGTAGAAGCCGATCGTCTCAAGGCTGAGCATCGCGACGACGTTCTCGCCGCGCGTGCGGCAGTTCCGGGCGCTGACGCGGCTTCCCATGTGATTCGTCTGGAAGTGAGGCGGTTCCTCGTTTGTGAACGCGGTGAAGCGCAGCGTGCGGGCGGGAGCGGACGCTTGCAAAGAGTCGTGCGAGCGCAAGGACCGCCGCCGTTCCGCTGGCGTTGTCATTGGCGCCCGGGCAGCCGACTACCGAGTCGTAGTGGGCTCCAACGATCACTATTTCGGAGGCTATCGACTTTCCTGCGATTTCGACCGACAGGTTCGTGTAGATTTTGCCGGCAACGGCGTAGTTCTCGCGAAGGACCTCACTATAGCCGGCGTCGCGAAGGCGGGTTTCCAAATATCCGGCAGCCTCCAGGAGTTCTCCGTACGCGACATAGTTTCGAGGGCCGATGCGGCCCGCGAGGACTCCGACGTCCTCTCTTAACCCGGCGGCGAGCTTCTCCTCAGGAGCCAGGAAGGGCGGCGAGGCGCCGCGAAAAGTGGATCCCGGCATGCCGATCATTGCAAAGCCCGGAAGTTTAAAATTCATTTTTACACGATGAGCCCAAGGGAAACAAAAATCGCCTGGAAAGAGAGACGCTTGCTGCGTTACCAATAGTTGCAGAGGCTAAGGCGACCTAAAATGAAGGAGACCAAAAGAGCAGGTATTTAGCCTGACCCCACTTGGAGGAGACGCAGCACTATGAAAATGACTGGAATGTTCCGCATCGCATTGCTCCCGGAAGCAGACGAGAAGAAATTTATCGATCACATGCAAGGTAAGGTTTTCGACGTCTTGCAGCTCACGCGCGTCACGCGCGGTTTTACCCACGCCCTGCTCAAATCGCGCAGTGAATTTCGGGAATATGTCTGGGTAGCCGCCGTGGACCTTGTTGGCGATCGTGACTACAACTTCGGTCGGAACCGCGAGCGTGTGCAGGAGGCCATCGCGAAATTTGGTTTGTTGATCGGTATAGATTCTTTCCTGAATCTCCACGATCAGTAACGCGGCATTCCCGCGATCTGCGGCGCGGCGGGCGCACGTGTCGAAGCGGTCGCTGCGCAACGGCTCCGTCAGCAAATTCAAGCTTGCAGCGTTTCGGGCCGATCCTAGTCTCGAAACGTCGAGGCGCGCGGCTATTAACCGAACAAGTTATGATCAATGCATTGCTTTTGTTAAAGATGGAAGGCTGGGTCACAGACGATATGAAGGACCGGATTCAGGGAACGAGCTTGTCCAATGCCAAGCAGCTGATTTGCGGCACGATTCGAGACGAGGTCATCCTCGATGTGGCGGCCACAACTGCCAAGGATCTGAACGTTGCAGTCGGGACTTTCGCCGAGGTCCAGGGAGTCAAGGACGTCACGGTCCTGAAGGTCTCGGCTCAATCCTGACGGGGAAAAGCTCGCGCGCCTGGTCGTTGGGCACCCTCCCGCTTGCTCTTGCGTGCGTCGCAGGCGCCGGACAACTGCGTTCTCGAAGATTGGCTGGGCCGGAGGTCGTTGACAGACGTCACAAAGCAAGGAAGGTCGAGGCATGCCAAGAGTTGAGGGTTTGCGCGGACCATATGAACTTGTCGGTGGCCTGATGCATTTCGGGCGTATGGTTGACAAAATGCGCCTCCACGCCGCCGGCAAACTTCCTCCGGGATACGTGCCCTTTCTCGGGGAAAGTGATCCGACGACTTTCGATGGGCGTGTTTGCCGATTCCTGAAGGTTGACTACGAGGATCTGACGAAGCAGGTCAAGCAAGCTCGCAGCGATGAAGACCTTCTTCGATGGGCGTTCAGCCGCGGACACAGCCCTTCGGAGGAGGAGTCGGAGATCTTCAACGCGTTCATGATGAAAAGAGGATGGCGCGATGAGGCGAGCGCAAATCTGCGGCAATCGGCGATCGAGGTAGGCGTTGACGACGTCGCCACCTATTTCGATTTCATTGACCTGGGCGAAGATCGCCCGGCGCGCTTTTCCGCTGACCCGCCGCCCTGCTCAGAGCGAATTCAAGCGACGGCGTCTATAGAGGGCCTGCGCAGTCCGTATGAGAAGGTCGGAGGAATTGTTCATTTTGGGCGCATGCTGGACAAGATTCGCATACATCGGGCCGGGCGTCTGCCCGAGGCGTGGGTGGCTGCGATGGGAGGCGATCAGAACTACGACGGGATCTGCTGCAGGTTCCTTGGCATCTCATACGAACAGATCACTCGGGAGGTAGCCAGGCAGACGAACGACGAAGACCTGCTCGAGTGGGCATTCGTCCATGGCCGACGACCGTCTCAAGAGCAAATTCTCATTTGGAACGCCTACATGACGAAGCGCAATTGGCGCGACAAATATGCCCCTCGTCTGCGGTTTCGGTTGGAAGAGGCGAAAATGCCAATAAACGCTGCCCTCACGATGTTCGACTTCATCGATTTGGACGAGGGCCGTCCGCTTAGGGACATCGCCCTAGACGGTTGATGTGCGGGTATTCTCCTGGAAGGGACACAAATCGCATCAGGATGTTTCAACTAATGTCGTAGTAATAATAATTTATTATTTGTTTATTATAAATATATTACCACAACGAAATCTTGCTCGGCCGCCCAAGTTCTTCCGAACGGTCTCTTCGACGCTCAGACGCGCGGCGCTAGACGCTTCCGAGAGGCGGAGCGGGGTCGAGCGAGCGCCAGAGATACCAGCTTGCGACAGAGCGGTGCGGCTGCCAGCGCTTCGAGTGTCGAAGGATTGCCTCGGGCTTAACCGGGCGTCCGCGGCGATAGAGGAGGCTGAAAGCCTTGCGGATCCCAAAGTCTCCCGTGGGCATGACGTCTGGGCGGCCCAAGTAAAAGATCATGAGCATTTGCACCGTCCATGGTCCGACACCGCGCACCTTTGTGAGACGCTCAATCAGTTCCTCGTCGTCGAGGTTCGCCACAGACTCGGCAGCGGGCACAGTGCCATCTAGTGTGCGGGAGGCGAGATCGCGCGCGGCGAGAAGCTTGTTGGCGGAGAGCCCCGCAGCGCGCAGCGAAGTCTCGGGCAAAGCCTTCAGTGCGGCGGCGCTCACCTCCGGCATGAGCTTTACGACGCGGCCATGGATCGCCGCGGCGGCTTTTCCGTGGAGCTGTTGAAAAATGATCGAGCGTAGCAAAGCTTGAAACAGATCAACGTCAGGCGTCGGGGTGAGGGGACATGGTCCCGCACCTTTGATTATTCCTGCCAGAACAGGATCACTCGCAGCGAGCTTGCGGGCCGCAGCGCCGTTATCGATCGGGACCACCGTCATTCGGCGAACAGCTCAGCGCCTTCAATTGCGAGGAGGCGCAGCTTCGTTTTGATGCCGCCCGGGGCGGAAAACCCTGTCATGCGACCGTCGGAGGCGATGAAGCGATGACAGGGGACCAGAAGTGGCCACGGATTCTGTCCGAGCGCCGCGCCGACGGAGCGGGCTGCTGAAGGGGGCTGGCCGATGGCGGCGGCGAGCTGACCATAGCTCCACGTCTGACCGGATTTGACCTGGAGTGCCGCCTCGTAGACCGACTGCTGGAAGGACGACACGCGATTCCAAGCATAGGGAAGGCCGGCAAAATCCTCTGCCTGGCCTGCGAGGTGGCGCCTCACCCGGGCGATAATTGCGTCAACCCAAGGTGGAGGCGTAACCTGTGGGGATCGCGCAGGCGGTAGTGAAAATCCCGTGATTACATCCACGTTCCAAGCTATTGCGCAAAGGCCAATCGGCGTGTCGAAGCAGGTTGCTGACATAAGCGCAAATCTCGCTCGGGTGCGAACAGGCGTCGAGAGCGTGTTTTGGCGAATCCGCGAATGACCTATGGAAAGCTGCCTCTGGCGACAGTCTGCCCATTGCGCGGTCATTGGGACCCGTCGAATTGTCCATGCTTGCGCTCCCTGAAAGGATCTTGGACAGAGCGCTCAAGGTCAAGATAGTCTTAACTCAGTCCCGTGGATGACGTTGGCCTCAGCGGTCCGGAATTTTTTGATACTCGCTACGAAGCGGGCAGAACGCCATGGGATTTCGGGGGAGTTCCAGATTCTTTGAAGGTCTTTCTGGGGAAGCACCGCGCTCCGGGACGTGTGCTGATCCCGGGTTGCGGCTTGGGTTACGAGATCGAAGCGTTTTCTTCGGCCGGCTGGGATGTGCTCGGTATCGACTTCAGCACGACTGCCGTCGCCCGCGCGCAAAGCTTGTTGGGTCCGCTGGCGGACAAGGTCCACCAGGGCGATTTCTTCGAGTATCCTTTCGGTGAAGGGTGTTTTGACATCATTTACGAACGCACCTTTCTGTGTACGTTTGCGCCCAAATTCTGGCCTCGCTACGCTCAACGGATCGTCAGCCTGATTGCTCCCGCAGGTATCCTGTGCGGATTCTTCTTCATGGGACCCGAGGACGAGCCTCCTCCCTATCCGATTTCCGAGAACCAATTGGACGAGCTGCTTTGCCCTTGGTTTCAACGGATCGAGGACAAGCCCGTGGAAGATTCTTTGCCGCTCTACGCCGGCAAGGAAAGGTGGCAGATCTGGAGACGCAAATAGCAAAATCGCAAGACACCAATCTTACGATCAGGACCTCGACCGATTCAAACACACTCTACGCAGTGGACGCGAAAAAGGCCGGCTAACTCGAGGAAGCTTGGTGTCTCGTGGGTGTCCAATAGCCCAGACGACGGCATGTCGAGGAAACCCAGCCAAGGCACATACCTCAGTTCGCCCGGACTTGCTCTTTCCGTCACGCTTTGAGAATAGAGGCGGAGCAGGGACACGCGCAGTCCTCGTCTCGATACCACTCCATGTTCGACAGAACGTTTTCTGCCATTTTTGCGACGCAATGGCATGTCTTGATTATTCTTTCCGTGTTGCTCCTCGTGTCTGCGGAAGCCGGCTTTCGTGTCGGCCTGCGACACTTTAGCCGGCCCGATATCAAGAGAAGGGAGGGACAGGTGGGTACGCTCGAGGGCGCATTGCTTGGCCTGCTGGGGTTGTTGCTAGGCTTCACTTTTGCGATGGCGGTGGCGCGTTTTGAAGCGCGGAAGCAACTCGTCGTCGACGAAGCGAATGCCATCAGCACGACATGGCTCCGCGCGGCGCTTCTCAGCCCGCAGGCGTGCGAAGAGATTCGCGTTCTTTTGCGCGATTATGTGCAGGCGCGCCTCGATCTTTTCGCGGTGACTGCCACCGAAGAGCAGCGAAGGACTGCTCCTCTCCGATCTCAAGCCGATCAGGCCGCGATGTGGAGGATTGCGGTCGCTGCCGCTCAAGAGGCACCTTCCCTGCCCACGTCCCTGTTCGTTGAGTCCCTCAACGGGATGATAGACCTCGACGCGAAGAGAGTTGCCGCAGCTCGCAATCACGTGCCCTCTTCCGTCTGGCTTCTGCTTATGATCGTGTCTGCCACAGTATGCGGTTGCGCGGGCTATGCGACGGGCGTTGGTGCAGGACAACGTCTCGCAATCGCGCTAATCTTGCTGCCCTTGCTCGTCACCATCGTGATCACCATAATCACGGATCTCGACCGTCCCCGGAAGGGCCTGATCACGGTTAACCAGGAAGGCCTGGGGCAAGTGCAGGCGTTGATGGAAAGGAATCGTTAGCGAAATGATCATTGTGCTTGCTGTGACCACCGCGTGATCACGAAAGTAACCTGCGGATGAAAAGAAAACTGAAAGCCGGAATGGTCGGCGGCGGTCGTGGTGCATTCATCGGGGGAGTGCACAGAATGGCAATGAGGTTGGATGGAAGGATCGACTTGGTTGCGGGTGCGTTCTCTTCGAACCCCGAGAAGTCGAAACTTTCCGGCGAAGACCTCTTTTTGGATCCGAAGCGGGTGTATGCGGACTACCGCGTCATGGCCGCTGAGGAAGCCCGATTGCCGAAGGGCGAACGGATCGACTTTGTTTCCGTCGTGACCCCCAACCGCGCTCATGTGCCGGTTTCGAGGACTTTCCTCGAAGCCGGGTTTAGCGTCGTTTGCGACAAGCCACTCGCTTTCACACTCGAGGAGGCCCTTGATTTCCGCGAGGTCGTCAGGAAATCGGGAAAGGTCTTTGTCCTCACCCACAACTACACCGGCTACCCGATGGTCAAGCAAGCGCGCGAACTTGTCCGCGGTGGCGAACTGGGCGAGATCCTGAAGGTCGTGGCGGAGTATCCGCAGGGCTGGCTCGGCAAGCCGATCGATGCGGAGGGGCAAAAACAGGCGTCCTGGCGCACCAACCCGGAGGAGGCTGGGGCTTCGTCCTGCCTGGGCGACATCGGAACCCATGCCGAGAACCTGGCGCGCTACATCACCGGTCTCGAAATTGAGGAGCTCTGCGCGGAGTTCACGACGTTCGTTGAAGGCCGCAAGCTGGAAGACGACGCCAACCTGCTCATTCGCTACAAGGGCGGGGCAAAGGGCGTTCTGTATGCTTCGCAGATATCTGCAGGAGAAGAAAACTCCCTCCGGGTCAGAGTGTATGGCTCGAGAGCCTCTCTCGAGTGGTACCAGGAGGATCCGAACAGGCTCTTCGTGAAGTATCCTGATGCTCCGCGTCGCGTTTACCGGGCCGGGAACGAATATCTCAGCGACTCAGCAAAGCGGTTTGCCCGCATTCCGGCTGGTCACCCGGAGGCCTTTCTGGAAGCTTTCGCGAACATCTATCTCGAAGCGGCGCGGGCCATCGAAGCTCTCCTCGACGGGCAACCAGTTCCTCCCGATTGCGATTTTCCGACGGTTGATAGCGGAGTTGAGGGAATGGCTTTCATCGCGACTGCCGTCAAAAGCGCAAAGGCAGGCGGCGTCTGGACGAAAATGGTCGCCGTCTGACAAAGTTCACTTAATCCAACCAAGTCTTGATATGCCTAGACCCGTAACACTCTTCACCGGCCAATGGGCTGACCTTTCATTAACTGAACTCGCGCCGCTCGCGAAAAAGATGGGCTTCGATGGGCTCGAACTGGCTTGCTGGGGCGACCATTTCGACGTCTACAAGGCCGCTGAATCCGACGATTATTGCCGCGAACGATGGAAAATCCTGTCCGATGCGGGCCTCAGCGCATTTGCTATTTCAAGTCATCTCGTCGGGCAAGCGATCTGCGACAATATCGACGAGCGCCATCAAGCAATTCTTCCCCCTCAGGTCTGGGGCGACGGCGAGCCGGAGGGCGTTCGGCAGCGGGCGGCAGAACATATGAAATTGGCGGCGAAGGCGTGCCGCCGGTTCCTGGATGCCAAGCCCCTCAAGGATCTCGATTTTCCGGCGGTGGTAAACGGCTTCACGGGTTCATCGATCTGGCACGCCTGTTATGCGTTCCCGCCGACCAGTCAGGAATATGTTCAGAAGGGATTCGACGACTTTGGGCGGCGCTTTCTGCCGATTCTGGAGGTCTTTGAAAACTCGAACGTCAACTTCGCTCTGGAGGTGCATCCGACCGAGATCGCGTTTGATATTGCTTCGGCTCGTCGCGCGCTCGAGGCCGTGAAAAATCACAAACGTTTCGGATTCAACTACGATCCTTCTCATCTTGGTTATCAGGGCGTCAACTACGTGAAGTTTATCCGGGAGTTCGAGGGCCGCATTTACCATGCGCACATGAAGGACGCCTGGTGGGGGCATGGCAATGGTGATGTGGGAGTTTTCGGCGGCCATACCGATTTCGGCGATCATCGTCGGTATTGGGATTTCCGCTCCATTGGGCACGGCGACATTCGTTTTGAAGATATTATCGTTGCGCTAAATGATATCGGCTATCGCGGGCCGCTCTCCATCGAATGGGAAGACATCCGCATGGATCGCGTGCATGGCGCCACCGAGTCGTGCAAGAACATCAAGTCCTACGACTTCGCTCCGAGCGCCACGGCTTTCGATTCCGCCTTTGAGCGCGACAAGGGCTGAGATTTTTGGAGAGGCACATGCCTTTTCGCTCGCCGGTTGCCGGAGCCGGCCGATGTCTGGTGATTTCGGACATTTATTTCAATCCCTTCCTGCACCCGGACTCGTTTGATGCTTTGGCCGAACAGGCCGCTTCGGAGTGGGCGCGGATTAATCGCTGATTTGCGGATAGCATAGGCGATGGATTCATTGACGCAGATCGCTCTCGGCGGTGCGGTGGCGGCGTTGATAGCGCCAGCGCATCATCGTCGCGCTGCTCTGGTTGCAGGTGGCGCGCTTGGCACGTGGCCAGATCTCGACGTAATCCCGCTCACCCTGTCAGGCGCGGACCCGGTCACAGTGATGACCTGGCATCGCGGTCCCTCGCATTCCTTGTTTGTGCTCGCGGTGACAGGGTGGTTTCTCTGGTTGGTGCTGCGACGAAGCTGGGCACCGGTGAGGGAAGCGCCTACGCGATGGCTTTGGGCGATCCAGACGGTCCTTCTTACCCACCCATTGCTCGATGCCTTTACGGTCTACGGCACGCAGCTATTTTGGCCTTTGCCCGGTCACCCAGTGATGGGGGCGAGCGTATTCATAATCGATCCGGCCTATACTTTGCCGCTCCTGGTAGCTTGCGCGTGCGCATGGTGGTTCCAGGAGCGTCGCGCGGCGAGCTGGTGCCTGCTTGCGGGCATTAGTCTGAGCACGGTTTACCTTGGCTGGTCGGTTGCGGCAAGAGGGATCATCGAACGGGCAGTCCAGAGAACGCTTGCCACCGAGGGTCTGCAGCACGCGCCGCGTTTCTCGGTACCCATGCCCTTCAATACCCTCCTATGGCGAGTAGTGGTGATGACCTCAGATGGATTCCTGGAAGGTGAGCGGTCACTCGTAGCCGATCACGGACCGATAATCTTTCGTCGCTATACGAGCGACCGTGCCGCGCTCGAGGAAGTGGCGGACTATTCGTCAGTGCGGCGCCTCAGCTGGTTTGCACAGGGCTTCTTGAAAGCTGAGCAGCGTGACGGGCGCCTGGTGGTTTCTGATCTGCGAATGGGAGTCGAGCCGGACTACGTTTTCCGCTTCGCCGTTGCCGAGAGCGACGGGCAGGGAGGCTGGCGCCAGATTCCCGTCGAGCAGCTGAATTGGCCCTCAACGGATAGACTTCGGCTCGCCGGGATGTGGAAACGCATCTGGCGTGAACCGGATCCGAATGGGCCAGAGATCTGAGGGCGGCTTTCCTCAGTCAGCTTCCGGAGTGGTGAGAGAAAAGTTGTTCCGGGCGAGTTTGGCGGCTTCGCCCGCCATGCGTTCCAGATCCACGCCCTGCTTCAGCCGGCCGCTCATGAGTTCCTGCATCGTGTCGTTCAGTCCCGGCAGATGCATGAGCAGTTCCTGAAAGGCTTCGCGCGATACGGCGACGGTATCGAGCGGTGCGGTCGCGCGAATTGTCGCATTGCGAGGCTGGTTGGAAATCAAGCGCGGCTTCACCGAAAACGTCGCCTGAGTGCAGCTTTGCAAGCAGACGCGCCCTCGCGCTCCACGCTCGCCTCCACCCTTATAATGAAGTAAACTTTGTCGCCGAAATCGCCGTTCGCGAACACCGTTTCTCCTGCTTCGAAATGCTCGCGGTGCACCGCTTCTTCGTGAAAGAGCCGAAGCTGCGTGATGTCGCGCGGCAGGAAGACGTCGAGAACCCAGTCGGCGATCAGGCGAAGCTGGCCGTCGAATCCCGGAAACTTCGTGACGTAGACGCCGCGCCAAAGCAGCCAGGCACAGAGTCCCTTGAATCGAAAGCCGAGAATTTCCGCGACCGCCGAGCGCCGGCCCAGGGATCCGAGCTTTCCGAGCCCGGTGAAGCCGAAGTGCTTTTTAGGCGTGTCCCGATAGGACGCGACGATATTCTCGGCGCAGGTCTTGGCCTGCCGCAAGGCGTGCTGCGCGGTGGGCGGCGAGATATTTCCGTCCACTTGCTTGATCGCTGCGCAATCGCCAATCGCCCATACGCCGGGCCAATCGGAGACCTCTGTCGTCTGATCGACGACGATGCGGCCCTTGCTCTGCGGCAAGGGCAGCGCCGTGAGAATCGGATGAGGTCCCGCAGGCACCGTGGCGACAGCCGTGCGTGTGCCGATTGTTTCCGTCTTGCGGGTTTGCTTGTCCTCGACGACAACGGCGTTGGCGGTGACAGCTTTCAAGCCTGCGCCGAGCCGGATCTCGACGCCGCGTTTCACCAGAAGCCTGTGCGCGAAGGCCGCAAGCGACGCCGTCACCTCCGGCAGGATACGCTCGCCGCGCTGAAGCAAGATCAGGCGGAGATCGCGTCTCCGCTATGTTGTGGTAGGCGCTCACGGCCTCGCGCAAAAAATCGTTCATTTCCGCAATGCATTCGACGCCCGGAAAATCCGCCGCCGGCGACGACGAATGTCAGGAGGCGCTTGCGGCATTTCCGGATCGCTTTCCGCTTCGGCTTCCTCGAGCATGCGGACGAGCTGATTGCGGAGATACAATGCGTCACCGAGATACTTGAACGGACTCGCATGCTCGCGCATGCCTGGAATCTTCGAATAATCGAGCCGGGTCCCCATGGCGATCACGAGATGATCGTAGCTCAAGGGTGAGGGGTGTCGGCCGAACGCCCGGGCTCAACATGACCGTGCGCGCGATGGGATCGATCGACTCGATGTCGCGCGTGTAGAGATTTGCTCGGGGCGCCATCCGCCTGATCGGGGCGATGACATGGTTGAGCTCGACGGAGCCCGAAATCACTTCCGGCAGCAACGGCTGGAAAACGATGTAGTTCTCCCGATTGACGAGCGCGATCTCGGTCTCCTCCAGTTCGCGCTGCGAAAGCATCTTGCCGAGATGGACTGCGACATAGACCCCGCCGAATCCGCCGCCAAGAATGAGAATACGCTTCTTTGTCACAACAATTCGTCGCTCTTGGCAAACAATCCTTACGAAGCTGCATTCATGCCAGCATTTTCCTGTGACCTCGCGTTCGTGCGTTTCGGCGAGCTCGCCCGTCTCGGGTGTATAGAACGGCGTCGCACCGGGCTGATGTATTCGGCGAGACGCTGGCTGCTGCCGGAGGAGGCCGCGGGCGCTCCCCGAACTATTTCGAGGCCGCGATGTAAATGCCACGCCAGCCGGGGGGTGGCGGCGTTCGAATCAGGGCCTTGCACCGTTCGATCAGCACGATGCTTGGAGCGTCGCCGGCGTTCTCTCGCAGCGTGTCGAGCGCGATTTCGAAGTTCCCGGCCGCGTAGGCTGAGAACGCGGTCTCGTAAGCGGATACGGCTCGGCGGCACCCGTCCAAGGCGCCCTTCGTTCCGAGCAGTTCGTAGATTGTGATGGGGTCGCTCTTTCCCTTCACCGCGACAACATCCAGGAGGCGAAAATCGAAAGCCTCACGCGCGCGTTCGACGATGGCATCGCTGGCGATGATCGAAGTGCCGTATTGTTTGTTGAGCCCTTCGAGACGCGAGGCAAGATTGACCGCATCGCCGATCGCCGTGTAGTTCATTCGGTCGCGCGCGCCGAAATGTCCGACCAGGGCATTGGCGCAATGCAATCCGAAGCGTGTCTCGAAGGCAGGAAGTCCTTTCCATTCCGGCGTTTGAGCCAGCGAACACGCTGCGTCGCAGCAGCGCAGTGCGGCGAGGCACGCTTTTTGCGCGTGATCGGGAACCGGCTCGGGCGCATTCCAGATCGTCATGATGGCATCGCCGATGTATTTATCGATCGTGCCGCGGGTCTCTTGCTGAATGATGCGTGAAAGCGCGTCCAGATAGAGACCGAGAATCTCAGCGAGTCGATTCGGGTCGAGCTCTTCTGAAAGTGTGGTAAACCCCTTGACGTCGCTGAACATGATCGAAATTTCCATCAGCTCGCCACCAAGCGCGGGTTCGCTTTTCGCGCGGTAGAGTCTTCGTACGAGATCTACGGGCGCGTACTTTCCCAGGACGCGCATCGCCGCCTTCGCCCTCTCCAGGCTTTCGAGCACCTCAGTTACGTCACGAAACGCTGAGCGGGTGGGGGCAGGAGAGAATTCGAATGCATTCATCTTGAGGCTCTCGCGTGAGATCTGTCCCTGGGCGCGTTTTACGCTGCGCAGGATCGCGATTCCAGCCGCCACCAACAGCAGCATGAGTCCGAGCGAAACGGCGAGCAGGCGATTGCGCATCGCCACCAACTTCCCGAGATAGAACGAGCGCGGCACCACGATGCCAACCGTCCAGTCCTGTGTTCCCGGCAGTATGCGAAAGGTGGTGAGAAACTCCCGGCCATCGTGGCGAAGTTTTCCTGATATCACCGGGGTATTCTCGTCGACGGACCGCAGTTTCGGGTCGGCCAGCGCGCTTGCAATCTCGGGTGCCAGGTCCGAAGGCGCAATGCGCAGATCCTCTCCCGAAAGCGTCGCCCGGTCTGTGCTGACACCGCGCGTAATGAGCCGGCCATCGCGATCGGACAGGAAGATGCGATGGGGATCGGGTTCCTGCGACGGCGTGAGTCTGAGCTGCACGGCCCGATCGAGCTGCTCGGCGAGCAACCCGACGCGGATCACGCCAGCGAATTTCCCCGCCGCGTCTTCAACGGTCTTTTGGACGCTGACTTCGATTTCCCGGCTCTCCTGGGGTTCGTTTGCGTCGAGCTGCGACCAATGCAAATCGCTCCACAACAGCTGTCCGTAATAGTCCTGGTTTGCCGGCGTGGCGAAAGTAAGATGAGAAGTCGGGTCAGTGACGACGGTAGTCGTTTCCTCTCCGGCGGGAGGGATGCCGGAATTCGACTCAGGTTGCAACATCCGGCGATAAGAGACGAAAACGCCATTCTCCTGGCGCACATGGCGGCTCCAAAAATGCTCGGCGCCTGAGTCACCCGTTGAGCGAACGACACTGAACTGCCATCGCGGCTCGGGCGCGAGCCGCATCTCTCCATCCTCGTCGAATCCAGTTTGTCTGCCGTGGGTAAGCGTGATCTCGCTGACGCCCTCCTGTGCCAGCAAGAGCGCGAACAACGCAGACTCGACTGCCCGCGGGTTGTCCGGATCGATGAGACCGAGGTCTATCTGACGCTGAAACGCAGAGACCGTATCGGGTGCCCTTGAGAGGAAGCTTGACACCCGTCCGGCGATCTCGCGGCCCGCTTCGTGGCGAATACGCTCGGAGCTTTCGATGATCGCCGCCCGCGATTCGTTCAGGACGATCGCAAACAAGAGCGCGAGAGTGGCGGCAAGCCCGAAGAGGCTCACGGCGAGCACCTGTCCGAGCGTTAGCTTCATGTTGGAAGTCCGTGTGCGACTTTGGATTTGTATTACACTCGCGCCGCGGAGCAAATCTGTTGTTGTTCGCGGGCGCTCTGACGAATAAATGGCGCAATGACTGCGAGCGAGGTTCTGGTGGCTTTCCTGACTCCGCCCAGGTGGCCCGAGCTTGCGCGGGAGGCCGACCTTCGCGCCACCGCCATTTCCACCCCTCTACGGCTTGGGGAGTCCGGTTTCGCCAGAGGCGGAGGAGATGAAATCGCGGTCTACGCCTGGGGAGACGGACCGCCGGTTTTGTGCGTTCACGGTTGGGGAGGACGGGCAACCAATTTCGCGGCATTTATTGGTCCAATGGTAGCTGCGGGTTTTCGCGTTGTCGCATTCGATGCGCCCGGCCATGGGCAATCTTCGGGGACCCTTTCCAGCGGCCCGGCCATCGCGGCGAGCATCAAGGCCGTGGAAGCCAGGGAAGGTCCCTTCCAGGCGATCGTCGCGCATTCTCTCGGGGCGCTGGCCGCAACGTGTGCGCAAGGCCAAGGGGTGGAGGTTCGCAGGGTTGTGTTTCTCGGAGCGTGCTGTTGGGTTGAGCCGCTGCTGGTAAACTTCATTGAGCCCCTGGGGCTCTCGAACGAAACAACTGCAGATTTGTTTCAGATCTCCGCCGGCGAGTTCAGTCTGGAGGAGATCTCGGCGGAAGCAGTGGCGCCGGGTTTGACGGCAACTGCGGCGACACTGATGCACGATCCGCAAGACTCCGAAATGCCTTACAAGCACTCTGTAGCGATCGCGGCTGCCTGGCCCGGAGCACTCCTTGTCCCGACGCCCGGCGTTGGTCACAGACGGATCTTGCGTTCGCGGGAAATTATCGCGCGAACGCTCGAGCACATTTCAAAGGCCTAGTTTCTTGCGCGGATGCCGAAAAACCGTAGTTCCCGGGCAGTCGGGCCCATGATCTCAAGCCGGATTTGCCTGCGTGTTCCGCCGGATTCCACGGTAGATCATCGCAGCGGCGATGCCGGCGACGACATAAGCGCAGATCGTCAACGCTGAGCGCAGCGGATGCTCTCTCGCCTCGGGCTTTACTGCATTGTTTTCATCGGTGACCGCATCCACCCCTGAGGCGAGACCGATGAGTGAACCGCTCAGAACCGCGGCTTCGGAATCGGCGCCGGCGAAAACCTTTGAAAGAGCCGGATTCGCCAGCAGGTGCCCGATGAATACCAGCACGCCGGTGGGCGGCTGGCTCGGTGCCGGCGAATTCGGATCTGCGGGCGCTGTCGTATGGTCTTTGGGTCCTGTAAGAGAGAAGGCCTTGCGAAACACATCCGCCACAGCTTCCGCGGCTTCCGAGCTAAGAATTCTGTTCATCAATCTGGTAACGCAATTCCGGTCCGGCCTGGATGGCCCTCGTCCCATTTTCCAGCATCAGTTCTCACGCATCTCCGTAAGAACCCTCAACTGATCGCTGCCCGAACTGCCGTCTTGACTTGATACGACCGTATCACGCGAGGGATTCGATGTCCGACCTGACAATGGAGATGACACCGGGGCGTGTATCTGATCGTCTGTCCACGCGTTTGGCAGCTCTAGAGAAATGAAAACCTTCCATTGTGACTCCTGTAGTGCGCTCGTCTATTTCGAGAATACGAGCTGCCTGAATTGCGGAGCCGCTCTTGCCTATCTTCCCGATGCCGCGGAAGTGCAAGCGCTGAATCCCACTGAAGAGCAGAATTGGCAATCGACGAAAGGCAAACAGTATCGCCTCTGCCAGAACTATACCGAGCACGACGTCTGCAACTGGGCAGTTCCCGGCGAGGATCCCAATCTGCTTTGCGTCTCGTGCCGGTTGACGCGGGTGATCCCCGATCTCAGTGTCAGCGGCAACAAGATGGCCTGGGCCAAGTTTGAAGCCGCAAAACGTCGCCTCAACTACAGCTTGCTCGGTTTCGGCCTGGCGATTCCCAGCAAGGTCGAGGATCCGCAAATCGGTCTCTTTTACGATTTTCTTGCAGATGTTCCCGGCGCGCCTGTTCTGACGGGCCATGACGTTGGCTAGGATGAGGTCTTTACCAGTTCTCACGTGCCGCCAGTTTACCCGAATCATCTCCACCCGTAAAAACGTATTTTTTCCGTGAGGTGTTGCGCCTGAGCGGTGAGCCGGTTCCGGCAGATCTTGCTCCGCCACCGCCGGCGGGAGCTTTATCTCAGTTTTTAAGGGCAGTTTCCACCT
>CAWASQ010000035.1:0-60212 GCA_963784465.1 uncultured Verrucomicrobiae bacterium
TGGCAGCACGGCCCGGAGTTTCCTGCGTCGTTTGACCATCGAAGGCGCGCAGCGCCGATATGGCAGGACCGGGCCGATCCCGGCACGCATCCTCAGCCAGATTGAGGAAGAACTGCGCATCATCGCGGAAGTTGGCTACGAGGAATATTTCCTTCTGGTGTGGGACATACTCGAAGATTGCAAGCTTCGCGGCATCGAATGGATCACGCGAGGAAGCGCGGCGGATAGCCTTGTTTGCTATTGCATTGGCATCTCCGACGTTTGCCCCATCCGGTTCGAGCTTTATTTCAGACGGTTTCTCAATCGTGACCGAATGGTCCTGAACAAGCTGCCGGACATCGACATCGATTTCGCGGCGGACCGGAAGGATGACGTGGTTGATCTCATCTTCGCCAAATACGGCGAGCACGCCGCCATTGTCGGGGGTTTCAACACGTTCCGTGGCCGCTCGGCGTTTGCGGACATCGCGAAGGTGATGGGGGTCAGTGAATACCAGGTGCGCCGCATGACGGAGCGGATTCCCTGGACGGACGCCTCGCACGTCGAAGAGGCCGTGGCATATAGCCAGGAATGCCGCGACGGGACCTTCGAGGAAGATCCATACAAAACTGCGCTGCGCCTGGCTCATCGGCTCGACGGATTTCCCCGCCATCCGAAAATGCATCCCTGCGGGGTGGTTCTCTCACGGTTGCCGGTGATCCACCTTTCGCCGGTGTTCACATCCGCCAAGGGCTATCCCACGACGCATTTCGACATGGAGCAGGTCGAGGCCATCGGGCTCGTCAAGATCGACATCCTTGCCCAAGCCGGGCTCGCAGTGATGCGGGACACGAAGGAGCTGCTGCGCAAGCGCGGTGTCATCGTCGATTTGAAGGCGCTCGAACCGTGGGAGGACAAGGAGGTGTGGAGGATGATCGCCTCAGGCAATGCCCGTGGCGTCCATCACATTGAATCGCCGGCCATGTGCACGCTGGAACGGATGGTCAACGTGAACAACATCGACGATCTGATCGCGATTGTTTCGGTGATTCGCCCTGGCGCGGCAAATTCCATGCGCAAGGAGAGCTTCGCAAACCGCGCGCAAGGGATCGAGCCGGTCGAGTATGCGCATCCCTCATTGGAGCCCGTATTGCGGTCAACCTACGGTGTCATCGCCTACGAAGAGCACATTCTTCAAATCTGCGAGGCCTTCGCTGGAATGACCGCGGGACGCGCGGATTTCCTTCGGCGCGCACTGGTCAAGATTCAGCCCGAAAAAGTCCAGGCAATGCTGGGAGAGTTCGTTTCGGCTGCAAAGAAACGCGGCCGCACCGACGCCGAAATAGCGGCCGTCTGGAAGCTGCTCATCGGGTTCATGGGTTACGCGTTCTGCAGGGCGCACTCCACGGCCTATGGCGTGGAAGCGTATGAGGCGGCGCATCTGAAGCGATATTACCCGGCGGAGTTTCTGTCCTGCGTGCTCACGCACGGAAAGGGGTTTTATTCACGCCTTGTTTACAGCCTGGAATGCCGGAGACTTGGCATTGGCTTTCTATTGCCCGATGTCAATTTGTCGTTAGACGCCTATTTTCCCGAAGGCGGGTCCATCCGCGTTCCCTTGTGCAGCGGCATCAGCGCTGCGACCCTGGAACGCTGGCGAGCCGGAAAGCCATTTGAGTCGCTGCGGGATTTCTATCTGCGCGTGCGCCATCGACAGACGAAATGAACAATCTCATCCGCGTCGGTGCGTTCGACTCCTTCGGAGAATCTCGCACGAACAGTTTTGGGAGTTTCGAGAATTGGCACAATGGCCGCACGTAGCGGGCCAAGGACTGCTGCTCGGCGGAAAAGCCGTCCTCCGTCCGTTGTCGGAGCCTGATGACGCGGAACTGCACAAAGCAGAAACTGAACTGCTGGGTTTTGCCGTTTCGGGACACCCACTCGATCTGTATTCAGATGTCCAGTGGAACACCTATTGTCCAATTGCCGATGTCGGAAACTATCCCACACGGCGCGTTACGGTTGCAGGGATGATCGTCGAAGACAGGCTGCATCATCAGATGGATGGTCGAATGATGAAGTTCATCTCCATCTGTGATTACTCCGGCATCCTGGAATGCGAGCTTTTCGCTAGCGCGTATCGGAGATTCGGGGCGGAAACGATCCGCCATCCCATAGTCGAAGTTCGCGGCAAGGTTAAGCCTTTCGCCAATCGAAACGGATACACTCTCCAAGTCGAAACGGTCAGGAGAGCCAGGATGTAGCGCACTTAAGAGAGCATTGAATGGATTCAGAGCTGGCCCAGGGCGATCGGCAACATCACCTAGATCTTGAGAAAAATTGAAATAGAAGATTTGGTAAAATAATTTTATGAAAATGGCTAAGCTGCAAGAAACCAAGTCAACGATTCGCTTCAGTGCCAAGCTGTTTCGGCCTGAGGCAACCGAAAAGATTGCATCGTGGACCCTTCTAACTCTGCCCAAGAACGCGAGTGCGAAGCTTCCATCACGAGATATGACGATGGTGGAGGCAACTATCAATGGATTCCCTTTTCGAGCCGCTCTCGAACCAAACGGCAAAGGAAGTCACTGGTTCAGAGTTAACAAAGCCATGCACGACGCTGCAGACGCCGACGCTGGAGACACGGTAACGGTGGAGATTACGCGGGCCGGAGAAGAACCGGAGACCAGGGTGCCAATGGATCTACGCAAGGCCCTTGCAGCTGCCCCGCTGGCGCAGGCATTGTGGGCGGATATCACACCAATCGCGCGCCGGGACTGGATTCTCTGGATAAGCTCAGCCAAGCAACCGGAAACGCGCAGGAGCCGGATCGAGAAAGCTTGCGACATGCTTGCATCTGGAAAGCGACGGGTATGTTGTTTTCCCGGTATAAACTGGCTTAGGAAAAACCACGCAACAGCAGGCGGAACATGGCTTCCGTTGCCGAACTCAAAAAATCGTTTTTCGCCGGGATCGACAAAGTAGAAAACCGCGAAGATTTGGAGAAGCTGCGCGTGAAATATTTGGGCCGCGAGAAGGGGATTCTCACGGCAGTTTTGCGTTCGCCTGGCGGTATGCCGTCGGTTGTCTATTTCAACGTGCTCATCGCTCGATAGTGAGATGGTCAGCGATGGGAGAAATGACGAGCGTGCCGCTGGACGACGCATCGGACTTGAGCGCCTGACTGATCGCATCACCGATGAACTTCTGCACGGTCTTCTTCATGGGGCGCGCGCCAAGCGCCTTGTGAATGCCCCGTCTCACCAAAAATTCAAACGCGACGTCAGAGACGGAAAGGTCGAAGCCCTGTTGCCGGAGACGGTCAAGCTCCTCGGAAATGACAAGCCGGCCAATTTCCCGTTGCGTGTCCGGGGAAAGCGGCTTGAAGACGATTTTTTCATCGAGGCGTCCGATCAATTCCGGGCGGAAAAACCGGTGAAGTTCGGAGAGAACCGCCCGTTCCAACGTAGCGAAGGGCAGCCGGGTCGGGCGTAGAAGCTGCTGCGAGCCGATGTTGCTGGTGCAGACGATGTAGAACCCGGAAAGGTCGTAGGCACGATGATCGGCCAGCGTGATCCGGGCGGCATCGAGCATTTGCAAAAAGAGATCCCAAATCAGGCGGTGTGCTTTTTCGATTTCATCGAACAGGAGAACGCCTTGCCGGTATTTGGAAAGGACTCTTCCGAAACGTCCGGGGCTGCCGGTTTCGTCTCCCATGAACAGCTTCACATTGTCCAGATGGACGAATTCCGACATGTCGAACCGGAACACGGAACCCTCACCGAAAAGGTAACGGGAAAATTCCAGCGTCAATTGCGTCTTCCCTACTCCCGTCGGCCCGAGAAAGAGAAACGAGCCAAGCGGTTTGTCGGTGGGCTGCAAGCCAAACTGGCCGCGTTCCAACACTGAACACACGCGGGAAATCACGTGGCCCTGGCCCTTGATCTTGGACGATAGATCCGGTTCAAGGCCGGTGAGATTTTCAACGAGGGTGGAAGGATTCATGGATTGGTGGCGGGTTGGGACTGCCTACCTTTGAGCCATTGGCGCACGGCGTAGTCGGGACGGAAAGAGACGAACCATTTCGGATAGGTGCCATCGGGATTGATTGGCGGCACGAGCCGTCTGCGAAACGGCTTTTCACAATGTCGGATGATGGCACGGAACTTAGGGAGCTTCCGCAAGCGGTACGGTTCGAAGAACGGTTTGATTTTTCTCTGGTAGTTGTAGGACCGCTTGCCCGCGGTCCAGCCCCACGATTTTTCGACGACTTCGCGCTCGCCGATATTTTTTGACGCGATGACGGCGGAATCGTGATTGGCGACGGTAAAAATCAGTTCGTTGCTCAAGTTGAGCATGAGGACATCGGCGTGCCGCTTGTCCAACACTCCGTGAATCGAAGTATAGGCTTGGGTCGCGATAATCATCGTCGCCCCGGCCTCGCGGATGACTCCCGACGCTCGATGATCGGCGAAAGCCGATTCCGCGGCGGTCAGGATTTCCTGCCCTTCATCGGCGGACAAGAGGATAAGGTTGCTTTTGGCGCGTTCCTCGGCGGGTTTGTCGAACCGGCTCAAGGCGTGGAAGTAATACGACAGTTTTAGAATCGTGTTGATATACAATCTCTCGCTCGCGAATTTCTGCGGCATGGCGATGCACACGATTTTTCCGGCGTCGATCTCGGAGACGGAAAATGTCGGTTCGTTCGCGCAAAATACTTCGGAGATTTCCGGGTTGAGAAAAAATTCCAAATAGGTGCTGAGCGTTCCCTGAACGCCACCAAGTTGCTCGGGCGGCTGTTCGAGGTAGCCGCGAAACGTAGTAACCAGTTCATGCGAACGCTGGTCGCCTTTGTTCATCAGCGTTTCGATGGCGGCATTGGCATCCTCCTCATGGAGCAGGAGCCGGTGAATGTTCGGAATTGTCACGTACGCCTCGATGTGTCGGAGAATTTCAAAGCCGGTCTGAATGGCGAGTTGCGCCTTGGTCGGGAAAAAGGATTACCGCCGCGTCCTCCGGTCAATGACACCGCCGTATCCACGATGACTTTCGCATACGTCGAAGCGGGAACGTTCTCGTTGCCCGTGATATTGATCGTGTGCGGCGGTCGCCAAAGCGCGTCTTCGCCCGGAGGCCGGGTTTGCAGCAAGACAAGATCATGCTCACGCCCAAAGTGCGCGGCCATTTTGACAAGGATTTCCCAATAGAGCCCTTTTTGATCGAGACAGATGCCGCCCCAGTTTTTCACGTTCTGGAAAAGTTGGAAGGTAATCGTGTTAATGGCGCATTGTGTCTTGCCCGATCCGGTGCGCCCGGTGATGAGCCAGCCGCGCACAAAATCCTCCATCGTCCACGACAGCCCGCCGAGCCGGAGAACAATTCTGCCGGAATTGTCCGCCGCAAGCACGCTCCACACGGCGAATGCCAGGCAAAGACCAATGACAACGAACGAGAGCGGCGGCGCGAGCAGAAAATATCCGGCCAACGCACCGGCCATGCACAAAAGATAGAGGATAGCTTCAAGACTTTTCATCGGTGGGTTTGGGCTTGACGTTGCGTTTTGCGGTGAGAACCTGCCGTTTCGTGGCGATGGCCGCTTCAAGATTGCGGATGCTCCGATAAGACTGCTGCGATCGGATTGCTTCGGCGGTCTGCGCATTCCGCAGAGCTTCCAGATGAGCCGCGTTGAGCCGCGGAGCGAACAGGATCTTGTCGGAGTCAATCCGCTGGCAGACCGAGCGCTCCGTTTCCTCGGGAGATTGAAGGATTCTCTCCCATCGCTGATTCTCCCGCTCGAACCAGGACTTAATAAGGTCCATTTGCTTTTTGTGTTTGGAGCGGCTGTAGCGCGACGTGCTGCGTCCCACGTAACGGCCTGTCGCGGTACGCGGGCACAACGCGAGATGGGCATGAAGGTGCGCCGTGTCGTGATGCAATCCGTAAGCGAAACCGATGGAATCGCCGGGCGATGACATCCGAAAGCGGCTCTCCTTCGTGTGTCCGGGTGAATAGAGGCGTCTCGTCCGCGCCGATGTTTCGGTCGATGTAGCCAAGGAAGAAGGTCTCAAGAATGGTTTCGTGGATGTTGTTCATGGTGCCGCGTGTCAGAGTTTTTGGCTGTGACAGAGGGTGTTGATGATTGATCCGGCGCTCTTGCTCCGGTAGATTGCGCCAAAGATGAGATTGGGAAGACGCTCAGCCATTGGAGAGGGAGTGCTTGGCTTTCCTTCGCGCAAGCTGAAGTGACATCAGATCGTCGTTCCAGTCTTTGTGCTTCGGGCATGCCGATGAAATCTTGAATCCGCTCCAGTCCACCGTTTCATCCCACGCCTTCCTCCAGCCGCGCTGACCGGCTGGGTCGTTATCGAGAGCAACGACGAACGATTGGCGGCGCTCGTATGCCGGCCGCATCAGCTCGATGGGAACCGTCGCCCCGGCACAGCTCACGACCGCCCAAGTATCGCCGCGACAGGCGTGGACCGTCCGATAGCTCAGTGCGTCGATGGGAGATTCGACGGCGACAACGATCTCCGCTTTGTCGAGATGGCCGACGGTGAACCAGGCGGTGAGCTTGTTTCCAAGACACGGGCGAAAGGAGGATTGGTGCCGCGTGTCTCGCAAAGTCGCTCCCGCGACCTTTCCGTGCTGGGTCCGGTGGAGAAAAACGATGCTCGGGTTTGGGCGATGGTCGTTGGCAAAGATCGTTCCCACCGCGTGCAAATCATCCACAATGGCAGGGTCGATGCCGCGTGTTTCCACTAGATACGCATGGGCAATCGGCCAGTTCGCTTCGTTTGGCACAGCGTATCTCGCCGCCAGTTCGTGAAAGGGCCTGCGTTCCTGTTCGGATCGGATGTGGCGCACAATCGGAAATGACAGCCCGATTTCGGCAGGTGGATACCTTTAAAGTCCTTCTGGAGGGTCTGTCAGGCGGCGGCGAAATCTTCGCCGGTCAGGTGCATTTGCAGGTCAATCGCCCCGACTCCTCCGACTCCGGCCTTGTTATCGAACCAGCAATTTCCGGTGACGACGATGTTATGACGCTCGTTTCTGGCGCGAAATGTGATGCCCTCGGGCTTGATCTCGAAACCGTGCCAGCGGAGCAATTCTCGCAAGGAAATGTCGCGCAAGTGGGCCGCAACGCTGTCGTGCGGCTGGTGATCTGTCCTGCGCTGGCTCTCCTTCATGAGTGCCAAATATGAGCGAGGGCGATGCGGCTCTTGCCCCCAATTAGGGGCAAACTTTGAAGCCGAAGCCGGCGCGGTTACCGAAATAGCAAGGAGCTATTCGGTCGTCCTTGCTGTGCGGATGGAGGCATCGAGCCGCCTATGCAGCATGGAAACCAACGTCAGAAGGTCTAGAGCATCCTGTTCAGTCACGTCCCATGTCAATTTCTCGCCGTGAGCTGTCACGTTTCGGAAAGTCCCGAACATTCCTACAAATAGGCTCATTAGACCCCTTTGTTCGCTTTTGTGAGTCTCTGTTTGCAGAGAATTAAACGCGAGATAAGGAATGTCTGCTTTTCCCAAACCAAATGCACTCATCGCGAGTTCAGCCGCATCGGTGGTAAGTCCGGATTTCTTTCGAATCTTCGCTGACAGCCGCGAAATGCCAGAATGCGGTTGATTGCCTCGCGCAGCTCCTCGTGTTTCCCCGGGTCGGCCACGAATCGCCTTGGACTTAGAGCCGTCGAGATGAACTTGATGACGAAATTACCCGTCCCCGTTCGGTTTTGAGCTTGGGCCAGAGCGTTGAAAATGCGGCTCCATTTTGGCATTCCTTTCACGGGTTCAGGTTCGCTCAGATGGCAATCGCGAAACAGACTTGGCAACTCGCCATGAGTTGCGGCGTTCTGAAGAACCTTTGCAACAGCGCGCAAGTCATCCTCTAAAAATAGTGGAGCGACGGACGTGGGCATATAACCCTTCGCTACAGCAAAAAGGCATGGGCCTCAACGCTGCCACCTGAAATGCCCCCAAGCCGGGGCCGGGCCGGTATGATTTCCGCGCATAGTCAGCCTCGCACCGATGCAAGGAGAGGCACATAGAAAGCGATCAGCATCCGCGGCCTTCAACACAGCTTCGTCTTACGATACTTTGCAGCTTCGCATCGCTACCGAGACAGAGAAGCCCGGAAATCGGGAATTTCTGCGCGCCAAGGAAGCAGCCATCTGGCTTGGCGTTCCTCTCCGATCACTCCACCAGTATGTTCAGCAAGGTCTTCTGCCCAGCTACAAGCTCTAGGCCGCCATCGCCTCTTTCGAAAGCGGGAGCTTCTTTCCGCTCTTGGCGCGGACCGGACTGCCAGCCGCAGCGAGATTTTGCGTTAAAGAGGTTCCCTTCCTTTTAGGGTGCTTCGCAACCGGCTCACAGCGAAATTCCCTTGGTTGATTTCAGAACACCAACCCGTGAGTGGCTTCGACTATTCGCTAGGATGTCGAAGATTACCGCATCATTTGGGGAAGTATCGCTCTATCGTCGCACGCTTAGGCGGCGGAGTGAGCAGAGAGACGACGATCATCCACAGCGCTGAGCCGAGGCACATCGGCAGGACGGGGAGATAACCGTGCACCAGCACGTTGGTGGCGCTGCGCTGGAATAGGTCGCCAAGTGCGGGGAAGATCTGCACGAAGGGCTGCCCGGGCTTGGGCGCGATTTCTTGTGTCGCGCTGTAGAGGTACCAGGAGCCGAACATCGTGGCGGCGACCCAGAGGGTGGCGGCGAGGGCGCCCCATTTGTTGCTGCGTCTCCAGAAGAGCGCAGCGATCATCACCGGGGCCATCCCTGCGAACCCAGAGAACGCGAAGCGGATCGCCAGCTCGAAGATGCTGGCTTTGTCCTTGACTTGCAGGGCGATCAGATAAGCGACGACCGTCACGCCGACCACAAACGCGCGCCCGGTCCACACTCCCGTCTGCGGCCCGAATCGCTCCCGTCCGCCGTAATGCGCAAACAGATCCTCGGTGAACATCGTGGACATTGCCAGAATCTGGCTGTCGGCGGCCATGACGCATGCCATGATCCCGGCGCCGAGAATGCCGGCGAGCCAGACATTCGTGTTCGCCGTCAGCAGCCGCAGCAGGACGTCGTCGGACTCCCCGGGGCGGAGCCCGGGGAACTGGCTCGCCGCAACGACGCCAAGCAAGACGCACGGCAGCCAGAGCAGGATCATACAGATCGGATAGAAGACGACGGTCTTCTTAAAATGCGTCACCCGCTCTGCGGTGAAGCACATGATCGCCATGTGCGGGAACATGATCGAGGAGAGCGGGATGAACGTGTAACTCAAGAATTCCTCGACCGGGATCCGCTGGCGGGTAAGCAGTGGCGCGGTTTTGGCCTCGGCGCCGAGCTTCGCGACCACTTCATCAAGGCCGCCAAGATTGCGGCTGATCATGCAGAACGCCGCGACGCCAAAGCCCAGAAAAAGC
The DNA here is from genome assembly GCA_963784465.1 of uncultured Verrucomicrobiae bacterium. Lineage (GTDB taxonomy): Bacteria > Verrucomicrobiota > Verrucomicrobiia > Chthoniobacterales > Terrimicrobiaceae > DASTFP01. The sequence goes on from CAWASQ010000035.1 coordinate 9,410, forward strand.
AGCGTTTGGAACGCATTCACCCACGCGGTGCCGCGCATGCCGCCGAGGAACACGTAGCTCATGATGACCAGCGCCACGATCGCGCCGCCCATTTCATAGCTGAAGAATGCGCGCTGTTCGCCGTCGGGCCCGATCGTCGTGCTCACCGCCTCAAGCGTGTGGCCGCCGCCCATCACACCGATGATGATGTAGGGCACGAACATCACGATCGTGAGCACGAAAATTACCGTGCCGATGGCGGAGCATTCCCAGCGATCGCGAAAAAATTGCACCTGCGTCATGTGGCCAAACTTTTTCCCGATTGCCCAGAGCCGCGTTCCAATGAAGAAGAGCGTGAGCGGGATCACCAACGCAGAGGAGGACGCCATCAGGCCGAAGATGCCGATGCCGCGGTGATAGGCCACTCCCGAGCTGCCGAGAATCGCGAACGCGGTCATGTTCGTCCCGAACAGCGCGAGGAGAAAGACGTATTGGCTCAATGAGCGGCTGGCGACGAAGTAATCCTCGCTCGAAGGCTTCGCCAGGCGGGAGGCGAAAATCCCGATGCAAAGCACGACCGCCAAATAGACGAGGACGATGATTCCTGGAATCATCGCGCGTCGCTTTCCGGACTTCTACGCCCAAGTTCCTCCAGCGATTTCGGCCAAGCAAATTTTACGAGCAGCCACATCAAAACCGACGCAAGCAGCGAATACGCAGCATGATACCAGAGACCGACGGGCAGAAAGCCGAACAGGAGCGGCTCGACCCGCGTCCAGTTCCAAAAATCCTGATGCAAGAGGTAAACGGCGGTTACGACGAGAACCAGCAGCGTCCGCTTCCTTCCGACTCCCGCTCCGCCTTGTCTTCCTACGTTTGATCTCATCGGCCGATCGTTCATGCGACTGTTTCGTCTCGGAGGAGCTCGCGTTAGCGCGATGAGTGGACCTTCTTAACCGCGTCCAATAGCGCAGCCCAGTCATCCCAAGTCGTCTCCCAGCTGCTGCTGAACCGCAACGCGCGGGAGGCCTCGTCTGGCGCATACCCCATCGCCGCCAGAACGTGTGAAGGTTCTTCGGTGCCGCTCGCGCAGGCTGAGCCCGTGGAGACGGCAAAGCCGAGCTTGTCGAGCTTTACCACCCACCGCTTGGGGCGCTCAGCCGGAGGCATCAGGACCGAGACGGTGTTCCAAAGCCGCTCGGCGTGCCGTCCAACGATCTCCGTGCCCGGAACAGTCTCTTCAAGCTTTGTCTCGAACTCTTCCCGTAGTCGGATTTTTTCCGAAACCGAATGCGCCGTTAGAGAGCGCTCACGATCTTCGAGAGCGGCGATCATCGAAACGACGCCGGCAACGTTTTCCGTGCCGGCGCGCTGGCCGGCTTCCTGTCCGCCGCCTCGCAGGAGCGGGTACAATCGTCCGCGTCGAGGAGTCTTCAGAAACCCCACGCCTCTGGGTCCGCCGAATTTGTGCGCGCACCCGCTGACATACTCGCATTCGCCGAGGCCTTGAGCGGGCTCTTTTCCGATCCATTGGGCGGCATCACAGAGAAGCGGTACCTCGTGCTGCCGGCAGAGAGAAAGCAGCTCGCGCCAAGGCTGCAGGACGCCCGTCTCATTGTTGGCCGCCATGACCGCGACGGCACCCGGACGGCTTGCTCGCAGTTTGGTTTTCAGCCAGTCCAGATCAACAATGCCCGACCGTTGAGCCGGAATGAGCCGATGCTTTTCGGGAAAGTAGTGGCGGGCGCCCGACAGCACGCACGGATGCTCTGTCGCGGAAATCCAGATCTCAGCCTCGTTGCCGAGCGAGTGCGCGAGGTGATGCAGCACCGTGTTGTTCGATTCCGTCGCGCCAGAGGTCCAGATGATCTCGAGCGGACCGCAATCCAGGAAAGCAGCCAACTTTTCTCGCGCGGCATTAAGCGCAACCTCTGCGCGCGCTCCGATTCGGTGAGGACTCGACGGGTTCCCAATAAACTGCTCGGTCGCATCCAACCAAGCTTGCCGGGCAGCGGGCAGCAGCGGAGTCGTGGCGTTGTGGTCGAAATACATTGGGAAGCGTCTGACCCTACTGCGTAATGTAAGCCGATGGCTGGCGGCGAGGATACACTACTCTACAAGCGCGCGCGTTTCGTCACGCGTTTGCCAGTTGACCGCCTTTACAGCCCTTCGCATTTCTGGATCGCCCAGCACGAAGCCGGTCTCTGGCGCGTCGGTTTCACGCGTTTTGCCACGCGAATGCTGGGCGAAATCGTCGAGCACGAATTTCAGGTGGAGACCGGCGCGCCAGTTGCATCCGGGCAGATCATCGGCTGGATCGAAGGCTTCAAGGCTATCTCGGACATTTATTGCGTTGCCGACGGAATGTTTGCGGGAGGGAACCTGGCGCTAGCCGAGGAAATCGAATTGCTCGGCAAGGAACCGTATGGCGCGGGATGGCTTTATGCGATTGAAGGTAAGCCCGATTCGCGCTGCACGGATGTGCATGGCTATGTCGGCCTCCTGGACGCAACAATCGACAAAATGCTCGAGAAGCAGGAATATTCCGAAGACGCATGAGCACGCAAGCAAGAGCCCGTTACATCATGATCGGCGGCTTCCTGGGAGCTGGGAAAACGACGGCGGTCGCGAGACTCGCACAGCACCTGACTTCGCACGGACTCCGTGTCGGATTGATCACCAATGACCAGGGAAGTGAGCTGGTGGACACGGCGATGCTGCGGGCGCGGGGATTTACGACGGAGGAAATTCCGGGTGGCTGTTTCTGCTGCCGGTTCAATTCGCTCATGGAAGCCTCCCAGCGGCTAACCGCGGCGACGCGACCGGACGTTTTCATCGCCGAGCCGGTTGGCAGTTGCACAGATCTGGTCGCGACGGTGACCTACCCGCTGCGGCGCATTTACGGCGACGATTTCTCTATCGCGCCAGTGAGCGTGCTGGTGGATCCGGTGCGCGCGCGGCGTGTGCTCGGGCTCGAAGAGGGCGGCAAATTTTCCAGCAAAGTCGTCTACATTTACCGCAAGCAGCTCGAGGAGGCGGACATTATCGTGATCAACAAGATCGATCTCCTTCACGACGCCGGGCTGAGTTCGCTCCGCGAGGCGCTCGCGGCGGAATTTCCCCGCGCCGAAATTGTGGAGATCGCCGCGCGTGAGATACTGAATCTCGAAGGCTGGTTCGAAAAGATAACCCGCTCGGAGCAGCAAGCTCGTGAACCGATGGATGTTGATTACGATGTTTACGCCGAGGGCGAGTCGCTGCTCGGCTGGCTTAATTGCACTGCGCAGTTCTCCGCCTTAGAGCCGTTTGATGCCGGCGAGGTCCTGGGCGCCATCTCTGCGCGGATACAGCAGCGCCTTCAGTCGCACGAAGCCGAAATCGCGCATTTGAAAATGACGCTCAGCCCGGACCAGGCCATTGGAGGCGCCATCGCCGCGATGAGCCTGGTGCGCAATGACTTCGTACCCGAGTTGTCGTTGGAACTGGAAGACCCGGTGCAGAGCGGACAGCTCATTATTAACTTGCGTGCTGAAGCCGCACCCGAGCTCCTGCGCGAGATAGTCACGGAATCACTGCGGGCGCTACCCGGCGTAGAGGCAAAGCTCGAGCACATCGAAGCTTTTCGACCGGGTCGTCCGACGCCGACGCATCGCTTCACGAGCGCATTTGCGTGATCGCGTCTTGAACAATTTTCTGTAGCGGCGGTCGGCGACCGCCGACAGGAAAGCCGAAAAATCTTGCGACGATCGCTACAGGCGAGGTTCGCCAAAGTAGGGTCAACCTTCCCCACTCGAGAGCGGGCTCTTCTTGGAGTGCGGCAGTCCGCTGCCGATCTCTTAAGGATCTTTCGCCTTGCAGCCCGCCTACCGCGAGGCTACGATCAGTCGTCCGCGCACGCTTCGAAGCATGACACGCATCCTTTATTGCCATTGCGCTTATGCGCAGGTCGTGCCGAAGGCGACGAAAGAAGCGGTGCTCGAAAAGCTGTGCGCGTCGGGCGTGGATTTCGAAGCGTGTGCCGATCTTTGCGAAATGTCCGCGCGTAAGGATCCAGCGCTGAAGCGCCTCGCTGAGGTAGACTCCATCAAGATCGCCGCCTGTTATCCGCGCGCCGTGAAATGGCTTTTTGACGCCGCCGGCGCGCCGCTGCCATCAGACGGAGTGCAGATTCTCAACATGCGCGTCGACGACGCCGACACTATTTGCGCGGAGCTGGAGAGCGATACGCCACGAGCGGTGGCCCAATGAGCGCCAGCATCACCATCGAGCAAGATGGGAGCACGCGGCTCCTCGACGCGGCCGACCGTTTCGCCACCATTGTTGCGCTGCTGGAAAAGGGAAGTTCGCTTTCACGCACTATCCGTCTCAACGCCTCGGAAACCGAGCAGATCGAAATCATCCACGTGGAAAGCCGCGCCTCAGAACGCGCCGGGTGGAAGCCGTGGTTTCCGGTCATCGATTACGATCGCTGCACCAACTGCATGCAGTGCCTGAGCTTCTGCCTCTTCGGCGTTTACGGCGTGGATGCTGAGAAGAGAATCCAAGTGCAGAACCAGGACAAATGCAAAACGAACTGCCCCGCCTGTTCCCGTGTCTGTCCCGAGGCTGCAATCATGTTTCCAAAATATAAATCCGGCCCAATCAATGGTGACGAGGTCAGCGCCGATGACCTGCGGCGGGAGAAGATGAAGGTCGATATCTCCTCGCTGCTCGGCGGTGATGTATTCCAGATGCTCCGGGACCGCAGCCAGCGGGCGCAGTCGCGCTTTTCCAAGGAGCGCGACGCGGACAAGGCCTTGAAGGAGCGCCAGAAATGCCTCGCGAAGCTCGCCGAGGCGGGCGACATCCCGCCCGAGGTGCTGATGGCACTGCCATCGCCCGAGGAGATTCAGCGCCGCGCGGAACAAGCAGCCGCCAAAGCGCAGGCGGCGCGGAGCTGATGAGCCCGATGCTCCGGCTGGGTGCGCGCATTTTGCGCACCGCCGACAAACGCCTGCTCTGGAAGTTCGTCTGGAACTTTGGGGTGAAGGGAATGCTCTCGGTCGAGCGCTTCAAACGCAGGCTTAAGCGCGGCGAGTACTTTCCGCCATTTCTCTATCTCTCAATCGTCAACAGTTGCAACCTGCGCTGCCACGGCTGCTGGGTCGATGTCGAGTCTCCGCGCGAGATGATCGATATCGATGATCTGAACAAGCTCGTCCGCGACGCGAAAGAACACGGTAACAGCTTCTTCGGCGTGCTGGGCGGTGAACCGTTTCTCCACTCGCAATTGCTCGACTTTCTTGGGGCACATCCGGACTGCTATTTCCAGGTCTTTACCAACGGTCAGATGATCACGCAGAAAGTGGCCGCTGAGCTGCGGCGTCTGGGCAACGTCACGCCGCTCATCAGCATCGAGGGACGCGAGATCGCGAGCGACCAACGCCGTGGCGGCAGGAACGTGCTCAATCGCTCATTGCGCGGCCTCGATCACTGCCTAGAGGCGCGGTTGCTGACAGGTGTGGCCACCAGCGTTTGCCAGACCAACATCGACGAACTGCTCACCGAATCCTGGCTGAACGAATTGATTGCCCGAGGTGTGCACTACGTCTGGTATCACACCTACCGGCCCGTCGGCCCAAGAATGTCGCCCGACCTTGCGCTTCGTCCTGAGCAGCTCGTGCAAGTGCGGCAATTCATCGTCCGGATGCGCGCCCGGATGGCCATCGGCATCATCGACGCGTATTACGACGATCGCGGTCAGGCGCTCTGCCCGATGGCAACGGGAATCAGCCATCACATCAGCCCGCGCGGCGACATCGAGCCCTGCCCGATCATCCAGTTTGCCACGGAAAACATCCGCGATGGTGAGAGCATCTTCCAGCTCATGCGTGGATCCACGTTTTTAACCGATTTCCGCGAACTCTCCGCGCGCGCGACGCGCGGATGCGTCGTCCTGGAGCGTCCGGACCTCGTTCGCGAGCTGGTAATCAAACACGGGGCACGCGACACCACCATCCGCGGAACGGCGATGGCCGAGCTCGAATCGATGACGCCGCGACCGAGCCAGTATTTGCCGGGCGCCGAAATTCCTGAGGAGCAGTGGTTCTATCGGCTCGCGAAGAGATACTGGTTCAACGATTTCGGCGCTTACCAGCGGCAGGCAAGTTTGAATCCGCAGATGGCGCAGACAGACGCAGATTGAAAATCAAACAGGCCCGGAATCAAGGCGCTGACTCTCAAATTCAGTAACACAGCCCGCGAGGTCGATTACTAGCATGAGTGCCTTGTCCTTTACTTCATCTGCGCCAATCTGCGTCATCTGCGGATTTGTTAGATTTGGTTTTCATCGGTTTGAGGCGTAGCCGCGCCCAATTCGGGTGTCACCTTTCTTGTGCCGATTCCCTTGACCGTGCTTGCATCGCCTCTTTTATTCCCACCTGTGGCTAGCAGCCCGCTGACCCTACCGCGAACGCTCCCGGCGCAACGGTTTCGTCCGCCGAAAAGGAACATCCCGCAGACGGCGCACCAGCGGAACCATGTTCTGCGGCGCGTGCGCGAATACGTAGCCGAATACAACCCGGTGCCGCCGCTGCCTCTGGAAGAATTGAAGCGTCACGCCGACGCGATGGTTGCCTTTCTCGGCTGTGATCCGGTGTATCGCGACTACATAGGGATCCTGATTAATAACGAAATGTGGCGCGAGACCCTCGCCACCGTGCCGTGCAGCCGCCGGTTGCTGCTTCTGCCAAAATGCCTGCGCGTCGAAAGCAAATGCCCCGCGCCATTCGACGAGTTCGGACTGCTTTGCAAGCAGTGCGGGCTTTGCACCATCCAGGACCTGCAAAGTGAAGCCGAGCGGCTCGGCTATGCGGTGCTCGTCGCGGAGGGCTCAGCGATTGTGATGGCGCTGATCCAGACCGGGAAGATCGAGGCGATTGTCGGTGTGAGCTGCATCAGTGTTCTCGAGCGCGCGTTTCCCTACATGGAGGCAGCGGCGATTCCCGGCGTGGCGATTCCGCTGCTGCAGGATGACTGCATCGACACGACCGTCGATCTCGACTGGGTGTGGGACTACATCCATCTGACCAGCGATGACAAAACCCGCCGGCTCGATCTGGGTGCGCTGCGGGATGAGGTCGAATCGTGGTTTTCCACGGAGTCGCTTGCAGAAATCATGGGACCAATCAGCGGCGAAACTGAGCAGATTGCACGCGAGTGGCTCCAGCGGGCGGGAAAGCGCTGGCGGCCGTTCCTTACGGTGGCGGCTTTCCAGGCTCTGCGCGATACGCCCGAGGCGCCGCTGCCGCCGGACATCCGCAAAATCGCGGTCGCCGTCGAGTGCTTTCACAAGGCTTCATTGGTCCACGACGACATCGAGGACCAGGATGCGGAGCGATATGGCCAGAAGACGTTGCACGAAGACTATGGCGTGCCTGTCGCGCTGAATGCCGGCGATCTGCTCGTCGGCGAAGGCTATCGTCTGCTTGCGGAATCCGCGGCGACACCGGCACAGAAAGCAGACATGATCCGTGTGGCCGCCGGCGGGCATCGCCGGCTCTGCCTGGGCCAGGGCGCGGAACTCTGCTGGGCTCGACGCCCGAAGCCACTATCCGCCATTGAGGTGCTCGACATCTTCCGTCAAAAAACGGCTCCGGCTTTCGAGGTCGCTCTGCAGCTTGGCGCGATTTATTCCGGCAAAGCGGAGAAGGTCCGGGAAGCGCTGCACGCCTACAGCGAGGCGCTCGGAATTGCGTATCAGATTCGCGACGACCTCGACGATCTGAATGCCGAGTCCGGCAGCGACATCGACGCGATGCGCATGAACCTGCCACTCGCCGTCGCATATGAGCGGGCCGTGGGCGACCAGAAGGCACTTCTGGAGCGCGCCTGGCGGCGTTTGCTGCCCGACGGCTCCGCACCTCAGATCGCAGCCCTCTGCCTGGAGCTCCATGCCGACGAGCGCGCGCGTTCGCTCCTCGACGCCTACAAAGAACAAGCGATCCGCTCTCTCCAGGACATGGACAACGCGAACCTGAAAGGTCTTCTCCGCCGCGTGGTCGGCAAGATTTTCAGCGACACGGAAATCAAAGGCTGGTGCAAGGAGTTCGAGGCGCTGAATAAGGTTAACGCGGAATGATGCTAAGATAAGCGCGGTTCCGAACACTACTATGAGCCTGCGGCTGGAGATGCTCCAAGTGGCTCGGCTCGCGCCGAGAGTCCTCGAAGATTCCGCCCAGCTCGTGCGCGATTTTCTGCTTCGACAGCTCAATGGAAACGGAGGCTTCACCGATCGCACCGGCAGAAGCGATCTCTATTACACGGTCTTTGGCATCGATGGGCTGATGGCACTTCAGGCCGAGCTGCCGGTGGAGAGAATTCGGTCGTACGCGCTGAGCTTCGGCGACGGAGAGCATTTGGATTTCGTCCATCTCTGTTGCCTTGCGCGCGTCCGGGCTTCTGCCGGATTGCAGAACGAAAAGCACTGCCGAACGATCGTCCAGCGGATCGAACAGTTTCGCTCTCGCGATGGAGGCTTCAATCCTTTGCCGGATCAGGTGCACGGGACGGTTTACGCGTGTTTCCTGGCGTTTGGAGCCTATCAGGACCTTGGCCGCGAGCTGCCGGATGCTCTACGGCGTGGTGCAATGTCTGAAGGTTCTCGAAACCGAAGACGGCGCATGGGCGAACGACCGCTGCGGAAAGTTCGGTTCGACGAATGCGACGGCCGCGGCGGTGACTTTGTTGCGAAACCTGTCGATGCCGATAAACCGTTCCGTCGGCGATTGGCTCCTGGCGCGACGTCATCCGCAAGGAGGCTTTGTCGCCGCGCCTGGAGCGCCGATGCCCGATCTGCTCTCCACGGCCACTGCTTTGCATGCGCTCGCAGGCATGGAGGTCCCGCTCGAGGCTGTTCGAGAGGATTGCCTCGATTTTATCGATACGCTCTGGACGAACCAGGGCGCTTTCCATGGCCACTGGGGCGATGAATACATCGATTGCGAATACGCTTTCTACGCGTTGCTGGCCCTGGGGCACTTGAGTTTGTGAGCCCCGATGCGTTGGCAGCGGCTTTGGCAAAAGCCAGCAGACGCATTGCTCGGCGAGCGGCAGCCCGGCGGGCACTGGACAGGCAAGCTTTCGAGCAGCGCCCTCTCTACGGCTACGGCTGTCTGCGCCCTGGCGATTCACCGGCGTCATGCCATTGAAGAAGCTGTCGTGGCAGCGCCCCTGATTCTTCGCGGGCTGGACTGGCTGTCGCGCCACGTCAACCCTGACGGCGGCTGGGGTGACACGGAGCTGAGCATGAGCAATCTGAGCACGACCGCGCTTTGCTGGGCGGCGTTCGGCGCGGCGGATGAAAGCGCGAGATATGCGCAGACGGTGAACCGCGCGGAAGATTATCTCCGGCGCGCGGCGGGCGGTATCGATCGGCGAGGCCATCGCTCGAGCGGTCACGGCTCGTTACGGCAATGACCGAACATTTTCGGTCCCGATCCTGGTGACGTGCGCGTTGTCTGGAAGATTCGGAAGGGGCGCCGAAGCGTGGCGCGAGATTCGGCCCTTGCCGTTTGAGCTCGGCGCGTTGCCGCGTGAGTGGTTCGGCGCGATGCGCCTGCCGGTCGTCAGCTACGCCCTTCCCGCGCTGATTGCGCTCGGGCAGGTAATCCATCATCACAGACCACCGCTGAATCCGATCACGCGCTGGCTGCGCGATATCACCCGCGAGCCGACGCTTCGAGTTCTCTCCAAGATCCAGCCTTCGAATGGAGGTTTTCTTGAAGCGACGCCGCTCACGAGTTTCGTGACGATGAGCCTGGCGGCTGCCGGCCTGGCGAGATCATTCCGTGACGTTAAAAGGCATCGAGTTCCTGGCGCGGTCTGTTCAGAGACGACGGAAGCTGGCCGATCGACACGAATCTCTCAACCTGGCTGACAACTCTCTCGATCAACGCGATGCCGGCGCAACTCGATTCCGAGGATCGCCGGCGACTGCGCGCCTGGCTGCTCGCCCAACAGTTCCGCTCGCCGCATCCATACACCAACGCGGCGCCCGGCGGATGGGCCTGGACCGATCTGCCCGGCGGCGTGCCCGACGCGGACGACACCGCCGGCGCTCTCCTGGCGCTGCACAATCTTGGTGACATTGACGCAATGGTCCGCTCCGCGGCATTGGCTGGCATTCGCTGGCTGCTTGATTTGCAGAACCGCGACGGCGGCATTCCGACCTTCTGCCGAGGCTGGGGCGCTTTGTTATTCGACCGCAGCAGCCCCGATCTTACCGCGCATGCGGTGCGAGCCTGGAGTATCTGGCTGGAGGAATTGCCCGTTGAAGCGCCGCGCCTCAGGCGCGCGATGGCGCGAGCCGTTTCCTTTCTTGCGAAAACCCAGCGCGATGACGGCTCGTGGTTACCCCTGTGGTTCGGAAATCAGCACGCGCCCGACGACATCAACCCAACGTACGGAACGGCGCGCGTCGTTCTCGGTTTGCAGGAACTGGCCGCGCGGCATGTCTCGCTGTCGGCTCGGATGCTGGAGAAGGCGCGCCAATGGCTGGTGCACGCCCAGAATCCGGATGGGAGCTGGGGCGGGTTTCCGAAGGGTTCGCCGTCGGTCGAGGAAACTGCGCTCGCGGTTGAGGCGCTCGCGTCATTGCCCTGCGATGACGACACCGCGGCGGCTGTGAGCGCCGGTGTTGGTTGGCTCATGGAAAAGATCGAGTCCGCCGAGTGGCTGCGTCCGTCACCGATCGGCTTCTACTTCGCGAAACTTTGGTATTACGAGCGGCTTTACCCGATGATTTTCACGGTCGCGGCGCTTGCCAGGGCCCGGGATTACCTCGCGCAGTCGCGACAACTCAAAGGTCGCGGCTCTCGTCCGAGCGCTCGAGTTTTGCCAGCCGTTTCTTGATGGTCTCGATCTCTTTGGTCAGCTCGAAAACTGTCCGATAAATCTCGTCCTGGGCTTCTTTGTCGCCGAGCGCGGAGACCGCAGGATTGATCTTCATCAACTCGACGGAAATGCCGTTGACACGCCTTGCGAATCTGGGCGACCGCTGTGTCTCGATCCATGGCAACGCTTCGTAGCAGCGCCAGAGTCTTGGGCAAAGAAGAACCTTGCATGGCGACGATGTCTCACACGTGATAACACCTCTGGGATTGAAGCAACGGCCCGGTGAGTCGCGCTTTCAGCGCTCGCTCTGAGGCGGTCAATAGAAATGTCGCATAACGTCCCGATTTTGGGATGTTATGCGGTTCTTTGTTGGCGAAGCATTTCCATGTTCAGGTAACGAGGACCCTCTAGCCCAGCCCGCAAAATCGAGGAAACCTCACTTTGCTTATCGAAGCCTTTATGCTTGCCTTAACCGGCCAGCCCAGCCCGTTTTCCGCTCCCTTATTATGCGGCAACACGTGGCGACACAAACTAATCGGCTTTGGCGACCGCTTCTACTTCCACAAGCGTGGCTTTCGATGCGAGAGAAGCGACACCAATACCAGTTACGGCTGGACGTGAACTGCCAAGGAAACTGGCCAAGATTGGGGCCAAAGATTCCATGTGCTCTTCCAAGTTCTCCTCGGACATAGACCCGCAGATGCAGCAGGCTGTCGACGCTTGCGCCGGCAGCCGCAAGTGCCGTCCGTAAATTTTCTAGTGCAGCTTCAAACTGGCCCGAGACGGAGTTCTGGGAGACTTGGTGTTGGCGATCCCAATCGACCTGACCGGACACAAACACCAGCGAGCTTTCGGTATCAAGCACTGCCTGCGACATTCCAAGGGGGGTGCCGTCATACAGTTGCTCAGGGTTTACTAATTTTTTGGCCATTTGTCTCACCTCTGCTTATTGATCGTGACGCATAACAAGTGATTCTGTCATTTTCGGGATATCATGCCAGATCGGAGTCATCCGAACGTTTATTGGCGGGGAAGGAGCTTCTGGCATTCATTCGGAGGGCAGTCTGCGTGGAGGCGGACTCCAACGTCAAGCGTGGAAAGACGCTTACATGGGCGATTGGGGCATAGGAACGTCGCATAACACTCCTACTTGGGATGTTATACGAGAGGGAGACACCCGAGGCGAGGAAGCCCGGCCCGGAGGGGATCAGCGCAGCTGCAGCCAAGGCCCTCATCGAGTGACCGGAAAGGCGTGGACAGAGGACTTGGAGACGCAGGAGGAATACTATCGCGGCCGCACCTTTCCGGAAGAATACCGTGGGCTCCTGCGAAAACACGGTGTCGCGTATGACGAACGTTACGTGTGGGATTGAAGTAGCGCCGCAGCGAGTCGCGCTTTCAGCGCTCGCTCCGAGGCGGTCAATAGTCCTGGGGCGTTGCCCCAGGCTGGTAGTGAAGCCGCGCCGTTGGCGCATTTTGCTCTACAGGTTGCAACGGGATGACGTTCAGATCGTCGAACAAAATTGGCTTGCCCGAATAGGGGGCTCCCCAGATCGAGGCTTTGCCGGCGGGTAAGGCTTCCGAGACTTCAGCGGATATCGACCACTCTTTTGGCTCGGAAGTTCCCTCGGCCCACGCTCGTCCTTCGATGATCCATTTGCCCTCGGAAACTTTGCGGACCTGCAGGTGCAGCGATGTCCATGTGCCCGATTTCCAATCGAAAGGCGCCGCCGCCAGGACCTGCTGGTCCTTCAGTAATTGCAGCCCGTTTTGCCCGGGTGCGACGAGCAGCCTATAACCGGCGACGCCACACAATCCGACTCCGAAGCGGGGCGCGAGTCGCTTGGTGCTTTCGGAACGAATGCGTGCCCGCACGGCGACAGCGTCTGATTGCGCCGGACCGAAGAGCGCGCCGAAGTCTTCGAGCGGGTTGCCGGGAAGCTCGAGCACTCTATTTCCACCTATCTCTCTAACGGAAAACTGGCCGGCTAGAACCATCAGCTCTTCGGGAACCGAGTCCACCTGGGTCGACTCGAAATCCGTTTCGAAAAGCATCTCGTTCGCTCGCGTCCGCGCGCTGCAGGTGAGCGCAACAACTGCCGTGATGATGAAGATGGACCGATTATTCATTGCGCAACGCCGGCAGGAGCTCGCCGCGCAATGCGGCGAGGGTGGCGAGCCATGTCCATAGCAGCCCACCGGAAGCGAGCAGGGCCAACACGGGAACAATGATGGACCAAGGTGGTTGCGTCGTCGGGCGAGAGGATGCCAGGCAGCACCGCCAGCAACGCCGCGGCGACACCAATGGCAAGCCCGAGCACGATCAGCAGCCAGTGCTCGCTCAGCACCAAACGCTCCAATTCGCCGCGTCGAAAGCCCACAGCTTGGAGGAGGGCCAGTTCGCTGCGCCGTTCCAGCACGTTGCGCAACACCACAATGCCGAGGCCGAAGCTTCCGAGCAGAAGGCCGAGACCGCCCAGCGCCTGGAAGATCGCGATGTACGTGTTTTCGACTTCCTGAAAATCCACAAGCCGGCGCCATGCCGGAACAACCTCGAGCCCTCGATCGCGCAGCGCGCGGGAAAGCTGGTCCGCAACCGCAGCCGAGTTCTCCGGCGCCGCGTCAACCAGCAGGACGCGGTGTCCCGCGACCGACGCGAATCGCTCGATGAAGTTCCTCTCGGAGATGATGAGACTGCCTTGCAGAATTGAATTTCGTATGATGGCGACGATCCGAAGCTGGAATGTGTTTCCGCGTTCGTCCACATACGCGAGGGTGTCGCCGGCTTTTTTCCCGAGCGCCCATCGCACGGTCGCTTCGTCGCCGATCGCGGGCACAGCGCCGTCTGCCTGCGGTTGGTCGAGCAGTCTCCATTTAGCGGCGAACGCCCCTCGCTGTTGCAGCTCTTCTGCACGGACAGCCAACAAGCGCGGCTGTTGCGCGCGGTTAAGGTTCAGGCAGCTGGCGTCATCCCCTTCGCGCACCCGCATGCCGACGACGCTGGCGCTCTTCATAACCTGCCGGTCGAGTCCGAATGCCGCTTGTGTCTCAGGGGTGTTCAAGTCTTCGTAAACCGGCAGCGTGGCTTGCGCGAACAGCGCGAAGCCGCCGGTGCCGGAGCTGCGTTCATGAGCGTCCTCGCGCGGATCGTGGCGGAACGCACTCACCGACACGACCATGAAAACGCCAGTCGCGAGCACACTCACCGTCGTGAGGCTGCGGCCAGGTAGCCGCGCAGCGCCACGCATGCCGACGCGCGCGAGCGTGGTGGCAATGCGGCTCGTGCGGGCCGTCGCCGCAAGTAACGTGTGGCTGAACGCGATCCCCGAAATCAGCAGCAGGCTTCCCGCGCCGAAAAAAACGCCGGGATTTCGCGCCAGACCCGAAGTGATGATCAACGCGAGCGCGCCCAGCAGGCTCAACGCGCCGGCCGCGGCAATGAGCTTGACCCGCGAATCGGTGAAGGACGCAACCTCACGCTCAGCACCGCTCGCCAGCAATTGCGCGACCGGACGGCGGGCCTGGCCGCTCGCTGCAAGCCACATCGCCGCAATCGCGGCCAACGCACCAGCGAGCGCGCCGCTAAACAACGTCGAGGGCTGAACGTGAAATAGAAACGACGCTTCATTCACAGCGGTTCTCCAGACTGTCGCAAGGCCGTACAGCGCGAGTTTCGCATAAACGACTCCGGCGATCACCCCCGCCGCCGTTCCGAGCAAGACCACTGCGATGCCTTCGAGCAAAAAAACTCGCTTCACCTGCCCCGGTCGAAAACCGAGCGCGAGCAGGAGCCCGGCTTCTTCGGAACGTTGCTCGAGGTTGAACACGAACAGCATCGCCATGAGCAGCAGCGCGGCAGCAATTAAGAAAAAACTGAAGCCGATGAAGAGCTGCCCGAAATCCATCGACTCCCGGGCGGCTGCGAACGCCTGGTCGCGCATCGGTTGGAACGCGAGGCCGACCTCCGCCGGATCGAGTTTTGCCAGCAGCACCCGCTCGAGTTCCGCTGCATTTTGCGACGCCGGATAACGGATCGCGGTCAGATCTCCGAAGCGATTGTGCCACATCTGCTGGCCGGTTTTGAGATTGATGAATGCTTTCGGTGTGCCGCGGAATTTGTCCCAGTAATCCTCGTCCTTTGGCCGGATACGACTCGTGTCGATGGGAATTCCGGGGTCCCAGTCGCGGCAGTTTTCCGCCTCGCTCACGCCGGGGAATGGCGGCGTCCAGGAAGTGTCAGGCGATTCGAGCGGCTTGATCTCGCTGACTCGCAAACTTCGGCTTTCCTCCTTCAACTTCCGTTGCTCGTCGATTACGAAATATTTCAGCGTAACCTCATCACCCACCTTCGCGCCGAGATCATCGGCCAGCCAGGAGCTGATGATGATTTCGTCGTCGCGCAGGCCGGCGATCTCCGTTGCGGTGACCATCGAGTAGGGCGTCGCGCGCCCAGCGAAGCGCAGTTCGTTAACAAGGTAAGTCAGGACGCCGGTCGCACCAGGAACGGCTGATTTCGCGGTCTCCGCAATCGGCGGGTCGAGAAAAATTCGGGCGGTGCGCAGCTCGAGGCCTCCCGGGATTTCGCGAAGTTCCAGGTCAGCGTCGGCGAGTGTCCAGTTCTTGCGCAGCGAAGCGTTGGCACGTTGTGATGCAGGATCACCTCCGACGAGCAGCGTGTTCATGCGACCGGGACGCTTCAGCTGTGTTTGCAGAGCCTGCAACGGCATAAACAGCGTCATCGGCGGGATCTGGCTGGGTTGCAGACTGAAGCGTCCAAACTGCGCGTCGCCGGCGATGGCTCGGAGGTGGACGCGGAAAGCGGTCGATGTGTCAGCGCGGCCCGAAAGCGGCGCGTCACGCGAAAGGTAGGACGGTTCTTCCACGCGCACGACCAGCGTATCCCCCGCATGCGCACCCAACTGGAGGGCCAGTCGCTCATTCGCTGCGGCGTCTTCGGCGCTTGCTCCCATGAAAAGGTCTTTATCGGAGCCCAACCGCCAAAAGCGACCATTCACGCCCACAATCTGCACATTGGCGGCAAGGCGGGTACCGTCAGGCTTCGAGACCGTGCCCCGCATCGCGAGGAGCGGCGCCACTGGTGCGGCGAGATCGTCCATCAAGCCAATCGCCAGGTCCTCCCGGAAAAAGTGATCCGGTGCGCTGAGTGCAAGCTGCGCGCGCCCGACACGCGCGAGCGCCTGCTGTTCGAGAGTGTAGCGGACGGAATCGCCTACCGTGAGCGCTCCGATCATGATACCGCTGGCCAGCGCCGCGCCGGCAAAAACACCGAGAGTGGTTCGCCAGTAAAATCCGAGACTGCGCAGGACCAGGCTGACGACGCTCATCGCTCTACAAACTTGGCCTCGACAAGCGAGCCGTCACGCATTTCGTAGATTCGGTCCAAACCGCGCGCGAGTTCCATCGAGTGAGTAACCACAATCAGCGCAACGCCTTCATCACGATTCAGCTCAATAAGCAGCTCCCGGAGGTTTTCGGCCGATGCGCGGTCGAGCGATCCGGTCGGTTCATCCGCGAGGAGCAGCCGCGGTTGATTGATCAGCGCGCGAACTATCGCGGCGCGCTGTCGTTCGCCGCCCGAGAGTTGGCCCGGACGCTGCGACTTGTGCGCTCCGAGGCCGACCCGGTCGAGTAAGCGTTGAGCGCGCGAGTTCGCTTCGTCGTTCCGGCCTTTGGCCGCGGCGGCAAGTGTGGGAATGAGCACATTTTCGAGGATCGTGCACTGTGGCAAAAGGTGATGGAGCTGAAAAACGAAGCCGATTTTGCGATTGCGCATTGTAGCGATTTCATCCGCGCTCAGCCTCAGCAAGTCGTCGCCGTCGAAAAACACCGCCCCGGAGGTCGGACGATCCAGGGTCCCGATGATGTTCAGCAGCGTGCTCTTGCCTGATCCAGATGGCCCCGCGATCGCGATTGCCTCCGCGCCATCCAGGCGCAGGTTGACATCCCGCAGCACACCGACGTCGCCGTAGTCCTTCGAGACGCCGCTCAGTTCGAGCAAAGGTTTCCCGGCCTTCATAGACGCACCCATCGCTTCGCCTTCATCTCAAACCGCGGCAGCCCGCCGGGTGCGGCGATCGAAACCGGGACGCGAAGCGCGAAGGCGCTCTTGAGTTCGGATTCAAGAATTGCCGCGAGCTCGTCCGGCGCGGCGCACCCGTCGGCGGGCTCGATAGTAATGGCGATTTCGTCCATTGCGCCGGCTTTGCGCAATTCCACCCGATACTCGGCGATGTTGGCGTGTTCGCGAATGATTCGTTCGACGGCTGTCGGATAGACATTGACCCCGCGCACGATCACCATGTCATCGCTTCGGCCGAGGATCCCACCTTCAAACGCAAGCGTATCGTTGACGAAGCCCTTCTTGACAACGTCTCCTGTCCGATAACGCAGCAGCGGCGACGCTGTCCGGCCAAGCGTGGTGAGGAGCAGTTCGCCGTTTTCACCCCTGCCTACAGGTTGTCCCGTAATGGGATCAACAATCTCGGCAATGTAAGACGGCTCGATAACGCATAGCGTTCCGGGTCGCTCAGGGCATTCGTAACTCACAGGGCCGACTTCCGTCATGCCGTGGTGATCGAAGACACGTGCGCCGGGCCAGAGTCTTTCGATCTGCGCGCGAGTGCTTGGAATGCTGCCGCCGGGCTCGCCAGCGACGATGATCGCGCGCACACGAGAGCCGGCGGTGCGAATTCCGCCAAGCCGCAACGCATATGTCGGCGTGCAGCACAGGATCGTTGCGCCTGTTTCGATGATCGCCTGCATCCGGGCTTCGCTGCTAAGTCCTCCGCCGGGAATACAGAGCAAACCAAGTTTCGCGGCCGCTTCAAACGATGTCCAAAAGCCAAGAAACGGGCCGAACGAAAACGCGAAAAAAGCGCGGTCGCCCGCCCTCGCTCCGGCCGCGCGATAAATCGTCTGCCAGTTGCCGAGCATCCATTCCCAGCTCTCCGGCGTGTCGAGCCAGCGCAATGGCGCGCCGCTTGTGCCGCTGGTCTGACTGAAGCGGGTATAGCGTTCGAGCGGGAAAGTGAGGTTTGTGCCGTACGGCGGATGAGCCTTTTGATCTTCGATCAGTTCGCTCTTGGTCGTGCATGGAACGAGTTGAGCGAAATCTTCCAGGCTTGTGATCTTTTCGCAATCGCGGAGTTTCGCGGTGTAAAAGGCATTGGCCGGGACGATCGTGTCCAGCAGCGAGCGCAGCTTTTCAAGCTGCTCAGCTTCGAGCGCTGCGCGACCCTTTGGAGTGCCGCGTCTCGGCACAGTTTTCATTTCGCGTCACTCGCCACCGCCGCAGGTGTCTTCGACGGGCGGGGGCTTGTAAAGCGTGACGAGGCAACCGCCAATGGCCACCAGCGCGATGCCGAGAAAAAACTGCCAGCGTACTGCACTCCAGCCGCCCGCCGGTGGATGCACGAGCAGCGCCACCACCGCGTTCACGAGCGGCGCTCCGCCAAAGACAATCGACATCACCGCTGCCGGAGATCCTTTCGCGCCGAACGCGAGCAGAACACAGAACGCGCCGATCGCGCCGGCGATGCCTGCGAAAAGCGACCACCACATGCCGGACACCGGGAATCTCCACGACGCGCCGTTCAGTGCGAGCAACCCAAGCGGCGCGAGCACCGCGGTGAGGAAATACGCAATGCCGACGAAGAGAAATGCTTTGTATCGGCCATTGATCGGATCGCTCATGCCGACCTGTCCGCTATGCAGGAGCACCCCATAAACGCCCCACGAAGTCACGGTCATCAGCGAGAAAATGAGCCAGGCGAAGCCCGGCTGTGGATCAGAGGTTTGCATCGGATTGGATTCTGGCGCGGATACTTTCCGGAATTGGCACGGGGCGAAAACCGCCGGTTTTCGGATCGCGTTCAACGCACACAGCCGTGATTGCGCCGCCGGCAACGCTGATCTCGCGACCGTCCTCAGTCTTGGAGAACTGAAACTCGAGCGTGATCGACCGAGTTCCAAGACGGCGCACCCTGACGCGGATTTCCACAATGTCCTCAAAACGCAGCGGGTGCCGGTATTCGCATTCCGCCCTCACGCGCGGCCAGCCGAGCCCGAGCGACTTCGCCTCGTCCACCGAGAAACCGATCGAACGATAAAAGGCGTGTTCCGCCGACTCCATGAACCGGAAGAAATTCGAGAAATGCATGATGCCAGCCATGTCCGTCTCAAAAAACTCGACCATGCGTGTCGTGCGAAATTCGTCGCTCATTTGGAACTTTCTTTTGGCCTTTGTTCTAGGCCGCTCATCTATTCGCCGACGCGTTGCATTTCGAACGTCCCGTAGTCGAGCTTCGACCGGTATGTCGCGTGGAATTGCGATCGAGTGGCGTATCCTGCGGTCTCGTACCGTCCCCACACGCCAAGGTCGGCTGCGCCCCGGAACTCAGACCGTGGTCCGCGTCGCTTCACGTGGAGCGTGACGCCGTATTCGGCCGACAGCACCGAACGGTAGGTGGCGCGAAATCGCGCGTCGGACCGACCGGGTGTTTGTGATGTTATGATCGCGCGCAGCTTGCCGTCATGGCCACTGCGCGCGCTCTGCCACCGCCCTTCCCACCGTCCGGCGATGCCGCCTGATTGCGCCGGCGGATTCCGCCACGCGCGGTCGAAGGAGGAGCAACCGGTCGTGAACAAGGCGAGGAAGAGAAACAGTGCTGCGGCCCGCTTGACGATTTTCATAGCTGCTTGAAAAGTTCCTCAAAGCTACGCGCCATCGCATCGCTCGCGAAGCGTGCGTTGACGATTTCACGGCCGCAACGGCCGAGCTCGGCGGCATGTGCGGGATCGAGGAGCAATCTTTCCAGAGAATCGGCGAGCGAACCGGCGTCGCCCTCTGTGTAGAGGACACCGCCGCCGGTGAGCTCGACAAGTTCCGGAAACGCGCCGTTTTTGGGCTGCACGACGGGAACCCCGGAGGCGAGCGATTCGATCACGAACAATCCGAACGCTTCGCCGCCACGCGTGGGAACTGACAGGACGGTCAGCCCACGCAAAAACTGTTGCTTTTCGGCGTGGGTCAGATTCGGCAGGAATTTGACTGCGTTGGCGATGCTGGCCTGCTCCAGCCTGTCGGTGAGCTCGTTCACAAACGCGCGATCAGCGTCCGTCTTGCTGCCGCCGATTTTCAGCCTCGCGTGGGGCACGCGCGGCGCCAATTTGATGAACGCTTCGACCAATGTATCCAAACCTTTTTCCGGGCACATCCGCGCGAGAAAGCCCACTGTCGGAAACTTTGGCGGCGCGCCTGCCGGTGCGAACCCCTCGAGATCGATGCCGTTGTAAATCACGGTGATCTTTTCGGGCGCCAGTCGCAAACGTTCCTGCATCAGAGCGTGGTAATAGCGGCTTGGCGCAATGAACCGATCCACGTCAACGGCACGCTCCTGGATGAGTTGCCAGCAGCGCTCGCGGTATGGCTCCGGAAGAGCGTCGAGGAACGCATCCTCGCCCTGCAGCGAGCAAATGATGGGAGCGCGCAAATTCTCGCGCACACGGCGCGCGACACCGATGAGGAGCGAATTCGAGAGACAAACGACATCAGGCTTTTGCTCAACAAGCCAGGCGACGAGTTTATCCAGCTCCTTGGCTTGGCGCCCGTGCTCGC
Organism: uncultured Verrucomicrobiae bacterium; assembly: GCA_963784465.1. Classification (GTDB taxonomy): domain Bacteria; phylum Verrucomicrobiota; class Verrucomicrobiia; order Chthoniobacterales; family Terrimicrobiaceae; genus DASTFP01. Next base: position 29,898 of record CAWASQ010000035.1, read on the forward strand.
CTCGGACCATCGAGAGCGTCATCTGGCCGAGTTCGCGCGGGTTGGTCATCCCCGCTTTTCGCCCGGCCTGGCGCAGCAGCGCCGGCGAATCGAGGAGATCGTCGAGCCACTGAGGCGTGTGGCGAAAGAAAGCGGATTTCTGCTGCAGATAGACGTTGATCCCGCCGAAAAAGAGCGGCGACTCTTCATGGCTACCGGAATCATCGAGCACGAGTGGCAGGTACAGCGGCACGATCAGCGCATCATGCCCGAGCCGCCGCAGCGCCTTAACCAGCGCATGGTCGCGCAGACACGTGCCGCAGAAGAAACTACCGGTGCCGGCAGTCAGGTGAATGAAGTGCATTGTGTTACCAGCGGCCACCTACGCTAAGAGTAAGCATGATGGTGGCACCCCAGCCGCGTTGCGTCAAACGTCGAGCTAACTTCTGGGGAGCGCACGCGTGGAGGGGAGAAGGGGGGCCCCCTCCCTCTTCCCCGCGTGCAATTTTCCGGCGTCCCGCCGGAAACCCCTGTTCGGCGAGACGCCGAACACCACACGCGGGGACGCGTATGCTCCCCAGACCCCTCGGCGCTGCCAGACTCCTTTGAGAACCTCCGGATATATTATGGGCTGATTACGCAATCTCTCCGGTTCCGAAAGCGGCGTTCCCACCGGCAAATCCTCGGGCAGCGGCACAAACTCGGAGATTTTTCTCCAGAGGTCGCTGAAGTCCTTGTCCACATCGCCGGAAAGGCAATCGGTGATCTCGCCGACCGCGTCCGGGTATTTGTCGATGACGCGTTTGAAAGAAAATTCCTGATCGTAAAACGCATAAACCAGCTTGCGCATGTTTTCCACGCCGCGGCGGAGGTTATGCGCGTAGGGCTCAAATTGCGCAGGCGCGAAGTTGCGCGCGACGAGCGCCTTGTGCACGGCCTCGCCGGCGAGCACGCCGCTCTTCAACGCCAGCATCACGCCGCTGCTGAAGATCGGATCAAGAAAGGCAAATGCGTCCCCCACGAGCAGCAGACCCTCGCATCCGCAGTGACGCGCGTGAAATGAGAATTCGCTCGTGACGAAATAACGGCCCACCTGCTCGCCCACTGAGAGGTGATCCTTTATCCATGCGTTCTGCTCGACCTCGCGTTTGAACATTCCCTCGGGCGACTTCACGCCGTCGCGCGAGAGATATTTGCCCTCGGCGACAACGCCGACGCTGACCATGTCGTCGTGCTGCGGGATGTACCAGAACCAGCCTTTCTCCGGCACGTAGGCCACCGTGGTGGCGCCTTCATCGATTCCGGGATCGCGCTTGGCGCCGCGGTAGTAGGTCCAGACCGCTACCTTGTTCAGATAAGGGTCGCGGACTCCGCCAGCCTTGGTGGACCGTGGTGAAAGCCTCCTTGCCGCGTGCAATCGAGCGTGATCGGGGCGCGATACTCGGTCAAGGGGCCGTCGCTGTGCTGCGCGCGGACGCCGGCAACGCGCGTGTCTTCCCAAATCAGTCCTTTCACGGCTGTTTCCTCGCGGACCTCAGCGCCCTTGGCGCGCGCGTTGTCGAGGAGGATCTGGTCAAACTCTGAGCGCAGCACCTGCCACGTCTGTGCGACAGTTTCACGGTCGTAGCGATTAAAGAAATAAAACGGCTGCGAAACCTTTCCGGAGGGCGCGGCGAACTGGATGCTGTATTTGCGCACGAACGCGGAGGATTTCATCGCCGGAATTAGGCCGAGCCGTTCCAAAGGATGAAAGGTGAACGGGATGAGTGATTCGCCGATATGGTAGCGCGGAAATTTTTCTCTCTCAAGCACGACCACCCGATGTCCGTACTCGCCCAGCACCGCGGCACTGGCTGAGCCCGCGGGCCCGCCGCCGATGACGATCGCGTCGAAGTGATTTGGTTGCTCAGACATTCTGGTGAAGTGCGGGTGGCAGAATCTCGACAATCTCGGCGAGAATCCAGCCTGCGCTGTTCCTGATCTCGTTACAGCGTCCATAGAGAGTCTGCGTGTCCGGCAGAGTCAGCGCGGTGTTCATCGCGTCGTCCGACTCGATTTCAAAAAACGCTCGCGGCTTGCTTTTGTATTCGATGTGGAACGATTGCAGGATCGCGCCCAACGGCATTTCGGCGCGGAGGATTTCGCGCTGCACGCCGATTGGAAAAGGATCCAGCAAAATTTCGATTGCGCCAAACTCGACCGTCCTGCGTGTGTGACGCGTAACCAGCAAAACCTTTCGTTCGTAACAATTGTTGTCCTGCCGGCTCTCGAGCACATGCACCCGAATCTCCTCATTGTGGAAGCGCTGCAAGGTGGATGTCATGTCCTTCGAGTGATCCAGCAACGCTCGATACACCCGCGGAATGCGGGCGGCTTCGATGAACCGAATCTCGGGCAGCGCGCGACCGGTGTAGAAGTCGGCGAGCGGCTTGAACAGCGAAGCGGTGTCAGGCGTAGCGTGCATTGCGGTGCTCCGGCAGGAAAAATTCGTGGAGGAGGCGGTCAACTTGTAGGAGCCCTTCGCGGTTCAGCCTGATGCGGTCGCTTGCGATCTCGGCGAAGCCCCAGTCGCGGAGGCGCTGGAGCGCCTCGGCAAAGCGCTCTCGCGGATCAACGCCGAATTTTTCCATAAAATATCCGGGACTCACGCTCCCGAGCTTGAGTTGCAAGACGAACTCGCGAATGAGCCGTTCATCGTTGGTGGGCGTTAGTGCGCGATAGACGGGCAGGTGGCCCGCGTTCACCGAACTGACGTAGGGTTCGAAGTCGTGGTGGTTTTGATAATGCGTTCCTCCGATGTGGCCGAAACTTGCCACCCCGAGCGCGAGCAGATCCGCGCCCGCCCAGAATTTGTCGCGATACACGAAGCGCGTTTTCGTTTTGTCCTTCACCGCGGTGTAGGCGCTCGCGACCGTATAGCCAACTTTTTCCAGCTCCGCGAAGGCGTCATCGACCCAGTCGCGCTTCTGCTCCCAATCAGCGACCGGCGCGACGAGCCTGCCCTCGGCCTTCATCTCTTTGTAGATGGTCGTGTTGTAGGGAATTTCCATCTGGTAAATCGTCACGCTGTCGGGCGAGAGGTCGATCGTCTTGCGGATGCAATCGCGCCAGTTGGCTTCGTTCTCCTCGACCATCCCGGCGATGAGATCGATGTTGAGCTGCGGGAAGCCCAGCTCGCGCGCGTAGCCGTAGGCCCTCCAGATTTCCTTTGAGCGGTGAGCGCGTCCGTTGATCTCCAGGATGTGGTCGTCAAAATTTTCAACGCCGAGGCTCAGACGCGTAACTCCCAGATCTCGAATTGCCTTGAGTTTGTGATCCGTAAGCGTGCCCGGTTCGCATTCAAAGGTCACCTCCTCGACCTCATCCCATGGCAGGAGCGCTTTCATCCCTTCGGTCAGTTGCTGCAGCTGGTTCGCCGAGAGATAGCTTGGCGTTCCGCCGCCGAAATAGACGAAACTTGGCTTGCGCCCACCGATCATTGGCTGGGCCGCGTAAACCGCCAGCTCTTTCAGCGCTGCGTCAATGTAGCCTTTGATCGCCGCGGAGTCCTTGTCGGTGTAAACGCGGAAGTAGCAAAAGTGGCAGCGCTTGCGGCAAAACGGAATGTGGAGATAGATGCCGAGCGGGGTCTCCGGTTGCGGCGGACGCCGGAGCGCGTCAAAGAAGTCGCCCACCGCGTCCGGTCGCCAGAATGAGAATGGGGGATAGTTTGAGACGAAATAATTGCCCACTGTCGTGGGGTGATGCTCGGCCGCGGGAGCCGGGCCCGCGGCAAGAGGTTCGACTTCAGCGTTCATGATTCCGATTTCCCTATTTGATCGGCGGGCCGAAGGCATAGACCGCCCCATCTTCGGAACCGATAATAATCATCCCGTTCGCGACCGCCGGCGAAGCGGTAAGCGGTTTGCCGACCTCATAAGACCACAGTTCCTTTCCGTTCTCCATGCTCAGAACGTAGAGCCGGCCATCCTCGGAACCAAATGCGATCTTGTCGCCGCAGACAACTGGCGAGCTGTCCACTTTGCCTCCCGTTTGGAATTCCCAGAGCTGTTTGCCCGTCGCGCGCTCGAGACAATGCACACGCTTGTCGCGTCCGCCGATGATGACGTGCTCGTCCGTAACGGCTGGCGAGGAGAAATACGGGAAGCCGCGCTCCTTGTATTGCCAGGCGACGGTCCCGGCCTCGAGATCGACGCAGAGGACTTCATTTCCGTAGTGCCCGACATAGGCAAATTTCTCCTTTAACGCGACGGAACCGGCGATGTAGGCGCGGGCATCGATCTTCGCCAACTCCTCACCATCAGCCGCAGAGACGACGTGCAGGAGACCGTCACAGCCACCAAAGACGATTTTTTCGCCGGCCACAGCCGGCGCGCCATTCACATAATTGTCTGTCGTGACAGTCCACACGGCGTTGCCGGTGGCGGCATCGACGCAATGCAGCTTCGAGTCGTAGCTGCCCACGAGAATTTGTTCGGTGTTGCTGTCTGGCGGCCGAATCCAGTTCACTCCGCCGAGGATTTTGTCGCCGGTGGCATACGTCCACACCAGCGCACCGGTCGCAAGGTCGAGTTTGTACAGGCGAGCGTCGGCCGAGCCAATGTAAACGTGGTCGCCCAAAATCAGCGGCGAGCCCTCCACCGCGTCACCCGTCTCAAACGCCCACATTCTTTCCCCGGTCGCCGAATTGAGACAATAAACGCGCTTGTCGTCGGACCCGACAACAACGCGTTCGCCGTGAATAGCCGCGGATGATTTTACCGGGCCCTCGGTTTTGAAATTCCAGCGCAGCTCCAGTGAATCCGGCAGGTTGCCGGCAGCTGTTCCAGCCAGATCTTGCCGGCCGCGAAACATCGGCCACGAAGGTTGCTCACCGAAGGCGTAGGTCGCCATCAAGATGAGGATCATTCTCGGAAAAAGCATCACAGGCGTTGGACAATTATGAGCAAATACCCAAACAAATTTCCGGCGGCGGTGCGAAGAGGTCCGGGGAGCATACGCGTCCCGCGTTTGGCGTTCGGCGTCTCGCCGAACAGAATTTTCCGGCGGAACGCCGGAAATTGCACGCGGGGACGCGTGCGCTCCCCAGTTCCGCACCGCGCGAGCCTCGGACATTTGGAAATTCTTTTCGCACTTGCTCTAGACAATTAAGCACATGATCTACCTCAGCTCATGATCGGCTTGAGCTCAGAAGGTCGGTTCGCTTGGCAACGTGCGCACTCAGACCCTTCGCCTTCCGCGCCAACGAGTTCAAAAACATCCTCGCCAAAGTTACTGAGGCCGAGTGCTCACAGCGCGGCGGCGTAGATCGCTTCGAAATCGGAGGCGGTGATCGGCCGGGGATTAAACTGCGCGGTCCACTGTGCGGCGGCTTCTTCGGCGAGCTCGGGCAACCGGGATGGCGGAATGTTCAGCGCCGACAGTGAAGGCGGCATTTGACCGGCGCTGGAGCAGGGACTCGAGCTGCGCGATCAACGCCTCGACAGCCTGCTCGGCGCGGTCACTCCAGTCGACCAGCCCCGCGAACTTCGCGAGTTCCGCGTAAATCGCGGCAGCTTCTGGCTGCTGTGCGTTGAAGCGCACGACGTGCGGCAGCATCATGCCCACGGCGTGGCCGTGGACGACGCCAAAGTGCGCCGTCAGCGGATTGGCCGCGGCATGCGCGGCGCCGAGCATGCTGTTTTCGATGGCCGTCCCGGCCCAGGCGGCGCCCAGCAGCATCGCCGCCCGCGCTTCGAGGTCGTCGGGCGCTGCGAGGACGCGATCGAGGTTCGCCGCCGTCAGCCGGAAAGCCTCGCGCGAGAAAAGCCACGATAGGTCGTTGCGTTTTTTGGTGACGGCGTTTCCACGGCATGCGCCACGGCGTCGATGCCGGTGCATGCCGTGACCTGCCTCGGCTGGGAAACCGTCAGCGCGGGATCGAGGATCGCGACGCGCGGCGCCGCTTTCGGATCGCCGCAGGCCATCTTCTGATGCGTCTGTTCGTCGGCGATGAGCGCGAAGGACTGGCATTCGCTGCCGGTGCCGCCGGTGGTGGGCATGGCGATCAGCGGCAGCATCGGCTTGGTCGCTTTGCCGACGCCCCAGTAATCCTTCATCTGGCCGCCGTTGGTCAGGATGAAATTGCAGCCCTTGGCGGTGTCCATGCTGCTGCCGCCGCCCAGGCCAATGATGAGGTCGGGGCGAACGGCGCGCGCGACTTCGAGGCATGGTCCACCTCGCGCGTGGTGGGGTTTTCCTGACCCGGTCGAAAATCGTGACCTCATTCCCGCGGCATCGAGGCCACGGCGCACCCGCCCGACGTGGCCGGCGGCCACGATGCCGGGATCGGTGACGAGCAGTGCGTTGGTGCCAATGGCGCGCGCCAGTTCGCCGACACGCTCGATGGCGCCGGCGCCGAAGACGACGCGGGTGCGCGGTTGATAATCGAAGCCGATGGGCATGGTCATACCCGCTGGATCGCTCGCCTTTTGTAGAGGAACTCGAAGAGGTTGCCTTCGTGCGGCTGGTCCCAGGAGACCTGCATCGTCGAGATCGGGCCGAGGTTCAGCCGGTCGATCAGCGGCGATTCCATGAGCTGTTCGATCAAGCGCTCGTCGCGCGTGATCGCGGTGACGACCAGGGACGGGCCGATCGGTTCAGCATCTCTGCCTGCGGCACCTGGACGACGCTGGCGTAGGGGAAAAGGAACTCCCGGTTGGCCAGCGGGTGCGCAAACGAATCGCACCGCACGATCGTGGGACGCAGATAGACCGCGCCATCGAAGGCGACCTTCCGCGGACCCGTTCGATACTTCGCCGTCACCTCCACGGCGCCGGGGGTTTGCAGCCCGTCCTCGATCGCGGCATCGATGAACTCGGCCATTTTCGGATTGGCAAAGCCGGCGAGCACGGCGCTTTCGTCCTCGATCGGGCGCGGCGCGACCGGTCCGAGCTTCTGCGCGAGGGCATCGGCGATTTCGGCGGCATGTGCGGGCACGACGACCGCCGAGGCGTTGATGCAACTGCGGCCGCCATTGTCGGCGATCGAGGCCACCATGAGGTCGAGAACTCCGGCCAGCGCTCGATCTGGTCCTCGCCGATGAGAATTTTGCTGAAGCCGGGGCCGTGCATCTGGATGCGCGGATTGCCGGCGTATCGAGCGGTGGTGCTCTTGTCGCCGAAAACCAGCGCGCGGCCACAGCCCCGCAGGATCTCGCCGGCGCCTTCGTGGTCGGTCGGGTAGAACCCAAACGCCTCCGCCGGCAGCCGGCGGCGATAAACGCCTGGATGAGCCGCCAGGGCGTCCACGGCTCCTCGCGTCCGGGCTTCAGGATCACCGGCATCTTGAGCGGAATCGCGGGCAGCCAGAGCGAGTTCACCGCGGGCGAATTGCTCGGCATGACCAGGCCGAGGCAAGTGCGTCGTCGGGAAAGAACTGATCGGCGCGCCGGCCTGTTCGCCCAACCGCGTCGAGGATGCCGAGGTCGAGGCCGCGCGTCAGGCCGTTGAGGATGGTCCGCATCTGCGAGAGCGCGGTGCGATGCTCTTCATGTTCCGCCGCACCATCATGAACGGCAGGCCGCTCGTGCGGGAAAGGGTCTCGACGTATTGCTGCGGTGACTGCGTGTGACCCTGGTCGCCCAGCGGCAAAGTGCTCGTTCACGAAAACTTCGGCGGCCTGCCTGCAGATTTCGAGCAGTTGCGCGCACGTGAACTGCTTCAGGGCCGCGCGCGAGCCTCGAGCCGGGCGAGATCCCTGCGGATGATGCCGGCGTTGACCTGGCTGACCGCGCCAGCGGCTCGCCGGTGCGGTGATCGCGCACATCTGATTGTCGAGGCTGTCGTAGGGCTTGCCGCGGCGGAGCGCCGGAAGGTGAGGAAGGTCCATGCGCATCGTTCAATACACCCCTTCGACAATTGTCTTCTCCATCGCGCCGAAGGGTCGGACCTCGGCGACGCCGTCCCAGGCGTAGGGCGCGCGCGGGCGGCGCCGGATGGCTTCGTCGCGTTCGAGGAAGCGCGGCAGGAAGAACTCCTTCGTCAGCGTGGTCAGCTCGACGCGGCCCCATCGTCGTAGTCCACCAGGCGCTCGGTCTGTTTCGGGTCGACGACGCGCAGCACGGCGCGCGGCTGCGGCGCGTAGTAGGTGATCGAGAAGTTGTCCTCCGGCCGCAGCGGCACGCTGGCGGCCAGACCCATGAGGGTGTTGCCGTAGGTCGGGTAAAAGCCGATGCGGCCTTCCAGCACTTCCTCGACGATGAAGCGCACGTATTGCGGCGCCATCGTCGTGCCGCCGCAGAACACGCCGCGGATGCCGGCCTCGTAGAGGTCGATCTTTTCGGCCAGCGCTTCGAGCAGCTTCGGCGTGGTGAACAGACCGCTGATCTTGCGGTGCTTCAGGAGGGTCACCGCCTGGTCCACGACGTGGTCCATGTAGGCGCGGGCCTGGTCGAACTGCTTGTTGGCGATGACCTTCTTCACCCAGCGCGGGTCGAGGTCGATGAAGTAGCACGAGCTGCCGCGGACGTTGGCGAGGTGCTCGATGGCCAGGCGCAGGCGCCGCGGGCCGGTCGGGCCCATCATCAGCCAGTACTGGCCGCGCGGGAAATGCTCGTCGCGATCTTCGTCGCAGAACTCCTGTAGTCGATCTTGTAATCGTCCCAGCCGATGCGCTGCTTGGGCATGCCGGTGGTGCCGCCGGTTTCGAAGATGTTGTAGGGGCGGCCCTTGTATTTCGCGGGCACCCAGACCTCCGGCTGAAGGTCGCGCAGCCATTCGTCCTGGAAATGCGGGAACCGCGCGATGAGGTCGGCGAAGGACTTGATTTCCTCGCGCGGGATCCCAGCCGGCCTTCTTCGCCCAGTCGAGCCAGAACGGGCAGCCGGTTTCGGGCGAGAAATGCCAGCGAATGATTTCGCGCACGTGGGCGTCGAGCTGTTCCTTCGCTTGTTCGGGAGTGGATGACGCCATCATTAATCGGGGAGTTGCTCGTGCTTCGGTTCCGGAAGCCAGAATGAAGCAATAAAGCCGACGAGATAAACTCCAAAGCCGACGGCCGCAGCCGTGTACGCCAGCTTCCTCGGTGCGAACGCCGGGTCTGGCGTGATCGCCAACGTCGCGGTGACCCATGCAAACAAGGTGCCGATCAGCCGGCCGCCGATGTTGGCGGCGAAGCTTTGGCCGGTCCCCCGCAGATGCACTGGATAAACGCGCGGCAGGTAGTTTCCCCAGAAGCTGAACTGTGCGATGGTCGCCGCCGCCGCCAGGAAGATGCCGACGTAGAGCAGGGGCAGACTCGTGACGGCGAAATAGCCGAAGACAATCGGCATCAGGATCAGACCGGGAATCTGAAAAGCACGCAGCAGCCAGCGGCGGCTGATGATGATCGTGGCGAGCACGGCCAGAAGACAGCGGCCGACGAGGCCGCCAATTTCCTGCACCTTCGTGACGTTCGCCGCGACGCTTTGTGTTGTTCGTGCCGCGGTGCCGCGCGCGACTTTTTCCCTTTCGCCGTCGGGTTTATCCTTCGTTGCGGCGGCAACCGCGGTCTGCACCTGCGCTTTCACCTCAGGGAGACCCGGCACGATCCGCGGGATGTGTTGAATTGCGCCGAACGCCGCGCCGTAGCTCATCGCAAACATCAGCGTCGTGACCAGCGTCGTGCGCCGCAACTCGGGCGAAAAGAGTTCCGCGAACCTAGGACGCTTGAGCGTGCCCGCATCACGCTTCTGCTGCCACGCGGGTGATTCGGGTAGGAAAGGGCGGATGATGATCAACGGGATGGCCGGAATCAGGCCCGACATCATCGTGTATCGCCATGCGGCGTGCGGGTCTTTTACGACGCCAAGGCCGCTCAGGAACTCGGGAATGCGGATCGCGGGAAGGTCGCTGGCCCACGCCACGGCGAGCCCATTTGCCATCGCGACGAGCAAGCCACCGACCGAGGAAAACGCCTGTGTATAACCGAGCACCCGCTCGCGCTGTTGGGGATGCGGGAAAAGCTCCGCCAGCCAGGCGACGGCCGCGACAAACTCGACGCAGACGCCCACGAAAACAAAACACCTCAGCACCAGCAGCATCATCGGCGAAGTGGCGAATCCGGAGGCAAAGGCTCCGAACGCGTAGATGAGGATGCTCCACGTCAGCACGCGCCGCCTTCCCAGGCGATCGGTGAGATATCCGCCGAGCAACCCGAAGATGCCGCCCGCCACCGCTGGAATGTAAAACAATCTGCCCACCCAACTCTGAAATTCCGGCGAGCCGGGTGCGGCGCCGATGAGTTCCTGCATCGCCGGACCGACGATCAGAGGCAGCATCAGCAGCTCGTAAATATCGAACGCGAACCCGATGACGGCGATCACGCAGATCAGCCATTGTGTGCCGGTGAGGCGAGGGGTGGTCATTTCCCCTTCGCAATCGCGTATAAACGCGTTGGCGTTTGCACATAGAGAACACCGTTGGCCGCCACCGGCGTCGCGTACACCGGCTCACCGAAATCAGTTTGGCTGAGCAGCTTCTTTTCCTTGCCCGCCTCGAAAACGAAGAAACTGCCGTCTTCGGTGCCGATGTAGACCTTGCCATCGGCCACCAGCGTTGAACCCCAGATGTGTGCCTGCGTGTCGTGGACCCAGTACCGGCTTGCCGGTCTCGGCATCGAGGCAATGAATCTTGCCGGCATACTCGGCGACGAAAAGCAGGCCGTCTTCGGTGATCGAGACGGTCGAAATCGAGCGGCCGATATCTCTGTAGCTCCAGACTTTTCCTTCCTGCGTCACATCACCGGTTTTCGTCGCATCGATGCAATGCAGAATGCCCACACCATCGCCGTGCTCGGGATCCTGGCCGGTCGCAACATAGACCCGGTTTTTCCAAAGCACCGGTGTGGCGATCACCTCGGACGGGCCGTCCGCGTCAGGGTACTTCGCCTTTTTGTACTCCGGCGGGTTGCAGTCGTAGCGCCAGATTTCCTTGAGCGCCTTGATGTCGTCGCCGCTCTCCAGCGGTGCGGGATCGAAGCCGTAAACGAACCCGTCACCCGCGCCGAAAATGATCTGCCCTTTGCCATTCACCTCTCCGTAGGCGGGCGATGACCAGTTGCCGTGAAAGAGCCGCGTGCTGATGCCGCTGGCTTCCTCGCCCAGGTAAGTCGCCAGTGTTCTTGTCGAGGCAGATAAGCGCGGGCGCCTGGGGCGAGGGAATGTTTAGGTGCGACCAGTCCTGGCCATTCGATGTATTCGCGTAAAGCCGATCGCCGACGATTAGCACCGAGCTGCTGGTGATGTTATGCGGAAAAACACCGAGTTCCTCGCGCATGTCGTAGCGCCATAGAACATCGCCATCGCTCTTCCCCACCTCGAGCGGGGGTTTGTCCACTCCGGCGAAATATTTTGCCTCATCTTTGAACTCCCCGTCGTCGCCATTTTCCATCCCGTTCACGTCTGCGGCCAACACCTCGCAGCGGTTCGTGAGGATGTATGCGCTCTCGCCCTCGATGTGCGGCGACGAGCAAAGGCCGAGAAACTCCCAGTCGCTCACCTTGCCGGCGCCGAGCTTCGGGACCGCAAGCTGCCAGAGGTATTTGCCCGAAGCCTCCTCGAAAGCCATCAGCATCGAATAGTCGCCCTTAAATTTTGGATCGCGCGGCGACTCGTTGTTTGTGCCGACGAAGACTTTCCCGCCCGAGATTGTTGGATTGCCGTAGGCCTGCGACCCGAGCTTGGCCACCCATTTCACGTTCTTGGTCGTCGCCATGTCCACCTCCTCCGAATCCGCCCTTTTCTTGCCGGGCTCAAACGAATCGGGCAGTCCGCTCTCGGCCGAAACCATGTTGCGCGACGGGGTGCCGCCCCACATCGTGTAGTCGGCAGCACCGGCTCGAGCAGCCACTATGGTGAGCATCGCCGCGATTGAGCAGCAGCCCAGCAGAGCCAATGGCGCTTGCGTACGGAGGCGGCGCTGTGCACAGGGTTTCATTCGTTCGGGGTGACGGAAATGTTGTCGATGTAGACAGGAAACTGGTTCTGCAAGGCGAAGCCATAGACGCCCGCCGCGCCGTGCGAATGCGCGTTCTTGTGCGGCACTTCGATCGTCCAGTTCTCCGGTTTCGGCTCATCCCTTTTCCACGCCTTCGCGCGCACCACACCCGAGCCATCAGGGGCGACGTCGACCCGGCTTTCGATGCGATACCATGTCTTGGGTTGCATCGGGAAGGGCACGGCGACTTTGATGCGCTCCTGGTTCGAGAGCACCTCGAGCTGCTTGTAGTTGCCAACAAGGTTGATGACGTAGCGTTGATTGATCACGCCGACGTTGGACATCATGCGCTTGTTTCCGTCGGTCATCACATCGGCAGCGACGGTGTAATTGCTCATGCGTGAGTCGCCGAAAAATGTAAACGCCCGCTGGAAAAGAAGCCGATCAAGCGTCTTGTTGAAGACCTTATTGCCATCGGCCTCGCGGATGTCCCATTTGAAGCGCGCGCCGATCCATGGCAACGGCGGCCACGCGAACTTCACGCCGGGCGGACCCTCCGTCTGCTCGACTGGCTGGAACGTCTCGAAGTCCTGCGCATACGGTAAACTCGGCAGCACCCGGCCGCGCATGTAGCCCTTCAAGCCATCAGCCGTCAGTTCCCATGAGCCGGCGGATGGCTTCGCGTCTGGCTTCACCACCAAAGCGCCACTTGCGTCAAACTCGGCGTCCATCTCCGATTTGACCTTCGCCGTGGCCGGCACAAATTTTCTCCACTCACCGCCGGAGAGATCCTTGACGAAGAGGCCCTTGGCGTCGAGCGCGCGGAGTCGGAATGTCTGCTTCTCGCCAGGCCGCAACGCAACTTCGCTTGGCACGATTTGAATCTGCTTCGGCTCGCCGGCGACAGGCGCTGTTTCCGTGTCCGGTTCGGCTGGCAGTTGCTTGCTCCCGGAACTGGAGCCGAAGCAGTAAAGCTTCTTGGTCGTCTGAACGTAAATTTTTCCGTTCCACACCGCGGGCGCGCCGAGCGCTTCGCCCTCGAGCGTCGTGTGGCTCAGGACTTCGGCGGTCTTTTCGCCGGGCTTGATCACGTGAAAGCCGTCGTAGCGCATCGGGATGTAAAGCTTGCCGTCGGCATAGATCGGCGAAGCGTGGAGTTGGTCAGCGCCCAGTTTGTGGCGCCAGTTTACCATGCCGGTTTTCGGGTCGATGGCGCAGAGCTCGCCGACCTTGTTCACCAAATAGATCGTGCCGTTGGCGAAAGTCGGCGAGCTGGTGAGCAGGATTTCGCTGTTGCGCCACAGTTCGGAAGTCTGGTCGAGAATCGCGGGCTCCTTCGAGCCGGGTAGCGGCTCGGCGCCAGTCTTCACGGCAACGGTGCGGCCAATCTCGGACGAGTCGAGATTCTCATCCGCATGGCCGCCGACAACCGTGCCGTCGATCAGCAGCAATGTGCCATTCACGCCGCCAGCTGAAATTTGATAGCGCCAGATTGGATCGCCAGTCCGCGCGTTTACGCACACCAGGCTTCCGTCCCCGGTGCCGCAATAGAAAACGCGCCGGCCGTTTTCCCACGCGAGGATCGGCGTCGAGAACGAGGCGTCCTTCGGCGGAATCGTGCCCGGCGTCGATGCCCACACGACCTCGCCGGTTTTCTTGTCGAAAGCGTAAAAGCGATCAGCGGCCTGGCCTTGCACACCCCAGTTGCTCGTGATGCCGCGCACGATGACGAGGTCGCCGTCGATCACCGGAGAACCGACGCGGCCATTCGGAAACGTAAGCCGACCGTAATCCTCCATCATCGAGTGCTCCCAGAGTCGTTCGCCGTCGCCGGTAAACGCAACGAATTCGCCCGCTGTGGTCAGGACATAAACGTTGCCCGTCTCATCGATCGATGACCGGCGAGCCGATGGAGTAGCGCTCGTAAATGGTGTCGCTCAAGAAATCGTTGAAACGCTGTTCCCAGATTTTTTTCCCGCTGTCGGCCTCGACGCAGCGGAGCACCTGCTGCAAATCCGGTCCTGCGCCTTCATAGCCGAGGACATAAACTTTGTTTCCGTTGATCACCGGCGTGCCGCGCCCGGGCAAATCAATCGACCAGAGAGGCGCCGACGAATCAACGTTGTCGGGCAGACCCGTCTCGGCAGATGTGCCGTCTTGTTGCGGACCGCGCCACGCAAGCCATCCGCGAGCGACGCTTTCCGCTGCAGTGAGCGGCAAGGCAAGACAGCTGGCGATACAGAGGATTGAAAGCAACAGCCGCGCGATGAGAGGCATCAACGGCCATCCAGACATACCAGACGTTCCCTGATTGTTCTTGCAGTAGATCTTGCCGTCCGCCACGGCGGGCGTCGACCCAGCAATGTCCGCCAAGCACCTGCGCACGCGCCACCTCGCGATAGTTCGCCGGAGAAGCCTCCGCCACGATGAGCTCACCTCGTTCGTTCAGGACAAGGAGATGTCCCGCCGGCAGCGATGAGCGTGCCGCCTCCAACATTCTGTTTCCATTTGATCTCTCCGTTCCCAACATCGAGACAACGCAACTCGCCTCCTCCGACATTGCCGTCGATGCCGTAGATGTTTCCCTGCACGAGCACCGGACTGGCGAGCTGGCTGCGCAGATTCTTGTTCCGCCAAATCTCAGTCGCCTTACCCGGGCGCACCTGCAGCAGAGCGCAGCCAGTGCCGTAGCCCGAGGTGATGAAAATCTTGTCGCCGAAAACGATTGGCGTTGGCGCGTTGATGTCGTAGCTGGTCTTCCACGGATAACGCCAGAGCTCCTGTCCGTTGGCGGCATTCAGGCCGACCAGCGCGTCCGCTTTGAAAACAGCGACGCAGCGGAGTCCCGGCCAGATCGAACCGCGACCGGGCTTGAATAGCCCGCGACGTCGTCGCCCGCTTTCCACTTGAGAGCGCCGGTTGTCTTATCCAGCGCGACGGTCGACGCGCCCACGCCACCTGAATCGACAATGACCAGATTGCCATCGACCAGTGGGGAGCCAGCGTACCCCCAGCGCTGGCGCCTGCCGCCAAAGTCTTTCTGCAAGTTTTTGCTCCAAAGCACCTTGCCGCTGGCCGCGGCGAGGCAGAACAAATCGCCTTCATGGCTCAGCGTGTAAACCTTGTCGCGTCAACGGTCGGCGTGCCGCCCGGACCGCCCTCAAATTGACGAGGATCAAGTGGCTGCGGGTAGGTGTGTTTCCAGATTTCCGCACCAGTGGCGGCGTCCAGACAAAAAACCACGTCCATGTTGCCGTTGTTGCCCATGGTGTAAAGGCGCCCCCCTCTAACAGCCACGGATGATGCTCCTGTGCCGACCTCTTTCTTCCAGAGCTGCTTCGGTCCATCCTTTCCCCAGTTCGCCGGCGAGATCTTTTCGGTCGAAATTCCATCGCGGTTGGCGCCTCGCCATTGCGGCCACTCCACCGCATTCGCGAAAGAATGGAGAAAACAGGATGCGGACACCGCGAGCCAGACGAGCGAAGGCGTGCTCTTCATGATTGTCTAGAGGTAGGTCACGCTTTGCGCGGTGTCAACGGGGCGCCATGCTCAGAATACGCAGGAATTAGATTGTCAGACTTCACGAGGAGACGCGCCAAGCTCGAAGGTCGTCGCTGGTCTGACTTGGAGCAAGTCATCAACGCATGGGCCCTTTTTTGCCCCTATACCACAAGGCTGCTATCATGCCAGTGTTGGCTCCGGTTTGCCGCTTGTCGGAGAAAACAAGACCTCTCTTCCTTCAGAACTTCCGTGTAGCGGCCCCCTGGCGTGTGCAAAAGGAACGCCAGCGGCGAATAGCACGTGACGCTGGCCAGATTGGATATATCGGCAACCAGGGCCCCGCGTTGGGAACTTCAACGATCCCATGAGCATCTGTCTGATAGCGGCGATGGCGCGATTTCGCGCCATGCAAGCCTCATCCTGGCGCAACGCGACCTATCAATAGTCGCTCGGACGCTCGTGAAAAACAGGCCGCTCATTCGAAGGTCCTACTGAATCGTATAGCCCCCATCGATGACGAGATTCTCCCCGGAAATCATATCAGCGGCATTGCTTGCAAGGAAAAGCGCGGCGGCAGCGATTTCCTCGGGATACGCGAACCGGCCAACGGGAATTTTCTCCTTGAACGCATCACCGACTGGTCCGGCCCAAGCTTTTTTACCCAACTCGGTAAGCACCACGGTCGGTGAGATCGAGTTGACGTTTATATTGAAGCGTCCCCACTCGTATGCAAGGACCTTGGTGAGGCTAATGATCGCCGCCTTGCTTGCGCAATACGCTAAGTGTTTGTCGAGCGCGACGATCCCGGCTTGAGAAGCCAGATTGATGATCTTGCCGGACCTTTGCGCGATCATCTTTCGGCCAACGATCTGGGATATCATGAAGGGCGCCCTGAGATTCACGCTCATTGTTACGTCCCACGCTTCGTCACTTAGGTCCTCCGCGGGTGCGAGGAGCACGACGCCCGCGTTGTTGACGAGAATGTCAATTGTGCCGAACGTGTCACACGCCGTCGTCACGAAACGCTCAACATTCTCGCGAATCGTGATATCGGTGGCGATACCCAGTGTCTGCACACCGTTGTTCGACAGCTCCTTTTCCGCCGCGCTTACTGCTTCGCTCTTGTCAACCAGCACCAGCTTCGCGCCCTTTTGGCCAAACAGATCTGCAATAGCCTTACCGATACCAGCGGCGCCGCCCTGTGATGAGCGCAACCTTGTCCTTGAGGGAAAAATTCTTGTCGATTCCTTTGAAAGTCATATGTGTCTTTTTGCGAGGGCTGAACGACGATCGTTGTGTGTAGTGTTTAGGAGATCAAGGTCAAACACGGCACCGCGTGGCCGCTGCTAGACGCGTTAAGGTAGTATGAATGCGTTGATGAGGTTCGGGTTATTCCGCATCAGATCGCTGCGTCCATCGAGCAGTTGCCGGCCGAATCTCAAATATGAAGACATACCCTGTTAGCCTGCCATTCATCGGTTTGTTCACCGGCACGCGCGCCATGGCTGCTGGCGGATTGGCTCTGCTGCTGGCCGACAAGCTCGATGTCGGACAGCGTAAAGCGATCGGGTGGACGTTATTCGCAGTGGGTCTGCTCACGACGATTCCGCTTGTCGCCATGTTGTTCTGTGGCGACGACAAGACACGACCATCGGCGCAATAGAACATGCGCGGTTGACGCGATCCTTTGCGAAGGCGTGACTTTGATTTGACGCACCTTATCGGGCGCCAGTTTCTCGCTTCAATTTCGAGCTCCCGGCTAATCGAGAACGGTTACGGGGCTTGAGGATCCCATCGGACCTCAATTGCCAGGCGATCGTTTTCCAGGGTGGCGCGGCATGTCCCGCCCAGCGATTCGCTGCAGGCGGCCACGATCGACAAGCCCAGCCCGGAGTGTCCTTTTTCTGAACGTGATTCCGATTTTCGCCAGAATCGCTCGAACAAATGGGGAACGTCTTGCGGGTCAAGGTCTCGCACTTGGTTGTGCACCGCCAGATGGTGCGGAGAAGCTTCCACCAGTATCTGCGAGCCAGCTGGAGCATGGCTCACAGCGTTTCCCAGCAGGTTGTTTAAGATTGCCATCCAGAGGGGGGATCGGTCGAGATCGTTTCGCCTTCGACCTCGATGGGGCTATGGTCAAGCCCCGTTCCTCGCTCGGGTGCAACGAACTTTGTCGATGCCTGCTTGAACGCCGTCGTCAGATTCAACGATATTCGCCGAATGATGGCGTCGCGGGTTTCCCGCGCGGGAGAGCAGCGAAAGTTTGTCGAGCAATGCTTCGCTTTCGGCAATCACACGCAACATCTCCTGGCCATGCTCCCGATCGAATTCCTCGGGCCATCGTGTCACCAACTCGGTCATCACTTTTAACTCGGCCAGTGGTGTGCGTAGTTCGTGGGCGGCGTCGCTGCTGAAACGCTGTTCTCTCGCGAAGCCCGCTTCGAGGCGCTTAAGCACTTCGTTGAGTTTTTCGGCGATCGGTTGCAGTTCCCGCGGTAGCTGACCGTCGGCAGGCGTTCGTGCAAGTGCGTCACCTCGATGCCTCGCACCCTCTCCGCAAGTTCGTCGAGTGGGCGCAAGCCCGACTTCAGAGGCAGAAATGCACGATGACCACGGCAAGCACCAGACCCGCACACCGCGAACAGAATGTGCATGATGTTGCGCAGGGATCGTTCCAGGCCGCCGCTGTAAGGCGGCCACCACCACTTCCAGTTTTCCCGGCATCGCTCGATCATCGTCCGCCGGACTGAAGGACCTCCAATAGGCACGTCCGCTCCGGCCGTCAGGCAGCTTCACCGAACCGTATTTTAGCGTGGCTCTGCTCGACCGGACAGGCAGAATGGCTGGTTCCGAGGGAAGGAGACCTGGCGAGGCTCGCGCCATCCGCTCCGAGGATCTCGAAATAGTTGTCACCCTCGCGCGCTTCGAAGCCCGCAAATTCCAGCAAGTCGGAATCGATCTCGATTTCTCCCTCGTCGAGATCCGCACCCACGATCAAGGCTTGGGCCTTGGCCGCCAGGTTAGCGTCAAGCTGGGCGATCAAGACAGCCTGTATCGTCCAGAAAACCGGAGCACCGCCGCCGAGGAGGAGCAGCGCGAGGGCAGAGCAAAGCAGAAGCGTCGCGCGGCGCCGAATTGAGATCATGCAGCCTCCAGCACGTAGCCAAGGCCACGGCGGGTCTTTATGATCGAGGCGCGGCCCGGCGGCGTTAGCTTTCGGCGCAACGAATAGATCGCGGCGTCGACGGCGTTGCTCACGGGGCTGGCGCGTTCGGAGTAAATTCGGGCCTCGATCTGCTCGCGGCTGAGGACTTGCCCGGGTCTGCGGGCAAGGCACTCGAGCAGTGAGAATTCACGCGCCGTCAGCACGATTGGCTCAGCGTCTCGCAGTACCTTTTTGGCGGCCAGATCGATCTCGAGATCCCCAACGATCAGGCGCGAGTCGGCCCGACCGTGCCGCCTGCGGGCAATGGCCTCGACTCGGGCGTTGAGCTCTTCGATGGCAAAGGGCTTCGTCAAATAGTCATCCGCACCGAGCGCCAACCCCCTTACTCTGTCGTCCAAGCCGTTAAGCGCCGTGAGGATAATGACGGAGGTATCCATCCCCCGGCGCCGCCAGCCTTCGAGCAGCCTAAGTCCGCTCTTTCCTGGAAGCATGAGGTCAAGCACGATAACGTCATAGGCCTGGGTGGCGGCGAGCATCTCGCCTTCTTCTCCATCCTCAGCGGTATCGACGGCATGGCCAAGACGAGTCAGCGCCCTGGCGAGCGTCGTGCGGAGACGTTGGGAATCCTCAATGAGCAACAAGCGCACGGCAGACGATTATCGGCCGGGCACCGGCAGTTTGAGAAGTCTCGGATTCTTGGTCAATCCCGCGCTTCTTCCGTCCGGCGAATCACCGTGCCGTCGTCGGCGACAACGACGTCCAGGTCCGCGGCATTGGGGCGGTCGATCTCGACATGATAAGTGACTTTACCCGCTGCTATTTCCTTGTCCACGTCGTCGACTTTTCCGCCAGCGGGCACGAGTTTCTTGACAGCGTCCTGCACCGCATCCGGCGCGTCGCTGAGCGCGGCATCTTCCCGCGTCTTGATCAGTTTGCCGTCGCTCCCCACGTGCAACTTCAGATCCTTGTCACCGTTCAAATCGACTTCCACCACGTAGAGCGCGCGATCTTCAATGGTGATCAAATTTATGTCGTCGATTCTCCCATCGCGCGCATTCGCGCGGATCGTGTCCTGGACGGCGGCAGGACATTGCTCCAACTTGATGTCGTCAGCTCTTAGATTGAGAGTGCTGCCCGCGAGGGCGATTAGAATCAGGGCTTCGAGTGTTTTCATAGTTCTTGTGTTTTCAGGCCGCGGTTTTTGCGACCGGTGCCCACATTGACACGCGAAGATGATGGAAAAATGAGGAGCGCAGTTTTTTTTCGGCTTCCAAATAGCTGCCTCGGCCAACAAGAAAGAGCTTAACGTCTTTCCATCTCACCAGGCACTCTTCCAACGAAGCAGAAGCAAGAAATAGCGGCTTTGCCACTCCCCGGTTCGGGCAGGATACCAGGGCGAGGGAGAATGGGCTAACGCTCGGCGACCAGATTAATGACAAGATCGGCGCGAGTTCTGGAAAGCGTCACGAGGTCATAGTTTGGCAAATCGACTCTGTTAACATGCTCTCGGTTACGCTCCTCGGAAAACAGCCCTTCTTCCGCGTGACGATTCATCAAACGGTTTCGCACAGTCTCGCGCGGCACGTCGATGAAAACTGCAAGATCGAGCAGCGGCCTAACGGCGTCCCATGGCGCGCTATCGAGAAGGAGGTAGTTGCCTTCGGTGACGAGAATCTTAACCTCCGGCGGCACGGTGAATGCGTCGTCGACAACATCCTCGATCTTGCGCGAATAGCCCGGCCCGCTCACAGCGCAGTCGGCCGACTTAAGCCGCCTGAGGAACTCAACAAATTCAGCGCCTTCGAAAGTATGAGGCGCGCCTTTGTCCTTTACGGTTCCGAGCGTTTCGAGCTTGGCGTGGCGCATATGGAAGCCGTCCATCGGCACGAAGGCAGCGCGGCCGGGTTCGGTGTCATTGAGGTTCTTAATGATTTCCAATGCCAAGGTGGATTTGCCCACACCCGGACCTCCAGCCAACCCCAGAACGACCCGTCGGGGAGTACTTGTCGACGAGGATTTGCGTCCGGTTGATCAGCAGCGATAGCGCGGCCTCTGACGTTAGAGTCAACTCCGCTAGGTCAGGATCTGGTGGCATCTTTTTCCTGTGCGAAAACGGTAACCACTCTGCGGCTCGTCCTCAAGCCCCTCGAATGTCGAACACTGAGGCAAATGGCCTTCTTGCTATCTGGGAGATGCCTTCGCCGCCGATTCCAATTGAGCGAGGCCTTGTTCGAAATTATCGCCGATCATCTTGTCCATGTTCATGAAAAGGCCGATAGCCTTTGAAAGGAAATTTTTCTCTCCAAACATGTTCCACGTGACCCGCGTTCGATCGCCTTCGGGTTTGAATGTGAAGTCTGCCGTGTGGGTGGCGGCGAAGGGTTTCAAGAATTCCAGCTTGATCCGGATGAGGTCGTTCGGGTGGCTCTCCAGGATCGTCATGCGTCCTTCGCCGACCTGGTTGTTACCGACCCAGCTGTAGACGGCGCCCACTCCTGCAGGCGCTCCATCGTAGCTTCGCTCCAGCGCCGGATCGAGTTTTTCCCAAGGTGACCACGCTTCCCATCTATGGAAATCGTTTACCAGTGCGAAGAGCGCTTGCGCGGGAGCGGACAGGATGGCGGAGCGAACCACGCGGAACTCTGAGGACTGCAAGGCAACGATGGTGCCGAGCACGGCGATAACGAGCGGGAAGAGCGATGAGGATTATCTTGAGCATGGTGATTTTGGTTTGAGGTGGTTATCGTCCAAGGTGTGGTTTGATTTTCATTCTAGGGGAAACGTCTCACAGGCCAGTCGCGAACGCCATGGAAACAGGGCACTGCCGCTTCATCTCAGTCTAAGCACAGCACGTAGCCATTGTGGAACCGGATCAGCGACGAAAGCGGCCTTTCCGTTACGACACTCAGCGACTTTTCGGAAGGGAGCAGCGAGGTCTTGGTTGTCGAAAATCAGAACAACAGGAAGTGTTTGGATTGCGGCCTTGAGGTTTGCGACAGTGCGCGGGAATCGAGTCATCAGTTTTTCGGGAGGAACGTCATGTCCGCCTTGGGACACTCGCATGGCAACGCGTTCCTCAGAAGTCTCGGCGCCGGAAATGCCGATGAAGCAGAGAATAACGTTGTAGCCGGCGGCAACCGCGTCCGTGAGGAAAGCCAGCTTCTCGCCCGTCGGATCGGAGAAGACGGTTTCGAAGACGAAGCTTTCACGCTGTCTGACGAGCTCGCGTCGCAGAGCATCGGCAATCTCCGCGGCTTCGTAGGCAGATATGTCCAGTTCGCAGGCGATGTCGTCGGCGTTGATGAAGGGCAATCCCGCCCTTTGAAGATGGGAATGGAAAAAGGTCGTCTTGCCGGCACCGTTTGAGCCCGCAATCGCCACGATAACCGGGCGCCTGTCCAGCGGGTGTTCGATCATTAGTCGCCGCTCTTAGAGATCGGCTCGAATCGACGGTTTACGAATCGGCCAACCGTGCGGCTCCCGTCCGAGTCAATGCGCACCAAGAATCCGGGATGTCCGGCGGCGGCTTCGTAGTGCGGAAAAGGTCGCGTTCTCAAATACTCGGCGACCCGCTGACGACCCTCGGGCGAATCAACCGTTTCGAAGCACGCCGACAGCGGACGTGCCGCGTCGGCTTTTCTCAAGGCCAAAACCTCGCGCCCCCGAAGCAGTCCCTCGACGGCTCGTCCCAAGCCGGCCCAAAATTCGATCTGGCCGGCAATGGACCGCTGTGCGATCTCCGCGGTGAGGCGCGCATCGAGAATTAGAGAATCGGAAAGCTTCACTGGCTGGCTCATCGCGAAAAGGTAGCAAAATGCTACCCGATCGCGCAAGCGCGAACTTGGTCCAAATGCTTGCGACTGCGAGATAACGGCCGAAACGCGCGTAGTCATCGCCAAAGCGGTATGCGATTCGACTCTGCAGACACGCGTACGAGACGACACTCGGGAAACGCTTGTCAACTCGCTTTCGAGCGCAGGACAGCACCATGGCAAGAAGCGCGGTGTTGCCTCAATGAAAAAGACACCGGGATAAAACAGTCGGCAATACGTTGCCTCAATCTGCGGCTCCGCAGGTTTTGAGCTGCTGGAAGGACGTGGCGGGCGCATCGTATACGCGTTGCTTAGGCTGCCTTCCACCGCGGTAAGTGGATGTTCCGTTACCGGGCAAAGGAGTTGCGAAACCAACCCCATTCCTAGGTGAAGCTGCTTCTGGGTGCTTTGTTCGACGACTTGGCGGCGTGGAAGTGCCTCCTTCGGAACGAACCAGCGGTTCGCGACTTCCTACACCCGGCTTGCGCTTGATGTGGAGATCGTTTGCGGCGAGGGCTACGAGCCTGCATTAGCGGGAGCCCGGCCTGTCCCAGGCGGTGACCTGACCGGAGACATTGCCTGGCATTGGCATGCCAACGCGGGGAAGCATCCTGCGAGAAAAGACTTGAAGGTCGGTCGAGGCAAAGCAGATCATTGGTCTCGTGGAGCTGCCTGTCATCCTGGCTGGTCCGTTGCTGCGTCGGGTTGAGACGAATCTGGTTTCAGTATGGGTGGCATTGAAAGAGGCTGCCAGCAGCGTGAAGCTCTCGCTGTGGGAAGGCGGCGGCATCAAGGCCGGGGAAAAGCCTGCTCTGGTCAGCGGTCCTGATCCAGCCGCGCAGACATTGCGCATCGGCCAGCAGCTTCACGTGGCGGTGGTGACGCTGAAACTTTCCGCCGACCAGGCGCTGCAACCGGACCGGACTTATTCTTACGATCTATCGCTGCAGACGGCTTCCGGGACGCATACGCTGAAATCTCTCGGTCTGCTGCGCGATGACCCGCCCACGCCCGGTCTGAACATGAAGCATCTCGCACTCGGGTTCGAAGCGGACGTGCTGCCGACCTTCGCGCTTCCGCCCCGCAACCTGACCGACCTGCGCGTGGTGCACGGCTCCTGCCGGCGCTCGAATGCCGCGCTGATGGATGGTCTGGCGTGGGCGGACGATTTTCTCACCCGGGACGACGCCTACAAAGACCCCCTCAAGCGGCCGCATCAGCTCTTCCTCACCGGCGACCAAATTTATGCCGACGATGTGGGTCGCGTACAACTGCACATGCAGATGGAATTGGGGAAGCAACTGTTCCCAGGGATCGAACAACTGCCCGTGAAGCGTGATCCTGTGTCGCAGGCTATCACGCGCTTTCCGGCAGACAGGCCACATTTTCCGCCAGGCCAGCGATTGAAGTTGATTTTGAACACGGCGCGCATGACCAGCAAGGACGGGCACAGCCATTTGATGTCATTCGCCGAGTTCTGCGCAATGTATTTGATGGTCTGGAGCCGCGCGGTCTGGGATGAATTCCCGGCCAAGGCGATTTTCCTTGCGGATTTCACGCCGAGCGCGGAGACGAAAGACCTTCTCTCGGAGCAAGACAAGGCGGCTGATCGCCCGGGTCTTTACGACCGCGAAATCGCCGCGCTGACCGAGTTCCGCCGCACACTGCCAAAGGTGCGGCGCGCGCTGGCGAACATCCCGACTTACATGATCTTCGATGATCACGAGATCACTGACGATTGGTATTTGAATCCGATCTGGCGCGATCGTGCGCTTACCAGCCCGCTCGGCAAGACGATCATTCGAAATGGGATGCTCTCGTACGCGATCTTCCAGGGCTGGGGCAATGACCCGGTGGCGTTCGAGGCCGGGGAGCGCAAACAACTGCTCGACCAGGCGACGAAGCTTTTCCCGGCGAACGCCACCGAGAATCCAAACGAAGTGGCCGGCAACGAAATCGATAAGCTCCTGGGGCTGGATCAAAACGCGGGGCTGGGCGGCGCGAACCCGCCTGTGAAGTGGCACTACACCGTCCCGGGCGAAAAGCATTTGGTTCTGGTGACTGACAATCGCACGCGGCGCAGCTACGTCTCGAGGGTCGGGCCACCGGGCAACGTCGCCGTCACCGCGCTGCCGGATATGATTCCTGCGGGCCCGTTGCCCGCGGGGAAGGAGGTCGTTTTCGTGATCACTTCCGAGCCGGTCCTCGGACCGTCGATGTTCGATGAGCTTTTCGCGCCGGCGCTCTATCGCATCTTCGACGTTAAGGATTACAACGAACTGCAAGGCAAGCCCGAGGACAAGACGCTTGGCTCGCGAGGCCAGATCGGCACGAATCCGGACGCCATCGAAGCGTGGACGTTTGATCCGACGACGTTCGAAGCGTTGCTAAAGAGGCTCCATCCCTATCGCCGGGTCGTCTTCCTATCGGGCGACGTTCACTACGCGGCAAGCAACGCGCTCAGCTATTGGAAGCAGGCAGACCAGGCGGAGCCGGCGCGTTTCGTGCAACTCATTTCGAGCGGAATGCAGAACGTGATGCCGGACATCATCCGGATCGTCGATCGAACGCTGTCCTTCGCCCAGCGCCTTATCCGCAAGGAGTTCAAGGCGGAGCGCTTGGGCTGGGATGCTACCGCGTCCGATCTGCTGGCCTTTCCCGCAGGGGTGAAACCTGTGGCGGCGATCAAATCCCGCTTGAAACGCGTGCCGGTGCTGATTCCGCCGCAGATCTTGCCGGCGGGAACCAAGCTGAACACCGCCAAGCTACCCAACTGGTCGTGGCGCGCGGAAGTGCTGCTCGACAAGCGCAAGGACGCCGAGCGCCCCAAGCCGGCCCAGCCCGAGCTGCTCGATCCCGCCAACGCGAATTCCGACGTGACGGAAAACAAGGAGGGCTTCCGTCGCGCAGCGAACCGTCACGGCCGGCAGATGGACAAGCTGGGCCATTCGCGCCAGATCCTGTTCATCAATAACCTTGGCCTCGTTCGATTCGAGAAGCGCGGCGAGACGCTTTTCGTCATCCACGAGCTGTATGCGGACTGCGCCCGATCCGGGCGATCCGCTCAACAAGCCGCCGACGCCGCAGCTTTACACAAAGCACGAGGCGAAGCTCGACAAACTGACCGCCGACGAAGCGAAGAAGCCGGAAAAGGCTTTGCTGCCGGCCTGATCGAAACGACCAATGGCTGAAAGCACACTTCAGGGACTGATCGGCGAAATTAAAGAGTTCCTCGAGTGGATCAAGGACACGCTCGAGGACGACGAAGCTCGCAAATCGCTGCTCGAAGACGTCGGCCTCGAACCGACCGACCCGCCACCGAAGCCAAATGTGCCGCAGGACAAACTCGATAGCATCGGCCGTTATCAGCAGACGGTGGACGCGGACAAAGCCGCGCTGGACAGCACGCTTTCCGACCTGCGCGCTGTTTTCGATTCGGTGCGGTCGTTCATTTCTTCGTTCAGCCTGAGTCCGGCGCTGGTGGGCGAGGTCACCAACCGATTTCTGAATTTGCTCGCGCTCAACTACATTCGCCTGCGCAAGCCCCAGCTCTTCGTCTTGGCCCAGGCGGTGAGTTTCGTGGAAGACACGGGCGCGCCTTTTCTCAGCGGGAAAATCACCTGGAAGAACATCGTTAAGGTTTGCACTGACGGCGGCCATTATCTGCTGAGGACAATCCTGATCGCGCTCGATGATGAAGAGGAGGCGCAGGCGAGATCGGACTTTTACTTCGTGCCGCTTGCGGCGTTCCTCGCCTTTGCCTTCAAGCAAAACAACCGCTTCACCAGCCCGTCCTTCGACACGATGGAGGCGGGGCTGATGGTGGGCGTGGACGCCTTCGTGTTCAACAACTCCGAGCGGGTCAACGCGGTTCTGGAGACACAAGACGATCATTGTTGATAAACAAACTCCCGGGCCGAGCCCGCAAAAGCAGGGATTCAAGCTCAACCGCGACCAACTGCTCCTGCACGCGCGGTTCGGCGCGGCTGCACGGAGCGATGTGCGGCGGACGGGCACGGCGAAATTCCAGAATCGCGAGCGTCGCCGGAAGTCGCCGTCACGAAGCCCCGCTACGCGATCGCTTCGACCGAGAACCTGTCGCCGCAGGGCGTGCCGGGAGCCGAAGCCGGGAAGCCGATGACTTGGATCAATGCGCAGGAAGCCCTGCGAAAGCTGAAACAGCAAAACCCAGCCGAGGCGGCGAAGCGGCAGGTCGTCCGGGCTTACGAATTGATCCGCTGAACGATGACGCGCCATGCCTGACACGATTCCAAACGCCAGCTCGATCTTCTGCCGTGGGTGCGCCAGGGTGCGGCGGGCGCGATTCAAGGCGCGGACACGCTGTCGCCGACACAGGCAGGCCGCGTTTCGGTGCCCGTCAAGGTGCGGGTCAACAACGCAAAGGAGGTCAACGTTACGGTCGGTCTGCTCGGTCCCGGCGAAGTGACCGGCTTGGATCGGCAGCAGATCGTCCGCGCCGAGCCGAAGCCGGGAAGCACCACCTTCGAATCGAACTTCCTCGCGGCGATCGAATTCGACCGCCCCGATCTGCCGTGGCTTTTCACCCCGGCCAAGGCGGACGCCACGGGAAAGCTCCGGCCGTGGCTCTGCCTGATCGTCGTCAAAAAGCAGCCGGGCGTGTCGTTGCGTTTGGACCGCGCGGTGCCGCTGCCGATCCTGGAGATCGGCGCAGCGGCAAAGCCGGGTGAAGAATTGCCGGATCTGACCGAATCATGGGCATGGGCCCACGCGCAGATTTCGGCCGCCGAAACCGCGACAGCGGCGGAGCTCACGCAAATCCTGGAGACAAGGCCGGAGCTGTCTGTCTCGCGGCTGCTTTGTCCGCGGCTCCTCAAGCCGGATACGGACTATCTGGCGTGCCTCGTCCCGGCGTTCGAGGTCGGGCGAAAGGCGGCATTGAATGAGCCGATTCCCATGACGGAGACGCCGCCTCAACCGCCCCAACCGAAAGACGGCCTCTCTCCCGCATGGCGGCAGGACGCGACGCAGGTCAAGCTGCCCGTTTTCTATCACTGGGAATTTCGCACGGGCCCCGCAGGCGATTTTGAATCGCTTGCAGAATTGTTGGAACCTCGAGAGGTGCCGCCTGAAGTCGGCAAGCGGCCAATGGACGTCAGCACGCCCGGCTTCAAACTACCGGCGAGTCCGCCGCCGACCAAAATCCTCGAGCTGGAAGGCGCATTGCGCGTGCCGAAGTCGACGCAGACGCCATGGCCCGATGCGCAACGCAACGGCTTTCAACAAGAGTTGAAGAAGCTGCTCAACACCGCGGCGAGCAGGTGACGCCGCTGGTGGCGCCGCCGATTTACGGGAGCGTGCTCGCGGGCGTCACTCAAGTGGACAACGCCGGGTCGCCGCTCCGCTGGGTCAACGAGCGCATCTCGACCCGCGCCAGCGGGTAGTCGCCGGACTCGGCACGCGAGTCGTGCAAGGCCAGCAGGAAGAACTGATGGCATCCGCGTGGGAGCAGATGGGCGAGATCGAGCGCGCCAATCAGCGACTGCGACAGGAGCAGCTCAGCCTCACGATCAACAGCGTGCTGCACATCAAACACTTCAAGCGCCTGAGCGCAGACGCCTTGCTTCAAGTGGCCGCGCCGGCGCAGGGGCGCATCGTCTGGGCCGACCCGCCTGACGACGGCACGCCGCCGCAGATGCTTTCGCTCCACCAGCGCATCGCCAATGCGATCGTGCCCGCGGCGGCGGTCGCATCGGCGACGCGGCGCTTGACGCGTTCGCGCGGCGCGATCAGCCGCCGGGTAGTGGTCTATGCTGCGCCGGGCGGTCCGCGCATCGGCAGCACCTTCATCAGCAAACTGAACCGGATCAATGATCGCTTCACCTTTCGAATCGGCGGCGCGATCACGTTGAACCTAGTTTCCGAGACCATTCCGCAGCTGGCTCAAATCGTCCGTTCTGAACGCGCCATCGAACGGAAAATTCTAAACCTTGACGATGAGGCGCCGCCAGCGAAGGACTTCAGAGTCATTCCGGAGGGTGAGCCGATGCCGCCGCGGAAATTGCAGCCATTCGTAGATGTGGACAACGTCGTGGCGAGGAACTTTCGACAGGCGGCCGCGAGGCAGCAGGCGAGGATCAATCGTCCCCGGACTCCCGAACCGGACAAGCCTGCGCTGCAACTGCCATTTCTCAAAGCGTCTCTGCTCAGACGCGCCTCAATCCGGCTGAGACCGTCGCACTGCGTGTGCGAGCAACGATCAGTCTGGCGTCGTCGCAAGCGGTGGCGCGAGCCGCCCTCGCGTCCACCTCCGATCTGCTCCGCCCTATTCTGGCCGCGCCCGAATTTCCCCAGCCGATGTATGAAGTGTTGCGCGATCTTTCGCAGGAACTGCTGCTGCCGGGCCTCGGGCACGTGCTGCCGAACACGGTGACGCTGCTCGAAACCAACGCAAAGTTCGTCGAGGCGTTCATGGCCGGGCTTAATACAGAGATGGGCCGTGAGCTGCTTTGGCGCGGCTTTCCAACCGATCAGCGGGGCACCTATTTCCGGCAGTTCTGGGAGGGTGCGCAGCGGGATATTGAGCCGATTGACCAATGGGGCGCAAAGCCGCTGGGCGAGAACCTGCTCGGACCCGGCCCGGACGAGAACCTCGTGCTATTAATTCGCGGTGATCTGCTGAGCCGGTATCCGAACGCGGTGATCTACGCAGCAAAGGCGACGGGAAATCCGCGCGAGCCGGGTTCGGAGGAAAATTACCCGATCTTTCGCGGGACCCTGCAGCCCGACATCACGTTTCTCGGGTTCGATCTGACATCCACAGAGGCGACGAAGGACGCGGGCTGGTTCTTCATCATCCAGGAACAACCGACCGAGCCGCGATTTGGATTCGACAAGCCGGAGGATTTCGGCGCGCGGACGCATGTGTCTGTGGCCCTGCCGCCGCCAGCTTCGCTCCCGATCAAGCCGCCCGTGGAGTGGCGCAGGAACTCGGCTCATATGGCGTTCATCACCCGCCAGCAGCCCGTGCGCATCGCCATCCACGCGACGCAGATGATCCCGTAAATCGCGCTTATGCCTGATCATTGGTTCGTTCCTCCGCCGAAGTTGCCGGACCCGCTGCCTCCGGAGATGGCCGCGCAGCTCGTCGCGGGCGACCGGCCGCTGGCGCTTTTCCCGGTGCGTTTGGAAACCCGCTTCTTTGCGCAGCCGGATGGCTCGTTCGAGCTGCGCGTGCGGGTCTATCCAGACCAGGTCCATCTCGATTCGCACGAGCCCGAGCTGACCGAGCAGGAGAAAGCCTGGGGCCAGCATTATTGGGAGGAGCACTGGCGCGCCGGCAATGACGAGGAAGCGCGGAAACGTGCGTGGCGGCAGCTGGCCGATTGCTTCGATCCGCAGCGGGCCACGTGGGTGGCGCGCGCCCTCAAGCCGCTCAATCCCCAGGATCGTCCAACCACGCCGGTTCCCATCGAACAGCCGCTGCCGAAGCCGATCCAGTTTCCGGCGGCGGGGAGCAGATCGGGAAGCTGGTCACGCGCGCCGTTGGCTCGCGCGCTTCCCGATTGCTGGGTCGCAATCGCCTATTCGCGCGGGGCGCTGGTCGCCACGGTCACGGGCAGGAACATCCTCGATCCCTTGCCGGCCGGCCCCGATCCGAGGGCGACGGTCGCCGCCACGGACGAGCAACTGGCGATCGATCCGGGCATGAAATGGATGGTCGATTTCGATGCTGTCGAAGCCGTCGGCATGGGCCTCCGAATCAAGCTGACGCGGGACATCGCCCAAGTAGGGCTGGACGTGCTGCTGGTCCTTGGTGTGAGGGCGTCGCTCAGCGCCGACGATTCGGCGAAGCGCATCGAAGAATTGCTGGACGCGCATCACTACACCGACGGCCTCGCCTTCCTCCTGCAAGGCACGCCGT
>CAWASQ010000036.1:0-12429 GCA_963784465.1 uncultured Verrucomicrobiae bacterium
GACACGGGCAGAGCTCTTGTTGAAGCAGGCCTGCACCCGTCAGCCGGAGGGGATGGATCGCAAGCCTGTCAGGCGACATGCTCCGGCAAGCCCTGGTATGTTCAAGCTGAGAAAAGTCTTCCGCTCTTAGCTCTCGTTGTTGCGGCTTGTGACCTCGGACCCGTCGCCGAGCGACCATTCGAGAAGAAAGGGAATCCAGAGGGCGATTCGTCGATGCTGCGGGCTGCGGATTTCGCCGGATATGACGGAAAGAAGCTGAAAAACAGCGGCGCGGCGCTGATCGATGCCAACCGGAAACGTAACCAGACAATCGAGCGTAGCCTTCAAGGCAATCAATGACGAAGTGCCGACTTCCTTGCGTCCAGATTAGGAGCTCTGACCCGAAATGAGCAGAGCCTGTCGGGACATGACATGAATTTCAGTGGCAGTGAGCTGTCGGCGAGTTTGGGCGGCAGATACCCATTCTAAAGGGTGTCCAGTTCGGTGAAACTGACGAGGTCAATGACGGTCGTTAGCTTCAACAAATCCTGCCGCATTGGGCTTTCACGAACCGGCAGTCTCAATATTCGGCAACCGCTTTGCCAGATCGCCGCAATTTCAATCAAATAGGGTGAGAAGCGGGGTTGCGGCATCCGCTTCGCGAGTTTACATATAGCGATGAGTTTGGGGAAGGGCATGGTTACTCCTCATCGGGTGGTTGCGTTTACGGTGGCCGCAATCGCGATCTACGTTCTGTGGCGAGGCCCGGAGCGATTCTACTACGAGTCGCTGGGCACATGGGTCGTTTCACCCTCCATCTATGTTCGGGTTCTTCCTTTCCCGCTCAATGAATGGCTTCTCGGTGGCATTCGGAACTTTCCCCTCTTGTCCGGCATTCTATGTATTGCGCCCCTGGTGATGTTGTCGCTGTCCTTCGCATTCGCGCTCTCTTCGATATGGAAGGAATCTCTTGTCCACGCCTTTCTTTCGCTCGGTTTGGCGGCGACAGTATTTTCCGTTTATCACTTCGTCCAACCGCTCGGCATTACGTTGATTCGCTATTGAATCGGGCGCGCGATTTTCCCTGTTGCGCGACGAAGGGAAGGCGGGCACTCTGTTTTGCATGGGAGTTGCTTTGATGATTCTGCTCGTCTTGGTGGGCGGCGCAGGGCTTCTGGCTCTGTTTGTGGTCGGCAAATATAACAGCCTTGTTACGCTTCGAAACCGATACAGGAACGGCTTTTCGCAGATTGATGTCCAACTCAAACGGCGCTACGATTTGATTCCCAATTTGGTGGAGATCGCAAAGGGCTATCTCCAGCACGAGCGCGAAACCCTCGAGGCAGTCGTTTCCGCGCGAAATTCCGCCTACTCGGCGGGCGCGAAGGCGGCAGCGAATCCGGGCGAACCGAAAGCCATGAGGGATCTTACGGGCGCGGAAGCGGGCCTGAACGGCGCCCTTGGCCGGCTTTTCGCAGTGGCGGAGGCATATCCCGATCTCAAGGCGAACCAGAACATGCTTCAGCTTTCCGAGGAACTGACGTCGACGGAGAACAAGGTTTCCTTCGCGCGGCAGGCTTACAACGATGCGGTCATGGCCTACAACACGCAGCGAGAGGTTTTCCCGGCCAACATCATCGCCAACATGTTCAATTTCGCGGCGGCGGAGCTCTTCCAGATTCAGAACGGTGCGGAGAGAGACGTGCCGAGAGCGTCCTTTACATGATTCCGCTGAATCCGTCGCGCTCCGTGTTTATGGAGCAGGCGGCCGCGGCAAACGTCGTTCCGGTCTGGACGGAGATCGTCGCCGATGGTGATACGCCGGTTTCCGCCTTTGCAAAGATTGGCGCGAGAGCGCCGTCGTTTCTGCTCGAGTCCGCCGAGCAAAGCGATCAGGTCGGACGCTATTCGTTTCTCGGCGCAGGCGCGCGGCTCATGATTTCCGCCCGCGACAAGATCGTGACGGTGACCGAAAACGGAAAGATCCGCACTTTCGAGTCGGCGCGCGATCCGCTTGACGAATTGCAGAAGATCATGGCGCGCTACCGCGTTAGTGCGCGGAGCGAGACTTCCGGGCTTTCATGGAGGCGCGGTTGGCTATCTCGGCTACGATTGTGTTCGCTGGTTCGAGCCGACCATTGCGCCGGCCCCCAAGGACGAGCTTGGCGTTCCGGACATGTTTTTCCTCTTGACCGGGACGGTGGTGATTTTCGACCACCGGCGCCGCAGGCTGAAGATCGTTGCAAATGCGTTCATCGAAGGAAACGACGCGGAGCCCGCTTATGAAGCCGCGGCACGCGAGATCGAAGACGATCCTCGATCAGCTCAGGCTGCCCATATCTTTCCCGCCGATCTTCACGGAGTCCGAGCCTTCGCCAGGAAGCGCGGAAAGCAACACGACTCGGGAGGAGTACCATGCGATGGTGAACCGCGCGGAAGAATACATTCGCGCCGGAGACATTTTCCAGATGGTGCCGGCACAACGCTTCGAGACCGCTTTTGCCGGCGATGCGCTCGACCTCTACCGGACGCTGCGGTTTATCAATCCGTCGCCTTATATGTTTTGTCTGCGGTTTCCGGGAGGATTTTCGCTCGTGGGAAGCTCGCCCGAAGTGCACGTCAGGCTCACCGACGATCTCGTGGAGATCCGGCCCATTGCGGGCACGCGCAGGCGGGGAGATGACCGAGGAGGAGGACGAGGCCAACGCAAGCGATTTGCTGGCGGATCCCAAGGAGCGAGCCGAGCACCTCATGCTCGTGGACCTTGCGCGCAACGACGTCGGCCGCATCGCTGATTACGGCAGCGTGAAGGTCACGGATTTCATGACCATCGAACGCTACAGCCACGTGATGCACATCGTCTCGCACGTTTCCGGCAAACTGGCGGGCGGACGGACAGCGTATGACGTCATGCGCGCCACGTTTCCGGCGGGCACCGTTTCAGGGTCGCCGAAAGTCCGCGCCATGCAGATCATCAACGAGCTCGAGAAAAGCAAGCGTTGCACCTACGCGGGGGCGGTCGGCTACTTCGGTTTTGACGGGAATCTCGATTCCTGCATTGCCTTGCGGACGGTCCTGCTCAAGGACGGCAAGGCGTACGTTCAGGCGGGTGGGGGAGTCGTTGCAGATTCGACCCCGGAGGGCGAATATCAGGAAAGCGTCAACAAGGCGATGGCCGCGATGCGAGCCATCGATCGGGCGCGCGAATTGAGAGAAGATGCTTCTTGTCATAGATAACTACGACTCGTTCACCTACAACCTCGTGCAGTACTTCGGCGAACTTGGGGCGGAGATTCTGGTGTTCCGAAACGATGAGGTGACACTCGAGGAGATCGAGGAGATGAGTCCTGAGCGCATCGTGATTTCGCCCGGACCGTGCACGCCGAACGAAGCGGGAATCAGTTGTGATGTCATCTCGCGCTTCGGTTCCACAGTGCCCGTACTCGGGGTTTGTCTGGGTCATCAGAGCATCGGGCAGGTCTACGGCGGCGAGGTCGTTCGGGCGGATCGTCTCATGCATGGCAAGACATCGCCGATCCTGCATTCCGGGGACAACGTGTTTGCGGGATTGCCGAGCCCCTTTGAGGCAACGCGTTATCATTCACTGTTGGTCAGGCGAAGCACGCTGCCCGAGTGTTTGAAGATCACGGCATGGACCGAGGAGGGCGAGATCATGGGCCTTGCCCACGTGGAGCACCCCGTGTTTGGCGTGCAGTTTCACCCGGAATCCATCCTCACCTCGGAAGGGAAAGAATCTTCTGAGAAACTTTCCTGAGCCTCTGATGATCATCACGCTGACGACGGATTTCGGACTGCGGGATTCGTTCGTCGGGACAATGAAGGGTGTGATCCTCGGCATCGCGCCGAGCGGCTCAGATCGTCGATCTTACCCACGGGATCGCGGCCGGAGACATCCGTGGCGGCGCCTTCGCCTTGATGACCGCGGCGCCATTCTTTCCTGCCGAGACAATCCATGTAGCGGTGATCGATCCCGGCGTGGGAAGCGCATCGCAAGGCCATAGCGATCCGCACCCGGCGGGCGATTTTCCTTGGTCCCGACAATGGCGTGCTGAGTTGGGCGGTGAAGGAAGAGGATGCTTTCGAGATTCGCAGCGTGGAGAATTCCGAATGTTTTCTTGCCGCAAATGAGCAACACGTTTCACGGTCGCGATCTCTTTGCTCCTGCGGCCGCATGGCTTGCGGCGAAGCGAGAATTTTGCGAACTTGGGACCTGAGCTCGCCGGATTTCCAACGAACGGACTGGCCGAACCCGATTCGCGTGCACGAGGGCTGGAAGACGGAGGTGATTCACGTGGATACCTATGGAAACGCCATCACGGCCTTTCCGGCGGTGCAAGCGAACGGCGTGCAGGCCGTGCTGCTGCCGGAGGGAAGCGAATTCCGTTCGAACGCGTTCTATGCGGCGGTACCTCGAGGCAGATCCCTCGCGGTCATTGGCTCATCGGGCTTTGTCGAGATCGCAATCAATCAGGGCGATGCGGCCAGAGAGTTGGGATTACGCACAGGGAGCGAAGTGATCATCGTGTGTCGAGCGATCGCTCTAGGTGGGTTTTCTGTGGCGGCGGGTGCACTCCTTGAGCGACGGGCTTTCCGAGGTTTCAAAAGCCACCGGCTTGTCGCGCGCGGAGCTGACCTGAGCGACGTGCAGGCCGACAAGCCGGGCCATCATGAGAACGATCAATATCTGCCCGATGACGCTTCGAGCACGACCATGCTCCGGGCAATATCGGTGGCGGGCAGCATGTCGCCCATGCTGACTGTCGTCAGCGTGGTCAGGCTGAAGTAAATGAGCCATCCGGCGTGCACCTTGTCGGGGCTCGGCGCCGGCTGTCCGGCTGGCTGGATGATCACGAAGCTGCCGGGATTGAGCAACTCGATCAACGAATAGATGAAGCCAATCAGCACGCCTATCATCAAATACAGCGAGGCGGCGCCGCAAAGAATGTTGCCATCCACGAGGGGCGCGCGAAAGACGACCCTCACAACCACGAAAATTACGTAGGTCAGGAACGCCATCTGAGCGACGAGGTTGACGGCGGTGAGCGAGTCGTGACGAAAAAGCGTGCTAAGACAGAGGACGGCGACGACGAGCCCGCCGAGAAAGATTGAGGTGGCGCGGCTCCGTGCGCTCGACCAGAGATCGCGTACGCCGCCGCGAGCGGTGAGCACAAGGACAAGAGGAGCGAGTCGCTGCCTGTCCATGAAGTCCGGGGATGAACGCGGCAAGCTTGGTAGTCAAGCGGGGCTCCGACAATGGTCATCATCAGCGAAGCAAGCAGGACGCCGAATGGATACTCCTTGAGCAGCAAAATCAGCTGATTTCGAGAATCGTGCATGTGGTTCAGCTTAGCGACAAGATGGGTATCGTCTAGAAGGCTGTCGGACTTCGAATCGGAGTTCGATTTCAAGTCCGACA
This sequence comes from uncultured Verrucomicrobiae bacterium, assembly GCA_963784465.1. Classification (GTDB taxonomy): domain Bacteria; phylum Verrucomicrobiota; class Verrucomicrobiia; order Chthoniobacterales; family Terrimicrobiaceae; genus DASTFP01. The sequence goes on from CAWASQ010000036.1 coordinate 5,417, forward strand.
GGCTGCTAGCGAATTGTCCGTGACGGATATACCGGGGAACGGATATCGGAGGGCAATGAAGCTCGATATTCCGATCCGCCAATTCGGCGGTTACATTTTTGATTGCGATGGAACGATCGCGGACACCATGCCGATTCACTATCGCGCCTGGAGCCTGGCCATGCGGGATTTTGGCGGCCAGTTTCCTGAGGATCTCTTTTATCAATGGGGCGGGAAACCGACCGCGGTTATCGTGGAGCATCTCAACGAGAAATTTGGCCTTTCGCTGCGACGTGGACGAGACGGTGCGTCGCAAGGAATCCTACTATCTTGAAGGGGTCCGCGACGCTCAGCCCATCTTGCCGGTGCTCGAGATCGCCGTGGGCATGCGTGGCGATAAAGCCGCTGGCGGTCGCTTCGGGAGGGCATCGTGAGCCGGTTGAAGCGACTCTGAGGGCGATCGGTGTTCTTGATATGTTCGATGCAGTGGTCTGCGCGGAAGACTATGAGCGCGGCAAGCCGTTCCCGGATCCTTTTCTCGAAGCGGCACGGCGCATCGGAGTCGCGGCCGGAGGATTGCCTGGTTTTCGAGGACAGTCCCACCGGAATCGAGGCCGCAAAGGCAGCCGACATGCACTACGTCTTGGTGCCCAGGCCCGAACGCAAATGACTGCCCCTCGAAGGGCGATCGAAATAGCCCGTGTCAGGCTGCCATGACGACCGGGCCCTTCGCCGGCGAGAGCCGGCGCAGCTTCTCGATAATCTCCGGCACTGCCTGCGCAGGCGAAGGCGACCTGTTCGTCCGTGTTGAAGCGCCCAAACGAAAAGCGCAGGCTGCTGCGTGCGCGATGGTTTGAGAAGCCCATTGCCTTCAGAACGTGCGACGGATGCACGGAGCCGCTGGTGCAAGCAGAACCGGCGGAGCAACAGATACCTCGCTCATCAAGAAGCATGAGCGCGCCTTCGCTTTCGATGCCCTCGAAAGCGATGTTGGTCGTATTGGGCAATCTATTTTCGCGATCGCCGTTGACCTCCGTGCCCGGCACGGATTCCAGGATCGCCTGCTTCGAACCGGTCACGCAGGCTTGCAACCTCTGCAAGAATCCTCGCGCGAGGTGGCCGGCAGCGAGCTCGGCCGCTTTTCCCAGCCCGACGATGGAGGCAACATTCTGCGTGCCTCCGCGGCGGCCGTTTTCCTGGCTGCCGCGCAGCCATGGAGTGAAGCGCATGCGCTCATTGACATAGAGGGCTCCCACGCCTTTCGGGCAATGCAGTTTGTGGCCGGAGAGGGAGAGGAACTGTATGCCGAGATCGTTGAGGTTGAGGGGAAGTTTGCCGACGGCTTGCACGGCATCGACGTGAAGGGCAACCTTTCTGCGATTGGCGATGCGGGCGATCTCTTCGAATCGGGAAAAGAACGCCGGTTTCGTTGTTGGCCCACAACAAGGTGACCAGCGCGGTGTCCGGGCGGATCGCCCGTTCGAGCTTCTCAAGATCGAGCCTTCCGAGACTGTCCACCGGCAACCACGTGATTTCATAACCTCGCCTGGCGAGGTGCTCGCAAAGCTTTATCGTGGCGCTATGCTCCACGGCGCTTGTAACGATATGAGTCTTGTCGGGATCGATCGACGCAGCCGAGAGAATCGCGGAGTTGATGGATTCTGATCCGCAGCTGGTGAAACACGATCTCTTCTGGCGCGCAATTGATGAGCGCTGCGACCTGCTCCCGCGCGATATCGAGGGCGGCGGCCGCCCGCTTGCCCAGCGAGTAAACGCTCGAAGGATTGCCATACTGGTCACGCAGCCACGGAAGCATCGCATCGAAAACCGCAGGATCTACCTGTGTGGTCGCGTTATTGTCGAGATAAACGATGGACTGGTGATTGGCGCTCATTCGGGCAATAGTCATCTACTTTATGCGGGAGGCCAAAATATGGCAATAAGCAGAGTCATTTGCCGCGAGATCCTTGATCACCTTCCGGCGACGACCCTCTGCGGTGCGTGCCCGGCTCGATCTCTGAACGATTAACGCCTTGATGGGCAACAATCGCTGGATGAGACGGGCCTTGCGCCGCGCATTGGAGAAGACCAGGAGATTGCCCAAAGGCGATGAACGAAAGTTTATCGAAGTCGGAGCGGGAGACGGCCGTTTGTCCCGGAAGCTTGCGCATTGGTTCCCCGGGTCGAAAGTGATCAGCGTCGACTCTTGCGCCCCGGCCAGGCGGAACTGCCGGAAGCGATTTCCTGGAGGCAGGGCGACTTGTTTGACGAGCTTCCGGGCTGCGCTGGGCGAGGCGCTCGTCGGCGTGATGATTTTCCACCATTTCTCCGATGAAAGGTTGATCAGGCTGGGCGAAATGCTTCGAGATTACCGCATCGTGTGCTTTTGCGAACCGTGGCGGACACGCTTCCCGCATTTCTTGGGTCTTCTGATGCGTCCTTTCTTGGGTAATGTGACGCGGCATGATTTGCCGGCCAGCATAGACGCGGGTTTCGTGCCCGGAGAATTGCCCCGCTTGCTCGGGCTGAGAAATTGGCATCTCGAAGAATCCGTCGACTGGCGCGGTTCGTTGCGTCTGCTGGCATGGAAAGAATGATCACCATCGTTGGGGGCGGCCTGGCACGGGACTTTCCCTTGGCATCGCGCTACGCAGAAGGGAGATTCCCGTTGCCCTCCATGAAGCCGGAAGTCTATCCCCGGCATCGGGTATGCGGTGAATTCATCAGCGGGGTCTCAAGGGATACCGTTCGATTCGCTGGGTATTGGAGACCTTTTCGCTGATGCAAAGAGACATCGTTCGACGGCCTGGTTTCGTCGCGGCGCGAAGAGTTTTCTCCGCCCAGCTTCCGGGCGGACTCGGAATCTCCCGATACACCTTGGATGAGAGGCTTTCGAGAAGCTTTCGGGAACTCGGGGGACTTCTCCGCGAGCGCTCGCGTTGGAAGCCTCAAGGCGACGAAGGGCTTGTCTGGTGCGGGGGAAGGATGCCGGCAAAAGGACGTTGGATCGGGCTAAAGTGCCATGTGCTCGGACTCGACCTCCAAGCCGATCTCGAGATGCATCTTGCCTCCAACGGCTATGTGGGCCTGGCAAAAGTCGAACAAGACAAGAGTCAATGTTTGCGGTCTCTTCCGCTTGGATTCCAGCCTTTCGGGTAAGGGCATTCAAACGCTCGAGCGGTATTTGCGCGCGGGGGGCCTCGACGGGCTCGCTGCGCGAATATTCGCCGCGCGGGGTCAACGCGGAATCCTTTCTTGGCGTTGCGGGATTTCAACTCGGCAGGCAGGGACACTCCGATCGCATTGCGCCACTCGGAGACGCCTGGGCAATGATTCCGCCTTTTACCGGCAATGGCATGTCAATGGCTTTCGAATCAGCTGAACTCGCAGCTGGACCGTTGCAAGAATGGCAAATGGGACGGGAGATGTGGTCGGAAACGCTCGAGCGGATTTCCAGGAAACTAAAGTGTCGATTTGCGAGACGAATGTTCTGGGGAAGGGCCATGCATCCGTTCTTGACGACGAATGCCGGACAGGCGTTGTTCACGTTGGTGTCACGCTTGGGTATCCTGCCATTCCAATCTTGCTATCACGCGTTGCGATAGGCCGATGTATTTGCAGGCTCTGGCAAGCGCTTTCCCCGAGGCACGCTACACGCAAAGCGAGTGCTGGCAGATTGCCAAATCGGGCCCATTCCTGGCGACGTTGACTCGCCGATCGGCGAAGATTCTCGAGACTGTCCTTTTGGGTTCCTCCGGAATCGAGACTCGCCATTTCGCCATTCCAACGGGAAAGCTGTTTTCCGCGGATGCGGAGTATCTCAACAAGGCATTTGAGCACGCGGCTCCGCGGCTGGCGGCAGGATCGCTCAGAAAAGCATGCGATTCCGCCGGCTCGGAACCTCGCGCCCTCGACGCCCTTTTTGTCTGCACCTGCACCGGTTACCTGTGTCCGGGGGTTTCCAGCCACCTGGCGGAGCAAATCGGCATGCGATCGGACGCGTTCCTCAACGATATGACAGGTCTCGGGTGCGGCGCGGCTCTCCCGACCATGCACGCGGCATCCTGCTTCCTTGCTGCGCATCCTGATGCAACGGTCGCGACGGTCGCGGTCGAGATTTGTTCGGCAGCGTTCTATCTTGATGATGATGTCGGCGTGATTGTCAGCGCCTGTCTTTTTGGAGATGGCGCGTCGGCGGCGCTGTGGCGATCCGCCGATGCGGGCGGCCAGTGGAAGGCTTCAAACTTCCGCTCTTTGCATCGTCCCGAAGAGCGCGAGAAAATTCGCTTTGTCAACGCGGGCGGAAGACTGAAAAATCAGCTTCATCGCGCGGTGCCGCAGGTCGCCGCAGAATCTGTCGAGACACTTTTTTCGGCGTGCAGCAGGAAACCAGATCAAGTAATCGCGCACCCTGGGGGGCGCGATGTCATCGAGGCGATTGAAGAGCGGCTGCCGGATTACCCGCTTGTCGAAACGCGCGAGGCATTCCGCAAATATGGAAATCTGAGCAGCCCTTCGGTTCTCTGCGCGTTGGAGGAGCGCATGTCGAAGGCGAATGGAGACAAGCTCTTATGGCTTACCACTTTCGGCGCGGGATTCACTGCCTACTCCTGCGAATTGGAAAGGTAGAAGTAAAAAGGAAGAATTAAGAAGGACGACGACCTCCACGAGCGTACCGAAGAAGTTTGCGCTGCGCGTCATCCGCCTGTTCGGAAGCCTTCCGAAATCGAGCGAGGCCCAAGTGCTCGGCAAGCAACTTCTGCGTTCGGGAACATCTGTGGGCGCCAATTACCGCGAGGCGCGTCGCGGACGGAGCAAACCAGAGTTTATCGCAAAATGCGGCGACTCCCTTCGAGAACTCGAAGAATCCTCTTACTGGCTGGAATTACTCGTCGATGCCGGGATAATGGCCCCGGACAAACTGCAACCCTTGAGAAGCGAATGTGACGAACTAACTGCAATCTTTGTAACGATCATCAAGCAGGCACGTGATCAAGCATGATTGCCACATCCTTCTTACTTCTGCCTTCTTACTTTCCAAGAGCGCAGGAATCAATTGTCGAAATACAGAGAGAACTCGTGCGGGTGAGGGCGCAGGCGCAGCGGATCGATCTCGTTGTCGCGCTTGTAGTCGATCCATGTGCGGACCAGATCGTCCGTGAAGACCCCGCCGTGGGTGAGGAAGTGATGGTCTTCCTCCAGTGCCCGCAGCGCCTCGTCGAGCGACCCCGGCGTCTTGTTCGTGCCGGCCAGCTCCTCCTTCGACATCTCGTAGATGTCGCGATCGAGCGGATCCCCCGGGTCGATCCGGTGTCGAATGCCGTCGAGCATCGCCATCAGCATCGCGGACCACGCCAGGTAGCCGTTGCAACTCGGATCGGGGCAACGGAACTCCAGCCGCTTCGCCTTGGGGTTCTTCGAGTACATCGGAATGCGGATCGCGGCCGAGCGATTTCGTGCGGAGAGCGCGAGGTTGACCGGCGCCTCGAAGCCGGGCACAAGGCGGCGGTAGGAGTTGGTCGTGGGAGCCGCGAAGGCCAGGATGGCGGCCGCGTGGCTGAGCAGTCCGCCGGCCGCGTGCAGGCCCAGCTCGCTCAGCCCGGCGTATCGATCCCCCGCGAAGAGCGGCGTGCTCCCCTTCCACAGGGAGATGTGCGTGTGCATGCCGCTGCCGTTGTCCTCGAAGATTGGCTTGGGCATGAACGTGACGGTCTTGCCGTGACGCCGCGCGACGTTCTTGCAAATGTACTTGTACCACATGAACTGATCGGCCATCTTCACGAGCGGGGCGTAGCTGCATGTCGATCTCGCTCTGCCCCGCGGTGGCCACCTCGTGATGGTGCGCTTCGACGACGATGCCGATCTTGCGCATCTCGTAGACCATCTCGCCGCGGAGATCGTGGTAGGTGTCGGTCGGGCTGACCGGAAAGTACCCGCCCTTGAAGCTGGGTTTGTAACCAAGGTTTGGCTCCTCGATGCGCGCCGTGTTCCACGCGCCTTCGACCGAATCGATTTCGTAATACCCCTTATGCTGGTTCTGCTCGTAGCGCACCTCGTCGAAGATGAAGAATTCGGGCTCCGGCCCGACGTAGCAGGTGTCGGCGATGCCCGACTCGCGCAGATGCGCCTCGGCCTTGCGCGCGACATGACGCGCGTCGCGCGAGAAGTCCTGGCGGGTCACCGGATCGACGACATTGGCGATGACGCTGACGGTCGGCCTGGCGAAGAACGGATCGAGGCAGGTCGTTTCGGGGTCGGGCACGGCCATCATGTCCGACTCGTGAATGCCCTTCCATCCGCGAATGGACGACCCATCGAACCCCAGCCCTTCCTCGAACGTCCCTTCGTCCCAGGTTTCGATCGGAAAGGAGCAATGCTGCCACGACCCAAGCATGTCGACGAACTTCAGGTCGACCATCTCGGCCTGGTGTTTCTTCGCAAGGGTGAAGAAGTCGGCGGCCTTCATGCGCGCACCTTCGGGAAGTTACTAGATTCGGGCGACTGGACCCGCGTGTCAAGACAACAATCGCGAGTGAAGATTGTGAGCCAATCTGGTTGCTCCCTTCCGCGGGCCCAACCATAATTCCCAGGGGATCAGACACAATTCGCGCGCCATTCTCTGCGCTGGTCACGTGCATTCCAGCCAATTGAAGTTGCCATCGCGCGGAAGGGTCGCCCGCCACGCGGGCGGTAATCTGCTTGCCCGCGCGATGGACGCTGAAACGCACGGACTCACTGCGCTGCGGCGTCGAGACGTCGCAAGTGAGCTTCGGCGCCGTCTGCCGGGTTCGTAGACGCGGAATGTGACACCCGCCGCGTAATCATAATCCGGCCGGTTATCCGCCGCTCCGAGCGGAAGGACTGTATTTGGGCGCACCATGAGCGGCAAACTCAGAAAACCATGCCGCTCGCGATGCCAGCCGGGGCCTTCCTGCACCTGGCCTGTGAGCAGATTCGTCCAGCGGCCGGCCGGGAGGTCGTAGTCCACCGTTCCGTCCTCAGTGAAAACGGGGGCGAACAGAAGCGAGTCGCCA
>CAWASQ010000037.1:0-125952 GCA_963784465.1 uncultured Verrucomicrobiae bacterium
TGATGAGATCATGAAGAAGCTAAGTGCTGTGCCGGGAGTGACCAGCGCCAAGATGGTGGAGCTGTAAAAAATTTGACATAGAATTTGATTCTGTTGATCTGGAGCTTTTGGAGAGCTTTTCCCGCCAGTTTTTGGCTTAGGCGGTGCGCTCACGACTGTTTTTATGAGTGTCATATAAACAAAGGTTTTTTACATCATCAACAATATCTGGTGTAAATTGAAAATTGATATCGAGGCGAGAAAATATGATTAAGACCTGGATTCTGGCCGTAATGAGCCTTTCCTTACTCTTTATGGCGATATCTGCACAGGGCCAGCAAAACTTTGGTCAGACCTACATAGATGGTCAATACGTGAATGAAGTTTACCCATTAGATCAATACTCATCTCAATACTCATCTACCGTACCCTCCGGAGCTCCGGTTCCAGTGGCGCCAAACAGCCCGCAAGAACTTGGCCTCTCTACACCTGCAGAGGATTCCTCTTATTCTCAGGCTCCGCCCGCCGCAGAGACCGGCAGGGTCGCAGCCTACAAGGAGGCGGTGACTGAGCGTTATCGTTTCTTCAGCTACGGTGATTGCATGCTGGTCGTCTGAATCCGCCGCGCCAAAAAGAAATCCTTCAGAATTCGGGCGCATTCCTCGGCCCGGACTTCGCCAGTGACCTCGCACCGGTGATTGAGCTCAGGCATCTGAAGGAGGTTGAGCAATCCACCCGCGGCGCCGCCTTTCGGGTCGGGACAACCAAAAACCACCCGGCGCAAGCGAGCGTGAACGATGGCCCCAGCGCACATTGGGCACGGTTCCTTCGTAACGAAAAGGTCGCAATCCGTAAGCCGCCAATCTCCGACCACGCTCTCGGCCTGGGTAATTGCCAGCATCTCTGCATGGGCCGTTGCGTCCTTCAGTGTCTCCACCTGGTTCCACGCCCGCGCGATAATTTCACCGTTCCGCACGACGATCGCGCCTATCGGCACCTCGTCCGCGGCAAAAGCCCTTCGGGCAAGGCGCAGAGCCTCACCCATAAGAAAGTCATCGCTGGTGAAATCCGTCATGACCCGCTATGAATACCATATGAATTCGCGTAAAACTATCGTCGCCCCCTCGATTCTTGCAGCGGATTTTGCCCAGCTCGGAAACGAGCTTGTGCGGGTGACTGAAGGCGGTGCGGACTGGATTCATTGCGACGTGATGGACGGTCATTTCGTGAACAACATTTCCTTCGGTCCGGACGTCGTGGAAGCCGCCTCACGTCACACGGAACTTCCGCTTGATGTTCACTTGATGATCGAGCGGCCGGACAAGTTCTTCCCGCGATTCACGACCGTGGCCAATTCGATATCCGTGCACGTCGAGGCGGACCATGACGTCGCGGAGACTCTCCAACGGATCCGCTCCGCTGGCTGCAAGGCAGGCCTGGCCATCAGCCCGCCCACGCCAATCGAGCGAATTGAAGCGTTCCTGGACCTCTTCGACGTTTTGCTGGTGCTGACCGTGAATCCGGGTTTCGGCGGGCAGGCCTTCATTTCCGAGACTCTGGAAAAGGTGCGCGCGGGCGCGCAATGGAGAGAAGAGCGCAAGCTTGATTATCACATCGAAGTGGATGGCGGGATCAATCCGGCGACGGCACGGGCTTCACGCGAGGCCGGGGCCAACGTGATGGTCGCAGGAACTTCCATCTTCAAAGCCGTCGACGTCGCGGCGGAGATCGCCGCGCTGCGCTAGACCGCGTCAAAAAATCAAGAACCGATAACTCCAGAAAGTCACGCGACGATGTCTACTGGCGTCCCTTCGGGAATCTCGTCGAAACACTCGGCGATATCCGCGTTGCTCATTCGCACACAGCCATGACTGGCGGGGGTGCCCAGGAAGCACTCCTGGTTCGTGCCGTGGATATATATGTAGCGATCCTTGGTATTGGAATTCTCTCCTTCGATACCGACGAGCCAAAGGATTCGGGTAAGAATGAGATCCTCCTCGCCCCCCTGCAGAGCAATCTGGCCCGTGGGCGTTCGGCTTCTGAACACCGTCCCCAATGGCAAGCCTGCGCCGATCTTCTCGCCTACCACAAACTGGCCAACCGGGGTCTTGTTGCTGCCAACTTCGAATCCGAGACCGAATCTTGAGGTAGACACCGGATAGCTCCTGCAGACCTCGGTGTCGCGAAGCACATCGAGCCGTTGGCGAGCGATGTCGATTCGAAGTCGCAATGGAACGTGGACATCTTCCGAGGAGCTGATACTCATAGTCTTGTCTCCCTATGTCCCGACAATATCGAGTTGCAATCGTTGGCGCAACTGGCGCCGTGGGTACTGAACTGCTTCACGTAATGGAACGCCGGAACTTCCCGGCTGTCTCCGTCAAGCGCCTCTCTTCGGCGCGATCCGCGGGGCAGACGCAGAAGTTCCGCGGGCGGGAAATCGCCACCGAAACATTGGGCATTAACTCCTTTGAGGATGTCGATCTGGCTTTCTTTAGCGCAGGCACGGCGATCTCGCGGGAATTCGCGCCGGTCGCGGTGCAATGCCGGACCGTGGTTATCGACAATACGTCCGCTTTTCGAATGCAGGAAAACGTTCCGCTGGTGGTTCCCGAAATCAATGGGGCGGATGCCGCGCGTCATGAAGGGATTATCGCGAATCCAAATTGCACGACCGCGATTACCCTGATGGCGCTGTATCCTTTGCACAAGAAGTTCCGCGTGAAGAGAATCTTTGCGTCCTCCTACCAGGCGGTTTCCGGCGCCGGCGCGCTGGCCCTTGAAGAACTGAAGCAACAGGCGAAGGCGGTGGTAACCGGCAAGCCGATCGAGCGCGAGGTCTTCCCGCATCAGATTGCCTTCAACGTCATTCCGCAGGTGGATTCCTTCCTGGATTCGGGCTACACGAAAGAGGAGATGAAACTGCAAAATGAGGCGCGCCGGATCCTACACCTGCCCGGTTTCAAGGCTTCCGCCACGTGCGTGCGTGTTCCGGTTTTTCGCGCCCATTCGATAGCCGTCAGCGCCGAATTCGAGTACCGCGTAACTCTGGTCGAAGCCCGCGAGGCCATTCTCGCCGCCCGGGGCGTTGAGTTGCACGATGATCCGACGGACGGAGTCTATCCGATGCCGATCGAATACGCCGGGGAAGATGTTTGCGCCGTCGGAAGGCTGCGTATCGATACCGCGCTGGACAACGGCCTGGCGTTTTGGGTTTGTGGAGATCAGCTTCTCAAAGGCGCGGCGCTGAACGCGGTGCAGATCGCCGAGCTGTTGTAAATACTCGGCTTGCGAAGGCGTTCGGCCTTTGGGCGTTGAAGCACAGAGCGCCTTGGTCTTCATTGATGGTCGTGAACCTTCGATTCGTCGGCCTCCTTGTTCTGCTTGCGCTGGGCGGTTGCGGACCCGCACAGAAACGGGCCGATTTGATCTTCGTCAACGGGGCGGAGCCCGAGACCCTCGATCCCTCGATCATCACGGGTCAGCCGGAGGGCCGCATCGTCAACGCTCTCTTCGAGGGGCTCACGACCTTCGATGCCTTCGGCAAAGCCGGTCCCGGAACGGCAGAATCGTGGACAATCTCTCCTGACGGAAAGGTCTACACCTTCAAAATCCGGGAGAATGCGAAATGGAGCGATGGCCGGCCAATCACTGCCCGCGACTTCGTGGAATCGTGGAAGCGAACCCTCTCGCCGGAGACCGCGGCAAGCTACAACTACCAGCTTTTCTACGTGAAGAACGCCCAGGCTTTTGCCGAGGGAAAGATCACGGACTTCTCGCAGGTGGGCGTGAACGCCCTTGATGACCACACGCTCCAGGTGACGCTGGAGAATCCGACGCCGTTCTTTTTGGATCTTTGCGCCACTCCCCCTTTGCACCCCGTGCCCGTGGATCGCATCAAGCAATTCGGGGACGACTGGGTGAAGCCCGCTCGAATCGTTGGAAACGGCGCTTATGTGCTCGAAGACTGGCGGATCAACCACCGGATCCGCCTTCGCAAGAACAGCAATTACTGGAACGCGAAAAATGTCGCACTGGAGAGCGTCGATATCCTGCCGATCAGCGCGGCCACGGTCGCGTTCAATTTCTACGCGGGCGGGCTTGCGGACCTGATCGTGGACAAGAATCTCACTCCCAACGCGTTGCTCGACGAGCTAAAAAGGACGCCCGCTTTTCACTCCGCGCCGTTCCTTGGCATCTATTTTCTGCGCTTCAACTGCTCGAAGCCTCCATTCAACGACCCGCGCGTGCGGCGCGCCTTCGCGATGGCTGTGGACAAGCGCCGCATCGTAGAAAAGATCACTCGCGCTGGAGAATTGCCCGGCGCCAGCTTCGTGCCACCAGGTATTGCAGGCTACGAGTCCCCCGAGGGATTGCCATATGTCGCCGACGAGGCGCGCCGGCTTCTTGCCGAAGCCGGATATCCAGCCGGCAAGGGCTTCCCTCTCACGACCTTCCTGTACAACGAAAGCCAGCAAAATCGCGACATTGCGGTCGAGCTTCAGTCGATGTGGCTTCAGCACCTCGGCGTGAAGGTGAACCTTGCCCTCCAGGAGTGGAAGGTCTACCTGAACTCCCTTTCATCTCTCGATTACGGCATCGCTCGCGCCAGTTGGGTGGGAGACTACCCCGATCCCAATACCTTTCTCGACATGTTCGTCACGGGCAATGGAAACAATCGCACCGGTTGGAGCGATCCCGCCTACGACCGGCTAATTTCAGACGCCGCGAGGGAAAGCAATCCCGCCAGACGCTTCGAGATACTCCGCGAGGCCGAGGCCATCCTAATCTCCCAACAGACTCCCGTCTGTCCAATTTTCTACTACGTGGGAATCCAGCTCTACGATCCCGCCAAACTGGGCGGTATCGAGTCCAATGTTCTCGACGAGCATCCTATCAAGGCGATGTATCGCAAGGATCGTTAGGACTTTTCCTTGGGACGCCTGCGCTAGGCAGCCGCTTCGCTGGCGCCGAGGGCGGTGCAGAACTCTCCGATCCGCTCGATGGCGATCTTGATCTGCTCAAGCGCGGTGGCGTAACTGCATCGCACGTGGCCTTCGCCGCTTGCGCCAAAGGCGGAGCCGGGAACTACGGCGACCTTCTTCTCTCGCAGCAACCGCAGGGAAAATTCGCGGCTCGTCAGACCGGTGGAGCTGATTTTCGGAAAGACGTAGAACGCGCCGCGGGGTTTAAAACATTCCAGGCCGAGTTCATTGAAACCTCGCACGATATAATTGCGGCGCAGCTCATATTCGCGGCGCATCGTGAGCATGCTATCTTCCCCGCGCTCAAGCGCCTCGATGGCGGCCTCCTGGCCCATGATCGGCGCGCAAAGGATCGCGTATTGGTGAATCTTCATCATCGCTTCGATCACCGGTTGTGGCGCGCAGGCGAAACCGATGCGCCATCCCGTCATCGCGTAGGCCTTTGACACGCCGTGAAGGAGTATCGTGCGCTCTTTCATGCCCGGCAGGGCAGCCAAGGAGGGATGCGCCGCGGAGTCATACGTCAACTCGCTGTAGATTTCGTCCGACAGCACAATGAGATCGTGCTTGATGCAGACTGCGGCAATCTTCTCAAGCTCCTCAGCCGGCATCGTGGCGCCGGTGGGATTGGTAGGAAAATTCAGCATGAGAACCTTGGACCGCGGAGTGACAGAGCGCTCCAAGGCCTCGGCGCGCAGCACGAAATGGTCCGCAGCTTTCGTCGGAATGGGGCGGGCCACGCCGCGCGCCAGAGCGACGGTCGGGCTGTAGGAAACGTAACACGGCTCATGGTAAAGCACCTCGTCACCAGCGTTCAAAAGCGCTCGCAAGGCTATGTCGATGGCCTCCGACACACCGACCGATACCAACACTTCGCTCAGCGGATCGTAATGGACTCCAAAATGCTCCGCGACGTAGTTCGAAATCGCGCGGCGCAACCTCGGGAGGCCCAGATTGGAGCTGTAACCGGTGCGACCCTTCTCCAGCGAGTAAATGGCAGCTTCCCGTATATGCCACGGCGTGACAAAGTCCGGTTCACCGATTCCCAGCGAGATCACGTCGTCCATGCTTTGGACGATCTCGAAGAAATCGCGAATTCCTGATCGGGGGATCTCGCGGACATGATCGGCGATGTGAATGCTCATGGCGAAACGGCCAGCCGCTCGGGCGTGTGTTCGAAGTGATGGAACGCGCCGTTTTCCTTGTAGGTCTTGAGCCGAAAGTGCGTCGCCGTTGACTGGACGGCCTCGATAGTGCTCAACTTCTCGGCGACAAAGGCCGCAACCCCGCGAAGATTCTTCGCTTCAACAACGATGAGGAGATCATAGCCACCGCTCATCAGGTAACAGGTCTCCACCTCTTCGAATTTTGCGATCCGAGATGCGATTCGATCGAATCCGCCGTCACGCTCGGGCGTGACCTTAACTTCGATGACCGCAGTGACAATGTCGGTATCCCATTTCTCACGGTTGATGATCGCCTGATAGCCAAGGATCACCCCCTCACGTTCCAGGCGGGAAACTTCCGCCTCCACCTGGTCCAGGGTCGTGTCAAGCATTCGGGCGATATCCTCCCGCGGGGTCAGAGCATTCTTTTTGAGAAGATCAATCAAGGCTTCCATGTAAACACCACATGATTGCCCTGGCTCCGCCGCTTGGCAAGAGCGCGGCTTGGAGGTAATTTGCCAGCATGGCCACTACAAAGAAAAGAGACACCGCCACGAAATCCGCCCCCAGGAAGGCCGCGTCCCAAAGCGCGGCTGCGAAGAAATCCGCCGCCGGAGCGCGGGAGGAAGCCCTAGCCAACGAGGCCTTGAAGCTTGTCGACAAAGCCGCGGCCTTGCTGCGAAAAGGCATTCGCAGCAGCGCCGAGACCACGCACAAGGCACGTATTGACGCCAAACACGAGGCTCACGGCCTTCTGAACAAGGCATCATCCGTCCTCGGCGACCTTCTCAATCAAAGCGCCTCGACGCTGCACAAGGTCATCGAAAAGATCTAGCGGGCGGTTCGCGACGGACCATCTGGACGGGACGGATAAGGGATCTTGAGGTTATCCGACAAACCGCCTGCGGTTCGCTCATTCAGCGAGGTGCCGCAGCGCCTCGCGGATCGCAGGAACCACCGGGGGAAGACACTCGGCAATGGCTTTGGGATTCCCGGGCAGATTGATGATCAACGATCTGCCTCTCACGCCTGCGGTGGCTCGCGAGAGGATCGCGGTCGGCACACTGCGAAACGAGAGTATTCGCTGAGCCTCTCCGAAGCCCGGCAGCTCCTTCTCGATCACCTCGCGGGTTGCCTCAGGGGTCACGTCCCGCGCGGCCGGTCCGGTGCCCCCGGTCGTAAGGATCAAATCGCATCGCTGCTGGTCCGCGAGCGAGGCCAGCGTGCGACTGATGCTTTCGCGATCGTCGGGAACGATCCGCGCGATGATGTCGCACGGCTCCTCCCAGGTCTCGCGAAAGACCCGTTCGATCTCGGGGCCGCTCTTGTCTTCATAAATGCCCGCGGAGGCCCTGTCGCTGATGGTCAACCGCGCCACCTTCATTGCTTGACCTTGCTGACAAGCGCGATTCCTTCAATGCACATCGTTTTGTCGGCCGATTTCATCATGTCATAAAGCGTGAGAGCGGCGATACTCACCCCCGTCAAAGCCTCCATTTCAACACCCGTCACGGACCGTGTGGAGACTTCACAGCGTATTGCGATTTCCTCTTCTCGCACTTCGAAGTCCACGGCGACATGATTCAGCGGGAGAGGATGGCAGAGCGGAATCAGGTGCGCCGTGAATTTCGCCCCTTGAATCGCGGCGATGCGCGCGACAGTTAGGGCGTCGCCTTTCGGAAGGGCGCGCTCTTTCAAAGCAGCAATGGTTTGCGGTTGGCAAACGAGGCGCCCTGCCGCGACTGCCCTGCGCACCTGCTCGGGCTTGCCGCCCACATCAACCATCCGGGCAGCGCCTCCCGCCTCGAGATGCGAAAACTCTCTCGTCATTCCACCAGTCTGCCAAAAACCAGGGCTTCGGCCAGTCCGTTCGTTGAAGAGGTGGCGGGAATGCGTAGCAAAGCATTAGCCGGTGCAAGCCCCGTCAGATCCGAGGAATCCTTCCAGGGAATGGCCTCAGCCACGAGTTGCCCCTCCGAGGCCCGAATCCTGGCCGGCCACCATGTTTCCCGCGGATCAGGTTGTGGTCTCTCGCCTTTGATGCAAACCAAAATCGTTTGTCGCGGAGGGTGTCCCGTTATCACGTCAATGGCACGCCGCACGAACAGGTGAAAACAGACAAAATGCGACAGCGGATTGCCCGGGAGGCCAAAGGCCGCGCAGGCGCCCCGCGTTGCAAAAATCAAAGGCTTGCCGGGCCGGCTCCTGACCTTTGAACAATGGACGGCAAAGCCCAAGCGCCCCAGGATTTCCGTCGTTCCATCGTAGGCGCCGACACTTGCTCCGCCGCTGATCAATAGCAAGTCGGCATCCAGGTCTTTCAGGGCCGTCACGGCATCCTCAACGCTTTCGCTGACGTGACTGTGAAAGATCCGCTTTGCGCCAACCTCTGCGAGCAGGGCGGCCACCAGAGGGGAGTTGCTGTCGCGAATGAAACCGGGCGGCGGTTTCGAATCTTCGCTCAGAAGCTCGCTCCCCGTCACGAGGTGCGCGACTCTTGCCTCGGGCGAAACAAGTGGCTCGACTGCGCCCACCGACGCAAGCAAGGCCACCGCACCGGCATTCACAACGTCCCCGGCGGGAAGCAAGACGTCCCCCTGCCTGGCGTGCGAACCTTTCAAGCGCACATGCCTGCGCGTTGCGGCCACACGAACCATTACCTTGCCCGCCTCAGCGACCGTGTCCTCGACCATCACCAGGCCGATACCCGCTTCGGGAAGCGCCGATCCCGTGAAAATCTTCACCGCTTCACCCGCCGTGGGAGGAGCAAACGGCGGCATACCCGGCCGGACCTCGCTGACGATCCGAAACCAACCCGCCTCGGACCCTTCGGGCAGCGCGTAGCCGTCGATGGCTGAACGGCAAAAGGCCGGCATGTCAGCGTCCGCCACAATTGCCTCCGCGAGGCGGCGTCCAAGCGAGCTATCCAGCGGCATGCGCACCGGGGGCAGCGGCTGCGATTCACGGTCGATCAAGGACCAGACCTCGTCGACACTCAACATGGCACAAACCCGGATTTCCAGATGGGAACATCGGTCTTGAGACGATTCATGAAGTGCTCGAGCATCCGGATCGCCTCTGTGCGATGGGAGGCCTCGATACGGAGGTGAATGGCCGCCTCGCCGACCGGCACGAAACCGTGTCGATGAATCAAGTGGAACGCGAGGCAGGGATAGTTGGCGTCCAGCTCTTCGACGATACGCCTCACCAATCGATCCGCCATCGGCTCATAGATCTCGTACACCAGCCCGGAAATTTTGGCGTCTCGCTCGACGTCTCGCACAACTCCAAGAAATTCGACCACGGCGCCCGCTCCATCGGTCGTTGCGGGGTTTGATCCGCAGATCTTTTGGTCCGTAAATTGAATTCTGACATCCATGTTTATTCTTCAAAGCGTCGTTTGGAGCGTCGATTCCGCTGCGTCTCGAACAGCGCCGCGCCGATTCAGCGGCTCGAACAGTAAATGATCTACCCTCCCGAAACCGGAGGTATCAGGGCGGCTTCATCCCCTGGATGCAACTCGTCGTCCGCGGTGAGATACTCGCAGTTCTTCGCGATTCGCACTGAACCGCGCAACGAGGCCAAGGATGGGTGCTTCGCAAGAAGGCGCTCCCAAAAGAGCGATTCGCGAATTCCCCCCTCCTCGCAGGAAACCGTGGCTTCCGCGCATCCTGCCGCCTGACTCGCCGACGCAAAAAAGAGCACACGCACCTCTCCCACCGGGCTAACCTCCGATGGCCGTCATGGGGCGCCCGGGCTGATAGCAATTGCCGAACTCGTGATCCTCGGGCTTCGCCGCGATGGCCTCCTGGAGCAACTGCTCGACTCCTCCTTCGCCCTGTCGAAGTGCGCCAAGCAAGTCCAGTTCATTGTGGCGGCCCAGGCATGGGCGGATCTTTCCATCGGCGGTCAGGCGGATCTTGTTGCAGCCCGAGCAAAAGTCGGAGGTCGTGATTGCGCCGATAAAGCCAACGGTCGCGCCGGACTTCTTAAGCCGGTAGTAGCGGGCGGGCCCGTGGCCAAGACGCGGAGAGTCAATCGCGGAGAGCTCGTCGCGATCAGCCAGCCGCGACATGACTTCGTTTACCGAGAGAAAATTCTCTTCGGTGAGAACATCCGTTTTTGAAAGCGGCATCAATTCGATGAATCGAATCGGCACCTCACGCTCCGCCGCGAAATGAATGAGGGGCCAAATTTCCTTCTCGTTGATCCCCCGCATCAGCACGCAGTTCAACTTAACACGCGGGAACCCGGCTGAAAGAGCCGCGCGGATTCCCGAATGAACGGAGGAAACGTCTCCGCCCGTGATCCTGCGATAGAGTCCCGGATCGAGCGTGTCGACGCTGATGTTTACCGAATCGACGCCCGCCTCGCGCAAGGCCGCGGACAGCGGGGCGAAACGTGTCCCGTTCGTCGACAGACCAAGCGATTCGACTCCTCGCTGCATCGAGATTCCCGCGGCGATCTCAACCAGGTCCTTCCGAATGCACGGCTCGCCGCCGGTGAGCCGAAACTTGCGAAAGCCGAGGCGACAAGCCGCTCCAGCCACGCGAACAATTTCACTTGCGGTGAGGTGATCTGCCTTCTGAGCCCACCCTTTATAGCCTTCCGGCATGCAGTAAAGACAGCGCTCGTTGCACCGGTCGGTCACCGAAATGCGCAGATAGTCGATCACGCGGCCAAAGTTGTCCATTAAGCAAAGTATATCCCGCCCTCGTCCGACTTCCAGCAAACGCGCATTTCCCTCAACACTTGGATACCCTCCAGCTCGTGTCAATGTCGCTACAATCCGCCATGCTTCCAGATGGAAAGAACGAGACGAAGGCACATGAAGGCACCCCAAATGAGCCCGGCGACGCCAATAATGGAAAACCCGCCCAATTTCGGCGGGAGGTCCGCCAGCACCAGGATACTGGAGCAAATCAAAACGGATGCGGCGAGTATGGCGTTCGTCAGCCTGTTTGCAATCGAGTCGAGCGTCTTGCGAAGCGGCTCGAAGCCTTCCGGATCAATCTTGTGCTGGAGGGGAATGTTGATCTTCCCATGCTTGACCCGCTGATAGAGCTGGCGGAAGTCGTGCGGGAAATCCTCCAGAAAATCGAGGCTTTCTCCGAAAAGCTTGCGCAGCAGAGCGAGGATCCGGGTGGGATGGTATTTGCCCTCGATCTGCCTCATTGCGTAGGGCTCTCCGAGCTTAAGGAAGTTAAGGTCGGGATTGAGCTCGCGCCCGATCGCCTCCACCTGCGTGAGGGCCTTGACCCCCAGGTAGAAACTGCCCTTCATGCGAAGGTGATTATTGCGCAGCATTTCCAGGAGCTTGTTGAGAAGATCGCCCAGCTTGATGTCGCGCAAAGGCTGATTAAGGTGCTGCTCGCTGAACGCCTCGACGTCAGCGAGCATTCGTCCCGGATTGGAAGCAAAGCCCTCTTCGCTCATCTCGAGAATAGCGCCCATGACTTCCTGGTAGTTCTTCTCGGCCAGGCCCGCGATCAGGTAAGCGATACTGGAACGAAAAGGCGGCGAAAACGAGCCCATCATTCCGTAGTCCAGGAGGCCCGTCACGCCACCGGGCAGTACCAACATGTTGCCGGGATGCGGATCGCCATGGAAGAACCCGTGCTCGAAGATCTGTTCGTAGATAAGCTCGGTGATATGCTCCGAGAGCTCGGCGGCATCTATGCCGGCGCGCGCGAGCGCTGAGACATCCATGATCCCGTAGCCCGAAATGAGTTCCATGGTGAGCACTCGCGGCGTGGTCAGCTCCCGAAAGACCCTCGGAACCTTGATCCATCGATTGCCGGCAAATTGCGCGCCGAATCTCTCGATGTTCACCGCCTCGTTGTTGAAATCGAGTTCCTTGCGCAAGGTCGAAGAGAATTCCAGCACCACACCAATCGGATTAACTCCGGAGATTTCCGGGACATGTCTGTCAACGAACCGCGCAAGGTCGAGCAGGACCGCGAGATCAAGCTCGATCAGTTCCTCAATATCCGGTCGCTGAACCTTGACAGCCACAGGCGTGCCATCCAGCAACCGGGCCGCATGCACCTGCGCAATCGATGCGCTGCCAACCGTTTCGTCGTCGAAACTCTTGAAAAGTTTGGAAACCGGCTCTCCCAATTCTTCGGCGATGATGGATCGCGCCTCATCGGAAGGGAGCGGTGGCACCTCGGTTTGCAGTTTGCAGAGCTCAACGTAATACTCGTCCGTGACAAGGTCTCGACGCGAACTCACGATCTGGCCAAATTTTACGAAGGTTGGGCCCAGTTCCTCGAGGGCGAGGCGCACTCTTTCGGGAACCGGTTTTGAGAGAAGCCCCTCCTCGCGCAGGGTGATCGTTGCATCCTCGATGCCAAGAAAACGCTGAAGAGCGACCAGACGCAAGACATCCGCAAAGCCGTATTTCCAAAGGATGCTGACGATTTCGCGGTAGCGCGGCAGGTGCGAGGCAAACTCCACCGCGCTCCTTATCTGGTCTAGGATCACGCCAGACGACCTTCCTCAGCCTGCCACTGAAAGCTCATTGCAGGGCGTGAACGATCAACCCAACCACCAGACCGTAGACGATGTGCGCTATAAGCTGCGCCAAACCTGTCATCGGTCCCCGCTCGTGATAGCGGGCGATCGGGTGGTGCTCCATCACCGTGATGCACACCAGCAGCATCACAACAATGCCGTGGATGCAGCCTGCCATCGCAAACGCCCACCATTGCAGTGGCATCTTCATCAGAAGCAAGAGGCCCCAATAGATGTAGGCGAAAACGATTCCCGAAGCAAAGTGGACGATGTAGCCGACCGAAAACGCGTTCTCCGTCTTTCCCGTAATGAGCGCGCCGACCGCGGGAATAACGTCGATTTTTCCAATGCCGAGCCAACGTGGCAAAAGGAGAAACGCGCTCATGGCAACGGTTCCCACAATTCCTCCAATCAAGGGAGCCAAGGCGGAAAGCACGGGTATAACTTAGGTCCCGCACGACCTTTCGGCAAGACGGAATGAGCCGCCCTTTCGAACCGGATAGTTGCGATCTCGCTTAGCCGCGCACCGAAGGGAGGCACGGTTCGTTCCCCGGCTCGCGGATTGCTAAGGCTTGGGACGCGTGACGAAAAACGACATGATCGCTCCGAAACCGCAAAGCGATCCGATCATCGCAACCGTCGGCCAAAGGTCTGGCCGGCTCTTGGTAATGAGGAGGATGCAAACCGAGGCAAAAACGATCAGGGCCGTGATCGCTATGTAAGCGGTGTTGGCGTTCGGACGGTTGACCGCTTCGTTGTCCTGATACGCGCGAACGGGAGAGGCAGATTGTTCCACAAAGCAAGGTATCGATATTTTCAAGGCGTCAAGGCACATTTCGTCCATCACCCGCGGTTCCCTGCTCAAGGAAACGCACGCGGCGGTCGGCTCTCGGCAAGCGAATTGTCAGCGTCAAGCCTCTGTTTCGCTGGCTTTCGATGATGACCTCGCCGCCGTGGGCTCGAACAATGCGACGCACGATGAGCAATCCGAGGCCCGAGCCCTCCGACTTAGTGGTAAAGTAAGGCTCGAAAACGCGGCTGATGTTCTCCGGCGCTATTCCTCCGCCGGTGTCGGAAAAGGAAACGAACTGATGGGTTTCGTCCGCGCCCGAACGGATCCGCAAAATTCCGCCGGTCTTCATGGCCTGCAGGCCGTTGCGAATGACGTTGTAAAACGCTTGCTTGATCTGGTCGCGATCCATCTCAATGGAAGGCAGGGAACCGTCGAGTTCGAGTTCAACCAGGATGTCCCGATCCTTCAGTTCGGCGTCCAGGAAGGCGACGGATTCCTCGATGACCGCGTTGACGTCTTCCCTCCGCATGGACAGCGGCTGAGGCCGGATGGCACGCAGAAACTGCGTGATAATATGGTCAAGGCGGGCGACCTCCTGCCGCGCGATCTGAAGTGATTCACCAAATTCCAGGCGGATCTTTGCGGGCAGCTTCGTCACGCGTCGCTGCATCAGCTGAAGATGGATATCCAACGAGTTGAGCGGATTGCCGATCTCATGAGCGACTCCGGCAGCGAGCAGAGTGAGCGCGGAGAATCGCTCGCTCTCAATTGTCTCCTGCGTCGCCCGGCGGTTCTGCGTGATGTCGCGCAAAATAATCGCCCGCCCCACAAGCTCCCCGTGCGCATCTTCGCTGATCAATGGCACGATGTAAAAATTGAGAAATCGATTCTCCGGATAGAAGACCTCGATGTCGCGGCTGATGACTTCGTTCGAGCCCGAGGTCTGGGCGATGTCGAGCCCACGCACGACCTCTCCGAGCGGTTTGCCGATGCTGGCCTCGGCGTTGATTGCAAAGAACCCGGATGCGGCGCGATTGAGATAGATGATGCGTCCGCCGGAGTCGGTGACGATCACGCCCTCCAAAATTGCGTTGAAGATCGTCTCAAGGAACCCCTTCTCGCGGGCGATCTCGATCAGATAATTCTGCACATCACCGGGCTGCACGAGCCCGATGCGCTCAATAAGCTTCTCGAGAAATCCGCGCTTCATACAAGTAACGAGAAAAATAAGCAGCGCATCGCGCGATGAAAACTCTTCCCTTACTGCGCCAGCCACTGCACGGCCTGCTCGTCCGCAGCGAAACGCGCGAACCCTCGGCCTCCGGGCTTGCCGTTCCCGGATGCTCTCAAGCCGGCGAATGGCAGAGTAGATGGGGAGAACGTCGTTGGGAGATTCCAATACAGGTTTCCCACTTGCAGGTGATCGCCGACAGATTGAAAAGTGCCTTTTGAGGCTGTGAAGAGGGATGCCGTCAGGCCGAAGGGACTCGACTCATGCCGCCGAATGGCATCGTCCGGATCGCGAAAGGATTCAACCGTCGCCAGCGGGCAAAAGACCTCCTGGTCTCCAAGGGGCGAGTCTCCTTGAGAGTAAAGAATCGCCGGTTTGACATAATAGCCAGGTCTTCCCGAAACCTCGGAGCAGATCTCGCCGGGAAGGATCCAATCGCCAGGGCGATTCGTCAGGTCCCGGTAACGCTCGACAGCAGATTCGCTCGCCAGCGGGCCCAGCGTGGCTCCCTCATCCACCGGATTCCCAGGCAGATAGCGGCGCAGCGACTCGAGCAAGCTTGCTATGAACGGCTTTTCCACGTCCCGGTGAACGAGGATTCGGCTCGTGGAGTTGCAGCGCTGGCCCGTTGTGAGGCAGATACCGTCTGCAGCCGCATCGGCAGCACGGCTGAGATCCGCGTCGGAAAACACGATCAGAGCGTTCATTCCGCCGAGTTCAAGCGCGAGCGATTTCGAGTAGTCGCCCGCCAGTTCTTTGGCGAGGCTCATCCCGACCGGGATGGAACCCGTGAAGCAAACCGAGCGCACGCCGGGATGAAGCGAGAGTTCCCGCCCCGTGCCGCCCCAGCCTTGAACGAGTTCGAAGACTCCTTCCGGCAACACCGCCTGCATTTCCGCCGCATAGGCAGCCCCCACATTCGCAGCGAGAGGAGACGGCTTAAAAATTACGGAATTCCCGGCAAGCAGATAAGCCACCGCGGCGCCATGCCCGAGATGAATCGGAAAATTGAATGGCGCGATAATGGCCGCCGGCCCGCGCGCGCGGCGGCGCACCATCGCCGGATGCGGGCCGTCCGCCACGGATTGGTCCGCAAGAAATCGGTCTGCATCGGAAAAGGTGAGGTCGAACTTTGCGATCACCGCGCCCAATTCAAGGCGAGCCTCCCTGAGCGGCTTTCCGACCTCGATAGCAATCAAGCGCGCCAGATCCTCCTGCTTCGCCTTCAAGCGTTCCCGGCAAGAAGCGAGGGCCGCCTTCCGCTCCGCGAAGCTCAGTCGTTGCCATCCGGGAAATGCTCGCACTGACCTCTCGACCGCAGCCGGCACGTCTCCCAGCGAGACTTCGGGCATTACAACCGAGAGGTCGCCCGGGCTGCGCCTGCGCCAGACAGTGGGGTCGGAATTCATGAGGACCAAGGGTTCGGGGATTCGCGCCAAGCCGGGAAAGCCGCGCTCCGTCCGCTACACCAGAGACTCCTCCAGTTCGCCCACCCGTCTCTCGAAGAGCTCGAGCGCTGCCTCTATCGGAGCAGGGGAACTCATGTCCACGCCCACTTCAGTCAAGGTCTCTATCGGAAAACGCCTGCCTCCGCTCCGAAGGAAACTTAGATAATTCTCCGGGTTGCCGGTTTGCAGGACCTGGCCGGCCAGGGCGACGGCCGCAGAGATTCCCGTCGCATACTTGTAGACATAGAATGCGCTGTAAAAATGGGGAATACGCAACCCCTCCAACTCCAGTTCCGGATCGATCGTGAAATCGGGCCCGAAGTAGGCGTCAAGCAGCCCGCGGTAGATCCTTTTGAAGCTTTCAAGCGTGAGCGCCTCACCGGCCTCCTCGGCTGCGTGGGTGGCCTTCTCAAATTCGGCAAACATCGTCTGCCGGTACAGGGTGCCCCGCAGGTCGTCAATTTGCCGGTTGATGACGTATGCCCTCATCCTGCGATCACTCGTCGTTCGCAACAGGTGTTCGGTCAGCAGGATCTCGTTGAATGTTGAGGCCACCTCCGCAAGGAAGATCGGATAGTGGTAGTTCTGGTAGCTTTGCGTCCGCTGTGAATACCAGGTGTGCATCGAATGGCCGGCCTCATGCGCAAGGGTGTACACATCGGAAAAAACATCGGACTTATAATTCATCATTATGTACGGCGGGCTCGTATAGGTGCCGTAGCTGAATGCGCCGTTGCGCTTGCCCTTGTTCTCGTAGCGGTCGCACCATCGCCCGTCGCGCAACCCGTGACCGAGCACGGACAAATATTCGTCGCCCAGCGGGGTGAGCGCCTGGAGAACTTTTCCCACGGCCTCATCCCATTCTACGGCGGTTTGGATCTCTCCGACGATCGGGACGTAGGTATCATAATGATGGATCTCCCCAAGGCCCAGAACGCGCTTGCGCAGATTGAAATAACGGTAGAGGGGCGCAAGGCGGCTCCGTACCGTGGCAACGAGGTTGTCATAGACACTTAGCGGCACGTCGTCCAGGAAAAGCGCTGCCTCGATCGCCGAGGGATAATTTCTGGCGCGAGCATCAAAAACGTCCGCGCGAACCGAGCTTGCCAGTGAAGACGTGAGCGTGAATTGATGATCTTTAAACTCCGCATAAAACTTATGAAACGCTTCGCGCCTTACCCCGGGATCCCGCTGCTGAAGGAACGAGGAGAAAGAACTCTGCGTCAGCTCCCGTTCACCTCCTGACGCGTCACGGACAAAACCAAACCTCATGTCCACATTGGTAAGCTGCGAAAAAGTTTCCTGATGTCCGCGCAGGGCGGTGCTGCCCAGCGCGAGGAGACGCTCTTCATTCGCGGACAGCGTGTGAGGTTTCAGGCGGCGAAGCTTCCTGAGAGGGATTGTCCATTCGGAAAGCTTCGGGTCATTGAGAAGGCGCTCGAAAGTCTCATCGTCGATCGACTGGATCTCGGGAACAAGGAAAGAGAAAGCCTCTCCGATTCTCACGCGGAGATTATCGAGGCGGGCTTCGCGGGAAAGCGACGCGTCATTCGAAGCGTCTTCGGCGACGCGAAGAGCGGCATACTGGCCCAATTGCTCCATGTGCATGTCTATTCTTTTCTCGAACTCCAGCGCGTCGCGGAGGGTCGAAGAGCTCTCACCCACTTTGCCGCGAAAAGCTGAGATCTTTCCATAGTCCGCCTGCAATCGCTTGAAGGCCTCTTCCCATGCCCCGTCGCTGGGATAGAGCGGTGTCAGATCCCAGGTGTTCCCCAAGGGCACCTCGGATCGAAGAGGAATGCTGCGGGTGGCGGCCTCAGCTTCGGTATGATGGATCAATCGCATGCCGTCAGCATAGCGCTATGACGACGGCCAACAACTCCTCGACGGAACACTTGCAGGAAAATTGCACGCCCAAGCTCAAGCCTTGCCGGCGAGCTCAAGCTGGTAGCCGAAAAGCTGCCGCTCCTTTATGATCTTGGCGACCTCCGGAGAAACCATCCGTTCCCAGCCCGAAGCGCGGGCTCGGATTTTCGCGAGAACCTCCGACGATTTAATGGGGAGATAGTTTGGATTGTGGCCCTCGATCGATTCGACGAAACCGTTTTCAAGCAGGTGCGTGTAGAGGTGCACCAAGTCCGGCGCCACTTCGAAATTGCGAGCCGTGACCAGGTCACCGTTCGGATTGAGAAAAGGATAGACGTAGAGCTTGACGCCTGTCTTCAAGAGCCGGCCAAGGGCCTCGAGAATTCCGCCTTCGAGATCCTTGTAGTATTCTTCCTCCAGAATTTCGGCCATCGCGGGAATGCCGAGCGGCAGGCCGATCATCCTATCGGTGTAGCGCGCAAGATAACCGACCAGGCGGTAGTAGGCGCCATAGTTCGAGATGAGCACCGTCCGCCCCATGGCGCCAAGCATGTCCACTCTGTCCAGAAAGTCTCTCAAATCAAGTTTCCCGCTCGCCAGGAGATTCGACATGGTGATCTCCATAAGAATCTCCGGCTCGGAGTCCTTTACGGCTTCCTCGCGCATGAACATGGCGCGGGCGCAATTGAGCATGTCGTCGGCAACCAGTGTGACCGGGCGAAAACTTCCACGCTCGACAAGCAAAGGCTTCTTGTAGAGCGCGTCGCCGGCATTCACGATCTCGCCATCCGCGCGAAACAGCGCAGCCTTGGTGAGATTGTGGGTCACAAGTTGCAACGCCATGATGCGGTCATCGACATCGGCAAAGTCCGGCCCGCTGAAGCGGATCATGTCGATTTCAATGCGGCCGGCCCCGAGATCATCAACCAAAGAGCCCACGAGAGCCTCCGGATTTTTTGTCAGGAAGAACGCGCCGTAAATCAGATTGACGCCCACGATTCCCAGGGCCTCCTGCTGCTGGAGATTGCTCGGATCGAGCATCCGAATGTGGATGATGATTTCGTTCAATTCCCCGCGCGGAGCCGTCTGGAATCGAAGGCCCATCCACCCGTGGGACTCGGCGTGTCCGCGGAAGCTTCGCGCAGCGACGGTGTCCGCGAAAGCAAAGAACGTCCGCACACCCCCAACCTTGGCGTCGAGACGCTCGATGAGCAGACCATACTCGTGCGTAAGCATGCTATCGAGCCGGGCTCTGCTCACGTATCGTCCGCAGGCGCCATAGATGGCATCCGAGAAGGTCATGTCATAGGCGGAAATCGTCTTAGCCACCGTGTTGGCAGCACCGCCGACCATGAAAAACCTGCGCGCCACTTCCTGGCCCGCGCCGATTTCCGCGAAGGCGCCGTAGATGCGCGGATCCATGTTGACTTCGAACGCCTTCTGGTTCGCCTGCAGTTCGTATTCGAGGGGCATACAGACATTATAATCTTCCCAGATCTGTCACTCCAAAGCAACATCGCCGATTTCCAATTAAGCTGGTGACACAGACCAAGTTTTGCGCATCGAAAGGTGCAAACTTCACCGCGTTCTCGATCCTCCCGTTTCTAACAACTCGGTTGCGCGCAGCGGCGGCTTCCCTACACTTCGCGCGGTGAAGCGCACCCTCCTGTTTGCCCTCGCCTTCATCGCGGCCCTTGCGCTCGCGGGCTGCGAAAGGAAGCCGCTCGCGGAACGGCCTACACCCCCTCCGGAGAGCCCCGCGCCCGCAGAAAGTCCCGCGACTGCCGCAGAAAGCCCCGCGCCCCCCGCAGAAAGTCCCGCGCCCGTCGTGGAGACGCCAAGGCCGGTCGACGAAACACCCGCGCCCTCTCCGGGGCAAACGCCGACGCCGCCGGCAGAACAGGGGCCGGAGGCGGCTGTGGAGGAGGCGCCGCCGTCGCCGCAGCCCTCCGAAGAGTCCCTCGCGATGCGAATTGGATTTTTCGCTCCGCTCTCGGGCCCGCAAGCCTCTTTCGGAATGGATGCACTGAATGGAGCGACGTTGGCTACCGAGGAAATCAACCTCGCGGGAGGTATTCTCGGTCATCCGCTAACGCTGATCATCAAGGATACAGAATCTCAGCCGGAGAAAACCAGCGCGGTGGTTACCAACTTGATCAATACCGAGAAGGTCGCCGCGCTCATCGGTGAAATCACGACCGACCGCTCGCTCGTTGCTGCGACCCTCGCGCAGTCCAGCGGCATCCCGATGATCACTCCAAGTGCCACCGGCGAAAAAGTAACTTCGACGGGAGATTATATCTTTCGGGCATGTTACACGGATTCCGTCCAAGCCGCCGTCATGGACAAATTCGCGCGCTCGCTCGACGTAAAGAGCGTCGCGATTCTTTTTGACGCTTCAAATCCTTACGGCACCGGTTTGATGGAGGCGTTCAAGACCGATTTTGCGCAGCACGGCGGCACGATCGTCGCGGAGGAGTTTTATCACGCGGGCGACACGGATTTCGCTGCCCAGCTCAACGCGATCAGAGACAAGAATCCCGAGAGCATCTTTCTCCCAAGCTACTATGGCGAAGCGGCGCTCATCATTCGACAAGCCCGCCAAATGGCAATCGACGCGCTCTTCCTGGGCACGGATGGATGGCATGCGACCGGCCTCGTTGAAGTCGGGGGGCTGGCGACCAACAATTGCTACTTTGCCTCCCACTTCTCAAGCGAACAAGACTCAGACAAAGCAAAGACCTTCAGCGGCGCGTATAACGCAAAGTTTCAGATTGCGCCGCTGGCATTCGCCGCCCTGGCGTACGATTCTGTCTGGCTCGTCGCGGACGCCCTGAAGCGGGCCGGCAGTGCAGATTCCACGGCTGTTCGGGACGCAATAGCCGCCACGCGGGACTTCCCGGGAGTCACGGGGACCATTAGTTTCGATCAAGGTCGCGATCCCAAGAAACCGGTGATCGTGATCCGCGTCCAGGACGGGAAGTTCGCTTACCTCGAAACTAGCCCGCCGTAGCGGAGCGTTTCGCCTCCTGCTTCGCCAACATCTTGTCAAACCGCTTGGCAACATTGGCGTAGAAGGGATACCGGCCAGTCTCATCGTTTGCCGGACGGAAGCGCCAATGCTTGTAAGCCCAGAGCCAGCATTCGGGCTGTTCGTGAATCGAAGGCTCCAGGACGTTCCAGCAAAGCTGCGTAACTTCCGCCGCGGTGGCGCTGGATGGAAAGTCAAGAGGCTTACGATAGACCATCCGATAGGTCCCGTCCGGCTGCGGACGGCACTCGACGGGAACGATTCTGGCGCCGGTTCGCAAAGCGAGCGCGGCCTGCATTTGGGTCACACACGTCTTCAGTCCTCCAAAGGTGTCGACAATCACACTCGCCTCAGTGGGATCGAGATTGAGGTCGCAGAGCATGGCAAATTTTCCACCGCCCTTGAGATGCTTGAGCATTCGGATCATCGCGCGCTCCTGGCGAATGATCTGATGTCCCGTGCTGGAACGCAGACGGTCGAATATTCGGCCGATGAGAGGATTTTTGAATCGCTGCGCGATCACCGGGCCATTGGTGATCGTATAAGCCCCAAACTGGCTCAGCCACTCGAAGTTCGAGTAGTGCAGACAAAGATAAACTGCCGCCTGCCGGTCATCCGTATGACAGGAGTCGAGATCGAGACCCTCGAATCGCGCGATGCGCCTCGCGACGGACTCGCTCAGATTGGGCGACCAGAAGAGCTCGAGCATCGTGCGGGCAAACGTCCGGTAACTGCCTGCGGCGATGCGCCTCTTTTCAGCGGGCGTTCGCGAATCGCCAAAAGCCGCATCGAGATTGGCCCGGGCGACCTGCTTCCCTCGCTTGTCGAAAAAATAAACGAGAGACCCCAGACAATTTGCGATGTGCCGAAGGCAGAAATAGGGCAGCCGGCCTACGAGCCAGACGAAGCTCGACAGCCCAAGAAATTCCAGCCTCTGGCGCAGAGTGGGCTTGAAGTCCGGCACGGGCTCGGCTTGCGTCTCGTGACCACTCGCGCTATTGGCCATCTTTCTCAACCGTTTCGATCCTGGGGAAAACCGGAGCCGGCTTGCCGAGCAAATGACCGTCGGGAAGCAGGCCCCATTGCGTATCGCTCAACCGTGGTTCCTCCCGAATTGCCAACTGCTCGAAAATTGCTCCAGCCGCGCGCGGCATCACAGGAAAAATCAGGATGGAGACGATGCGCAAGAGCTCAGCCAGACAATAGAGCGCCGCGTCCAGGGCGTCGCTTTTATTGGGATCCTTCGCAAGCCTCCAGGGGGCCCAGACCTCAATCGCAGAGTTGCAATACTGCACAATCTGGAAGGCCGCTTGAAGTCCAAGGTGGATTTGATTGCGCTCCATCGCTTCGCGATAGTTTTCGACCTCATTCTGCGTGATGCCCAGGCGCAGATCATCGAAGGGCGCCGGCCAGTCGAGACCAGCCGGCCTTTCGTCCTTCGCATCAGGCTTACGCAGCTTACCCCCCCGGTAGCGATGCGCCATGCTCAAGGTCCGGTTAAGAAGATTGCCAAGGCCGTTTGCAAGGTCGCTGTTGTAGCGCTGAACCAATCGTTCGTCCGTGAAATCCATGTCCTGACCAACGACGCAGTCGCGCATGAGATAATAACGGAGCGCTTCGACACCAAAGGTGTCCGCGAACGTGTTCGGATCACGAATGTTGCCCAGAGACTTGCTCATCTTGTCTCCCTCGACCAAAACGTACCCGTGAACGAGG
This sequence comes from uncultured Verrucomicrobiae bacterium, assembly GCA_963784465.1. Lineage (GTDB taxonomy): Bacteria > Verrucomicrobiota > Verrucomicrobiia > Chthoniobacterales > Terrimicrobiaceae > DASTFP01. The sequence goes on from CAWASQ010000037.1 coordinate 22,732, forward strand.
AAGCGTGGCATCTCGCCGTCCGCGAATCCCATCGCTTTCAGCATCGCGAGCCAGTAGATGCCGTGGGCGGGAATCAGAATATCCTTGCCGATGACATGCAAGGCCGGCCAGCGCGCCTTGAAGGCGGCCTCGTCGCGCAAGTAGCCTGCAAAACTAATGTAGTTCACGAGGGCATCGAACCAAACATAGGTCACGCACGAAGGATCGAATGGCATTTCGATGCCCCACGAAAGACGCGACTTCGGCCGCGAGATCGACAGATCCCCGCCGAGCCTCTCCGCCGCGTTTCGCAATTCCTGCTGCCGAAAAGCCGGGGAAACGCAGTCGCCATGCCCGTCGAGGAAATCGAGGAGCCATTCGCGATGTTTCGCAAGGCGGAAGTACCAGTTCTCCTCCTCAAGTTCCATCACCTCGCCCCATTCGGGCCCGAATGTCCCGTCGGAACCGCGCTCCTTGTCCGTGAGAAACTGCTCCTGCCGCACACTGTAAAACCCGCGGTAGGTCGCTTTGTAAATCTCCCCTTGGTCGTAGAGGGCTTGAAGGATCTTCTGCACGCACTTCGTATGAAGCGGATCCGTTGTCGCCGCCCAGGCATCGTAACTCACATCGAGCTTCTTCCAAAGGGCAACAAACTTCTCCGTCGTCTCGCGGACAAATTTCTCCTCGGGCACGCCTTCCCTTTGCGCGGCCTGCTGCACCTTCTGACCGTGTTGATCCACTCCGGTCAAAAAAAAGGTCGGCTCTCCTTTCAGCCGTCGATAGCGGGCGATGACGTCAGCGAGGATCTTCTCGTACGCGTGCCCGATGTGCGGCGCAGCGTTCGTGTAGTCGATTGCGGTCGTGACGAAGAATGACTTCACGTTCCGGTCGAATCCTGCTTGATCTTCCCTCCCCAGGACAAGATGCGCGCCTTCGCGCCCGCGGCCTCCGCCTCGGGAACCTGTCCGTTCCTTACATAGAAAAGCGAAAGGCTTGACCATGCAAGTTGATCGTTCGGGTTCAACTCGACTGCGCGAAGGCCCGCTTCGATCGCCTCGGGAAACCGTCCGGCCTTCATCAGGGCCATGCCCAGCGCATGCCAGGCGTCGAAATAGGCCGGGTCAAGCCGAACGCATTCCCGGTATTTCGCGATGGCCGCATCGAGTTGGCCAAGCGCGATGTCACCAGTTGCATCGTCGAAAATCTCGGTCGCTTGACGATGGCCGGACATGTCACTGACGTTGCATCGCAAAGGTAATCTTCGCCGCCTCCCGAGCCCACAGCAACCACGTCATGAAGAGCAGACGTCGCTTTGTCTCCAAGATGCGCGATGCCAATTCCGGCTTCTTGGCGATCCCCGCTTCGTCAATCGGCTCACGCGAGGAAAGGAAAACCGCAAATCCGCCGTCGGAAGCAGGAATCATCCCGGAGAGCTGGCCGGGCTCCATGAGCAGCGTTGCGGCAGCGATTTCCTGCTCCTCCGGCGAAAGCTTCTGATCGCTCGGCACAAGGTAACTGAAGGAACGAACTTTCAGCCCCGCTTCGGCCGCGGCATCCTGAAACGATTTCCCGGAGGCGATCCCCTGGCGAATCTTTGCGAGAGAAGCCTCCGCGGTTTCGCGAAGCAGCCGCTCGGCCTTGCGCGCTCCAAGGCGGCTCGCCGCGACGGGGCGCGCCTCTTCAATCGTCAGCGGGCGCTGCGGATTGATCTGCGCGACCTTGAGCACGAAGAACGCATCTCCGGACTGGATCACATCGCTGACAGGGCTTCTCTCTGTGAGTAGAAACGCGGACGGCGCGAGGTTCTTGAGATCCGTCGCGACGGCCTGGGAATCCTCCTGGCCGGCAGCGATCGCGCCCGAGCGGTCAAACTCCGGACTCCTTTGCACAGCCTGGCCACCGGCCTGCGCAGCCGCCCCGAAAGACGACGCTGACGCCTGCTCGGCGAAAGCGCTCGCGGCATCCGCGACCTCCTGCAAGGCGTCCACTCGAGCCCGTCCCTCGAGCGGTTTCTCGCTCTTGGGAATCTCGAATTTGACATACTCGACGGAACGCGTTTCCGGCATGATCAAGGCGGGTTTGTTTTGTTCGTAGAAATTTTTCACTTCCTCATCGGTCACATTCGTGTCGCTCTCCGACGGGGCAGAGCGAAAAGCGAATTTCCTGCGCGTTCACCTTCTCGAAGATCCGAGCCGCTTCCAGAAGTTCCTTTTCGCTGACGGCGGCGGGCGCGCCGACAATCGTCTTCAATCGCTCAAAGCGCAGAGCGTCGCGCACGATGTTTTCCAGCTGAAGTTCCGTGAAGCCCCGGGGACCGAGCTGCTCGACAACGAAGGCTTTGTACTTTCCGGGGTCGAACTGTCCGTTCGACTGAAATGCAGGGATCGCTTTGATTCCAGCCGCGACCTGCGAATCCGTGGGCTCCACGCCGAGTGCCTTCGCTTGATGCTGGATAACCAACCGATTCCAAATGAACTGTTCCAATGCCCTGTTCTCATCCTGCGCTATTCCTCCCAACCCCTCGAGCAGAGGGAACTGCCCCATGGCAAGCGCAAGCTGGTAACTCTTGACCTCGCGCTCGATGTCCGCCTGCGAGAGATTTCGGCCGTAGATCGTGGCCACGGAAGTCGATCCAAGCTCTCGCGTGTCCGCGGGATTGTAGAGCCAAATGAAGGCAATAATTGTCAACATGGCGATGATTAGCATTAGCACTCGCTGATGCTTGCGGAGGATGGTGATCATTCGATGGAGACGGCGAAACTGTTGATTTGCGGGGCCGATGTGATTAAAGCAGTTGGGAAATGAATGCAAGTGTGTCCCGGCTTTCCGTTGCGACTCTGGTCGCCATCGTGGCGACGGCATTCGCGCTCCTTGCCCAGGATGTGGTCGTTCAAAAGGACCAGCAACGCCGCGAAGGGGAGATCCTCGGAGTCGCCGATGGCAAACTGAGAATCAAGATCGGTCCGGCGGAAACCAGCCTTCCGATGGATCAGGTGGCCTCCGTCGTCAAGGCGCCGCCCAAGGCTTACGATGACGCGCTGAAGATGTGGCAGGAGGGCAATGCAAACAAGGCGCTCGGCCTCCTGAGACCAATCGTCGAGACGTTCCGCGGCCTGCCAACGGATTGGGCCGAGCGGTCTAGCGCGCTGCTCGGAGACGTCTATCTTTCCATCGGTGAAGTCGCCGCGGCCGAGACCGCCTTTGCCGAGTTCACTAAGGCCTATCCCAATGCCAGGTCGCTCTCCGAGATAGGACTCGCCCGCCTCGCTGTCGCCCGAAAGGACTTTGCCGGCGCGAAGTCCAAACTCACGCCGGTCGTGGCCGAAGCCGAAAGCGTCATTCCGACGCCAGCCGGGAAGCGCGCAACATTCGGGCAGGCATTCTATTTGATGGGAATCATCCATGAGAACGAAGGGGCCTATCCAGAAGCGCTGCGCGATTACTTGAGCGCGGTCACGCTTTTTCCGGATGACAAGGCCGTTGTTGCCAAAGCAGAGGAACGTGCTGATTTTCTCATCAAAGAGAAGCAAGTGATTGTTCCTTGATCTGACAATTTCCATGAAGAAAGCATACGCGTACCTGCCTCGGACTCTCGTCTGTTTCGCGCTCCTGTTTATGTTGTCCGAAGCTTTCGCCCAGGAGGGCGCGGGAGGAGCAGGCGCTCCGCCGGTCGAATCTCATACCATTCTCCAAACCATCCTCGGTGGCGGGCCTCTCATTATTCTGATTTGGCTGGCAATCCTGGGAACCTCCATCGTGATGGTGACTTTTATCATACAGCTTTTCCTTGCGCTGCGCGACGAACAACTTGCGCCGAAAGCCCTGCTCGAATCGCTCCAGGCCACCATCCGCGCAGGCAATTATCAGGAAGCTTGGGAAATCTGCCGCGCCAACAAGGCCTACCTCGCCCGAGTCCTCAAAGGCGGACTCGAGCGCATTGGACGGGGAAAGGAGGCCGTCGAAACGGCCCTCATCGAGCATGGACTGCGCGAAGCGCAGGTCCTCAGAACCAAGAATAGTTATCTCTCGGTCGTCGGCGTCGTGGCACCCATGATCGGGCTGCTGGGCACAGTGGTTGGAATGATGGGGGCCTTCGCGGTCTTGGGGACGTCCGGTGTTTCCGACCCGCGTGCGCTTTCCCTGCGAATCGGCGAGGTGCTCATGGCGACGGCAAGTGGTCTGTTTATCGCGATACCGGCATTCATCTTCTATTATTACTTTCGGAATCGTTCGACGATCGTCCTCGTCAACGCGGACGATAAGCTCAACTACCTCGTTGAAGACATCCCGTTTGAAGAACTCTCCGGCATTAAGATCGGCGAGAATTTCGATCCCGGCGCCGGCGTTCACGCCGCCGGTTCCTCGCGCAAAGTTTCCATGGCATTGACAACGAACTGTCCGATCTGCAATGGCGCCATTCAGCCTGGGCAGAGCCCCTGCCCTCACTGCGGCGCCTCTCTCGAGTGGGCTTGAACCAGGGAATGGCTGAACGGGAAGTTCACATACCGGGCAGGAAGAGGCACGTCCGAAAGCCTGAGCCGGATGTCGACCCGGAGTTTCAGATCGCCCCCATGATCGATATCCTTCTGGTCCTGCTCGTCTTCTTCATGTCAATCAGTTCCACCGAAGTGCTCCAATCAAGCCAGGATGTGAATTTGCCGGTGGCGAGAGACGCCACGGAATCCAAGAAAAATCCCGGTCAGGTGATCGTCAACGTGCTTTACAATCCTCTGAGCACCGAGACAGTGCTGGAAATCGATGAACGCGCGGTCAGGGTTGCCGAACTGGCCCCGATGCTCCAGGCCAAGGTTGTCGCGAATCCCCTTGTGCGCGTTCTGGTTCGAGCCGACAAGCAGGTTCGCTACGAGTTCATGCGCGGTCTCCTGGAAACCGTCGGGAAGGCCGGCGTTGGCAATGTCACCTTTTCGGTTGCGGACAAGGAAAAATAGCCTCAGATCGGAATATGGCAGGTATCGGCACGAGCGAGGATGGTGACATCGGCTTTCAGATTGCGCCGATGGTCGACGTGGTTTTCGTTCTCCTCCTGTTTTTCATGGCGTCTGCTGGTTCCCAAATTATTCCCAAGGAGCTGACCATCAATCTTCCCAGCGGGCGCGGTGAATCCCGTCCGGGCCCGCCCCCCACCCCGATAATCATCGACATCTTCCCGGATGGAAAAGTCCAGATGAACAACAAGGTGTACGATAGTCCAGGGAGCAAGGAACTTCCCGAGTTGAGAAGCTGGCTAAAGGACACCATAAGCAAATTCGGCGCCGAAGATCCGGTCATCATCCGCCCCGACCCGCAGACCAGGCACGAGCGCATCGTCGACGTTCTCAACGCCGCTGCAGCTTCAGGCGTGAAAAATCTGACTTTCAGTTAGTTCCGCGACGTACCTTCGAATTTCCATCTCCGCGGAGTCGAAAATCACTTCCTTAAGGCGGAAGGCATTTTCAAAAGGCGGGAAGAACGTGTCCCCGGCGACTTCACGCCTGACCAGTGTCAGGAAGAGATCGGAGCACCTTGGCAGCAGCTCTGCGTAGAGCTGGGCTCCGCCGATCAGGAAGAGCTCGCGGCCTCCTCCAGGCTCCGCAATTTCGCAAAGGTGCTGGATGACCCTCACGCCCGGGATGAGCCTGCTGCTCACGACCCAGTTCTCGCGTCCCGGCAGCGGCCTGCCGAGCGATTCGTAAGTCTTGCGACCCATCAGGACAACATGCCCCAAGGTCGTCCGTTTGAAGAACTGCAAATCCTCGGGCAAATGCCAGGGAATCCGGCCTTGCGAACCGATGACGCGGTTCAACGACATCGCGGCGATAGCCTTCACACCGCGATCGGGGCCTTGATGGCCGGATGCGGATTGTAGTTTTCGAGACGGAAATCCTCGAAGCGAAAGCTCTCGATGGTCTTGACTGCGGGATTGAGCCTCATGCGTGGAAGAGGACGGCACTCGCGCGCGAGCTGTTCGCGAGCTTGGTCGATGTGATTGGCGTAGAGGTGCAAATCGCCAAAAGTATGAATGAACTCCACCGCCCGCAAACCACAGACTTGCGCGATCATCATGGTCAGCAATGCGTAGGACGCGATATTAAATGGAACACCAAGAAACAGGTCTGCGCTGCGTTGATACAGCTGGCAGCTCAACCCGCCCTCCAGCACGTAAAACTGGAACAGGGCGTGGCATGGGGCGAGCGCCATCTGATCCAACTCGCCGGGATTCCACGCCGTCACCATCAACCGGCGGCTATCGGGAGTCTGCTTGAGGTCCTCAATCAGCCGGGCAATCTGATCGACGCGACCGCCATCCGGCCGCCGCCAGTCGCGCCATTGGGCTCCGTAAATCCTGCCCAGGTTTCCATTCTCGTCGGCCCACTCGTCCCAAATGGTGACCCCATTCCCACGCAAATACTGAACGTTTGTGTCCCCCTTCAAAAACCAGAGCAATTCGTGGATGATTGAACGCAGATGAAGCCTTTTCGTGGTCAGGAGGGGAAAGGAGTCGCTCAGATCGAAACGTTCCTGCGCGCCAAAAATTGAATACGTGCCCGTTCCGGTGCGGTCGGACTTAAACTTTCCGTTCTCGAGGACGAGGCGAAGGAGGCGGTGATACTGCTGCATGGTCTGCCGAACGTTGCCATGTTCGCAACCGGGACTGCAATTCCTTGTCGCAAATTCAAATCGCTGCTTGAGTAGATGAGGAATGTTCGAGGTGATCACGCTGGCCAGCGGGAGCGAGGGAAACGCGACTCTCGTGCGCAACGAATCGGCCGCATTCCTCGTCGACGCCGGACTCAGCGCGCGCCAGCTGGAGGCGCGGATGCTGGCGATGGGCAGTTCCACCGAAGAGCTTTCCGGCATCCTTCTTACCCACGAACATGGTGATCACACGAGCGCCCTGAAGGTGCTGCTGACCCGTCACCAACACTTGCCGCTTTTTTGCAATCCCCTCACCGCCCGGGCTCTTCGAGAATCCGGTCTGGTTCACGAAGATTGGAAGCTCTTCGAAACGGGTTCCGAGTTTTCTCTTGGAAGTTTCGCGATTCGCGCCTTCTCCGTCCCGCACGACGCCGCCGATCCGGTCGGCTTTCGCATTTCCTCAAATGGCTCCTGCTTTGGTGTGCTCACCGATCTCGGTTACGCGACCCGGCTCGTCTTCGAAATGCTGCGCGGAATTCGTGTTCTCCTCATTGAAACAAATCACGATGAGGAACTTCTTCAAAAGGACTCCCGCCGGCCCTGGTCAGTAAAGCAGCGCATCCTCTCCCGCCATGGACACCTTTCCAACTCCGCCGCCGCGCGCGTGCTGTCCGAGCTGGAGGCGCCCCTTGAGCGAATCATCCTTGGCCACCTCAGCCGTGACTGCAACTCTCCACAACTCGCGCTCAATTCGGCTGCGCAAGCCGTCGCTCTCACCGGATGCTCGGCTCGGGCAAGCATCCATTGCGCCTGCCAGGATGAACCCGGTCCGGTTTTCGTGATTACCTAGGCACGCCCTGCGCCAACGCTCCCGCAGCAAGCACTGCGCCGGCCCAAAAGAAACCGCAGCATAACAAAGCGGGGAGAACGACGCCGATCGTGGCTCGAACGCCATCCACGCGGAGCGTCTCGCGTAGCGCGAAAATCAGCAGCACCAAGGCCGTGACGAAGAAAAATACGTCTCCACAAATCGGAATGAGCCTGAAAACCGAAGCCGGCGCCACTGCGTAGCAGTACGAGCGGAAAGTTACTTCGAAGGATTGCCCGTTGTTTCCAAGCAGCATGAAGACCAGGTGCAAAATGCCAGCTGCGCAGAACGCCGTCGCAGCGATAAGAATCGGGACCAAAGCCATCGAGATGATCTGCACTCCAATGATGGACGTGGTACTCAAGTTCTTCGCCAGCGGCCCCAGCATGGCCTCCGGATTCATCAAGACGACAGCGAGCTGGTAACCCATCGCCACCCACGAAGTGAGCGTCGAAACGATGAGGTAGAAGAACAATGGCGTTGCAAGGCCACCGCCCCGTTTCATTGCCTTGAAGGTGGCGACTGGCACGGAGAGGACCTGGCGAACCGATTGCACCAGCGCCGAGAGGGTGCCGAGCTGCCTGCGACGCTCCCACGCAGGCTCAGGCTGCTCTTCGGGCGGCGCCTCAGGAAGGGCTGGCGGAAGAATCGACTCTGCGACCTGAGGAAGATCCGTAAATTCCGAAAGAGGCATCCACTGCTCCATCGGCTCGCGCCAGCCCAGGTCGGTCGCAAGGAACTTCCCCGAGGCAAGACCCTCCGCAACTTCCTCCGGAGAGAACTGGCCCAGCGATTGCCGATTCCTGGCGATATGGATTCTGTTCATCTGCCTGCGCTGGCTATACGAAAACTGCGGGTGCGGTCAACTCCGCGCTGACAAGGTTGCCAAGCCGCCATTCCAGCTTGCAAAATTCAGGCATGGCTATCGAATCACTCCAGTCCATCCCGCTCGGAACACCGGCTGCCGATTTCTCCCTCCCCGATGTCGTCACCGGAAGCGTGATTTCTCTCTCTTCTTTGCCGTCCGATCGAGCGCTGCTCATCATGTTCATCTGCAGGCATTGTCCCTATGTTGTCCACGTTCGCGAGGAGATTCTCCGCATTGCCCATGATTACCAACATGAGGGCGTCACATTCGTCGCCATTTGCTCGAACGACTCAGCAGCGTATCCCGACGACGCTCCGCACAGACTTCGCGAGATGGCCGTCGATCACAAATTCCCGTTCCCCCTTCTCCACGACGAAAGCCAGGACATCGCCAAGGTCTATGGCGCCCAATGCACGCCTGACTTTTTCCTCTACGATTCCAATCGCCGCCTCATCTATCACGGACGCCTTGATGACAGCACGCCGGGCAATGGCATTCCCGTGACCGGGCGTGAAATGCGCCGGGCCCTCGACTCGGTCCTCGCCGGCTCTGCACCCCCATCCGCCCAAAAACCGAGCATCGGCTGCTCGATCAAATGGAAGGCGCCCTGAATGAGAACTTTCGCTGCAATATAGACATCTACTGCGTATAAATTATTATAAATATCTATAGATAAGACTATTATATCTACAATTTCTACACTTGAAGCCTAATACTCAAGTGGCGGTGAAGAGCGGAAGGCTATAACCACGGAGATTGCCACGAGAGCCAGAACAACGCCTGCGCGGAGAAGGATGGCTTTCCACGAAAAAGCTCTGCTTTCACTGAAGGAAATGAGCAGACACCCTGGCAATAGTGCTGCCGCAAGCAGCAGAGCACTGGCTGAGGGAAGCTCTGCATAGAAGAAACCCATAAGCCAGAGACTGGCGAGGATTGCAACGGCGACCGGAACAATAGCACGTCCCTCGATGGATTTCGGGAACAGAAAGGTCACGACCAGGATGGCCCCCAGGGCAGCTACAAGAACGATCGCCATCTGTCCCAAGAGCGCGCTGCCGGAGAGCATCAGGGCGACTCCCGTGCCGCAAGCCACGATCGTCAGGATGAGCGGGCTGGAGACCGATTTATCGCGGCGGACAGCGGCGTCCAGGAAGCTTGCCAGGATAAGCATTCCCAGCGCGAGACCTGCGATCCAAAACACTCCTTCGAGGAGCGACCAGCCGTATTGAAATTTCGGACTCAGAAGCAATCGGAGAAGCCCGGCGCAGTAACAGATCCAAACCAGCGCGCGCAGCATGCCCGGGGGTCTGAGGAGGGCGTCCAGCACGCCCACAAACATCGTCGCGAGGGCGACGTAGGGAAGCCACTGGGTCGCTTCCGAAGCGGGAAACGGCGGCCAGCCGATGGTCACCGCATGACCACCGGCGTATCCCATCGCGAGCGCAACGGCATCACCCCAATTGTTCGCCCTCCAGAGCCGCCCGGCGAAAGCAACCACGCCCGAGAGCAGCGCGGCGACCAGCAATCCCGGCAGGACCTGTTGAAGTAGAAACATTCCGGGCGGCTACTGCTTTATGCCCTGCAGGCTCACGATGATGTTGATCTCGTCGCCAAGCGGCCCCTGCATGAAGGTCATGCCGTGGTCGCTCCGCTTGATGGCAAAGCTGGTTTCGCCGCCGCCGCGGATCTCGCCCTCCATCCCCTTGGCCTCGCCAACCTTCTTGATCTCCAGAGTCAGAGGCTTCGTCACGCCATGCAGGCTAAAGTCCCCCGTGACAGTGAAGGAATCTCCGCTTCCCTCAACCTTCTTGCTTTTGAAGGTCATCACCGGAAATTGTTTTGCGTTGAAAAAATCCGGGCTCTTGAGGTGCTGATCACGTTTTTCGTTTTTGGTGTCCACGCTCTCGACAGGTATGGTGATGTCGAACGAGCTCTTTGAGGGATCCGCCTTGTCCAGAACCACGGTGCCTGAGATATCGTTGAAGCGACCGTGGAAGTTACTCACCCCCAAGGTCATGACGCTGAAGACGACCGATGATTCCACGGGATCGATTTTGAACGTGTCGGCCTGCGCGGCCATGCCGAGTGAGCCGAGGGTAATGGCGAGGAAGAGCTTGGATGGTTTCATGGTAGTTGTTGGTTTGATTACTTGCTTTTCGGGTTGGTTGTCGAATTCTTGTTGATGAATGGCATTTTCTGAAGCTTCAAAGGCACTCTAGCGGGCCAGTCCCGAATTTGAAACTTCAAGCAGGAACCACATCGGAATCCGGCAAGGACTTTAGCCTTGGAGATCGAGGGAAACCCGCAGCCTCAATACCGCGATTCTGCCGGATAACCCTGGCGTGCGTGAATGATCGTTCGATCCAACACGGTCCTTCCGGGGGATTGGGTTCCTAACAACTGCGAGGTCAGGCGCAGCGTGAAGCTTGCCAGGCCGAGGCTCCCGGGCTGCGCAGCAAGATTGGTACTCCAGGTATTCGCCGCGACATGATGATGGTAGTCGTCGTACCCGAAAAACAGCGAACCGGGAATGCTTCGCTGACGGACCCGCATGCCGAGGCGATTGACCATCAGGCTTTCCGCGGCATCCAAATCGGAGACGTTCAAATGCACGTGTCCGAGCCGGCTCACTGGAGGAATCGCGTAGTCGTTTCCGGTTTCCTCGGCCAGCGAGAGCACCTCGCTCAAGGCCAGGGGTCGCGTGACCATGTTCACTGAATCCACGTCTCGCGGCCAGATCTCAGGCGGGCGGTCACAATAAAGTTCCAGGCCGTTGCCTTCCGGATCGGCGAGGTAGATCGCTTCACTCACCCCGTGATCCGAGGCTCCATGCAGAGGATGGCGGCGTTCCAGCAGTCTTCTGATCGCCGTCGCCAGCGTGGCGCGATCGGGAAAAAGAAACGCCAAGTGAAAAAGGCCCGGCGTCCCCCGCACGCGTGCGGGCGCCTCGGCATGTTCTTCCAGCACGATCAGGGCGGGCAGATCACCGTCGGCGGATAGCTCCGCTCGCCGGGTATCCGAAGCGACGACGCGGAGGCCGAGGCCATCGCGGATAAAAACCAAGCGTCTCCGCCAATGAGCGCACGCGCAACAACGCGTCGCTCAGACAAACGTTTCGAAAAAAAGAGGAACTTACCATGGCCGGTTTTGCTCGCTCTCAAAGTGTGGACGCGATGCCAGCCACCTCGCGAGCCGAAAAGGACAACCAATCTTGTCGCGGCAAGCGATCAAGAGATATGCCGGCGAAATCCAAAAAGCAACAAATGGCCGCAGGCGCCGCCCTGGCCGCGAAACGCGGAGAAGTCAAGAAATCCAGCCTCAAAGGAGCCTCGAAACAAATGGTAAAATCGATGTCCGAAAAGCAGCTTCGCGATATCGCCAAGACCAAGCGCAAGAAGCTCCCCTCAAAGAAGAAGCGGTAGAAGATCGGGCGACGTTACCTTTTGTCCGCTATAGGGAAAAACTCCGCCGTCCTTCGCGGCAAAAGCGGGTCGATCCATTTCAGGGCGCTCACAATGCGGCCCGCATAATCCGTAGCGTTATGGCTGCTAGCGGGCTGCGTCCCGGCACGCCAACTCGCCGTGTGCCATCGGAAGTCGTGCTCACGTAGCATCGCCAACGCACCCTCGGTTATGCTATCGCGCAGAGCCACGTTGATCTAGAGTCTGACTAAAAAGGAGGACAATATGCCCTTACATGTCACCGAAGAAATCCGGGGAAACGCTTTTGAAGTTCATGCGAGATTTTCACGGCTGGGATGCGCGCGCTCTTTGGGAAGACATCAAGTGGGACGTGAAGCATTTCAACCAGATCGAGCGCGTGGCCATGGTCGGAGACAAGAAATGGCAGCAATGGATGGCGGCTTTCTGCAAGCCGTTCACGACAGCGAAGGTACGCTATTTCGATCACGAGAAACTTGACGAGGCGCGCACTTGGCTGACAGGCGATTGAAACCCCTGCTGCTGACGAGCCCTGCGTGCTAAATTCAGCAGCCGTCGCGGCGAGAGCCAGCTCGAAGTCGCAACTCGCGCGGCGTGTCGAAAAACCACCTGGGTCGATGGATCGCATGTGCACGTCACGGTTCCAGCTTGCGTTGAGGAAGCTTGGAGCATTCATTAAAATCAAGACCTGATGCCAAATCGCCGGGCGTGCTACGCCAGCCTCGCCAAAAAATCGCAGAAATGTCCTGAACGCCGAGGGCGGTTCGTCATGACTTTGAACCGAATGAACCTTCACGATCAATAAGAAAGGAAGAATATGAGCACTATTACAGAGGAACGGCCCACCCAGGATACCTCCGCCTGCAAAGAAATGCCCGGACCCGTCAAGGAACACGAACTGCTTCAAAAATTCGCCGGCGAGTGGGAGTCCGAAGGGGAGGCATTCATGGTTCCGGGACAGGCGCCGACGAAACTCAAGGGGGTCGAAAGCTCCCGCCTCATCGGCGGGTTCTGGTTCGTCGCGCAAATCAAAAGCACCGTACCGGATTTTCCCTACGAGCAAATCCTGACCATCGGCTACGATCCCGCCAAGAAAAAGTATATCGGAACCGTAGTCGATAGCATGACCAGCCATCTCTGGCAGTTTGAGGGCACGTTCGATGTCACGGGTAATATTCTGACTTGGGAAACGGAAGGCCCAGTCCCCAGTCCGGAAACGCCGTCCAAATTCAGAGAAGTAACGGAGTTGAAAAGCCCCGACCACAAAGTCTTTACATCCTCGATCCGGGGACCGGATGGCTCGTGGAACACCATCATGACCATCAATATCCGGCGAAAGAAGTAGTCGCGTGCAATCGCGATTCGGGGACGAAAGAAGAGAATAAATTCCACCAAGGGTCGGCTCTAACCCCGGGATCGGCGCGGCGGAACCTCCGCCGGGAATGTTTGCCGGAATTCCACCCAAAGGGGTAACTACGCCGTGCTCCGGTGTCGCACTGGCCTCGAAGAACCGAAGAGCGCAAGAAATCCATCACGCGCTGGAAATGCTCTTAGCGCTGCCGGAAATTCTCGAATAGGCGAGTTTCAATTCTGCTTCCAACGCTGCGATCTGCTTCTTGTGCGAGCTCAGGAACGCCTCAACTTCAGCCGCGCTGTAGCGCGGGGTGATGAATTTCGGACAGTTCCAGTCGAACGAGACCACATCGATGAAAAACAGCCGCTCGACGGAGGGTCGGGCCTCCGGTTCGACAAGTCGCTCCAGGAACTTCGAGGCGGCATCCGTCACCCGTGCGTGGCCGAGAATCTTGAGGCGTTCGCGCCGGGGATAATCCATAAGAAACAGCGAGACGCGATCATTAGCGGCGACGTTGCCGGTGCTCAACAACTGCCGGTTTCCCCTGTAGTCCGCGAATGCCAGGGTGTGCGGGTCAACGACGCGAAGAAATCCGGGTCGCCCGCCACGATGCTGGATGTAAGGCCAGCCCGTTTCACTGACTGTCGCCATGTAAAAGCTGTCGCGCGCCGCGATGAATTCCGTTTCCTCGGGACCTAGCGCGTCACGATCCAACCCGGATTCCAGCCGCGCTGCGCGGCCGAAAGAGCGCTTCTGCGCCTCGACCACAGAAGGTGTCACGGCGATTTCGAGATACTTTTTTGCCATATTTCAGTCTCCGGATTGCACCGCCGCCTGTTCAAGGAGCCGGGCGGCGGCTACTATCTATTATTAGGTAGGTGACAGCGTCACAACCTTACAATCATCTCCGGTTTAGGGTTAGTGCCTTGAGCGCTGCCGCGGCGTCTCGCAGAATTTCCGATCCCGCTGCACGGGAGACGAGCAAGGCTCCCTGCAAGGCCGCATACCACAAGCGCGCCAGGCAGAAGGGATCGGTGTCCTTTGCGATCTCCCCTCGTGCGCGTCCTTCGGTCAGCAAGCGCGCGATCCATTTTTCGCTGTCCTCAATCAATCCCTGCAATTCGATTCGGACCGGGCGAGGCAGGCTCAGGTATTCGCCTGCGAGAGCCGCACAAAGGCAGATCCTTGACTCGTTACTCAAAGTATCGGTATAGAGGCCGATCGTGGAATCCAGCCGTTCGGCCAGAGAGTCCTTGCGGACCGCTATGTCGGCCATCGCGTCGTCGAGCCCTTTGCGATAACGCCGGATCAGGGCCACGGCGAGATCGGTCTTGGTGGGAAAATAATAGTGCACGCTTGCGGTGCGAATTCCCACCTCCTTGCTCAGGTGACGGAAACTGAAACCGTTGTGCCCTCTCGTTTGCACCAGGCGCTGCGCGGCGTCGAGGAGTTGGGTCTTCGTGTCCTTCTTCACAAGCGAAGTGAACCTACCTTTTAATAGGTAGCTGATTTTTCGCGGAAGTCCAGCGCCCATTTTCCTTCGAATCTGATCAGCAATGCGCTCCAAACCCAGCCAAAACGCCTTTTCTCACTTCCCGTTAATGTTAACAGCCGCCTCCAAACCCAAAACATACGAAAACGCCCCGAACCCCGAAATCTGTCCACGACACACTGGCGCGATGAGCGACCGATGCCGGAATTCCTCCCGCGCGTGGACGTTCGACAGGTGAATCTCCACCGTCGGCACGCCCACGGCGGCGATGGCATCCCGCAAGGCCACGCTTGTATGGGTGTAGGCCGCGGCGTTAATCACGATGGCGTCCCAAGCGCCCTTGGCCTGCTGAATCCAATCCACCAACTCTCCCTCGCCGTTCGACTGCCGGAACTCAATCTGCACCCCCAACTGCTGTGCCCGCGCCCCCACCATCCCTTCGATGTCCGCCAGGGTTTTGGACCCGTATTTGTCCGACTCGCGCTGGCCAAGCAGGTTGAGATTAGGACCATTGAGGAACAAGACTTTCATGCCGCAGATGGCAGGCTAGGCGCGGCCAACTGGGATGTCGAGGGCATCCTCCCACTCCACCGTTCTATCAGCGTGGCGACTGCCTCAGTTCAACGAACGTCCTCGTGTCCGGGCGGCGACGTGCGGACGCGGCGAAGCGCGAAGTCGTCGAAATCGGCCTTGAACGGCGCCCAGCGTTCGCCCGCCGCTTGGGCATGGCCGCGCAGCCAGACGCTCACGGCATTCGTCGCGGTGCGCACAGGTTCGCTCGTGTGCGGCACCCAGATGCCGTGCCAGTCCGGCAGCCGCGTCCAGCGAATGGTGTCGGCGCGGGGGTTGTCCTCCTGCCCGGTCGGATCAAGGCCGACGAGACACTCGTATTTCGAGTCCACGGCGCGCGACGAACGAACGCGGCCTACCAGCCGATACGTATCCTACCGCGAATGGCCCTCCAGACGCTGGACTCATCCGCCGTCGGTGGACTTGGCGTTCGGACCGGCCTATACGCGGGCTGGCCGCGCGCCGCTTGTAAGGAAACTGAGGCCGCGACGACGAATGGGAAGAGTTCGGCAATTCCTCAACCCGTCCACCATGCACTCCGAGAAAAGCGAAAGCCCCGCGACCGCGATCGTATCGATCGCGAGAGCGCGGGCTCCGGAAGAGCGGAACCACGACAACAATCCACACGACAAAATCCGATGAGTTCTCCCGAAGGGAAGTCTCTGCCCGCGGCGGCAGGGTTGCTTGAAACTGACGTCGCCGACCGGAGATACCGCTGCCGCCTCGACGGCAGGAAATCAAGCTCGACCTGGTTTGCGCTGAGAAACCCGGTGTTTTGCCGCTTGTGGTTTGCGACCCTCTTGTCGGGCACTTTCGTCTCCTCGCAGGATGTGGTTGCGACGTGGTTGATGCACGATTTGGGCGCTTCGCCCTTTCTGCTCTCCCTGATGGCGACCGCGGCGTCCGCCCCCTTCTTTCTTTTCACGCTGCCGGCCGGGGCCATCGCCGACATCGTTAACCGGCGCACGGTGATTGTCAGTGCCGTGTTGTGGCAGGCCCTCTGGTCTGCGATCCTGGCTTTCGGAGCCTTTTCGGGGCTATTCATCCCCGGGGCCGTTCTGGCCTGTATCTTCGCTCTGGGCATCGGGCTGGCCTTTGGCGCTCCGGTTTGGGGAGCTGTGGTTGGCCATCCTCGTCCTCGTATTCTTTGCGATGGCTTTTACGCGCGAGGTGCCGCCCCTGATGGTATCGACGACCTTTGCGGGCATTGCCTGGGCGCTTGCGGGGTCCGAGCTCTGGGTGGCTGGACAGCGTGTGATGCCGGGCTGGGTCCGCGGCCGGATGAACGCCTTCCTGATTGTGCTGGGGCAGGGCGCCATGGCGCTGGGGGCAGTCCTCTGGGCCACCGGAGTCGCAAACTTTAGCCTCGACCTCTCTTTCGCTGCGGCGGGCGCCATCGCGCTCGTGGTGTTGGCCGTGGGGCACCGCTGTTCCATCAACTTCGCTGCGGAGGCCCGAGTCGAGGAAGCCCCGCTAGACTATGCTCATAACCTCGCCGTCGCTCCTGACCATAACGAAGGGCCAATCACTATAACGATCGATTACCAGATCGAGAGCGAGGATCGCGAGGAGTTCAGGCTGCTGATGCAAGAGGTGCAGGCTGCTTGCAGACGCAACGGCGCATTCCAGTGCCGGCTCGATGAGAGCCTGGACCAGCCCGGGATCTTCCGTCTGGAATATCACCTTTCCACATGGGCGGAACACCTTCGCCAGCGCATGCGAATGACCGTGGACGAAACCAAAGTTTACAAGCAGGCCTGGAATCTAAGTGCGGGTGACGGCGAACCGATCGTGCGCCACTACCGTTCGACCCAGAAGGTCACACATCTGCCCGGTTTCGGCTTCTCGGGCCGCACCTTCATGAACACCTCGCGAATGCCGAAACCACGGTTGGTGGCTGCCGCCGCGCCCGCCGCTTGACACCGGAACCACCATTCTTGGCCGACCCTCTCGCGAATTCTCCGCCAGCAGACTACGTCGAAGGCTCTGCCAACAGGGTTTCGATTTCGGCCTGAAGGCTGTCGTAGCCGGTCTCGCCTTTGAAGAACGCACCACCCGGGTGGACGTGCCTGATCACCCCGCGGCGGTCGAGAAGAATGGTCACCGATGTCCAGCCACGATCGTGTTTGGCCAGCCACCAGCTTCGCAGCGTGGTCCAGTCGGGATCGATTGCCACTGGAAACGTGAGACCAAGCTTGCGGACTTGCTCTTTCACATGGGCGACGCTCAGAGGCGTCGGCGACTTGTGGTGATAGAAGCCAATGACAACCAGCCCGCGGTCGCCATAGCGTTGGGAAAACTCGTTGAGAGCTGGAGCGCTGGCCTCACAGAACGGACAACCCGGCGCCGTCCACCAGCGAACAAGCACAACCTTCCCCCGCAGTTCTTCCAGGGTAAGAGGTTTCGAATTGATCCAGTCCCTCACCTCCCAGCGGCTGGCCTTGTTACCGATCATGTC
The DNA here is from genome assembly GCA_963784465.1 of uncultured Verrucomicrobiae bacterium. Classification (GTDB taxonomy): domain Bacteria; phylum Verrucomicrobiota; class Verrucomicrobiia; order Chthoniobacterales; family Terrimicrobiaceae; genus DASTFP01. Next base: position 40,397 of record CAWASQ010000037.1, read on the forward strand.
GGAGCCTTCGGTGGCGGGTGCAGAGTAGCGCCCGACGCCGGCCAAAGAGGGAGGTCGGTCCGCAGATCGCACTTCAACGGAAAATACGAAGATCAGGGCGAGCAGAACTACGGTAAGAGCGATCTTGCGGCATTTGCAGGGAACGCGCTCGCGACTCCAAACTAATCTCATCGCTCCATCGGTCATTTCTAAGATTTTCGCGCAGCGGGGCACGTTCAGCGCGCCATCGCCGTCCTTTCCATGACAAACCTAGCTCCGTTTTCCGACCTCGTCACACTTTCGATAGTCAACGGAGCCGACTAGCACGCGCCTTCTGCAAAGGAATTCGCCCTGCCAATTTTGGAAAAAGTGGTAGATTGGGGCGCTACAAAGCATGATATGGACCATGTAAAAGACCCCGAGTCGGACCAGTCAAGCGCGGAGGGCGAACTCCTTGATTCCAAACATGCCGAAAAGCTCGAGCTGGAGAACAAGACTCTGCGCGCCGTGCTCGATTCGATGCCCGACAATATCTCCATCAAGGATCTCGAAGGGCGTTACGTTTTCGACAACAGCTCACACTGCCGCTTCCTCGGCGCCAAGAATCCATCGGAGGTAGTCGGCAAGACCCTCTTCGATTTCTTGCCTAATCAAATAGCGGCGAAATTTCGCGCCGAAGATCTCCACGTATTGCGATCGGGCACGCCGATCGTGCGCTGCATCGACGAAGCAATGGACAGCGTCGGGAACAAGGTCTGGATGTCGGTAACCAAGATGCCCCTCTACGATGACGAGGGGGAACTGCTTGGCTTGGTTTCCACCACGCGAGACATTACGACGCGCAAGACTGCTGAGGAGCAGTTGGCCAAGTATGCGGAAGAACTGCGCGAGAAAAATGCGCAACTGGAAGAAGACTTGGAAACCGCGCGCGAGTTGCAAAGCGCCTTGCTTCCGCAGCAATATCCGCGATTTCCCAGTTTCGCTTCTCCAGAGGCGAGCGCATTGCGGTTTCAACACTTCTTTCGTTCCTGCTCGGGGGTGGCCGGTGACTTCTTTCACATTTTTCAGATCTCGGACTCGGTCGCCGGAGTGTTTATTTCCGATGTGATGGGCCACGGCGTGCGCGCGGCGCTTGTCGCGGCGATAATCCGCACCCTCGTGGAAGATTCCCGCCCCCACGCGACAGAGCCGGCGAAATTCCTTGGTGAGCTTAACAAGGGGATCTCTCTGATTCTGAAAAGCACGCATCTGCCGATCTTTGCTTCGGCGTGCTATCTCGTGGCCGACGTCGCCCGCGGCGAACTGCGCTATGCAAATGCGGGACATCCGGCTCCGCTCTTCGTGCATCGCGCACGGCAAAGCGCTGAACAACTTCCCCTCCCGGGATCAAAGCGCGATCCGGTGCTCGGAATCTTTGATGACGCAGAATACCACAGCTCCTCGTGCGAAATCTGCGAAGGAGACACCTTGCTCCTTTTCACCGACGGACTTTTCGAGGTTCAGGGAGCCGATGCGGAATATTACGACCAGAGCCGGCTACTGAGCTCCGTTCAGCAACGAGTCCGCCTTCGCACTGACGAACTCTGCAAGGAACTGGTCGATGAGGTTCAGCAGTTCGCGGCGACGAAACGCTTCGTGGATGATGTCTGCTTGGTCGCCGTGGAGATCGATCACTTGCTGACCGATCATTAGAGCAGTCCTGACCAACCTGAGCTGCCATTCTCCCGGCCGGTTCAGGGCATGGGCGCGCCTCTGGCGGCTGCGAAGAGTGAATACCATTCCTCACGGCTCAAAGAAACCGAGAGCGCCTTGGCGCAAGCTCGCAAGCGATCCGGACGCGAGGTGCCCAGCACCGGCTGAATCTTCGCGGGGTGCTTGAGAAGCCACGCCAGCAGAATAGCCTCGGCGGTGGTCTGATGCCGTTGGGCGTATTGCTGCACGAGTGCGGCGGTTGTCCTGATGTTCTCGGGCTGACCGTCCACGTTTCCCATCAGCTTGCCTTGGGCCAGCGGGCTCCAGGCCTGGATCAACACATTGTTCATCCGGCAGTATTCCATTGTCCCCTCCCAACCGTCGGGGTAGCGGGGTGAGCCCTGGTTGAAGGAGATGCCGGCCTCGACGAAGCCGTGATGCAAGAGGCTCAACTCCACCTGGTTCGCCACAAGGGGTTCGACCAAAAACGATTGAAGATACTCCATCTGGAACCGGTTCTGGTTGGAAACGCCGAAGTAGCGCACCTTCCCGGACTGGTGAAGCTTGTGGAAGGCCTCGGCGATTTCTTCCCCTTCCCAAAGGGAGTCGGGCCGGTGCAGCAGAAGGATATCCAGGCGGTCGGTGCCCAGACGCGCCAAAATTCCTTCAACACTTTCCAGGATGTGTTCGCGGCTGAAATCAAACCGCTGCGGTGTGCCGGGCGGATCGTCCGCCCAGCGGATTCCGCATTTCGATTGAAGAACGATTCTGTCCCTAAGAGACGGCTTTCCCTTCAAGACCCGGCCGAAAACTTCCTCGGATCTTCCCCTGCCGTAGATATTGGCATGATCGAAGAAATTTGCCCCGATCTCCTCGGCGGCATCGATCAACTCCCGGGCTTGCCGCTCGTGGTCGGCCGTCAGCCGGGTGTCCGGGGCAAAACCTCCTCCCAAGCCCATGCAACCAACGGCCAGGCGGGCTACTTCGAGATCGGTGTGAGGGATTTTTATCATTTCCATGGGGTTTGGGCTCCTTTGAGATTCAGATTACCAAGCGTAGGCCTTGGGCGCTTCGCCGCCCGGACCTGGGAAAATCTCATCAAGCTTTTTCAAGGCGCCTTCGTCCAGCGCGATTTCCGTGGCGCGAAGGGTTGATTCCAGTTGCTCGATTGTCCGAGGGCCGATGATCGGCGCGGACACAATCGGGTTGTGCAAGAGCCAGGCCAAAGCCACGGCGGCAGGAGGCTCACCCAATTGCTTGCAAAAAGTCTCGTAGCTTTCGAGCTTGTGCCGGTTTTCGTTGATTTCCTTGAGCGATTCTTCGCTGGCGCGCCGGCCGCTTTCCAGCTTCTCCAGGGCGCCGCCCAGGAGACCGCCGCCCAGAGGGCTCCAGGGAATCAGTCCCAGGCCGTAGTGCCTGCAGGCGGGAATGACCTCCAATTCCACCATGCGGTTGTTGAGATGGTAGATGCTCTGTTCGCTCGACAGGCCTGCCAATCCGCGCTTCGCAGCCTCCTGACAGGCTGTCGCGATGTCCCACCCCGCGAAATTGCTCGAGCCCACATAGACAACCTTTCCTTGGTTACCCAGTTGCCCAAAGGCCTGCCAGGTCTCGTCCCATGGGCAGTCCCTATCGACATGGTGCATCTGATAAAGGTCTATGTGGTCGGTCTGGAGACGTTTCAGGCTGGCCTCGCAGTGCTTGCGAATCTTGTACGCCGAAAGGCCCCGGGCGTCTGTGTTGGGCTCTGACAGGTTCGCTTTGCGTTTGACACCGCCAAAGACTTTCGTGGCCAGGACCACGGCGTCCCGGCGCCCGCCTCCCTGAGCAAACCAGCGGCCAAGGATCTCCTCGGTGTCTCCCGCTTCGCCACCCCATCCGTAGACGTCCGCGGTATCGAAGAAGTTGATGCCCAATTCCAGAGCCCGGTCCATGATCCCAAAGCTTTCCTGCTGGTCGGTATGCCAACCGAAGTTCATGGTGCCCAGGCAGAGGTTGCTCACCAGCACCCCGTGTTTTCCCAAGCGCCTGTGTTCAATTGCCATTTTCGATGCTCATTTCTGTGCTCAGGCTATGAGCTCGCGTCGCCTCAATCAAGGAGGCAGGATGGAAAACAGCAGTCACTGCGAACGAGAGATAACCAAACCCTCTCGATCGTGACCGCGAAGTTCCATCTTTATTTGCGCAAATTTTCTCCCGACCGCACGGATCGCCGGAAACTCGCCGGAATTCGGTTCCAACTTCTGCGAGAGGAGCAAGCGTTTGCGTCCAAAAGGGAAATCAGGGATCCCGATTGTAATTCTTTGGGAATTCACATTAAGCCCGGACTAACGACCTAGCTTGTCCGCGATCATCTCCGCCTTTTCGTTGCCTTTCCTTACCCGAGACCTTGCGTCGACGCGGGAACTTTCAAGCCCGGGGGCACTAACTGGCCACACGAGCGAGGGGCATGAAAAGTCAGGTTCGCCCCTGATTGTTCTATCGGGTTTTTCTAAATTGCCATTCCTCGGCTGGAAAACCGACCGTGACCGCTAAAGTTCTTCATGTTCCCTGAGATACGCAAATAGACCGTTTGTCCCAAATTCTCGTCACATAGTTACATCGTGGCATGATAACTGCTGTAATGTGCCTGATAGGTTTGATTTCGCAAAGCTTTTGCTCTTCAGCTGTCTCAAAATGCGTGACTCTATTTCGGACTACGGCATGAATTTGGAAATTGAGGGTTAGCTCATAATATACTGATCATACACCTCTTATGTAGTTATATCCAAGACGAGGTGGAATTCGAATTCAATCGTTAACTGTCCGCCATTCAACAATGGCCGCGTGATCGCATCATGCTCCTACGGCAACACGACCGGCGTCGACAGCTTCAGTTTTCCGTTATCACGCGATCCACAGAGAGCGTTTGAGGCCCATTCAGCATTTTTTTGACATGTTTCGTCACATTGTTTACTCGAGAGCAATGAACCGACCCAGGTGGCTGATCGACGACAGTGAACGCGAGCACATTCAGCAGAGAGAGAGTCGCCTCGCGCACGTCGCGTGCGATTGCTCGTATTGAGATCCTAACGCCTCACAAACCATAACCTCCATCATCCACGAGCAAGCACCATGAAATTCCCCCAAGTTCCACTCCTGCCTCTCGGTATTGCGGCCGTCTTCGTCTTTGCCATCACCGTCTCTCTCCACGCCGGGTCTCCCCGGACCGACGAGAACCGGCGTCACCGCTTCACCTCCCGAGGATTCGGCATCCCCGAGGGGCCAGCAGCGGCTTTCGAAAAGTCCGACAAACCGGTTCCACCGGCTCCCGGCGTTACCGAGGCGCCCACCGGCTTCGACAACTTAACCAATGGTTTCGCCTGCAAGGGCCTGTTTTCGAGACATTGAACGATGACAACGTCGTGGTGCCGCTCCGCTCTTTCAACGATAACCGGTTTATTTTCGAGGAGAGTTGAACCGCGGCGGACGGCCTTGGCCCCACGTATAACGCCCAAAGCTGCCGGAGTGCCACCAAAATGTGGTTACGGGCGGTGGCCAGCCAGAGTAGCCGAGCATCGGACCGGACGCCTGGTGAAGGGCAAATTCTTCGAATCTCATGGGCGGCACGTTAATCCAGTCACGGGCAACTCATCCCGATATCGTGGAACGAGCGGGCCTCAAGGACAACCTTTCGACGTTCCGCATTTCGACGAATACGTTGGGAGCCGGATTTGTGGAATGCATCGCGAATGACACGCTTCTGGCCATTCGCGACGCGCAGCCGCCCAAAATGCGCGGTGACGGCCATCATGGTGCCGGTCATCGAATCCGGACATCTCACCCGTATCGGGCGCTTCGGGTGGAAAAGCCAGCATGCCAGCCTGGTGTCGTTCAGCGCCGATGCCTACCTCAATGAGATGGGCATCACCACGCCCTTTCCCCAGTTCATAGAGGAAAACCCGTCCAACGGCACCGTTGTCGGGTTCGGCATCGCCGTATGACCCAGTGGACAGATCCCGAAGACGATGGGGTGGATGTTGCGGCATTTGCCGATTTCATGCGATCCACCAAAGCCCCGTCCCGCGGGCCAATAACCGATGGCGTCAAGTCCGGCGAAAAGTTCTTCAGCCAGATCGGGTGCACAGTCTGCCACGTGCCTTCCATCATCACGGCGCCACCGGGCACGACCATTAACGCCGGTGCCTTCGAAGTCCCGGAAGCCCTGGGCAACAAGATCATACATCCCTACAGCGATTTCCTGCTGCACGACATAGGGACGGGCGACGGCATTCCCGTCCAGCCCATTCCCGAATATGCCTTCACAGCCAATCAGATGCGTACGGCGCCGCTGTGGGGCCTCCGGACCCGCAACCGCCTGATGCACGACGGCCTGTCGTTCACCAAGCAGGAGGCCATCGAGAGGCATCAGGGGCAAGCGACTAGCGTAACAAACGCCTATCGCTCGCTGTCCGATACCCAGAAGCAACAGGTTCTGGATTTCCTCGACTCTCTGTAGGATGCCGTGCGAGCGCGGGCATCGGCGGCGCCTGAATCGGCAAAGGAGTCCCTGGGTAAGGGTAGACTCAGCAGAGCTGGTGCTCGTGCGAGGATCGAGGAGAGCGAGCCCGCCATATTTCGCGTTCACGATTTCGTTCTCCTGACCGACGATAGCAAATGTTGGCTCGCGCGGATCGAGGACATTTCCGATTCGCTCCGGTGATCGGCATTTGCGGATCTTACCCGTTGCGGCGGTTGGCCCGCTGAATTAAGCATCCTCTTTCATCCCGCGTAAAAATGTGGGATACGATCGCCATTCCACACGATTGGCGACTAGTTTACGATAGGGAGTCTCTGAGAGTCGCGAAATCCCAACTATTCTTGCCTGCGATTGCGCGGAACTCTTCGAGGATAACACGCTGCGCAGGGGTAATCCCGTCTCTGGCGAGGATGGCCTCGATTCCGTCTTTGATTCCTATAAATGCCCCAAGCATGGCGACCCCCTCTTTGGGGTTCCACATGAACAGGACCTTGGATTCGTGCCTCCCAACAATCAGGTTGTTGAAATTGATCATAATGAATTCCTCTTTGATTTGGGTTCTGCGGCGGTTTGGCTTCAGGAGGCTCTCTGTAAGGAATTCGCCGAGCTTCGTAAATGGAACGAAAGATCCAGTACGGAGCATTTTCCGGCGGCGTCCCGGCAAACCCCCGCTGCTGTCAGGCGGAGTGTTTGAACGGTGGAATCCACTTGGTGGCGTTTTCCAGGGCTGCTTTCAATTCCTGGTCGTCCAAGACCGGGGTAATCTCCAACTCCATCAGGCCCCCACATATAAGCGAATTCAAAAAGCTTCTTCGCGTCATCTGTCTCCAGGAGGTCGAATCCGCCGCTGAAATCAGCTCGCGTCCATCTTCCAAGGAGCTTCACCCCTTCCGGGGGCTGTGCACCCGTTTTTCGGAATCGCTCAACAGCTTCAGCACACGTCTCCGTGTTGGGGTTCCAATGGAATGTCAGAACGAATTTCATGGGTGCTTCGTCTCACTCCTTCTGTATGGCAGATCGTCACTCCCAGACAACCACAATGGCTAATCGCCAATCCGCCGCCGGGACGGGTGAGAGCGTCACGGCGACGATGCTTGATACGACCACCGCGGCGGCCAGCGTAATGCGCACTAAAGCGATCATGGCGCAAAAAACCGTATGCGTGGTTGCTCGATATGGCGCTCGGGATGCGATGGGCGGCGATTGTCGCGGCGGCGTTGCTGATCACGGCGGCGGCGTGGCCTGTGCATCCACGTTTTCGCGGACCGAGCTCGCGCCCGTGGAGGACCAGAGCCACACCAGCCTGTTCTTCGAGGCGTCGCCCGATTCGACGCTGGCGGCGAGCAACCGCGATCACCTGAAGGTTGTGGATGTGCTCACCTCGTTCCCCGAAACCGATTTCACCTGGTCGCTCACCTCGGCATGGGGCGGCTTCGGGGGACTGGTGGCGAAGGATTGGAAGAAGCGCACGCGTTCGACCGAAGAGATGGACCGCGACGTGTTCGGCGCCGTCTCACAGGTCTCCGGTCTGCGTGTTTTCCCACGCCTGGACCCGCCGCTGCCGACCCCCGGCCAGTACGACGTGGAGCTGGTCTTGCAGAGCGACGCGCCGGTTGAGCGGATGCTCGAGACTGCAAAGGCGGTGCTGGAAGCCGGCTGGAAGAGCGGCAAGTTTCTCTACGTCGATACCGACTTGAAGATCGACATGCCCGAGGCGAGTCGTGCTCGATCGTGAAAAGATTGCGGATCTCGGACTTGACCTGGCCGGCGTCGGCCGGGAGCTTGGCACGCTGCTTGGCGGCGACTACGTGAACCGGTTCCAGCAACGCAACGCCGTGCGCATTTTCGGAGGCGTTCAGCTGGGTGTCACGAAGGAGGAAGGGCTGCGGGTCCTTGAGAGTGCCGTCGCCGCGGCGAGTGGCCCGGTCGTCGGCGTCGATTACGTAGGCGAGTCGCGGCAGATTCGGCGTGAAGGGTCAGCGCTCACCGTCACGCTCGGGTTCGCCGTCGTCCTCATCTACCTGGTGCTCGCGGCGCAGTTCCACAGCTTCCGCGATCCGCTGATCGTGCTGCTTGGTTCGGTGCCGCTGGCGATCTCGGGCGCGCTGATGTTCAGCTTCCTCGACCTGACCACGATCAACATTTACTCGCAGGTCGGGTTGATCACGCTCGTCGGGTTGATCTCGAAGAACGGCATCCTGATCGTGCAATTCGCCAACGAACTGCAAACCCGCGGTCTCGCGAAGATGGCCGCACTGCGTGAGGCCGCGCTCACACGGCTGCGCCCCGTGCTAATGACCTCCGCAGCCACTGTCTTTGGCCACCTGCCGCTCGTCCTGGTCACCGGCCCAGGAGCGGAGGCCCGCAACAGCATCGGCACGGTGCTCGTCACAGGCATGACAGTCGGGACGCTGTTCACTCTGTTTGTCGGGCCCGTGTTCTACTCCCTGATCGCCGCCCGCCACCGGCCGATTCAAGTGGACGAGGAAATCGAACAAGAGACACGACCGTCCGTGGGACCGCCGGCCGTACCGGGCGCTAGGCACTGCATGAGCAGATTGTAACTGAAACTCTAATAGAAAGGGAGGGATTTGGATTCGGCCCACTTGAACGGGGAAATACGCTGAGCCGTCTGGCTCGCGCCCGTTTTTCGGATAGCGTGAGAAAAAAATACGCGCGGAGCGTCCCGCGGATGCTTGCTCGTTCGTCGCCGCAGGCTCCCGATGATCCGGATCGAGAAGGACTACCTCTTCGAAGGCCCCGACGGCAGGGCGAGTCTCCTCAACCTGTTCGAGGACCGCCTTCAGCTCATCATCTATCACTTCATGTGGTTATGGGACGCCGGCGAACCGCGGGACAGGGGTTGCTCGAGCTGCTCGGCATGGGCCGACCATATCGCCAGAGGCCACCTCACCCATCTGCACGCCCGCAGCACTACTCTCGCGCTTGTCTCCCGGGCGCCTTTCGCCAAAATTGCGCCGTTCAAGGCGCGCATGGGTTGGATCGTTCCCTGGTACTCTTCATTCGGCAGTGATTTCAACTACGACTTCCATGTTACGCTCGATGAATCCGTCGCTCCGTTGGAATACAACTACCGGACCGAGGCCGAGCATGAAAAGGCGGGCACATCGTATTACTTCGACGACGAGCAACCGTTCGATCGGCCAGGGCTCAGCTGCTTTCTGCGCGAGGGCGACGAGGTTTTCCACACCTATTCGACTTATGGTCGCGGCGGTGAGGCGGTCGGCGGGGCTCCCTATTTTCTCGATCTGACCGCACTCGGTCGGCAGGAGGACTGGGAGGAACCGACGGGGCGCGCAACCGGACTCGGAGCGAAAGCCGGCAGTGACAGGATCCTTTATCCCGATGAATACGAGGAGGCCAAAGGGGAAAAGTGTTGTATCCCTTAGATTCGGCAGATCCTCGAGCCTAAGGACTACAACCCTGCATTTGCGCCCGGACTCCGTGAGGAAGTCTCTGAGAGCTTTGCGCGAGAGATGCGCACGGACGTCGAAAGCAGTTACAGTCTTCTGACGCCGCAACTCACGGTGCCCGAAACCAAACCAAATAAAGTCATGTTGCCTCAGAAGCCTGAAAATTGGCCAAGTCTGTTCGAGCAGAATCTCAACGCGGGCGATCTCGAGGCGGTCGTGGCACTGTACGAACCGAATGCCCGCTTCGTGGCCCGATCCGGCGAAACCGTTGTCGGCCGCGACCGGATTCGTGACGTGCTAGCCGGATTGATCAAGTCGAAAACAAGATTGCAGAGCCGGGTGCTCAAGGCGATCACCGTCGATGATGTGGCCATGCTATACACCGACTTTCAGGGCACGGCGGTCGATGCTTCGGGAAAGACGATCGAGGTCCGCTCCAAGGCGATCGAAATACTCCGCCGACAGACCGACGGCAACTGGCAACTCATCGTGGGTGACCCCAACGGTCGCGAATGAGAAGCCGGCGTTAACAGGATGCGACAAATCAAGATCCGCTCCTTTGCGTGGCACGGCAGATCCTTCGGTCACGTGGCGTGCCACCATGGGCGCCGACGAGGCTCTTCTCGCACGCGCCCTTTCCACAGAACCCTGGTGATCTCTGAAACAAACAAACCCGAACGAAACCTGGTGTTTGCTGGATCGTCTTTGAGTGGTGCGAACATCTCGACGGCGTTAAGGCCAAGGTGACGGCGGACGCGCGTATGGCGAGCATGGGAAAGAAGGGCGAGGTGCCTTTCGATTTCGAGCGCAGGGCTTGAGCGGCAGCGGAAATTGAAGTTTTAAGCTGCCCGGACCGCCCATCATCAGACGACACGGACTTGGCCTCGACGGGTAGCCGCTTTGAAGAGAGACTGATGTCATGAGTGTGAAAGTCTATGGATGCAATCACGTCGCCATCGAGGTGGATGATGTGGAGAAGGCGGTGGCCTTTTATCAGGATGTCTTCAATCTCGAAAAACTCGACGAAGGGGAGGGCGATGCCTTCTTCAAACTCGGCGAGCATCAATTCCTGGCGATGTTCGAGGTGAACGAGGTGAAACCGGACCAGGGGCGGCATTTCGGAATCATGGTCCGGGACGCAGACCAGGTCGCCGAAGTGCGCAAGAAACTCACGAAGAAATACGGCCTGAAACTGATCCCCGGATTCCGCTGCGATTTCCATGACCCGTTTGGGAATCGGATTCAAGTCGTGGATCTTCACGACGAATCAATGGTGTGGCTCTTGCCGTATCAAGAGGTGCAGAAGGCAGGGATAAAATTTCGAGACGAGAGAAACGGTCGGCGATAGAACCGAACGAATGGACGCATGAGCACCGACTCACGCCGAATGGCAGGCATCCTCCTTGTGGTTTTTCCCACTGTCGTCTACGGCGGCTTTAGTCTTCTTAACTTGCTGCTTCATGACCCCGGCTACGCCGCGAACCCGTTGCGGCAAGACCTCTGGCGCGCCGGCCATGCTCACGCCGGCGTTCTTCTCATCTTGTCCCTGGTAACGCTCCGATATGTGGACGATGCCCATCTTTCGGAACGCCTTAAACAAATGCTCAGGTCTGCCATCCCTTCGACCGCAATTCTGCTTCCCGCCGCATTCTTTCTATCGGTTCTTCCTCAAGACGCAACGGCGCCCAATCAGCTCATCTATCTCGCATATGCCGGTGCCATCGTTCTCGCGCTGGCGCTGCTCGTTTTGGGAGTCGGGTTGCTTAGAACGAAGCGTGAATGAACAGCGAGCAGGCGGCGCCGCCTTTCGACGTCCTGACTTGTCATACTCGACCTCCTGCTCGGCCGCACCCAACGTGTCTGCCCACTTCGAATACTTCCGTGTCGTGAGCAACCCAGCGCTCGCTTAGCTCTTCCCAAGCTCCTTTTTGCGCACCAGTTCCTCGACACCCTCGGCGAGCACTTCGGTCTTGTTCCTAAGTTGGCTACAAGCTTCATCCCACACTGTTTTAAGTCGGCGGCTCGCGCAAGATGGCCACTTTCTGTTGCGGGGTAAAAGCAGCCACAGTCCGGCTCCGGCGTAGCCGTCCACATAGAGGTATTGCTGCGGATCACGCCACCTCCATCGCCCAGGCCGGTAAAGGATCGTCTCCCGAAAATCCCGTGCACCGCTCCAAGTGAGCTCGATCATGCCAGATCAGCGCAACATCCGACAGAATCTGAGAACTCTAAGTTAATCAATTTCTCGCGGAAGGTGTCCCGAACAACCCTTCTTGTTCGTTGTGTAGATCAACAGGAGCCAGACAGTTGTGTGACTTGCGCAGGCGGACGGACTACTAAGCCGAGGGCATATCGTATCAAACAAACTCCTTGCGCAAGCGGGTTGGGGCTGAAATAGTTTTGTGTTCCCATGCATTTCCCCATGCCCCCATCCGCTCAGGAAGAGACCCTGGGGAGCACTTTGGGCTGGTTCAACAGCGCGTTGAACGGTCTGGAGCCCAAAGGGCGGCGCGAGCTGCTGAGGCAGGTCCCGGGACCTCCGACTGACATGCTGTTGCGGGAGATGACCGGGTGTCCCGCTAAAGCCCGGAGACCGGCCCGGAAAGCTAAGCAGTAAAGGAGGGTTGCGATGAAGTTCCAGAGGTCTGCGCCTCGCGTGCTCATCTTCTCGGTCGTGGTGGTCGTCATTGGGATGGCCGTGCTGTCGAACCGGCTGTTCAGCGGACTGACTTCCGCAGTCGAGCAGGACCAGTTCGAGCTAATACGCGCCCTCTGGAGCTACAACCTCACGGCAGCCGAGAACCGCGCCCTCGAGCGGGCGGAGATGATCGCGGCCCTGCCCGCGGTGCGCGAGGCTTTCGCCGCCCGGGACCGGGAAGCGCTGCTGGCCCAGTGCGCCGAAATGTTCAAACGCCAGAAGGAGCGCTACGGCGTCGATCAAGCCCAGTTTCACTTCCCTCCGGCGATCTCGTTCTTGCGACTGCACGCGCCCGAGCAGTATGGTGACCACCAGGATCAGTTCCGGCCCATGGTTGTCGCGGTCAATCGCGATCGGTTCTCGCGCAAAGAGTCGGCCATCGCCGGGACGGGGCCGGCCATCTTCGGGGTGACGCCCATGACCGACACCGCCGGCGAGCACATCGGCAGCTTCGAGCTCGGCATGAATTTCGGCCCTCTGCTCCACGCCTTGAAGGCGGCTTATCGCCTCGAGATGGCCCTGTTCATCGAAGAGCAGCCGCTGCGGCAGTTAATGTTTGCCGAAGGCCTGAACCCCGAGTTCCTGACCGAGGAGAACCGCAGGGGCAAGTACGTTAAGTTTCACTCGACGAACTGGGCTCTGATGAAGGAACTGGTCGGCGAGGGCGATCTGAGCGGGCCCGCGGAGACCCAATACACACGCTCGGTGCTGGATGTGCCGTACGGCGTGGTGTTGTTGACGCTCTACAACAACGCGGGCGATCCGATCGGCAAGGTCGCCATGGCGCGGGACTTCAGCAGCTCGAGGGCGGCAGCGGGCCGCTCGCTGGTCTGGCAGGGACTTATAGCGCTGTCAGCCATTGTCCTCTTGGCGGGTATGATCCTGATCGTGGTGCGGGGCCTGCTCCTACGGCCCTTGGAAATGTTGAGCCAGCAATTTGTCAAGCTGGCCGAGGGCCGGCGCGACCAGCCCATCAGAGAGACCGAGACCCTCTGCGACGAGATGCAGGCGTTGGCGCAGGCTCATGAGCAGCTCAGGACCAAACCGCAACCCTTCGCCGCCGATACCGAAAAAAAGGATGCTCCATGAGAGGCCGCCTCCTTGCCGGTCTCGCGCTGTCCTTGGCCCTTGCAGTCGCCGGCCGGGCTGAGCTGCCGGAAGCGGCGGCCGCGGCGCCACCGGACTCTCTGAGCTCGCTGCCGATGGGCAAGGGCCTGCCAGTCGTCGTCCGGATGGGCCTGCGCTACGTGGAGCTAGCCTCGATCGACGAGACGAAAGCCACCTACACGGCAACGGTGGACCTGCGTCTGCGCTGGCAGGACTTGCGGCTGCAGTATCCCCCGGAGTCTGCGCCTGAGGGTTTCTTGCAGTTCCGGGACGAGGCCGCCGCGGCGAAGATGGCTGAAATCTGGACGCCGGCCGTCTCTTTGTGGAATCTCTCCGGGGAGCCCTCGCAGCAAATGCACGGCCTCCGAATCTTTCCGGATGGACGGGTCGAGATGATGCTGCGGACGAGGGCCACGTTCGAGACCCCTTTCGACGTGGAACGGTTTCCTTTTGACCGGCAAGGCTTGCAGGTCGAAGTGGTCTCGAGCCGCGAGAGCGTGCAGCGGCTGTCGCTGGAATTCGAGCAGGACGACCTGGACTTCAGCCAGGCTCCGGCTTCCAGTGAGCTCCAGGACTGGGTGGCTGGCGTCGTCAGCCTCAAGCGGGATCTCGTGAACGGCTGGTATGGCGAGTCCTTGGCTCGCGTGACCGTTTCCCTGGCTGTGCAGCGGCGAGCCGCCAGGGCGTCGGCTCCGATTTTTATCCCGCTGCTGGCTTCCCTTTTAATCCCGCTGGTGGCCATCTGGATGAACCGGATCGAGGAGGGCGAGTTTCAGATCGAGGCCTTTGAGCAGGCCAATGTGATCGTCGGCGGTCTGTTCGCAGTCATTGCCCTGAACTTCACGCTGAACGCGGAGTACGGCGCGCTGAGCTCCAGTGACAACACGGTGCGGCGGTTGCTCGCGCTGAACTACCTGGCGTTGGCGCTGAGCTTGGTCATCAATCTGACGCTTTTCCGCTTCAACTTGCCGATGCGCTGGTTTGGGCGTTACGTGCAGGAACAGGTGTTCTTGTTCTTGTCCTGGGCGGTGCCCTTGCTGGTTCTGGCGACCGCTGTCGCTACGCTGTTGGTCGCGATGGCCTGAAGCTGATCTCACGTGCGCGGCCCTCTATGTGATTTCCCAGACATCCCTCCTCGGCGCCATCCTGCTGGCAAGCTATCTGTGTGGCGCAGCAGCGATGAATCTGTGCCTGAGCGATCCGCTCCTCATGCCGGTCGTTGTCGGCATGGCGGTCTGAGGCGGGCATTTCTCGCGCGATGCGCGTTGAGCTCATTCCCCTGCGTCGTCGGCCTGCGGAACGCTCCACGATCTGAGGCGCCGTCTATTCCACAAAAAACCAGGACCAACGTCCCGAACGCGCCCGCTCGTTCGTCGTGTCATTAAAGCAAGTAAACGGCGGTTCAAACCGATCGCCATGACGAAAGGCAAGTATGAGCACGAATGCAACAGAGGGGAGAAGCTTGACGCAAGAGCATAAAATTATATCGCGGGAGGAATGGATTGAGGCACGGCAGGAACTGCTTAAGAAGGAGAAAGAGTCCACCCGGCTGCGGGACGAGTTGAGCGCCGCACGGCGCAAACTACCCTGGGTGAAGGTCGAGAAGAACTACGTGTTTGACGCAGCCGGTGGCAAGGAGACGCTTGCCGATCTCTTCGGAGGACGCAGCCAACTGGTTATCTACCACTTCATGTTCGGACCGGAGTGGAACGAGGGCTGCCCGAGTTGCTCGTTCACGTGTGACCACATTGACGGCACGCTCGGGCACCTGGCGGCACGCGACGTCACGATAGTGATGGTTTCGCGCGCGCCGCTAGCCAAGATCGAGGCGTTCAAGAAGCGCATGGGCTGGCGGTTCAAGTGGGTATCGTCGTATGGGAGCGATTTCAACGCCGACTTCCACGTGTCGTTCACAAAGGACGAGATGGCGCAGGGCAGGGTGAACTACAACTACACGATGCAGGAGTTCCCCAGTGAGGAGGCGCCGGGCATTAGCGTCTTCTCCAAGGGCGCCGAAGGCGACGTCTTCCACACCTATTCCACCTACGGGCGCGGCGTCGAACCAATCGTCGGCACGTATATGATCCTCGACCTGGTGCCCAAGGGCCGCGACGAAGACCACCTGGGATTCACGATGGAATGGGTTCGCTACCATGATCGTTACGGCACCGACGAGTTCGCGGACGCCAGCAAGCCCTACTGGCCGGAGATAGCGTCGCCATCTCCCATGGCGGAGGCGCACTGATGAACGCCCAGCGCCGCTGCGGAGTCGCTGCGAGCAACTTACGCTCTAAGACGCCATAGAAGCGCGAAAATTCGACAAACAGGAGGATAGAGATGTTACTTAAGAATAAGAATGCTGTTATCTATGGAGGTGCAGGATCGATTGGTGGTGCGATTGCACATGCTTTCGCCCGCGAGGGAGCCAAGGTTTTCCTTGCTGGTCGCACCCTTGCAAAGCTCGACGCGATGGCCGAGGATATCCGCGCTGCCGGAGGAGCAGCCGAGACTGCTCAGGTCGATGCACTCGAGGAGCAATCCGTCGAGAAGCATATCGTTGAAGTGGCCAAGAAGGCCGGGGGGATTGACGTCTCTTTTAACGCCATCGGGATGGAAGATGTTCAGGGAACTCCGCTCATCGAGATGTCGCTTGATGATTTCTCTCGGCCAAGGCGGCCGCACCGCATATGATCAAGAAGGGGTCGGGCGTGATCATGATGATCACCGCTACGCCGGCACGCATGGCTATTCCTCTTGTCGGCGGCTTCAGCGTGGCGTGCGCCGCACTTGAGGGTTTTGCCCGGAGCCTGGCGGCGGAGCTTGGACCACGGGGCGTGCGCGTCGTCTGCCTGCGTTCGGCCGGATCGCCCGAGTCAATCGAAGAAACCCTGGATGTGCACGCCACCGGTAACCAGGTGACCCGTGACGAGTTCATCGCTTCTCTCAAGGAAATGACTTTGCTGAAACGGCTGCCTTCGTTGGCCGACGTCGGCCACGTGGCGACCCTGATGGCCTCCGACTATGCCGGCACCATGACCGGCACCGTCGCCAACATGACCTGCGGCCAAATGGTCGATTAGTGCTTGGCAGAGTTCGGCGCACACTGACATGACCTCAAGCGAAGACAAGGATAGCCTGGACCGGCGAGACGCTGCAATGTCGTAGAGTTCACGCGGAACTTGCCGCGCATGTTCGGCCTGCGAAGGTTGAGCATAGTCGGTTCCAAGAAAACGAATCTTCCAATCCAACAATGCAACCCATAATGACAATCCCATTTTACGGCGGATGCGCCTGCGGCGCGATTCGCTATGAATGCACGGCGGGACCACTCGAGATGTTTGCTGCCACTGTCGCGACTGTCAGCAGGCCAGCGGTGGTCCGTATTCCCCTGCGGTGTTGGTGGAATCGAAGGCATTCAAACTCACACGGGGCTTACCAAAGTACTACGCGATGCCGAGTGTGGCGGTGGCACGCACACCCGTGGTTTTTGCCCCGACTGTGGTTCCCGCCTCCTGGGAGCAGTCGATCCCTCGTCGCCCTTCATAGGCATCTGCGCTTCAAGCCTAGATGACCCAAGCTGGTTTCGTCCAAGATTCGATATCTTCACGTGGATGCGCAGCCGTGGGATCACATGGACCCGGCGCTGCCGAAGTTTGAGCAATATGCGCCGTTCGGCGACTCGAAATAAGCTCTCAATCGACGGGACCCCATCGGATGCTTGAAGGCCGAAGGCAATAGCCTCGTTCAGAGAACCGCTAAAGAGAGGAGACAACCCATGCCGAAGATCATCACCTTCTTGTCATACGACAATCAGGCCGAAGACGCAGCCAAGCTCTACACCTCCGTCTTCAAAAATTCGAATATCGAGAACATCACGTACTACGGCGACGCCGCGCCCATGCCGAAGGGCACGGTGATGACCGTCGAGTTCGAGCTCGACGGGCAGCCGTTCGTCGCGCTCAACGGCGGTCCGCACTTCAGGTTCTCCGATGCCATCTCGCTCTCCGTAAACTGCGAGACGCAGGCGGAGGTCGACGATTACTCGGAGAAGCTGACCGCCGGAGGCGGTGAACAAGGCCCCTGCGGATGGATCACCGACCGGTTTGGCCTATCATGGCAGATCAATCCTTCGATCCTCGGCAAAATGCTGGGCGACAAGGATCCGGCGAAGGCTGCGCGCGTGATGCAGGCGATGCTTAAGATGCGCAAGATTGATATCGCCGAGCTGAAGCGCGCCTACGAAGGCTAGCGCCGCGTCGGAGTTGTCCTCGCCAACGGGCGCGCCAAGCGTGCTGGCGAAACGGGTCGCACCCTTGGGCGAGACCCAGCTCGGCCTTGCGCGGCGGCTGGATATTCAAAAACAAAACTAAGCATGACCGGACAAAATAATGGCAAGGACAATAAGCAAGGACATTAGCGACGCGCTCGACCGAACTAAGTAAAGCTCCGTGAGCCGTCGTTTCGAACTCGTCCGTTTCGAAGGAAAGGCTTGGGTAAAATTGAAATGAACAGAAGAGGCTTCTTGCGGGCGGCCGCCGCAGCACTCTCATTCTTGCGAGCGACGTGGTTGTGGATGCTCGCGCCGACACGGGCTGCGGGGGCGGTCCGTTCCATTTCGCGCCTTTTGGGGGCCGAACTACGCAAGGCTCCTCGCGGTGAAGGACCATTACGATCCTGACGGCCTCTTCTTTGTGCATCACGGAGTGGGCAGCGAACGGTGGAGCGCCGATGGCTTTACGAGATTGGCCTGACCGTAGCGCGTGACAATCAGACAAGCCAAAGTCGCCGGCTCCGTTCGTCGGACTGCAACGCCTGGGCGGGGCCAAGGCCCGCATTTTCACCGTTACTACACGCCGGCCCTCGTCTTCGAAAAAATTGGTGAGGCGTGTCCTGTATCAATTGTCTCGTTCGTCGTATGACCGAAGTGAACAATCGGTTGATCGAATGATCGACCATAACGAAATGTAAACATGAGCACGCAGACAACAACACTCGAACGAAAAGAAAAATCGACAAATCGCATCAAAGCGGTTCCGGATGGCTATCACACGTTGACCCCGCACCTGGTCGTGAGGGGCGCCAGTCAAGCCGTTGAGTTCTACAAGAAGGCCTTTGGCGCTGAAGAAATCGGCCGTATGCCCGGGCCGGATGGCAAATCTCTCATGCACGCTGAACTCAAGATCGGGGACTCGCGGCTTTTTCTCGTCGATGAGTTTCCGGAGATGGATTGCCGGGCACCCCAAACCATCGGCGGAACCCCCGTCACGATTCACATGTATGTGGAGGATGTGGACGCCGCCTTCAGTAAAGCAGTCGCCGCGGGCGCGCAGATCCGCATGCCGCTGGCAGACATGTTTTGGGGCGATCGTTACGGTGTGCTGGCAGATCCGTTTGGGCATGCCTGGTCTCTGGCCACACACAAAGAGGAACTGACACCGGAAGAAATCAGCACGCGCGCCCAGGCTGCGTTCAGCGAATGCGGTTCGTCTTCATGAGCAGGCGGGCCGTCTCTCTTCAGGCGGCAAGCGTGGCGGGGGCGATGCGCGACGCCCCCGGGCGGGTCTGAACCTGATCGACACTGTTGTTACGGAGCTCTCGATCCGAGAGAGTATATGGAAGCTTGCATGACCGATCGCCGAAGCCCACTTCGACGTACGATCTTTGGGCTCCTCTCTTGCCCCTCGTCGGGCTGGGGCCCTAAATGCGACGTTCACCGTTCCTACGGCTGGCGACTTGACCGAAGCGATCCGCAAGAGTGAGCGCCGGCGTCCAAGCACAAATACGTAGTGAAGATCATCCATGAAGAACACCGAAAGATCGAAGAGCAGCATGAAGCAGGACCTCGTTTGTACTCGCGTCTTTGACGCGCCTGTCGAGCGAGTGTGGCAGGCCTGGAGCGATCCAGAGCATGTCAAGCGCTGGTGGGGGCCCGAGGGCTTCTCTTGTCCGGTTGCCCGGATGGATTTTCGGGAGGGGGGCAGGTCGCTAGTCTGCATGCGGGCGCCAAAGGAATTCGGCGGCCAGGACCTGTACAGCACTTGGACCTACACGAAAATCGTCCCTGCGCGTGAGATCGAGTACCTTCACCACTTCGCCGACAGGGACGGCAACAGGGTGACCCCGGTCACGTTGGCCATTGTAACCACGATTTAAAGGGCTACGATTCTAAGACGACTTTTCAAGGCAAGATGATTCCTCTTACCGAGACGGGTGTTCGGATGAGCTTGTTCTACAAGGACTGGCGTCAAGGCAAGCCCGTCGTCTTCACCCGCCGTTGGGCTATGGAGCCGTCATGTGGCAGTATCAGATGACAGGCCGGCCTTCTTGCATTTATACAGAGCGAGCCTAACGAAGCAAAACCATGAGCAAAGTAAGAGTCTTAGTCGGTACGAAAGAAAGGTGCATTCATCCTGACATCGGACGGCACGCGCGCACAGTGGGATGTCAGCGGTCCGCATTTTGCGGGCTGGGAGATTTATCACCTCAAAGGCTCGCCCGTCGAACCGAACCGCATCTATGCATCGCAGACCAGCGGCTGGTTCGGGCAAGTCGTCCAGCGCTCCAACGATGGCGGCAAGACCTTGGAACCGGTCGGAAACGAGTTCAGCTACGACGGACGTCCCCGGCAGTCACGCAGTGGTACGACGGCACGCAGCACCCGTGGGAGTTCAAGCGCATTTGGCATCTCGAACCGTCACTCACCGATCCGGATACCGTGTATGCCGGCGCCGAAGACGCGGCCCTTTTCAAGACAGTGGACGGCGGTAAAACGTGGCAGGAACTCCCCGGATTGCGAACTGCCAAGGGCCATCTCTGGCAACCTGGGGCGGGCGGCATGTGCCTGCACACAATCCTTCTCGATCCGCGCGACGCGAACCGCATCTTCGTCGCCATCTCTGCGGCAGGCGCCTTCCGCACCGAGGATGGCGGAAAAACCTGGAAGCCAGTGAACCGCGGATTGAAATCTCAATACGAGCTGCCCGACCCGGATGCGGAAGTCGGCCACTGCGTTCATCGCATTGCCATGCATCCATCGCGTCCCGGACGTTCTGTTCATGCAGAAGCATTGGGACGTCTTGCGAACCGACAACGCCGGCGAATCGTGGCACGAGGTTAGTGGCAACTTGCCGTCTGACTTCGGCTTCCCGATTGACGTTCACGCCCACGAGCCGGAGACGATTTACGTCGTGCCCATCAAGAGCGACTCCGAACATTTCCCGCCGGAGGGAAAGCTGCGCGTGTATCGCAGCCGGACGGGCGGAAACGAATGGGAAGCGCTTACGAAAGGCCTGCCGCAGAAGGATTGTTACGTGAACGTCCTGCGCGACGCCATGGCCGTCGATCCGCTCGAACCATGCGGCGTCTATTTCGGCACCACCGGCGGGCAGGTCTATCTCTCTGCCGACAGCGGCGACACGTGGAATCCCATCGTTCGCGACCTTCCAGGTGTGTTGTCCGTTGAGGTTCAATCGTTGCCGTGATCCGAGTTGTGCTCCCATTTCATCTGCGCACACTGGCCCGTGTGAACGATGAGGTGCAGCTGGAGATCGAGAGCCCGGTCACGTTGCGCTCGGTTCTCGACGCGCTCGAAGCACGCTATCCGGTGCTGCGCGGGACGCTTCGCGACCACGCCACATTGCAGCGGCGGCCGTTTATTCGCTTCTTTGCCTGTAAAGAAGACCTGTCCCTCGAGCCGCCTGAGACCAGATTGCCAGATGCGGTCGTCGGTGGCGCGGAGCCACTCCTAATCGTGGGAGCCATGGCGGGAGGCTAAAATGGGTTCAGGCCAGACTGAAACTGGCGTCTCTGGATGATCGACCGTCTACTCTTCACCCTGACTCTGTCGTCAGCACTAGGCGGTGGCCTCATGGCAGGGTTCTTCTTCGCTTTTTCGGCCTGTGTAATGAACGCGCTTGCCCACCTCCCAGCGGCGCAGGGCATTGCCGCCATGCAATCGATCAATGTCGCGGTGCTCAATCGATGGTTCTTCGCGGTATTCTTCGGAACGGCGGCGGCTTGCGCCCTCGGGGCTGGCTCCGCGCTGTTCACGTTGCATGAGGCCGGCTCCGCCTACCTGCTCGCCGGCAGTCTGCTCTATCTCGCCGGCACCGTGCTGGTCACAATCGTCTTCAACGTTCCGCTGAACGAAGCGCTGGCGGCCGTCGAGCCTGGTAGCGCGAAAGGCGCCGACCTATGGACCCGATATGTCGTCACCTGGACGGCTTGGAACCACGTTCGGACGCTCGCCGCTTTCGTGGCGGCGGCGTTGCTTATCATCGCAACGATCGTCGCAGCAGAGTAAGCAGGTTCTCCTCGGGCGCATTGCCCAATCACCTTGACCGTGCTGGTCGTCTTCGATCATCCTTCGATGATGAACGCCTTTCCGATGGTGATAGCAGGGTTAAATCCCTTTGACGGTGCGCCATGCGCTTGGTGGCCGCGTCGTTCCCCGCGCCTTCGCGGGAGCGCCGGCTACTCCTTCGCACAAAACCTAGCGGTCGAGTTGGAACTAAAGCTCAACCGTCAGGTCAATGGGAACAATCGGGTCTAAGGTGTTGGCATTCTGTTCAGGCGGCCGTGGCGAATCTCGTGTGAAGTCTCAGCGAATCGCGCCGGTGTCTCGTTCGGGAATATCACTCTCTTCTACCTCTGTGCCCTCCCGCGGCGAGCGTGCTCTACGTTTCACCGAGTGGTTTGTGCTCGCGAGCGGGATCTTGTTGTTTTGCGTGCTCCTCGCGCAGCTTGGAATCGGCAGCGTCCTGGCAAACCTGCGGATGGTCGGCTGGGGCATCGTAGTGATTATCGCCGCGGAGATCGTTCCCGTCGCCCTTAACACACTGGGCTGGCGAGCGGCGTTTTCTCGTCGAAGCCGCGTGCCTTCATTCTGGCAGCTCGTGCTGGCGCGTGTCGCCGGCGACGCCGCCAATTATCTTACACCGACAGCGACCTTGGGCGGCGAATTCGTCCGCGTTCGCATACTTCAGGGACAGCGAACAGGGCCGTCGCTCGTCGCCTCTGTCATGGTAGCAAAGATTACGCAAACCGTGGGATTAGTGGTCTTTGTTGCCCTCGGGTTGGTTTTCGTCGCCGACGACACCCCACTCCTAGCTGACGCGCGGTTGGGAATCTTCGGAGGCCTGGCAGCCTTTTCCGTCATAGTGGCCGGCTTGCTGATTATGCAACGGCACGGTCTGCTTGCGCCCACCCTCCGCCTCGTCGACCGCTGGCCCATCCTCCGATTCCTGGCGCCGCTCCGATCATCCATCGAACAGGTTGATGCCGAAATGACAAGGGTGCACCGCGAATCGACGGGCCGGATAGTCTTTTCTTCGGCGAGCTTCGCACTCGGATATGCCGGCGGCATCATCGAGACCTATCTTATTTTGTGGTTCTTTGGCGCCCCGACAAGCCTAGAACTGGCCCTTGCCATCGAGGTATTGGGAGTCGCGCTGAATAACCTGATGTTCTTCGTGCCCCTCCGGGCGGGTGTCCAAGAGGCGGGGAAGGTCCTCGTATTCGCGATGCTGGGCCTCGAACCGGCACAGGGTCTGGCGGCCGGCGTAATTTATCGAATGCGTGAGCTGATCTGGGCGTTCATCGGACTCGCCATCATGGCTCGATCTCGTCTCAGTTCTCAGTCCCTTCCGCCTTTGACTCGGACAGTGCCGCCTGCTAGCGCCAATTCACCCGAAAACCCCTGCCGGGATAGCAGGTCGCCGTAGACCTATTCGGCATCCGCAGCAATGTCACAAATGCCGCGGGCTTCGAATGGCTGCGCCGGCATCTTGCTCGCGACGGCTACCGTGTTCACGAGATCACCCATCAGTGCCGCACCGCCATGCATATCGATTCAAGCTTCGTGCCTTTGGCGCCAGGCAAGGTGCTCGTCAACCCGGACTACGTCGATCCCGCCAAGCTGCCGCCTATGTTCAATTCCTGGGACATTCTGATCGCACCCCGTCCTGATCCCTCCTCCCCTTTCGGCCTGGCGCTTTCGAGTCTCACAATGCAGTCCCTGGATCAGCATAAACGTGCTCATGCTCGATCCGAAGCGTGTCGTCGTCGAGGCCAGCCAGAAGACCCTGATCAGCGCGTTGCGGAACTGGGGATTCGAACCCATTCCCCGCCCATTCCTCAGCTACGCTCCCTTTGGAGGATCCTTCCATTGTGCCACATTGGATATCCGGCGCCGTGGAGAGCTGGAAACCTACTTCTGAGAAGCCGCAGACGGTGTGCTCCTGCGAGTCACAGGAGCGGCGCGATATCTCTTTCGAAAGTTTCCTTCGTCGCAAAGCCAACATGCTTTGCGACGATTTTCCCGCTCCGATCGATGACGAAGGTCGTCGGTATCGCAGTGCCACCAAACTCCTCCATGAGCTTGAAGTTTCCCATCACGACGGGATAGTTCATCCCGAGATCCTCCATGAATTTTCTGACTCTGGATGGTCCTCGCTCGTCGAGTGAAACGCCCACCACAACCAAACCCTTCGGGCCGTATTTCTGCTGAAGCTCGATAAAGCCGGGAATCTCGGCCTTGCAAGGCGCACACCACGTTGCCCAAAAGTCGAGGAGGACTACCTTGCCTTCGAAGTCGGACGACTTCACCAGTTTGCCATCGGTATCCTTCAACGCCCACGTCGGAGCTTTTGAAGAGTCAAGGGCGTCCACACGGGCGGCGCGAAAGAGAGGCTGAAGGCTCGTAAACCCCAGGGTCAGGAGGGCTCCTGTAAACAGGATTGTCACGCCCAGATTTTTGAGGCTCCGCATAGCGACTCTTCCATAACATACACGCTTTCCCGGTATGAAGTGCCGCTTTGCCCATCGCTCTTAGCTAAGCTAGGCTTATTTCGAAACCCTCAACACCGCTTGGAGCTTGCACGCAGGAAGACCGTCATTGGAACGGCTCATTTCCGAGCTGCCGCGCAATGGCGGTTGTGTCCTCTCGACATCCGCTGTCTTCTGCGGATTTAGAGAACTGGAGCGTTTGCCGCGGTTCTCACAAATAAAGGCAGCTAGTATTCTCCGGCGCGCAAGCTGGTGAAGGCCGCCCCAAGATTATCGATAACGGAACTCGCGCAGAGGAACTCCGGGGAGCCCCGCTGCTCGAATACTGATATTTCGGCAGACCGACCGCAAAGCCAAGCCCCAAGACAGGCGCTTTGAAAGAGATCTTTTTCTCGCATCTGTGGCGCCAGTGCCGCGCACACTCCCGTGAGCACATCGCCCATCCCTCCGCTGGCCATTCCCGGATTTCCCGTGGTGTTAATGAATCGCCGGTCTTGCGCATTCCCCACAATGGTTCGAGCGCCCTTGAGCAACAGCGTAACCGGATACTCCTCCAAGAAATCCTCCAGCCACTTCTGCCGCGTCCGGCCTCGCTGCGGATACAGGCGCTCCATTTCTCCGGGATGCGGGGTGAGCAACCGCGGACCGGCACAGTGCTTGAGCAGATGGACATCGCGGGAAATAGCGTTCAGCGCGTCGGCGTCCACCACCATGGGTTGCGGAGCCTCCCGAACGACCGAAAGCACTTCCGCGGTGTGTTCAAGACCCAGGCCGGGCCCGATGGCCAGCGTATCAAAACGCAGATCATGCACGTCGCGATAGCTTGGCACGCGCTTGACCATGACTTCGGGGATGCATGAGATCGTCAGCGACGCGGTGGCGTCCTCCTTTGCAAGGACAGTGACGAGGCCCGCGCCAGCGTGCATGGCCGCTGCGCTGCAGAGACGAGCCGCGCCAGTAAATCCGGGGGATCCGGCAATGATACCCACCCTGCCACAATCACCCTTGTGGAGATCGAAGGGACGCGCGGGAAGCCAGGCCCTCAGCGTATTCGCTGTTGCGATGCGCCACGGCCCTGCCTCTGGCGGCCGGAGTTCATCAAGCTCAACGAGTGCCAGACGACCGACGGCGTTGGTCGCCGAATCGGTCGTCAAGCCAGTTTTTACGCAGGCTACTGTCGCAGTGAGATCTGCCTCCACACACGCCGAAGCCGGCACACCCGTATCTCCGTCAAGACCGCTCGGAATATCGATGGCAAGGACCCACGCCCCCTCATCGCGTCGCATGCGGTTTAATGACCGGATCGACTCCGCTATCGCTTCGCGCGGTTCGCCGCGCGCCCCAATACCAAGCAGGCCGTCCAAAACGACCTTCGGGCCTTGCGTCCGGCTTCGGTCGCCAGATTCCGGAAGCTCCGCCAGCTTCTTCGCCGTAAGCGGCGACAGCGTGGCCTCCGGATAGCTGAAGCGAAGGTCGATGCTCCATCCCCAGCACGCGAGATACCTTGCGGCGACGAGTCCGTCTCCGGCATTGTGGCCCTTGCCGCAAAACACGCTGCAATGCCCGGGCACGCGATGGAATTGGCGGACAATCTCGGCTATTCCGCGCCCGGCTCGCTCCATCAAGTCCTCCGCCTGCACGCCCCGGGCGAAGGCCGCCTCTTCGGCGATTTTCATTTCTTCGCACGTGACGGGCATCGCCTGGTGGATGGCTGGACGGAAGGGAGGGGCGCAGGGTCAGCTGAACAGGTCCCTGAGGCGGTCAGTGAAGCTCTTGTGCATCGGGGTGTTGTCGTCCCCGCAGAGCTCTGCGAAGTACTCAAGGGCCTTGCGCTGTTCGGAATTGAGCCTTGTTGGGACTTCCACTTGCACACGAGCGAGGATGTCGCCGTGACTGGACCCATGCAGGGCAGGCATTCCCTGGCCGCGAACTCGGAAGACACCGCCGCTCTGCGTGCCTGAAGGGATCTTCAAATTCACCGCGCCCGAAAGAGTCGGCACGCGAACCTCTCCGCCGAGCGCGGCAATGGCGAACGGAATCGGCATTTCGCAGTGGAGGTCCATCCCGTCGCGTTGAAATATAGGGTGCTCCTTGATATGAATGACCACGTAGAGATCGCCGGGAGTTCCGTTGCGCAAACCGGCCTCGCCTCCGCCGGCGCTGCGCAGACGGGCGCCTTCGTCGATACCCGCAGGAATCTTGAGCTTCACGCGAGACGTGCGCTCCACCCGGCCATCGCCATGGCAGGTGCGGCACGGCTTTTCGATGACGCGGCCTGTGCCCTGGCAATTCGGGCACGTCTGCGCGACCTGGAAGAAACCGCGCGAGGCGACAACCTGGCCGCGCCCCCGGCAGACCGAGCAAGTGACCGCATGGGAGCCCTTTTGCGCTCCCGATCCTTCGCACGCCTCGCAGGCATCCAATTTGCGAATCTCGATCTCCTTCTCGCAGCCGTCAGCGGCCTCCTCGAGAGAAATCTGCATATCGTAACGCAAGTCTGATCCGCGCTGACGTCCTGAACCATCAGTCTGCCCACCGCCAAAGAAATGCTCAAAAATTCCACCCGCCCCGCCGCTCGTCCCAAAAACCTCACGGAACAGGTCGAAAGGATCGTGAAAACCACCGCCCGCCCCGCCAAAACCACCCTGCTGGAATGCTGCATGACCGTAGTGATCGTAGGCGGCTCGCTTCTGCGGGTCGATCAGAACCTCGTACGCCTCGCCCAGTTCCTTGAATCGATCTTCCGCCGCGCGATCGTTCGGGTTCTTGTCCGGATGAAACTTCACCGCAAGCTTGCGGTACGGCTCGTTTGATGTCCTCCTCGCCCGCCTCTCGATCGACTCCGAGAATTTCGTAGTAATCGCGCTTGCGAGTCATCAGGCGGGAGGTCCCTTCGAAACCACGACACTTGCCGGACGAATCAAACGGTCCTTCAATTTGAAGCCTTTCCGAAGCTGCCGGACAACTGTGCCGTCAGCCACACCCTTGCTGGGCTCGTGCGCCACAGCTTCGTGAAGATGCGGGTCAAAACGATCCCCAACCGCGTCCACAATCTCGACGCCATGGTCGCGAAGGAAATCCTCAAGTTGTTTGCGCACCATTTCCAGACCCTGAATAATTCCGCCCGCATCCGATGAGTTCTTGGCCGCCTCGAGGCCGAGTTCGAAGTTATCAAGAATGGGCAGCAGGCTCTCGAGGAGCGAATTGTTTGCGTAGCGAATCGCGTCCTCCTTCTCGCGAGCAACCCGCTTCCGGTAGTTATCAAGGTCCGCGCGCGCGCGAAGAGCAGCGTCTTTGCACTTTTCGAGCTCCGTGGCCAGCTCTGCTGTGGATTCGGGCCGCGGTTCCTCGACAGCCTCAACCTTCGGACCGTTCGCTTCCTCATCTTCCCCGGAATTGGACTCCAGCGGACTGCGAGCCCTGGACCGGCTCGGGTTTTGACCTGCCGGTGACGCGATTCTCCCAAGCCTGTGAGGCGTCAGGCTGCTCTTCGCCGACCGGCCCGGTCTGGCTTCCGGGGTTGACTTCTGGTTGGTTATTCATCGTTTACGGATGGCAATCAATGTAATGTCGTCATGCTGCGGATAATTCCCCGCAAAATTTTTCACCTCTTCGGTAAGTCGCTTGATGATGCCTGGCGCTCCCTGCAACGCGCTGGATTGCAGGACTTTCACCAGCCGGGGCAATCCAAACTCCATGGCTTCTCCATCAAGGGCTTCCGTTGCCCCATCCGTATAGAGTAAAAGGCAATCATCGGTCGCCAGCTCGAAGGAGAGGTCGGCGGTGACTCTATTGAAGACTTCCCCACTGTCAATGCCAAGGGCCATGCCCTTCGGGGTGAGTTTTTCGACGCTCTTGTCCGCGGCCCGGTACCCAGAGCGGCGCGTCGTGCCCCGCTCTCGCGAGCGTCACGCGACTGCTCTCTTTGTCGAGGATCAGGTAAGCCATGCTGATGAACATATCTTCCTTGATGTCGGGATAGAGCTGGTGGTTTGTACGCCGCAAAACTTCGGCGGCCGAAGTCTTTCCGACTGCCTCGCTACGGATCACGCTTCGGCACATCGCCATGATCAACGAAGCGGGCACTCCCTTGCCGGAGACATCGGCAATGGCGACGCCCATACGTCGCTCGTCTACCTGAATGTAGTCGTAATAATCCCCACTAACCTGGCGGGCTGGCACGTTGATCCCGCTGAGCTCGTAACCCTCCACCAGTGGCGGCGACGAGGGCGACAGGATCGCCTGGATCTCGCGGGCGATTTCAAGATCGTGATCCAGACGCTTTTTCTCTCCCGCTTCGAGATAGATCATTTCGTTGTAGAGGGCAAAAGCGGATTGCTCGGCAATGGTCTTGTAGACCGTGAGATCCTTATCGGAAAATGGCGTGCTCATGGGGCCGTTGGCAAGGCCAAGAACTCCAAGAGTTTTCCGGCGGTAGGCAAGCGGGGCCACGATCGCCGAGTGAGCGACCAGATTGCTGGCGGCCAGAGCGTAGGCAAGCTCCTCCTCCGAATATAGCCGCGGTTGACCGCTCTCCGGCGCCGCCCCAATGATTCCCTCGCCGCGCCGCACGGAGCTCAGTCGCAAATAGCTCTCAAGCGCGAGGTGGTTGCTGACCGCTTGGTCAAGGATGTGAGGCGGAACTTTGATCAAAGCCGGGCAGCCCTTCGAGATGAACGCCGGCACGAGAATCGGCTGATTCTTGTCCATCAGATAGAGTGCCCCGCCGTGGGCATTCAGGATCCGGATCGCGCTTTCGACGATCAGGCGGTGAAGCTCGTTGGAACTAACACCCTCAGAAAAGGCCTCCCCCAGGCCATGAAGGAAATCAAAGACGCGATCCTCTTCGACTTGAAGGTCTGCTCGCTTGCGTTCGAGCTCGCTGATGCGCCGCGTAAAGGTATTCAGCACCACCAGAAGGGCCATGAACGTGCCGAAAAACAGCGCGAGAAAGATATATGTCCACATGGAGAGGCATTGGGCGGAACGCTAGTGGTCCTGAGACCTAGCTGAATCCGCCACGTTCAGCTCATGCCGCATGTAGTCAAGGACATCCTTGAACTTTACCAGGTTGGCAGCGTCTGCTTGCACGAGAGCCTCGTGAGCCTCGAGTACCTGGCGCTTATGCTCCGCCCCGCCCGATTTCTCCTGCTTGGCTTCTCGAAGCTCCAGCTCATCGGGCTGATCCTCCGCGGCGGAGCCGACGTTCTCAACATGGAAAAGTTGATCAAGCCCGAGACTGCTAAGAAGACCCGCATTGCGGTCGTTCACGTTGATCGTGCGCAGACCGCCCTGGCCGAGTTCGCGAAGGCGGAGAGCAACGCCCGCGAGTGTGCCCATAAACGTCGAATCCATCTGCTCGCAGGCGCGCAGATCGACGACGAAATCCCTGAATCCGCGCTGGATCATTTGTTTTACAAACTCCTTAAGACCCGCGCTATTCTGGAAGGTTCCGCGGCCCTCCACTTTTACCCATACGGCGCGGTCCATGCAGCCGACAAGGACAGACGATGTCGTGTTCACTCTGGTGTTAGAAATTACCCCAGTCCGGCGACGGCTGTCAAATCCCTCCCCTTGCTACCGCCACATAAACGATTGGTTAAGGGCAACGATCCGGCCATTGACAATCAGCAGAACGCGCCAGGAGGTGACCCGGCCAAACTCGAGATACTCGTCCCCGGCCGTGGTAAAATCTGACTGGTACGAGCCCTTCGCCTCGGGATAGTACCGCTCCATGGCCATCACATAGTTGCTCAGCGCAGACTGGCGGTATTCGAAGCGCACGGTGACGTCCGCGCGCTCGGAGGTGCGCCAAAAGAAGGTGAAATAATTTCCGTAGCGTTTTTCCCGCTGGTAGCGATCCACTGCCCCCCACGTAAACCATTCCCTTTCAAAAAGGACCGGCTCACTTTGAGTGACCGGAATGGGATCCGCATTCAGGAAATAGAGCTTAATCTTGCGGAACTGGAAATTATCGTTGAGTTCCAACGGCAGGACACTCGCCTTTTCGAGCTTGTTAGCCGGTCCTTGCGGGGTCGAGCACGAAGCCAAAAGCGATAACAAAAGGATTGCGAGGGATGTCCTCATTGCGCGGGATACAAGCGCCTTTGGCGCTCCGTGTCAAATTCTCGCGGTGTGCTTGACTCCCGCGCGTTTTCCCAGTCGGATTTCTCTTGAATTACCCAGCCGATGTATGAAAGCCCATGAAGTCCTGCAAAGATTTTCTGACGAGGCCGCGAACGAAATCTTTCAGTATCTTTACCAGAACGACAAACCGGCTTACCGCGCATGCATACAGGTGCTCGCTTCGCGTCGCAAACTGCGTCCCGTCCTTCTGGACCGGAAAACCCGGGCTCAACGCCATGCCTGGATGCATGCCGAGTTGTCGCGAAAATCCAACGATGACGCGGCGAACGAATTGCTGCAAACCTGGCTCCTTGGAGGGAATCAGCAGTTGGTCTGCAGCTTTCTGGAAAGCCTGGGCGTCCCGCATGACGGTCATGGACTCCTTGACACTCTGCCTCCTGAGCCCCAAAAGGAGCGCCTGAAGGAAGCCGTCGACCGCCTGCTGGATAATTATCCCAGCACGGCAGCGGTTTGCTACCTTCACCTCTTCTGCGAAATGGACATTGCAGATTGGCCAACCCTGAAACAAATTCTAAAGGAAGACTCCCGACTGTGCCTCGCAACGCAACGGCTGGCAGCGTGACGCCATTTCAAGCCTCGCTCAATGAGGCGCTCGAAACGTTCGAGACCCTGCGCGGAATTGAGGGGGATTTCCATCGAGCGGTGGAAACTGTCCATGTTTGCTTGAAGAGTGGCGGAAAGCTTCTCATATGCGGAAACGGCGGGAGCGCGGCCGATAGCGCCCACATCGCCACGGAATTCACCTGCCGCTTCAAAGAGGATCGGCGTCCTTATCCGGCAATCGCCCTGAGCACGGACGGCGGACTTCTTACGGCCATTGGAAACGATTATGGCTTTCAGGACATCTTCTCGCGGCAGGTCTGGGCATTCGCCAAGCCCGGTGATGTGCTGATTGCCCTCTCGACCAGCGGAAAATCGCGCAACGTCCTAGCCGCCATCGAGGAAGCGCGGCGCCATGAGATGAAGATCATCGCGTTCCTTGGGAAAGGAGGAGGCTTCACCGCCGGGGCTGCCGATGTTGACGTTATCATCTCCTCCGGTTCAACCGCGCGAATCCAGGAGGCGCATAAGTTTCTTCTCCACGTCCTCTGCGAGATGGTCGAGTCGGCCCTTGCGGAGGAATGAGGGAACTGATTTTTTCCGTCTTCGCGGCGGCCCTTGGAGCGATCGTGGGATCGTTCCTGAACGTTTGCATCCATCGCGCGCCTCGTGGAATCCCTCTCAACAATCCCTCGCGGTCCTTCTGCCCCGGCTGCAACCGCGCAATTCCCTGGCATGAAAACATCCCGGTTATCAGCTGGCTGCTGTTGCAAGGGAAGTGTTCGGCGTGCGGCGCGAGGATTTCTTTTCGCTACCTGCTCGTTGAGTGTCTGACCGCGGCGCTCTTTCTGTTAGCGTGGAATCGCTACGGCCTTCCTCTTGCGCCGAGCTATTGGATTCTTCTCGCCCTGCTGATCGCGGCAACCTTCATCGACATCGAGCATTTCATCATCCCGGATGAAATCACCTGGGGTGGGACAGCGGCAGGAGTATTGCTAAGCTTCCTGCTTCCGGAGATGATGCAAGCCTCCTCCCGGCTGGCAGCTCTGGGTTCCTCGATTGCCGCCGCCGCTTTTGGTTATGGCCTGCTTTGGCTTATCGTCGAACTCGGGAAAGTGGCGTTCGGCAGCAAGCGGCACCGCTTTGACAACGAAGAACCATTCGCCTTGCGACAGGAAGGTGAGGCCGTCACTCTCCAGATCGGAAGCGAAACCCTTTGCTGGGAAGACATTTTCTCCAGGGAATCCGATGAGCTCGTGCTGGAGTGCGCCAGTGCCAGCGTTCCAGGGGCATCCCCGGTCCTTAGATTTCGTCATGACCGAATGATCGTCGCAAACGAGGAAACCCCTTTGCGGGAGCTAAGCGCCATCACCGGAACGCTTCGCGCCGTGGTTATTCCTCGCGAAGCCATGGGCTTCGGCGACGTCAAGTTTATCGCCGCGATCGGCGCGTTCCTGGGATGGCAGGCTGTGCTCTTTACTCTTTGCGCCGGCTCGATTATCGGGTGCCTGGCGGCCTTGGCGGGCATCTTCCTCGCTCGCGACCGGACTGGCGCGCGCGTTCCTTTCGGCCCTTTTCTCGCGCTCGGAGCCATCATCTGGCTATTCGGGGGCGAGGAAATCTCGAAGAGCTACTTCTTTCCCGGAGTTGCATTTTAAATTCGAGCCGCCCGAAAAATGGTATAAGTGTTAACCCTGATGGCGGAGAAAACGAAACTGCCCTTCCTTGATCTGCTGCGGCAGGGATGGAAGCCCTACCTGACGCTCGCGGGCTACATGAAGCCCTACCGCACACGGTTTGTTCTTGGGCTCCTCTGCGGAGTGGCTGCGGGAATGCTCAATGGCGTCTTCCCCCTCGTGATCAAACTCGTTGGAGACAAGCTTTTTCCCTCCGGGCAGATGCCGAGCGCTTACAAGGTGCTTTCGCCGGTGGCGGGACAGGATTCGGGCCCCGGTATCGAAGGGGTTCTCTGGATAACGCTTCTTATTCCTCTTGCGATGGTCGCGCGGGGAATCTTCTCATTCCTCAACGGCTACTACATGGCGTGGGTGAGCTTCCGCGTGCTGCAGGATCTTCGCACGCAGCTCTTCAGGCATCTCATTTCGCAGTCGCTCGAATTCTTCAACAAAGCGAAATCCGGCAAACTGATTTCCCGTGTGCTCAATGACACCCGCATGGCGCAGAACGCTCTCACGTCGATCGCCGGGAACATTGTCAAGGACCCGATTGCGGTAATCGTCGGCGTTGGCGTTCTGGTAGCCATGGACTGGAGATTCAGCCTGACCACCCTCGTTCTTTTCCCAATTTGCATCGTTCCGGTGATGATCTTCGGAAAGAAGGTCCGCAAGGCTGGCAAAGCCGAGGAGAACGAGGCAGGAGCCATGGCGGTGATTCTTCAGGAAAGCTTCGCCGGAGTCCGCGTGATCAAGTCCTTTGCTCGCGAGGACTACCAGATCGACCAGTTCGACAAGTCAAGCGCAATCCAGTGCCAGAACAGCATGAAGGTCCGCAGAAGCACGGACATTGTGCAGCCCCTGATTGAGTCCGTTTCCGCCTTCGGGGTCGTCCTTGCTCTGCTCTATGTTTACTACTTCAACATCAGCTTCATGAGGTTCATCGCGCTGTGCTCAGGAATCTTCCTCCTCTACAATCCCCTCAAATCCCTGAGCAGAATTCCGATGCTCATGCAGAAGTGTCTGGCTTCGACGACGAACGTCTTCGACCTCATGCAGCTCAAACCTGCCATTCAGGACGCGCCGAACGCGGCTGTGCTCACGGAATGCCGTGGAGGGATTGCTTTTCGCAACGTCGGTTTCTCCTACGGCCAGGGCCCGAAAGCCATTCAAAACGTCAATCTGGAAATTGAACCTGGCAAACAATACGCGCTGGTTGGCGCCAGCGGCGCGGGCAAGACGACAATGCTCTCGCTCATCTTGCGATTTTACGATCCGCAGACCGGCGTTATTGAGCTCGACGGCCGCGATCTGCGCACGATCACGCAGCAGTCTCTTCGCGAACACGTTGGAATCGTCACTCAGGATACGTTCCTGTTTCACGACACCATTTACGAGAACATTCGATATGGTCGTCTGGATGCCACTGAGGCGGAGATACAAGCGGCCGCAAAGCTAGCTTACGCTCACGATTTCATTCTCGCCCAACCGGAAGGCTACGACACCGTCGTCGGCGATAAGGGTTGCCTGCTCTCCGGAGGCCAGCAGCAGCGGCTCGCCATTGCCCGCGCTCTCCTGAAGAACGCTCCGGTGCTCTTATTGGATGAAGCGACATCCGCGCTCGATTCCGAATCCGAGCGCATGATCCAGGCCGCGCTCGAACGCCTCACCCAAGGGCGCACCGTCATCGCGATTGCTCATCGGCTGTCAACGATTCTCAAGTCCGACAGCATCGTCGTGATGGCTCACGGCCGAATCGTGGACATTGGTCCGCATGCTGCACTGCTCGAGAAATCCCGGCTCTACCGCAAGCTCTACCAACTGCAGTTTCACCAGGAAGAACCCGTCGCGGCTTAGCCCGGGGACCGGCCTCGTCAAACGATCCTCGTCACATGTCCCCGGCGAAAATGCCGGGATTGGAAAATGAAAATCGCCACTTGGAACGTCAACGGCATCCGGGCACGGCAGGCTCAGGTGCACGAGTGGGTTGAGCGTGAACGCCCCGAAATCTTATGCCTGCAGGAGATCAAGGCAGCGTCTGACCAGGTTCCCACGGCACTGTGCGAGATGGAGGGTTACTGGTG
This sequence comes from uncultured Verrucomicrobiae bacterium, assembly GCA_963784465.1. Classification (GTDB taxonomy): domain Bacteria; phylum Verrucomicrobiota; class Verrucomicrobiia; order Chthoniobacterales; family Terrimicrobiaceae; genus DASTFP01. Next base: position 75,055 of record CAWASQ010000037.1, read on the forward strand.
CTACTGGCACGGCGTGAAGGGCTATTCGGGCGTGGCCTTGCATGTGCGAAAGGACGTATGCCGGGATCGGCCGATCTTTTCGCACCCGCCCTTTGATGTTGAGAACCGGATCGTCGTCACCAAGGTTGACGACTTGACGATCGCCTCGATTTACGTGCCGAATGGCGGGAAGGATTTCGCAGCGAAACTGCGTTTCCTGGAGGCGCTGGAATCATACGCCGGTGCGTTTCGGGCGACGGGTGCGTCGCTGCTGCTCTGCGGGGATTTGAATGTCGCCCGCGCGGAGATCGACGTGCATCCCAAGGAGCGAAAGCCCCGCGCGATTGGCCAGCTCCCCGAGGAACGCGCGCTCTTCGAGCGGCTCCTGGCCCAAGGCCTGGTAGACCTCGGGCGGGCATTGGACCCGGACAACGACCGCATGTTCACCTGGTGGGCGCCGTGGCGGAACCTGCGCCAGCGCAACATTGGATGGCGGCTTGATTATATACTCGCCAGTGAGTCGCTCGCGAGGGCGGCGCTCTCCTGCCCTGTCGAAGCGGAGGTAGGCACGAGCGATCATGCGCCGGTGGTGGCGACATTCCGGGTCTGAGATAGCCGCGTCCTCTGCGGGCGTCATTTCCGGTCGCGACGCCGCTGCAGTTTGGGCACCTGTCCGGCGAAAAGGATTGGCAGCCATATCGCGTTCCTGGATCAGGAAGAAGGAGGGGCGATCGGCTTTGCGATTGCGCTCTCTGACCAGACGTGCTCGTGAAGCTCGTTCTGGTTCGAAAACAAGGCGCTTACCCTCGAGGGTGAATTTGATCTTGTCGCCGGGCTTCAGATGCAGCGCCCGGCGAATCTTCCTCGGAATGACAAGTTGTCCCCTACTCGATAGCGTGGCGGTTTTCCGGGAACTCCGCAAGCTTTAGAACTGTAGCGGCGCCGCCGCTACAATTTCGCCATAACGCTGCTTCCCATCACACGTTGGAATCCTCTATAGAGGCGGCGCCCTTAAGAAGGAACTCCGCGGCTAGCGCAACATCTTTGTCGCCTCGTCCGGAGAGGTTCACGATGATGATCTGATCCGGCTTCATCGTCGGCGCAATCTTGATGGCATGCGCCACGGCGTGCGCCGACTCCAGCGCGGGGATGATCCCTTCTGTCTCAGCAAGCGTGCGGAATGCCGCCAGCGCCTCATTGTCAGTTGCGTAATCATATTGCGCGCGGCCGATGTCTCGAAGATAGCAGTGTTCGGGCCCGACCGCGGCGTAGTCGAGTCCTGCCGAAACCGAATGCGTCAATTCAATTTGCCCGTCATCGTTGGCCAGCAGCCATGTTTTTGCGCCCTGCAACACGCCAAGCTTGCCTCCCTGGAAGCGTGCCGCATGCCTGCCCCGGATGATTCCTTCGCCCCCTGCTTCCACACCCGTCATTTTGACGCTCTCGTCGCGGAGGAACGGATAGAAAAGCCCGATGGCATTGCTTCCACCGCCGACACAAGCGATGAGCAAATCGGGAAGTCTCTCCTCACGCTGAAGGATCTGCCGGCGGGCCTCATCGCCGATTATGCGATGGAAGTCCCGCACCATCGCGGGGTAAGGGTGCGCGCCAAATGCGGTACCCAGCACGTAGTGCGTTGAGCGCACGTTGGTCACCCAGTCCCGCATAGCCTCGTTGATCGCTTCCTTCAGCGTTGCCTGCCCCGCGGTCACCGGAACCACTTTCGCGCCCAGGAACTCCATGCGCGAAACGTTGAGGGCTTGGCGCTTCATGTCCACTGCTCCCATGTAGACAACGCATTCGAAGCCAAAGCGGGCAGCTACCGTCGCCGTGGCCACGCCATGCTGACCCGCGCCGGTCTCCGCGATCACGCGCTTTTTTCCCATCCGCTTGCAAAGAATGGCCTGTCCGACTGCGTTGTTGATCTTGTGCGCGCCAGTATGCAATAGGTCTTCGCGCTTCAGATAGATCTTAGCTCCGCCGAGGCGCTGGGTAAGCCGCTCGGCGAAATAGAGAGGTGTTGGCCGCCCGCAATAGTCCCCCAGAAGGTAGGAAAACTCTTTACGGAACGCCGGGTCGACGCGAGCCCTCTGGTATTCCAAATCCAGCTCGTCGAGGGCGCTAACCAGGGTCTCCGGAACGAACCTGCCCCCATATGGCCCAAAGTGGCCGTGGGCATCGGGAACGTGGCTGATCACCTCGGAAGTCATCACGCTGCAGTATGAACTCTGGCAAGCATCGCTGCAACTGCGCGCCGATGCGGCGAGGGCATTGGCGGCAACGCGGTGGGAAGAAATCCTCTCAATTGAGGGCTCCTTCGAGGCTCCGCGTAGACGCCCATGGTCACGCGGAAGCGCGTGATGGAGTATGTTTCCACGTGATTGGGCGGAGACTCCGGGAATTCTAAATGGGGAAGCAGCCAGAGACCGCGCCAGCGAGGTCCCGGAGACGGCTCCAGCCACAATTTTCCCTGCTCGAGGACGAATGCTCGTGATTCGGAAACCGTCTCAACTTTTGCCCGGGAGCGCTTCGCCGGAAGCAGCTCCGGCGCCCGGGCCCGGCAATCGCTGCGAATCGGACATTCCCGACATCGCGGGTTACGCGCAACGCAGATCAACGCTCCGAGTTCCATCAGGGCGGAATTGTGCAGGCGGCCATTCGTTTTCGGCAAAAGCTTGCGCGCCGCGTCCCTCAGGAATGCTCGCCCGGCCGCGTCATCCACAGGTTTTCTCCAATTGCGCATTCGGGCGAGGACTCGCGCGATGTTCGCGTCGATCGCCGGCACCGGCGCATCAAACGCAAAAGCCATGATGGCCGCTGCGGTGTAAAGCCCCACTCCTGGCAAGGCGCGCAACGCCTCTGCCGTATGGCGGGACCTGCCCGCCCCCTCCTTCCATCATCAACCTGGCGGCCCGGTGCAAATTCTGCGCGCGGCTATAGTATCCCAGCCCCTGCCAGAGCGAGAGCACGCCTTCCGGAGACGCCTGAGCAAGTGTCTGGAGGGTAGGGAACCTCGTCATCCAGCGCTCAAAATATGGGATGACTGCCGCCACCGTTGTCTGCTGCAGCATGAATTCCGACACCATCACCGCGTAGGGGTCGCGAGTCTGGCGCCACGGAAGCTCACGCCCGTATCGCTTGAACCAACGGTGCAGATTGCGCCGGATTTTTTCCTCTTTGTCCCGGCGTGCCTGCGCTTTATTGATTCGTCCCGTGCCCGAAAAAGCCATCACTCTTTACACTACTCTGCTGACGCCCGCGCAAGCCGCCACATTGAAGCGCCTGCTGCAGGAAGAGGGATACAAGTTCGAAACGCGTCCCTATACGCTTTACTTCGCGCAAAAGGACAAACTCACGGTTGCCGTCTACGAAAAAGGACCCAAGGCGGTCATCCAGGGTCGCGGCACCGAGGACTTCGTGCGCTTTCGCCTGGAGCCGGACATTCTGGGCGAAGCCAAACTCGGCTACGAGGAGGTGCTCAACCCCGAAATGTTTGAACCGCACTTCGGCATCGACGAAAGCGGCAAGGGCGATTTCTTCGGCCCGCTTGTCATTGCGGGAGTCTACGTCGATCGCGAGCTCGCCCGCCGCTTCCAGGAACTCGGGATCACCGATAGCAAACGCATTTCATCGGACAAACGCATCCGGGATCTCGCGAGTGGCGTCCGCAAATCCGGCGCGGCGCAAAGCGTCGTTACCATCGGGCCCGACCGCTATAACGCTCTTTTCCTGAAGATCGGCAACCTCAACCGCCTGCTGGCTTGGGGGCACGCCCGGGTAATCGAAAATCTCTGCGCTGCCCGGCCGGAATGTCCGCGCGCCCTTTCGGACAAGTTTGCCGATGTTCGCGTGCTTCAGCGCGCGCTCATGCAAGAGGGCCGCAGCATCATCCTCGACCAAAGAACAAAGGCCGAATCGGACTACGCTGTCGGCGCTGCTTCCATTCTGGCCCGCGAGAAGTTCATTGACTGGCTCGAAGCCGCTGGAAAGAGGCTCGGAGTGCTGCTGCCCCGAGGTGTCTCAGTTCCGGTAAAGGAAGCTGCCAGGAAAATCGTGGAAACCGGCGGACGCGATGCGCTCGCCGGCGTGGCCAAGATGCATTTCAAGACTGCCGCCGAGGTGCTTGAGAACTTTTGATCAATTCGAACGCGATCTGCCTTCTTGCGATTTTCCGGGCTAAGGTTTGCTCCGCTGCGCCGTTAACGCTGAAACAGCATCTCATGAAGATACCTTTTCTCTTGCTCCTTCCGCTCGCGGCGCTCGGCGCTGATCCGGCGCTCACCATTTACAATCAAAACTTCGCCGTCGTGCGCGAGAAGATCCCCCTGGAGCTGAAGGCCGGAGTCAATGAGGTGAAGTTCGCAGATATCAGCGTTCATCTTGAGCCGGAGTCTGTGATTCTTCGCGATCCCTCGGGCAAAACGCAGATTCAGATTCTCGAGCAGAGTTTTCGCAACGATCCGGTCAATCAAACGATGATGCTCTCCCTCTTCGAGGGCAGGGAGCTGGATTTCATCGTGACCGAGCCTCAAAAGCCTGACCGCGTGGTCAGGGGGCGGGTAGTCCGAAGCGGATACATCCCGCATAATCTCGGGGCGATGCGCCGCTACGGCGAAGCCTATTACCAATCGCAGGCAACCATGGCGGGAAATACCGCGGAGCCGATCATCGAAGTGGAGGGCCGGCTTCAGTTTCGGCTGCCGGGGATGCCGCTCTTCCCCGCGCTAGCGGACCAAACAATCCTCAAGCCCGAGCTGAGCTGGCAATTGCAGTCCAGCGATTCCGGCAACCTCGACGCCGAGCTCTGTTACATTTCCGGAGGAATGAGTTGGGAGGCTGACTACAATCTCGTGGCCCCTCAAGACGGCGGCAAGCTCGACGTCATTGGCTGGGTGACAATCGATAACCAGAGCGGCAAGAGCTTCGAGGACGCGCGCGTAAAACTGATGGCCGGCGACGTGAGCAAAATTCAGAGAGACCAAAGAGAGGTCTTTCGAGCCGCCGCAAAAGCCGCCGTAACGGAAGACGCCGGCCCGGCTGTCACTGAGAAGTCCTTTGACGAGTATCATCTCTACACGCTCCAGCGTCCGTTGACTCTTCGGGATCGCGAAACCAAGCAGGTCGAGTTCGTGCGCGCATCGGGAGTCAACGCCGAACGAATTTACGTTTACGACGGCGCCTTGTTCGACTGGGGCCGCGTCCGCGGCTACGACGCGAATTTTCTCAGGCAGAACGACAGTATTGGGGCCGAATCAAACCCGAAGGTGTGGGTCATGCGCGAGTTCAAGAATTCGATAGAAAACGGTCTCGGCATTCCCCTGCCGAAGGGACGCTTAAGATTCTACCAGCGCGATGAAGACGGACAACTCGAGTTCGTTGGAGAGAACCATATCGACCACACCCCGAAAGACGAAACAGTGCGTGTCTATGTGGGCAACGCTTTCGACATCGTTGGCGAGCGCAAGCGGACAGCGTTCAAAGTGGATAACTCAAACAACTGGGCGGACGAATCTTTTGAAATCATTCTTCGCAACCGGAAAAAGGAGGCCGTTGAAGTGCGCGTCGTCGAGCACTTGTTTCGCTGGGTGAACTGGGAGATCCGCCAGCATTCGGACGCCTTCTCGAAACTCGACGCGCAAAAAGTCGAGTTTCGTGTGAAGCTCGAGCCGGATGAAGAGAAAACGCTGACCTATTCGGTCCATTACTCCTGGTAGGCCGATCAGACACATCTCCTCATCGCCGGCCATGTAGCGGCGGTACCGTCGCAAGATTCTTTTCCGGCGGTCGCAGACCGCTACAACGAGAGCGACGCCCTGGCAAAAATCCGCTTCAAATCATCGGCCAACATGGTTGGTTAGGCTTATGGAATTGAACGCTTGGACGAAGCAGCTTCGCGCCATCTATGATAAGGCCATTTCCTTGTATCGAGAAGGCAACCGGGACGACGCCAGCTATTTTACTGAAGATGAGACGAGCTTCCTTGCGTCGGTTGGATTGAGACCCATCAATGTCTATGACTACGCAGAAGACTTTGTAACCAGCGGCGAACCCGACTGGGAGACCTACCTTCTTATCGCAGCGGCGCGCCGCGATCACTTTCTCTTCGAACAACAGGGCGTCGCAGGTAAGGCGGAAATTCGCCCCGACGAGTTGCCGCCGAAGCGTGCCACGCTCGATGGGATTCCCTGGCTTCCGCGAATCATTAAGAAAGCCAGCTGCTTTCTCGAAGGCGCGCTCTGCCATGACATTATGTACTGTTGCGGGGGAGACCGCCATTTTCTGAGAGAGCACGCCCTGCATCCCGCTGATTTTCTAAGGGTGGTTGGGGCCGCGAAAGGCGATAATCAGAAAATTCTCGCGTTCGTGAAAGGCTCCGAAAACAGCGGCTCAGAACGAAGCGAGGTAGGCACGCCAGCCGCGGAAGCCCGTAATTTCTGACGCTCCGGCGAGCGCGATCTCCTCACACAGAAAGCCTTTCACGCACTCGCCCGAAGCCAGTTTGATACTTCCGATCACCAGGGGAGAAGGGACTGCTGCGACAAACATTCCGAATTCCTTGGCTCCCAGTTCCCAGATTTCAACCTCGATGGACGCCCCGTTCTCAGAGCGAATCATCCCCGGTTTCGGAGGGGACGTATTCGCCAGAGCGAACAGGCGGTAGGTTGGAGCCGTGAGCGTCTGCCCGGCAAATTCGGCTCCAAGCTCGAGAAGTTGGTAGTTCAAAGGCTGGCCCCGCAAGTGCGCGCCCACCACGGCAAGCTGAATTCTCATGGTCGCTCTCCTCGATTCAGCCGCCGGCGAGACTGGTCGGTCAAACGGCCGGATTCGGCGCCCTGAAATAAGCAAGAGCCTCGCGCCGGGTATCAAAGATCGGATAGGCCGTGTCGAAACAGGCCAGTTCGAAGACTCGTTTTACCTCGCCCCGCAGCGAACAAACAGCAAGGCGTCCGCCCTGGCGGCTGACCTGCCGTCCGGCGAGAAACAGCTCTCTAAAGCCAGCGCTGGCCATATAGTCGAGCCGCTCCAGGTCGACGAGCACATCACCCGAATTCTCGCCCTCCAGCAAGGATTGTATCGTATCTCTCAAGTCCTTCCTGCTCTGCGAGTCCAGCCGGCCCGAGACTGCCAGGATTCTAAGGTTGCCATCGCTGCTTGTATGAAACGCGGCCATTTTGAGTGGAAGGAAACGCGACTTCGTCCTCCATAACGAATTCCTCCTGTCTCACGCAAACGCATTCTTCCCCGCTGCGTACTCCGCCGGCACGTAATTTCCGATATAGCCTTTCTTGTCCTAATGGAAACTGTCCGATCTCTCACATGCCTGGGCGACTCCGAGCAGCGGCGATTTCAGAAAGATCGTTTCTGGATTGTTTGTTCTAATTTTCAAATTCTTGAGCCAGCCTGAAGAGCGTAGGCTCCCGCCAGGCGGGCGCAAAAAAGGTCACGCCAAAAGGAACGTCATCCGAGCGAAAACCGGCTGGAACGGCAATGCCGCAGAGGTCCAGGAGGTTCATGAAGTTGGTATACCGGCCGAGATTCGTATTTAGCTGGATAGGGTCGGCCAGCATTTGTTCAATCGTGTAAATCGTGCCGGCTGAAGGCAGCAGGATCGCGTCGAAGGATTCCCAAGTCTTCTCGGACTCGCGCGTCAGCGCAGCCAGACGGGTACTGCGATTCAAAGGCGTCGACGGCGGAAAATCTCTTTGCGCCGAGGATCACTGCACGAACCACGGGATGGACGGCCTCGGGATTGGTTTCCATTACGAACCTGGCGGCTGAATAGCGCTCGGCAACCCATGGTCCGCTGTAGAGAAGATCCGCCGCTTCCCGAAAGGGACGGTAGTCGAATTCGCTTATGCTCCATCCGGCGCGAGCGGCCTTTCCTACAGCCCCGGCGTAGAGGTTCGCATATTCGGCGTCCGAGAAAAACTCCCGTTCATCCTTTGGGAGCACACCGATGCGGCGGAGCGTTAACGGGGAAGATGCCACCGGCCTGCGCGAGTAAGGATCAGCCGGATCGAAATCTCTGACGACATTGTCGATCCGCTCCGCTTCGGCGAGCGTCCTGGTCAGCACGGTTATGCAATCGAGGGTCCTACATGCAGCAACCAAGCCGCCGGTTGACCAGCTTCCCCGAGTGGGCTTTAGGCCGACGAGATTGTTAAAGCCGGCGGGAACCCGGCCGGAGCCCGCGGTGTCCGTTCCCAAGGCGAAATCCGCCAGCCCTGCCGCCACAGCGATCGCCGAGCCGGAACTCGATCCGCCGCTGATGAAAGCCGGATTGTAAAAGTTGCGGGGAACACCGTAAGGTGATCGCGTCCCGTTGAGTCCGGTCGCAAACTGATCGAGATTTGTCTTGCCGATCGGCACCGCGCCAGCATCGATCAGCCGCTGGACGACGAACGCGCTCCTGGTTGGCGTGTAGCTGAAAGCCGGGCACGCGGCGGTCGTTGGCGTTCCCGCAAGGTCGATGTTGTCCTTGATGGCAAACGTCTGACCCTTCAAGGGGAGCTCCCGGTTATCCTCCTCCAGTTCCTGCGCCCGCTCGAGAGCGTGGGCCTCTGGCACCAGTGAGATCCAGACACTGTCTCCATCACGTTCACGAATCTTTCGAAAAGTTTCGCGGATCTTGTCAGTGATTCCACTCATTGGCTGGCGATGATGGCCAAAGTTTGTCCCGGCATGACCATCTGGCCTTCCGAACATCGAATGGAATGAACAATGCCCCTGACCGGCGCTGCGATCGACATCTCCATCTTCATCGCTTCAAGAATCACAAGCGTCTCTCCCTCCACCACCTCCTGGCCGGCCTGCGCGCAGACTTTCCAAACGTTCGCGGCGACATGGGCGTCCACCGCATGGCCGCCTGCGGGCATTTCCAACTCGGGTTCGGGGGCATCCTCTTCGGGGGAATCCGCGGCTCCTCCGTCTCCCGTCCCCGTCAGTGCCCAGCGCTCGCGCTCCTCGTTAAAGGCCGCCTGCTGGCGCGCCTTGAAGGAAGCCGCATCCTCGGAAATCTCTGTCAGGAATCTCCGATACTCTCGCAGACTGAAAACCTCCTCCGTGACGTCGAGTTTGAACCGACCGGCCGGAAACTCCTCCCGCAACCTGAGCAAGTCGTCGGCGTCCACCGGGTAGAATCGTATCTGGTCAAAATGCCGCAGCAGCCAGGGTTCAGAAAAATCGGCTGTCTGTCGCCAGCGGTTCCACATTTGAATCGTGCGGCCGACAAACTGATATCCGCCTGGACCTTCCATCCCATACACGCAGAGGTAGGCGCCCCCAATGCCGACAGCATTTTCCGGCGTCCATGTGCGCGCCGGATTATATTTGGTGGTGACAAGACGGTGCCGCGGATCCAGAGGAGTGGCGACGGGCGCCCCGAGATACACGTCACCCAACCCCATCACGATGTAACTCGCCGAAAATACGATCTCCTTCACGCGCTCGATTGTGTCCAGGCCGTTGATTCTGCGGATGAACTCGATGTTGCTCGGACACCACGGGACATCGTCGCGCACCGACTGCATGTATTTCTCGATGGCGAATCGGGTAGAAGGATCGTCCCATGACAGAGGCAGCCGGACGATTCGCGTGGGAACCTCTAAATTGCCCAGTGGCGGCAACGCGGACTCCGCGCTGGTGAGAGTCTCGAGCAAGCGTTCGCGAGACAATACGCGGCTGTCGTAGTGAATCTGAAGCGAGCGAATGCCCGGCGTCAAATCGAGGATTCCCGGTTGTGGATTCTTGATGAGCCAAACCATCAAAGCGTGCGCACAAAACCTAAGGGTTAAATCGAGTGCCGGCGGTCCGTATTCGACCAAGAGATACTTGTCGCCGGCTTGCCGATAGACGATCCGGGGCTTATCGCCACCGGCCGGAACGCTGTGAATGATGGGGTTCGTATCCTTCCAGGGCTTGTCGCCGGGCGGATCTCCGCTGTCGGTCAGGATGCCCGGTCGCGCAGGCGGAAGGCGCCTGCTGCGTATCGAGGCGTCCTGCTCCTTTTCAGCTGTTGCCGCCTGCTCGTTCGTCCAGCAAAGGAAGCGCACGAGATCGCCGGGACGAACCTGCCCGATTTTCCAAAGTTCAGATTGAACGATCGCCACTGGGCACACAAATCCGCCGAGACTCGGCCCGTCTACGGCCAGAATGACGGGCATGTCTCCGGTAAAATCCACCGCTCCGACGGCATACGCGTTGTCGTGAATGTTCGAGGGATGCAATCCCGCCTCCCCGCCGTCTTCGCGCGCCCACTTCGGCTTTGGTCCGATAAGGCGAATGCCTGTGCGCGACGAATTGTAGTGCACCTTCCAATCTGTGGCGAAGAACACATCAACGTCTTCCTCCGTGAAAAAGTCGGCAGCGCCATGCGGGCCGTAGAGAACGCCGATTCCCCAGTGACTATCGTAGCGAGGAGGTGCGTGAAGTTTCGCGAAGTCCCCTTGAGCTCCCGGATCGGCAAGCTTCAGGACGTCGCCGGCGCGAAGAATCCTTCCGCCATGGCCACCGAATTTCCCTAGGGTAAAGGTTGCCCGGCTGCCCAGATAGCAGGGAACGTCGAATCCGCCAGCCAACGCAACGTAGGCGCGGCACCCCGCACCCTTGATCGTCCGAAGCTTGAGCGTCTCGCCGGGCTGAATCTCAAAAGCCTCCCACATCGGCTGCGGGCACCCATCAATTTCGGGTTGCATGTCCGCGCCCGCCACAGAAACGACGGCCCGATGGTGAAACTTTAGCTTTGGACCCGATACTGTGCATTCCAAGGCCGCCGCGCCTTCCTCATTCCCAACGAGACGGTTCGCCAGCCGCAGCGCCAAATGGTCCATCGGCCCGGATGGCGGAACGCCGATTTCCCAGTAGCCAGTCCTGCCGGGATAGTCCTGAATCGTCGAGTGGGTTCCCGGCTCAACCACGTCGATGGTGCGGGGCTGAAAGGCAAAAGTGGAAAGGTGCCGCGTGGTGACCCCGCCCTTCCTGAAGTCTTCTCCGGCGAGAATGGCCGTGACGTAATCGAGATTGGTCTCGATGCCGCCAAGGCGTGTGGAGAGCAGAGCCGTGCGAAGCTTTTCGATAGCTTCATCGCGTGTCGGCGCATGGGCGATCACCTTCGCGATCATTGGATCGTAGTAGGGCGTGACTTCGCTGCCGCGTTCAACCCATCCGTCGACGCGCACATCCGAGGGAAATTGCACCTCGGTGAGCAAGCCGCAGCTCGGCTGGAAACTCTTGTTCGGGTCTTCGGCGTAGATCCGCGCTTCAATCGCATGGCCGTTCGGATTGTGCTGATGCTCCGCAAGCGGCAGCTCATCTCCGGCCGCAAGCCGGATCATCCATTCCACGAGGTCCAATCCGGACACTTCCTCGGTGACGCCATGCTCGACCTGTAGACGGGTGTTGACCTCAAGAAAGTAGAACTCCCCGGCTTTCGCATCGTACATGAACTCGCACGTGCCCGCCGAGCGGTATCGGGCCGCCTGGCCCAATCGACGCGCCGCTTCGTGGAGACCTTGACGCACTTCATCCGGCAAGCGAGGCGCAGGAGTTTCTTCGAGTACCTTTTGGTTTCGCCGTTGCGCGGAGCAGTCGCGCTCTCCCAATACCGCAACAACCCCCCTTCCATCTCCGAAAATCTGCACCTCCACGTGGCGCGCCGAAGCAATGAACTTTTCGAGGAACAAGCCGGACGCCTTGAAGTTGCTTCTGGCAAGCCGCTGAACGCTGTCGAATTTCTCCTCGAGCTCATCAGCGGTTCGCGCCAATTGCATGCCAATGCCTCCTCCTCCCGAGGTGCTCTTGAGCATTACCGGGAAGCCGATTCGTCCGGCCTCGATCCGCGCGTCGGCAAGAGAATCAAGGAGGCTCGACCCGGGTGAGACCGGCACGCCGCTTGAAATTGCCAATTCGCGAGCCGTGTGCTTGAGGCCGAAGTCCCTCATATTCTTCGGCGTGGGCCCGATGAAGGCGATCCCCGCCGCTTCGCATGCCTCGGCGAAATCGGCGTTCTCACTAAGAAATCCGTAGCCGGGGTGAATACCGTCTACACCCGTCTTGCTGGCAGCCGAAAGAATCTTCTCCACCTGCAGATAACTTTCGCTGGCCTGTGGAGGACCAACGCAGATCGCTTCGCCGGCCATCCGCACGTGAGCAGAGTGGGCATCGACCTCGGAATAGACGGCGACCGACGCGATTCCCATGCGGTCAAGCGTGCGGATGATTCGGCAGGCTATCTCACCGCGATTGGCTATGAGGACCTTGGTGAGCATACCCTCAGACCAGGATCACAACAGCGACGAACGAAAATGATCTTCTGCTCTGCGCACTCCCTTGGCGCTTCATCCCGGGTTCCATATGAGCACCCTGATCGGAGTTGGATTATAGGCGTTGCAGGGATTGTTAAGCTGCGGACAGTTCGAGATAAGACAGAGCACGTCCATCGCAGCGCGCATCTCCACGTATTTGCCGGGCTCGGAGACGCCGTCCGCAAACCGAAGACCACCCTCAGGAGTGACCGGCACGTTCATGAAAAAGTTGATGTTGTGGGCCAGGTCGCGCTTCGTCACGCGATAGCCGGACAGCGCCATCTGAAGCAGGAAGGTGTCGCGGCAGGCATGCATGAAGCGCTTGTCGAGCGAATACCTTACCATGTTGCTCTCGGCGGCACAGGCCCCGCCCAAGGTATCATGCCGGCCACACGTGTCCGCGGTAATGGTGAGCATTTCCCGGCAAAGATTGGACATAAGCTTCGTCCCCGTCGTCAGATAGATGGAGGCCTGCTCGCGAATCGTATCCTGGGCGCTGTAACGCTCGCTCACGTCGTCGGCGTTAAAGAAAAAAGTGTCTGCCGCCTGATTTCCTTCCAGGTCAACGATCCGCAGAATTTGGCCTTTCTTGACGGGGTGAAACCAACCGTCTCCTGCGGGAATCGTCGAACTGAGTGCTGCACTTTCCGGCTGAAGGGTGCTTTCGGTGTAGACGAGTGTGCTCATTGCAGCTTCCTAGAGGAAGAGTCGCTCAGTTAAAGCCAGCGTGCGGCCACACTCGGGCCGGAAGGTGCGGCAGAAATCGTCGTTGCCCGGCGGGTCGCAAGGGAAGATCTCGATTTCCACCCGGGCGGGCGGATACTCGCCGGCGGGCGCAAGCGGATGAGGGCAATTTGCCAGGACAAAGAGCACATCCATTTCGGTTCGGAGTCCGATGCGCGCCCCAGCCGGGCAATGATCCTCCGCGATCGCCATGTGGCCCTCATCATCGACCGCGATCTTGCTGAAGAAATTGACGTTGGCCACGAGGTCAGCGATGCCCATGCCATGCTTGGACAGCTCGATGAGAAAATTGTCCCGCGCATTCCGGAAGAAATCGTTGCGGTGCAGCTGATAGCTGCGCTCCCCAAACTTCTCCAAGACCATCGCCGCGGTAATGTGTCCGCCCAGCGGATCGTGCCACCCCAGGCTGTCCTCAACGATCGACGCCAAAGCGTTTCCCATGTCTGTCATCAGGATGTGGCCGCGCGTGAGCTTGGCCGTGTGCAGCGCCTTGAGAGTGTCTGGGACATTAAGACGATCCAATGGTTGCGCCGCGTTGTACAGTAACGCCGAGACGTTGGCTCCTGGGTTAAGAGCCGTGAGACGGACAAGACGCCGGCGCGGAACCCGCATGGACCACATTGCGCCACCAGGAAGGATCTCAGAATACAAGGCCGCTGTGAGAAACTGGCTCATCGAATCTCCGAACTACTTTGAATTGCGCCCGGGACGCACCAATGAATCCCGCCTCAGGACCGGCGCCGAATGCACCTGGGGAATGAAAACGTTCGTGAACGTCAGTTTGGATAACACGCCTTTGCACCAAAGGATCTTGTCGGTAATCTCCGGTTCAGGTAGCGAAATACTGATTCGCTGCACACTTCCCGTCCCGCGCTTGCTGGCCATCCTCATTACTTGTCACTGAGTACGTACCAAGAGAGCGACAAGTACTACCAGCACCATAATCCCAACCAGCCTTTTCATTCGACCTCGTCCCCTGCCTCGGTCATTTTGACAACCGGAAGCCGGTCTTCTTCAGAATCCTGGGCCGGCGTGTGAATCAGCTCGTCGAGCCGATGCTTTACGGCCAGGAATTCCGGCGTCAAAAACTGCGCCTGCGTTCGCGGGCGCGGAACGGGATTCTCGATGAATTCACGCACCCCGCCAGGATTCACTCCCAGGACGAGAATGCGATCCGAAAGATACGCCGCCTCATCGAGATCATGAGTTATGAAGAGGATCGTAATGTCAACCTTCTTCCAGATCTGCAACAGATAGGTCTGCATCTTGGCGCGCGTGAGAGCATCGAGGGCGCCGAAGGGCTCGTCCATGATGAGAATCCGCGGCTCATTCGCCAGCGCGCGGGCGATCGCCACTCGCTGCTTCATGCCACCCGAAAGCTCGTGCGGATAAGAGTCCTCGAAGCGGCTCAGGCCCACCATCTCGAGCCATTCTCGCGCGGTTCCCTCCGCCGCCACGGAGCTTCTGCTCTGCATCTCGAGGCCAAACATGACATTTTGCTTTACCGTTCGCCATGGGAAGAGCGTGTAGCCTTGAAACACCATCCCGCGGTCCGGCCCTGGGCCGGTAACGGACTTGCCATCTAGGAGGATTTCACCACCGCTTGCCTCGTCGAGTCCGGCCACCATGCGGATGAAGGTCGACTTGCCGCAACCGGATGGCCCAATGATGGAGACGAACTCCCGCCGGTGGATGTCAAGAGAAACGTGATCGAAGACGATATGTTGATGACCCGTGGGACCAAAAGCCTTCCTTAGCTTTCGCACGGACAGCACCACGGGACGTTCCTGGATGCGCCTGAAGCGGGCAGCGACTTGCGGGTCCTGCTTGTGGTAGTCCGGGAGCTCGAGTGATGCCAGCACGGGTCAGGATTGTAGCGGAGTTGCTCTGCCCTCGCGCACCACAGGCGGTTCAAGTTTGCCGAAGTCTTCAAGGAGCGGTGTCGATTCGACTGGGTGCGATTCCCTGTCCTGTTCTGTCGCCGCGGACTTTCGCGCCCGAACTTTCCGCTTCCAGGGAAATAGCCCTTTTCCAAGCCAGGCGAGCGCCATGTCGGTGGTAAGGCCAATGATGCCTATCATGATGATAGCCGCGTAGACGTTGTCGAAATTCCGATAACGCGCCTGCTGATTGATGAAGAAGGTGATCCCCGACATGGTGCCGACCACTTCCGCAACGATGAGGTAAGTCCAGGCCCATCCAAGCAGGATGCGCATGTCCGTATAAATGTCGGTGATTGAAGCCGGGATGACCACGCGTCCGACAAGACGCGGTCCGCGCGCGCCGAGCGTTTGCGCCGCCTCGATCAACGCCGGATCGACCTTGCGCACGGTGTTCGAAATCACCAGCACTTGCTGGAAAAGCGTCCCGATAACAATAATTGCAATCTTCGGCCCGTCATCGATACCGAGAATGGCGACGCAAAGTGCCCCAAAGGCTGGCGCGGGCAAATACCGGAAGAACTCGATGAATGGCTCCTGAAGCCGCGAGAAAAACCGATAAGTTCCGCAAAGAATTCCCAAAGGAACACCGATGATCGAGGAGATAAGAAACCCAAAAAAGATCGTCCGGATGCTGTGACCCAGGCTTTCATGAAGCCAGGGTTCGTTGGGAAGCCGTGGAGGCGTGGTAAACGCCGTGTAAAAGGCCCGAACCACGTCGTGCGGAGCCGGCAAATAGACCGGATTCACACGATATCCCCGCGGTGGATCGCCTTCATCCGCGATCGCTTTTTCCAACTGCCTGGCGAACTCCGCGTTCGGAACCTCCATGCCCTCCACGAAATATTCCACGCTTCCCGGATCGGTGATGCGAGTGAGAGGATGCCAAAGAATCGGCGTATAGCTTACAGCGCACCACGCGACAAGCGGCAGGACGAAGGAGAAAATTGTGAGAACCAGCCGCAGTCGTTCCGGCAATTCCTCCTTGAGCCCCAGCCAGTCGCGACGCGCCATTCCTGGTCTCTTTTTTTCCCGTTTCTTGCCTACAGTCCTTCCACGATGCTTGGGGCCAGGTAGCTCGCCGGCTTCTGTGATTCTTTGTAAACCTTGTTTTCCAGATTGAACTGATTGCCGATCGCCATGGATCCGTAGATCGAGTCCAGGCCGTCGCCCTTCTTGAAGACCGTCTTCGCCTCGGCAAGCGTTAGAAAATGCGTCCCGGGAACGTTGTCAGCATACTCTTGCGGGTCCGCCCCTGCCCTCGCCGCCATAATCTTAAGGGCCTCGTCGCGCGTGGCCGGATCGCTTATGTAGTCGACACACTTGTAAAAAACGCGGACGACCTTCGCCCAGTCCTCCTTGCGCTGGGCAAAACTCACTGGATTCACCGCAAGAACGTCATAGATCAGGCCTTTCGCGTCGGTGCTGGTGAACAGCTTCTTCGATCCGGGGACCTGCTTGAGCACCTGGCTCGAGACCGGATACCAGGCCCCTACGGCCGCCAACGTGCCGGACGCGAGAGTCTGCGGAGTCTCATTGGTGGCTGTATTGACGATCTCGACATCCGACTGCGTCATACCGTGCTGCTTCAACGCTTCGAGCAGGAGAAGATGTTCGACCAACGATACCTCTATGCCGATCTTTTGGCCCTTGAGGTCCTTGATGGATTCGATTCCAGGCTTGCCGATGATCATGTCGCTTCCATCACTGTAATCCAGAATCGCAATGATCTTGCTCTTGGCGCCGTTCGCTCCGTTGACAAGCGCGTCAGTTGCAACAGCCGTCACCGCATCCACTTTGCCCGCGGCGAAAGCATCCAGCGAGGGCAGGTAGTCAAACCAAATCAGATCGACGTCCACACCGGCTTCCTTGAACCAACCCTTTTGCCTCGCAACCTCGAATATGGTGAATCCCGGCCAGTCGCTGTACCCGATCTTTAAGGGTTCCGCCTGACCGGAGAGAGCCAGGAACGAGGCAAGGAAAGCTGCCTGCAAGTTAAGGAGGAGTTTCGTCAGTGGTTTCATAAGCATGCTGGCAGGTACTACGATTGTCCGACTCGGTAATACATGTAAGAAGCAAGTGCCATGCCATGCTTGCTGATGGCAAGCGACGTGAACCGCGAGGCGAATGGCGAGCACGTTACCGTGCGCAAAACGGGAACATTCGAACGGGAAACTGCATGATTTCAGACATCCCGCGAAATGTTGGTCCCCCCTCGCTCGAATTCTATCAATTCGAACGTGGCGATCAGCCCAGCATTTCCGCCCAACGTGAAAAAACCGTGGATGCCGTCTCCCGCAAAATTGGCAGGAACTCCTGCCCTTGTCGCCAGATCGAATCCGCATCGATACCGGCCTCGACGAGATGGTCATATGCTCTTGCCACGGCCTCCTCGAACAACCCGGGGGTCATTTCCAGATGAAACTGCAGTCCATAGAGCGCATGGCCATACCGGAACAGCTGGTTTCGGGTGAGTGCGGACCACGCTAGTCGCATTCCTCCAGGCGGAAGGTCGAAAACGTCGCCATGCCAGTGAGTGGCAACGAATCTCGCGGGAATTCCCCGCCAAAGGGGATCGTACTGCGAGATCGGATCCAGCGTCACCTCGAAGAAACCAACTTCACGCTGGCTGGGATGAACCCTGGCTCCCAAAGCTGAAGCCATTAACTGCGCGCCCAGGCACAATCCGAGAACTGGTTTGCCCTGAGAGGCAGCCTGGCGCACCAAAGCACATTCGCTGGAAAGGTAGGGATACTTTTCCTTTTCGTACGCCCCCTGCGGGCCTCCTCCCAGTACCAAACCGCCGAAGTCTTCGAGGAACTCCGGCACCGATTGACCGAGATCGGACCGGATGACCCTCATCGGAATGCCTATCCCGTCGAGGGTTTCACCGAGCAAGCCCGGCCTGTCCACATCGCTGTGCTGGATGAACAGGACCGTCCTCTTTCTCATAAAGCCTTACCGCATGGTCCCCAACTGCCCTTGAGCGCATAACCCTGACCAAAACGGCGCGCCAGACCAGACGAAGAATCTGCCTGCGATTTCAATACAGGCCGAAGTCTTCTTGCCAAAGTCATGTTCGCGAGTGTGGCTTGACCCAGCAATTCGTGCAATAGGAAGGTCTTCCTATGACCGCTCCATGGCCGCGAAGCGATGGCGCTGGAGGGCCATGGCCGCTGCGCACCGGTTCTCGACGCCAAGTTTGCGGTAAATCTTGTCCAGATGGTTCTTCACGGTGTGCGCGCTGATCCCAAGGAGAATTGCAATCTCATCGTTTGATTTGCCCTGACCAACCCAATCCACCACTTCGTGCTCGCGCGGGCTGAGATCGACCTCAGCCCAGTCAGCTTCGACTCGTTCGTCGACCAGCAACAGAACACATCCCGCCCGCGGATGGCGCGTGAAACGGACCACAAGTTTGCGGGATCCGTGGCCGAATGTCCATTCGCGCCTCAACTTGAGGCCGTTGGAAAAAAAGCGCCTCCGCAGCTCCTGAATCACCAAATCATTAAGCGGCTCCGGAAGCCGGCGCTGGGAAGGCGCCCTGCCCCCCACATAGTGATAAATCAATCGTCGTGTCGCGCGACTCCAATAGCGCACTTGCCCGTCGTCGCTGAGCAGAACATGCCCGCGCCCCAGCGCCGCCTCGATTGATTCGAAGAGCCCCGGCTCGCCGACGGCCTCGAGCAGCCAGTCCATGTGTACATCAAAGCCGACGACCCCGACGCATCTCCCGGCATGGAAGATCGGAGCAGCCGTGCTGCTGATGAAAAGATTCTTGCCGGCGACGCGATATTCGTACGGGTCAATGACAACCTCCGCCTTTCGCTGTGTCGGCGCCACATACCAATCGGCGTCCGGCTTGTCATAGTCGATATTGGCCTCCAGCTGAATGGGGCCGCCAGAGCGATGCCAGAAAGGCACGAAGCGGCCGCTCTGATCATGCCCTGGCGCACCGGCAAATACCGTATCCAAACCATCCAACGCGTCCGGCTCCCAAACAGTCCAAACGCCAAGCAGACGCGGGTTTGCCTCCAGGACTCTCCGCATGATCGCGTTGAGCAATCCGCGGTCGGTGAGACCCAAACTCTTCAAAGAGGAAAAAACCGTCGCCAGTTGACTAGCCCGGGTTACTGCCTCCGCCCGTTCCCAAGTCATACCCGGACCATTAAAGCAACTTCCATACCGGTTTTTCTGTGCCAGTCGCAACCGGACCTGAATGATTGACCTGACCGCGCTTCCCACTTAGCTTGGCCGACCTTGGACTGCGCTCGCGCGCGCTGAGGACAGCGCGGGCGCTCGAGAAAGACGATGGCCAAAGTAACTCTCAAAAACGTTTACAAGATCTATCCCGGGGAGAGGGGCAAAGAAGTGACTGCTGTCGAGAATTTTAGCCTTGAAATAGACAACCGTGAGTTTGTCGTTTTCGTGGGTCCCTCGGGGTGTGGAAAGTCAACGACCTTGCGAATGATCGCCGGCCTGGAGGAAATCTCGAAGGGCGATATCCTGATTGGCGAAAAGCGGGTCAACGATTATCCGCCGAAAGACCGTGATATCGCGATGGTGTTCCAAAACTACGCGCTCTATCCGCATATGAGCGTCTACGACAATATGGCATTCGGTTTGGAACTGCGGAAATACCCCAAAGCGGAGATCAAGAAGCGAGTAACCGAGGCGGCGAGCATTCTGGGAATCGAGCAGTTCCTCGATCGCAGGCCGAAAGCCCTTTCCGGTGGCCAACGCCAACGCGTCGCGGTTGGCCGGGCCATCGTGCGCCAGCCGGAGGTCTTTCTCTTCGACGAGCCGCTCTCAAATCTGGACGCCAAGATGCGCGTTCAGATGCGCACGGAGATCACTAAACTCCACCAGCGCCTCCAGGCGACGATGATCTACGTGACACACGATCAAATCGAAGCCATGACAATGGGGACGCGGATCGTCGTGATGAAGGATGGCGTAACTCAGCAAGTGGATAGTCCGTTGGCGATCTACCGCGAGCCGAAAAACCTTTTCGTCGCCGGCTTTTTGGGGACTCCCCCAATGAATCTGGTCAACGGCACCTTGCTGATGCGTGACGGCGCCCTCGCTTTTAAGGAAGCGCGAGGCGGCGCCATCGAGGTCGAACTCGGTGACCGAAGGGATGCCGCGGGTTATGTCGGCAAAGAAGTCGTCCTGGGCTTCCGGCCCGAGAATTGCGATCTGTTTTCGTCAGGGCAAACCTCATCGAACAACTGCTTCCAGGCCGTGGTGGATTTCGTCGAGCCGATGGGCCCCGAAACCTACTTCCACCTGCAGACGGGCGCACATGCCATTATCAGCCGCAGCCCTGCCGGAGCCCAACAGTCCGACGCGGGCCATTCGTTCAGGTTCCAGATCAACGCCGAAGCCGCGCACCTTTTCGACCCGGTGACCACGCTGCGAATCATATGACTTCCAAGGAACCCTCGGAAGCCGCGCCTTGCCGCGTGGGTGAGATCTCCGTCGTGATATTCGATTCGCAATGAGCAGCCCCGATCTCGATGTCCGCCAGGTGGCCAGATTGGCCCGCATTGCTTTGACCGATGAGGAAGTGACAACGTTTCAAGGGCAGCTTGGCCGCGTTCTCGAACATATCGAGCACCTGAAGAAACTTGACATCTCGGGTGTGGAGCCCACCGCGCACACTTATCCGATTTTTAATGTGACGCGCGAGGACATTCCGCGCGCCAGTATGTCCCGTGAAGCCGCTCTCCGCCTCGCGCCTCGCGCCGCCAACAGTCTCGTCATTGTGCCGAAAGTCGTCGAATGAGTGGCCCGGTGAAGTCTTTTTGAATTTTTCAATGGATCTGGCGCGCCTTAGTGTCTCCGAGTTGCAGGACGGCTTCCGCTCCCAAGCCTATCGTCCGGTTGATGTGTTGCGAGCGATCGAAGCCCGCATCCAATCGGTTGACCCGAAGGTTCAAGCATTTCTTTCGCGCGATTTCGAGGCCGCCTTGCGCAGGGCCGAAACGGCTGATGTTTCGCTGCCACTCGGTGGAATTCCCGTTGGCATTAAGGATGTCATCAACGTGAAGGGCGATCCTTGCACCTGCGCTTCGAAGATCCTGAAGGGTTACACGGCGCCCTATGACGCAACGGTAATTGCGAGGCTCAGGACAGCCGGCGCCATCCCTTTCGGCAGATTGAACATGGACGAATTCGCCATGGGTTCGTCAACCGAGAACTCCGCTTTTCAGACCACACGAAATCCTTGGGACACCACACGGATCCCGGGCGGATCGAGCGGGGGATCGGCAGCCGCCGTCGCCGCTTGCGAAGTTCCCGCAGCGCTCGGTTCCGATACCGGCGGCTCGATCCGACAACCGGCGGCGCTTTGCGGCTGTATCGGGTTGAAGCCGAGCTATGGGCGCGTTTCTCGCTATGGGCTGGTTGCTTTTGCATCCTCGCTGGACCAGATCGGCCCGCTCGCACGCTCAACTCGCGACTGCGCGCTCCTTTTGAACGTCATCGCGGGGCGCGACCCGATGGACTCGACATCCCTCGAGGAACCTGCGGAGGATTTCACCGCGGAGCTCGGCCGCGACCTCAAGGGCGTTCGGTTGGGCATTCCCAAGGAATACTTCGTCGATGGCATGGATGCCCGCGTGAAGTCCACGATCGAAGCCGCCATCCAGAAGTGCGCGGAGCACGGCGCGGAACTTGTGGAACTGTCATTGCCGCATACCGAGTACGCAGTGTCCGTCTATTATATCATCGCGACGGCCGAAGCCTCAGCCAACCTCGCCCGCTTCGACGGCGTCCGCTACGGGCGCCGCGCAAGCCAACCCAAGGATCCCTTGGACCTCTATCTTCGCACACGTGAGGAAGGGTTCGGCAGCGAGGTGAAGCGCCGCATCATTCTTGGCACCTACGTGCTCTCCAGCGGCTATTACGACGCCTACTACCTTCGCGCGCAGAAGGTTCGCACTCTCATCCGGCGGGACTTTGCCGCGGCGTTTGAGAAGGTGGACGCCATCGTTTGTCCGACGTCGCCCGATGTCGCCTTCCCTATCGGCGAGCGCACCAGCGATCCCTTGAAGATGTACCTCGCTGACATTTTCACCATCGCTGCCAATCTCGCGGGAATCTGCGGAATCAGCGTGCCATGCGGGTTCGTGCGCGAAGGCGACAACAAGCTTCCCGTCGGCCTCCAGTTTCTGGGAAAGTCGCTGGCCGAAACCCGCCTCCTCGGTATCGCGGACGCTTACGAACGCGCCTCGGGCTGGGGCAACGAAATGCCTCCCCTCTGAAAATTCGCTTGAACAACAACCCGCTCCGACAGGCTGGACATCTTGGCGCTCTCGCCTAATTTAACCCTTCTGAATGAGCCTTCTCTTCTTTAAGCGTGCCCTCGCCAACCCGTTGCGTGTTGGATATGTCGTCCCCAGTTCGCCATTTCTTACCCGGCAGACCGCACGGCGCATTGATTTTTCCAGGCCACGAGTCGTTGTCGAACTCGGCCCGGGAGAGGGTTGCCATACCAGGCAGATCGTCAAACGAATGAACAGCGATTCCACGCTCATCCTCTTCGAACTCGACGAGGAATTCGTCATGCATCTGCGCAAGCAGTTCTTTGGGGACCCCCGTGTGATCATTCTTCACGCTGATGCTCTGCATCTGCTCGAAACGCTCCAAAAGATGGGGCATTCCCACTGCGACTACATTGTCTCGGGCCTGCCGTTTTTCGTCATCGAGCCAAAGACCAAGGACCAGCTTTTGCGGAGCATCGCGACGGCCATGGACGACAAGAGCCGCTTCATTACCTACCAGATCACCACGCAACTTTGCGACCAAAA
Organism: uncultured Verrucomicrobiae bacterium; assembly: GCA_963784465.1. GTDB lineage: Bacteria > Verrucomicrobiota > Verrucomicrobiia > Chthoniobacterales > Terrimicrobiaceae > DASTFP01. The sequence goes on from CAWASQ010000037.1 coordinate 97,834, forward strand.
CCATCTCTTCGAGCTGGCCGCCAAGGAATACTGCCCGCTGAACTTTCCGCCAATAAACGTGCTCGAATTTCGGAAGGCTGCCGCTGCCGCGTAGATCGGCGATTTGTCCCCTCCCGGGCGCCGCCGTTCACGAGTAACCTCTTGCCACCTCCTCGGACAGGATTGCGATCCCCTCGCGAACGGAGGTTTCGTCCATGGCGAAGCTGAGGCGAATGCACTCATGCCCGTGCCGCCAGTCTTCCGCAGCCCCCACGCCGAAATAATGCCCGGGAACGACGAGCACATCGCGCTCCTTTAGCCTGGCATAGAGCGACTCCGCCGAGATCTTCATCCCTCGGAACCAGAGCCACAAAAACAGGGCGCCCTCGCTGACGTGCACATGGTAGTCGAGGCCATCGTCAAAAAACTCGGCAATCCACTCCCGCGCCAGTTGGGATTTTCTCTCATAGAAGGGCCGCACCACGTCTCGCGCAAGCCGAAGAATCTCGCCCGACTTCACAAGCGGCAGCACCATGGCCTGTCCAATAGAGCAGTTTGCGAGACCAACGATCGCCGTCATGGAAGCCACCGCCCGAACGATCTCCGGACGCGCCACCACGATGCCGGTGCGCGTGTTTGGAAGCCCCAGCTTGGACAGGCTCAGCGTAAGAATAATGTTCTCGTCCCAGATCGGATCTGCGTCGCGAAACAAGATGCCGGGAAACGGAACACCATAGGCGTTGTCAATAATCAGCGGCACTCCCGCTGTTCGGGCTAGCGCAGCCAGCCGGTGCACCTCTTCGTTCGTGAGCACGTTGCCGGAGGGATTGGTGGGCCGCGAGACGCACAGCGCCGCCACGTCGTTTGAAATGGAGAGGCGGTCGAAATCGACGTGGTATTTGAACTGGTGCCCGGGCAGAAACTCAATTCGCGGCTCGACAGAACGGAAAAGCCCGGAAGCCAGACCCTGGTTCATGTAGCCGATATACTCCGGGACGAGTGGAAGAAGTATCGTTTTGCGACGGCCCCCGCCGAACTCACCCGCCAGCAAATTAAAGAGAAAAAAGAACGCGGTCTGTCCGCCCGCAGTGATGGCGATATTCTGTGGTCCGAGATTCCATCCGAACTCCCGCCGAAGCAAGTCTGAGAGAGCCGCGATGAATCGCGCGTTGCCGATGGGCGGATCGTAGTTCGTCATCATCTTGTCAAACATCGAAGGATCCGCAAGAATCGCCGCCATGCGATCGCGCCAGATCGCCTGCATCTCCGGAATATGCGCCGGGTTGCCACCACCAAGCATTCGCACCGGCCCGTGAGCTCCAGCCATGGCCCGCCCGAGATCGTCCATCAATTCCTCGATACCGCTGCCACTGGTCATCCGCTCGCCGAATAGAGATTTCTCAATCACCGAAGAAAATCTAACCACAGAGGGCGCAGAGCGCACAGAGTCAATTCTTCCTTCGTTTTCTTTGTGTCTTTAATGCTCTATGGTTAATTGTTTTCCGGTCTCACGAGTCCGTTTTCATGCCATTCTCTTCCGAAGTCACCAGCCTGCTCCGTGACAAGTCTTCGCATCTGCGGCGATTTGAAGCGCTGCTCGCGCCCTGCCCGGATACGGATCTCGAGGCGATGGCCCGTGAGTCCGCCGCGATCACCCGCCGCTACTTTGGGCGCACCATGCGCCTCTTCGCTCCGCTCTATCTCTCCAACGAGTGCATTAACTCCTGTGCCTACTGCGGCTTTTCTCGCGAGAACGCCATTCTGCGCGTCACGTTGGAGGTCGAGGAAATCGCGCGCGAAGTCGCACACCTCACTGGCCAGGGCTTTCGCAACGTTCTCCTCGTGGCGGGCGAGCATCCGAAATTCGTTTCGGGCGATTACTTGAAGAGTTGCATCCGACGGCTCTCGCCGGTCGTCCCCAGCATCAGTCTTGAAGTTGCTCCGATGGAAGTCGAGGACTACCTGCCGCTCGTTCATGCCGGAGCGGAAGGCCTAGTGGTGTACCAGGAGACCTACCATCGCCCCACTTACACGAGAGTGCATCTTTCCGGGCCAAAGAAGGACTACGACTGGCGGCTGGATTGTCCGGAACGCGCCTACGACGCGGGCTTCCGCCGCATCGGAATCGGCGCCCTCTACGGTCTGTGGCATTGGCGGGAGGAAGCCATAGCGCTCGCCGCCCATATCGAGCATCTGCTGCGCGTGTGCTGGAAGGCCCAGATCACCGTCAGCCTGCCGCGCCTCCGGCCCGCCGCCGGCGACTTCCATCCGCCACACCCCCTGCCCGACCGGGAATTCATTCAGCTGCTCTGCGCGTTGCGCATAACCTTTCCGCAAATCGGAATCGTCTTGAGCACGCGCGAGCCGGCCGCGCTGCGCGATGCCATAGCTCCGCTCGGCGTCACCATGATGAGCGCCGGCAGCCATACAGAACCGGGTGGCTACACCGGCCAAGGCAAAAAGAATTTGCACCGGACGATCCGTGGCCGCCAGCTCGCCGCAGTTGGCGAGCATGCCGAGGGACAATTTGCCATCTCCGACGAGCGTCCGCCTTTTGTCGTCGCGACCCGTTTACGAGAGCTTGGACTCGAACCAGTCTGGAAGGATTGGGACGCAGCGATTCTTAACGCCGCCTAGAATAGATCATGAATCTCTTCCTAAATGGTCAAAAGCGGGAAGTTGAGGCGGGAACGGTGACCGATTTGATAAACGAATTGGGTCTCACTCCCGAAGCGGTCCTCGTCGAACGCAATGGCACCGCCCTTCTGCGTTCGGAATGGCCGCAAACCCCACTTGCCGACGACGACCGGCTCGAAGTCCTGCGCGTGGCCGCCGGAGGATAAGCGATTGCCATCGACAACAAGGCTGGAAGAAGCGCGCCAGGCTCGTTGTAAGGATTTGGATGCGAAGCCGACTGACTGAGGAGGGTCAGAGATTTTCCATGAAGTTCATCCTATTATTCGCATTCGCTGCCCTGGTCATCGGAGCCATAGTTTTTCTCACCGCAGGCAAGACCCACGGAAATAAGACGAAACAAGCCATGAAGAATCAGACCGACGAGGTTGGCGTCCGCCTCTTGCAGGCTGGCGGGACACTTACGGATGTCATCAGACTCCCGCGAGTCATCAAGACCGATGAACAATGGCGGGCACAGCTCACGCCGGAGCAGTACGGAGTCGCACGGGCCAAGGGCACGGAAGGAGCTTACTGCGGCGTATTTCACGATAACCACAAGATCGGTGTCTATTCGTGCGTGGGTTGCGGCCTTCCCCTCTTCCGATCGGATGCCAAGTTTGACTCCGGGACAGGCTGGCCAAGCTTCTTTCAGCCAGTTGCTGACGAGAACATCGGCACCGAAACCGATCTGGGCTACGGCATGATGCGCACCGAAATTCACTGTGTGCGCTGCGGCACTCACCTGGGTCATGTTTTCTCGGATGGACCTGCTCCTACCGGACTTCGCTACTGCATCAATTCCGCTTCCCTGAGCTTCGGGGAAAAGGAGCCCAACGCACGAAGGGAGACTGCGATTTTTGGCGCGGGATGTTTTTGGGGCGTTGAAGAGGCTTTTGCAAAGGTTGAGGGGGTCATTTCAACCGAAGTCGGATACTCGGGCGGAACGACGACAAATCCGACCTACGAGCAAGTATGCTCGCACACCACTGGTCATGCCGAGGTTGTAAAGGTCGAATTCGATCCCTCTGTTGTTTCCTATGCAAAATTGCTCGATCTATTCTTCGACATTCACAATCCCACGTCGCTCAACCGTCAGGGGCTTGATTTCGGAGACAACTACCGCTCGGCCATTTACTTCACCAGCCCGGAGCAGGAAGCTTCCGCGCGCCACGCGATCGCCAAGCTCGAGGAAGGAGGAAAATACAAGCGTCCCATCGTGACGGAGGTGGAGCTCGCCGGTTCGTTCTACAGGGCGGAGGAGTATCACCAGCAATACGCTGCGAAGCACGGCGGCGGCTTTTGCCACATCCCTTCGGGCAACTGAATCGCCGTTCCCTTTTGTCGTGCAAAAAAAGCCTGGCCTTCGCTACTTCGATGCTGGCGTTTTCCGCAGCAAGTAGCGGTCAAATGATGGGGGTTAATTGAGGGTTCTTTGGTACATTTAATACGTAACCTGTTATTTATAGATAACTTTTGCAGGTAACTTCATCACACCTCCGCGCATTTGGAGCGAAGGCGCCTCAGCGGTATTTGCCGAGATGGGTGCGCAACTGATCGAGCGCCTTGGCCAGCGGCCCTCCGTCGCGATTGGAAGCCATATACGGGAGGATTGCGCCAAGGAATTCAATGTGCTCCGTCACCGACGAGAACTCGCCGGGCTTGACGCCGCCGTGGCAGGCATCGTCGTAAGCGGAGTAAATTATCTCGATCTGCTTCGGGAAACCGCCGCCGATCAGGTGACGAGTAAGAAGCAGATCGGCCACGCGAACGCGATCCCAAAACTCGGTGGCTGAGCGCGCCCGCTCGCGGGCCGCGGCAACGAGATTGTCGGCCTCGACCAGCAATTCAGCTGTTGGGATTTCCGTGCTAAGGTAGCCGAAGGTCAGTCGTGCAGTCGCCTGGTAGAGGGCGGCGGCGCCCTTTTCCCTTTTCGCCAGTTCAAAGGATTGATCGTAAGCGTGGTATGCTTCTTTGAGGTGGCTCTGCACGATGGACCGGACAGACGCGAGCTGTGCACTGCGTTTGCGAGATCCAGTGCGGGGGCCCGGTTTCTTCGCGCCCTTGGTTGCCTTGGTCGCGAGCTTAGCACTGCGTTTGTGAAAGCCAGCGAGGAGTGCCAACCGCTCGGATGTTGCACCGAGCTTGATCAATCGCATCAGGAGATCGAGGGCCGCTCGGCGGTCTCCCTCCAACTTCTTGCGATCCGCAGAGCTGACGCCTTCGGGAGGCGCGTCGAGCTTAAGTGCCGTGTCGCGATCGACCCTGTTGACGAATTGTTCGACTGCACGAAGCGGCGCTTTCCCATCCCAATGATCGAAGGCGTTTCGGTAGCACTCGATCGCGTCGCCAATTCGATTGACCGCGGCCCACGCGTCGGCCAGCGCAGTGAGCATCTCGCCGTCCCTCCATTCCGGCGGGAGCGCCGCGGTGACCGCTTCGATCCTCGGGATGAGCTCCTCGGGTTTGGCGCCGGTCTTGTCGCTCTTACTCGCTTCGCCCGGGAGGCCTCGCAGTTCGAAGAGAAACTCGCTGCGCGAGCAGAATTCTATCTGCTCCGGCCGTGGGTGCGTCTTCCGTCCGGCGACTGCAGATCGCGTCACCGGCTCGCGTTCGAGCCGGAATTCGGGGTCGCCATAACATTGATACGCGGCCCACGTGTTTATGCCCGGATGCCTTGCGTGGGTCTCTTGCCGCGCGGCGAGGACGGCCTCGCCGAAGCGCTCTCCTTCGAGCATCTGGCTGTAGAATTTGCTGGCGAAGGTCTTCGCCGCGGCATCGTCCACGGCCCAGCCCGCGGCGATGATCGCTTTCACGCCGCGTTCGATGAAGCGCTGCGAAATGCTCGCCGCAAACTTCGCGGGCTCGCTCGAGTACAGATGCGGCGCATCAATGTGCGCCAGGTGGCAGCAGTTGATGAAAACGAGTTCGGGCAGCACGGGAAGCTGCGAAACTTCACCAGTGGTGAAGAACTGGGAAGTGCCGAGGACGATGCCGCTGTGATCGGGCTTGTCCGAATCGTAGTTTCCATGGGCTGCGACGTGCAACACGCGGCAGTCGGGATCGAAAAGCTGTGTCAGCGCTTCGAGCGCAGTCGGCCGGACAAGCGGCGCGGAGGCGTAGCCGTTGGACTTGAGCAGATCGGCCACGAGTATCGCCTCGGCCTGAGCGCCCGGCAGCTCCGGGTATTCGCTGACCGGATCGCCGATGACGATGGCCTTGGGCATACGGGAGCGCGAAGGCGGAGCATCAAGCGAGGGCGTCCGAAACTGGCGAAGCACGCCAAACCGCGTCGCCAGCATCTCAGGGCCCTGCGCAGAGCGGCGCGCGAGCATTTCCCATGGATACTGCGCCGTGTCGGCATCGACGATATAGACGAGGGGCTCAGCATCGGTGCGCATGCGTTCCTTGAGCTGGTCAGGGATCAGGAGATCAAAGAGCATGCGCGCATGTTCCGGATGGAATTGCGTGGAGCGAGTCCCCTGCTCCTGGAACCCGCGGATGAACGCCTCCTGCGTCAGAACCATGCGGTCTTCGACCCGGGCCCGATCGGTGAGGATGGTAAACTTCATCCCGCGCTTCGGCTGGCCAGTCTTTTCATCGCGTTCGCGCATCACGAGGATGCGCCGCCACCACCCGCCCTCGTATTCACTCAGTGGCGGCTGCAAACGGCCGCTTCCGAGATCCTTGAGAAACCGTTCGGCCTTGATGAGTTGATCGCCTTCGAACCCCGCGGGATGATCCGGATCAAGGGAGTGAAGCGCGTACAACGCGCGAGCGGCAGTCGATTCATAGAGTTCGACGATCTGGATTTCGCTCAGCAAGGCTCCGGGTCTTCGATCGTCCGTGATCAGCGCCTGATTCGCCTCGAGCACGCCGCGGACGATTGCACGCACTGATTCAGCAACGCGCAACGCATTGCCACCCCCGGTGCCGATGAGTAGAAAGCTGAGACCGGGAGGAGGCGGCTCAGCGCCGCTCCGGACGATATCGCTGCGCCGGAGCAGATATCGCAGCACGGCTTCCGTGACGGCGCCCCGGACTTTGTCGGCGGTGATCTCGCCGACCTCGCCGAGCCCCGTGACGACCGCGCCCGGAGGCCACCCTTTGAGATCGAGCACGATTTCGACCGTTCCATGGCGGCCCGGATAAAGGTTGAGGCGCGCTCGCTCGCTGAGCCGGCAATCGAGTTGTTCGTCGAGGACACGCTCGGCGCTGACGATTGAGTCGCCGGCATAATGGCCGACAACGACCGGGAACCGCGTCAAGCGCAGATCGCCATGCGCCACGGAGACTTTGAGCGGGGGAATGGCCTTCGCAAGCTTCTTTCGCGGTCGCGCGGCGCCGAGCGCCGAGGCGATCAGCTCTTCGGGAACCGGGAAGTTCTGCGGCTCGTCGTCGGATATCGAGACGCGATCGGGTATGAGATTGGGGCCAAGATCGCGAGAGAATGGGGGATCAGTCGACAACCTCGAGGTCACTCCGCGATCGAGCAACTCTGCAATGCCCTCGAATGCTTCGCGAAAATTGGCCAGATCTCCGTGCAGGGCCCGGACGTAGTAGCTCGGCACATCGGCGCCGGTCTTGTCCTTCAATAAGCCGAGCGCGTAGGGCACGGTGCCATCGCCGAACGAATTGACAAGCCACTCGATCTTCCCGTCCTCCCGGCGGCGAAATCCAACCGGCGTCTGCGGCGCGGATCCGGCGACATAGACCATGTTCTTCACGTCGATCGCGCCGGCGAGCGCAGCCCGGGTGGCGAACGCCCTCTTAAGTTCACCCGCGTCGGGTTGTGCAGCTTGTCCGTTCCAGGGCTTCCACCATGTGGAGTCGAAATATTTCTCCTGCGGATCGTCCGGCAGCATTTCCAAGACGCCGCGAAAACCGGCGATGATTCGGCTAAGCTCGGCGCGGTTGTTGCGAATATCCAGGAGCGCAAGCAGCTTGAGGGTGCGATCGACACGGAAGAGCAGGCGCGGAATAACGTAGCTGCCGCGATTCGGCGTGCCGAGCATCACGAGCCTGCCGCCCCGCGCAATCAACTTCTTCCAAAGCCCTTCATGGCGCGCGATGAGCGCGCGCGCGACGAGTCCGCCCATGGAATGCGCGAGTATGCGCACAGGGTTCTTGTGACTCTCCAGTTCCTTGGAAATCTTGCGCGCCAGCTCATCCGCCTGCTTGTTGACCGAGTCACGCCAATCGAAAGCGAACGTTTCGACGCGGTTATTGTCGCCAAGGAACTTGCACATTTCCTCGTATCCACTGGCTACGACGCCGTCGGCGCTGACATTGCTCTGGCCCATGTGCAATACACCGAGCCCCTCAAACCCAAGCCGTCCGAAGTCAAGCCAAATGCGGCGGTCGCCGACCTTGAGGTGCGAGCCCATTATTCCCGGAAGCACGAAGACGACGGGCGCGTTTGGGTCCGCAGCCGCGCGTGATATCGCCCGCACTTCACGCCCGGCGCGGTCGTCGAGAGTGATCGGCAGGAACGCGGTATCGATCGGCTCGTCGGCCTTGCGGGCGAGCCAGCTTAGCAGCCGCTCGCGGGTGGGGCGACTGGCGAAATAGCTGAAGTGGTTAACCGAGGGTCCTTGCTCGAAATAGGCGTACGCTTCCTTCCGGGCGAGACCGCCGTACATCGCGCCGGTATTGACGACGAGGTCATGGCGCTCGCGGTAAAAAAGATCCGTCGCGAGAAGGCTGAGTCTCTTGGCCAGGCCGAGTTGCGAGTAACTCCCCTCCATGTCGCCCGCGATCACTCCAAGATCGGCTCGCGAGCTGATGCCCTCGCGATTAAGAAACGCGATGAGCGGCGATTCCGGCATTTGCGCCTCGAGTCCGGGAATCTCCGCCGGATCGGTTCGCCGGCTCGCGAGCGTGAGCAGCAGGGCGCGTGTGAAGTCGTAGACCGGATTGCCCGCGAAACCTGGCACGAGACTCATGGCGTTGAGAACCAGTGAGAGGTAACGATCGAGCCGCCGCGAGGCGAGCAGCGTGCCGCGCGCCGGGCACGCGACGCGCACGAAACGCTCGATGTGCAATTGGCGCTTGGTCAGCTCGCTGCCAAGCTTCCGGAGCGAGCGCAACTGTTCCTGGCGCTCCGCATTCCAACTACCTTCACGCTTGGCGACCCTCTCGAAGGTCTCGAAATCTTCTGTGCCGAGAGAACCCAGGCAAAGCAATTCGCCGACGATTCCGCCGCGTGAGTGCGAGACGAGATGCAGACGCGCGCCCGCAGGCAGCTTGGTTACAAGCTCCAGTGCGTTCTCGATTGGGCTCTGGCTCAAGGTAAAATGCTGCCAACCGAAGACGCGACCGTCATATTGCGCGAGAAGCGGCGCCCAGTCCGCAGACGACATCAGCTCGCCAAAGCTCCCGCTGAGATTCGACGCGGTCCCGTGGAGGAAAAGAAGCACCGGCTCACCGCTGAGCTCTTCCGGCGCCGTGGTCTCCGCAAAGCGAAGCGGGTCTCCAAGTCGATAAAGCCCCGGCTTCGGATCCAGCTTGCTTTCCAAAACCCGAACGGCCGCGAGCGCGGCCACCGCGCCCGAGATCTTCCCGCCCATGGTGGCGGGTGAGTCGGTCACTTCAAGCAGCCGGAGAATGCGCAGGGTGCGAAGGGCGGTCTGTTTGAGATCGCGCGACCGTTCGCTGAAGATCGGATAGATAGGAACCTCCGCCGCCGACGCAGGCTCAGATTCGCCGCGTGCCTGACGCTGCGCGCCCTCTTCGCGACGATCGGCGAGGAATTGCTCGACCGAAATCCACTGAGTAAAGCCATCGTCGTAAGTCAATTCGATGAGATCATTCGGATCGGCGCCGTCGAAATCGTGCTTTTCGACTGGTGCGCCGCGCGCGACGGCGGCGGTCACCTCCTGTTCACGCACAACTTCGACTGGCAAGAATCGCTGGAGGCCAGCGTCTACCGGGGTCGACGGAATGACCTGTCCCGGAAGAATCAACTTCACCATATGCGAAAGAATTGAGATTGATTGCCGCCGCTGAGAAGGCGCGATCGGCGCCAGAGAGTATGCCGAAGCCGGCTAGCACAAAGCAATAGATAGTTGCACCTCCGTCGCTTCACGAAAGTCACGCGACATGCGCTGACCTCGAAAACCTGCTCGGGCGCCCGATCGCTCGCACTGCCGCCCGACTGCTGTCACAGCGATGCCAAAATCGAGGACTCACCGACAGGCTCATGGAGTTTGTCCGTCAGTGTAAGCTTGCTCGCCGCATGCATGCTGACACTGCTTGCGGTACCGCCTGCGACGCGCACCGCGGTCCGCCTCTCAAGCTCTGGCACACTTACCTGCCACAAGAACTGAAGGCTAAAACCCTTGATAAGGCCGACTGGCATGATACCTGACCGCTGAAGAATCCATTTTCGATAGCGTTCGGCGCGAAGTCACTGAAAAGCTGCATGCGGAGGATCGAGCTCCCTTCAACCGCTATTTCGATGGGAGTTCCGTCTATCCGGGTCGTTTACCACAGGACTGGAACCGCTCGTACCTGCTCGAACCAGTGGGCGCTCCCGTTGGAGCCGCTGTGTTTCTGCACGGTCTGACGGATTCTCCCTACAGCCTGCGGCACATCGCCCGATACTATCGCGAGCAGGGGTTTATTTGCGTGGCGATAAGGCTGCCAGCTCATGGCACCGTTCCTGGCGCTTTGAATCTCGAAAAAAAAGATCGAGCAACTTTGCGCAGGAGACCATGGAACGCTCAAATTCCACCTTCGCCACCTCGGCATGACCCGTGATATGGGAGCAGACCTGCTCATGGGTCCGGTTCCTGGTGGCACCGCCAGAGTATCCGGCTTCGGTCGCAATCACACCCTTCACCTTTGAGAAGGCTCCTTCAACGCCCCAAAAGCAATCCGCCGCTAGCACGCTAGCACACTAGCCGATCAACAGTTCCCTTAGCGAAGCCCGGCCATTTCCACTGATGTTGGGAACGATCCTCAACTCGACGTCGATGGCATCTTTCACTGAAGGATTGAATTCTTCACGCTCAATTCTGGTATTCGGCGGACTGAAATTGAATTGCTGGCGCGCGATTTCACGCCATTCCGAGTTCCTCGAAGGGCGCCACGAAAGGGCGAACTCCTGCGTTCGGGAATGGTCATTCTCTTCAAAAAGGACAACAATTCGAGAGATGGTCTGCGGCGAATCAAAAGTGATACGGATTGTCTGCGGGCCGTCTTCCGCGGCGCGCCAGCTTCGCGTATCTTCTTTTAGCGCGTTATCAATTGGATGGTCAGCGTCTTCCGAGCTGATTTCGAAGCGCGCCAGAGTTGCCAGATCGAGCCATTGCCCCTTTTGGTTTTTTTTTTTCTTGCTATATTTTTTATTAAGTTTTTTAATGGGGTATTCACCCTAGCTAGACCAATCGGCAATTGGCGAACGCGACTTCCCTGCACACCGCGACAAACCATCCGAGCATTAGATGGTGGATCGGATGAGGATTTCACCTCCGTCCCGTTGAGAAGGGGCATATCAATATCCCTCCTCACGACCACCTGCAGAGGCAGCTGTTTCGTCAGACTGCCTTATTCGATCCTCCGGTATCTTGGTGAGATTTCGTAGCGGTCGACTTGGGCCTTTGGAGGCATCGAAAATTCAATCGAAATCAAGCGACGCATAAGCCTTTTTATCCTCTGTCTCCTGTTCTCTTGAAGAGTTGCGTTTTTTTTGATAGACGTGAAAAGGGAAGGCATCGTGTGCTGGATGTCTCTAGCTTTTTCGCATCGCACTGATTCGCTGTATATGGGGTCTTCGCCCCATGCTGCTATCACTTGGTCGTGCGAGCGAGCAACTCATTGAAGTTCAGCATGCTTTCGCCTTCCCTGCTCAGCACTTTTCGGTAGGGCGAGCGAAAGGCTAATCGTTTAACGTGCGATCCAAAGAGTGATGTCAATGATTCGTCGTCGGTTGAACGCTGCTTTCAATAACTCCCGCGGCGATGGCGTAACGAGTGAGACCCGCAATGTCGTGGATGCTCAGCTTCTGCATGAGGTGCTGACGATGCTTTTCCACGGTCTTGATACTTATCCCGAGTTCGGAGGCAATTTGTTTGTTGGCTTTACCTTCGGCAATCAATTGAAGCACTCCTTCTTCGCGGGAAGTCAGGCATGCTCCTTTTCGCTTCCGCAGAACGGCCGTGTGAGGCGTGTTCTGATAGTGTTCGCGAAGGTACTTGGAGATCGATGGGCTGAAAAAACTCTTTCCCTTGTGCACCTCGCGAATGGCTTCGACGAGAATGTCGGCGGAGGTTTGCTTAATCAGAAATCCCGCTCCCCCAAGCAAGACAACCTGCTCGACGTACTCGGGATCGGCATGGGCCGAAAGAATGAGCACCCTCGTTGCGGGAGCTATTTTGAGGATCTGCCGGGTCGCTTGAAGGCCATTCAGCAGCGGCATGGCGATGTCCATGACGACGACGTTGGGATGCAGCTGCATCGTCATGTTAATTGCTTCGCGTCCGGTCTTCGCCTCGCCAACAACTGTCAATGTCCCCTTCAGTCTCCACCAGCATTCGCAAGCCTTCGCGGACGACTATGTGATCGTCGGCCAGCAGAACGGTAATTTTTTTCATATCACGAGAGTTTGAATTGGCAGAGGACATTCGTTCCCTTGCGTTTTGCGCGCTCGATGGTGAGGGTCGCGCCGATCGTGTCAGCCCGGTATTTCATGATGCGTAGACCCATTCCCTGGACGGTGCGAACGTCTCGTGGCAAGCCGGTGCCATTGTCGGTGACGGCCAGGGTGGCGCTGTTCCGCGTACGGCTTAAACTGACGACTACGGAGCGGGCGTGCCCGTGCTTGACGGCATTCGTGATCGCCTCCTGGGCAATCCGATAGAGGTGTGTTGCAACCGCGTTGTTGGGGACGAGGACCGGTCGCGGACAATCAAACCGGCAGGTGATGTGGAAGAGCTTGCCGGAGTTTGCCGTCAGTTCCCGGAGCGCAGACATGAGTCCGTGGGATTCGAGGGTGACGGGCGACAGCCCGCGCGCCAGCATCCACGCTTGGCGCGCGCCATTTCGAATCAATTCGACAATCGAGGCGGCGTGGCCGCCTCTTCACCGGGTCGTGGGCGAGCTGCTTGGCCAGCGCCGCGGTCTTGAACTCGACGCCCGCGAGGTGCTGGCACAAACCGTCGTGCAAATCCTGACCGATCCGTCGCTGCTCGTTGCTGCTGATGTTCAGCAATTCTTCCTCCAACTCCCGGCGCTCGATCGCTGCCGCCAGCACGTTGGCGACCGACTGCAGGAAGTGAACGTCATCGTTCGTGAATCCCCTTCGTTGCGTTGTGTGCGCGGCGAGCACTCCGTAGGGCTGCCTGCGACCATGAATGATCACGCTCAGACCGCTCACGACATGACGATCAAAGAGGAGCGGCGGGCTGCGAAAACGCTTCTCCGCGCGCAGATCCTCGACGATCACGGGCGCGTTTGAAAGCAAGGTGAATCCCTCCTGCGACTTTCGGCCGGTCGCGACCTGGACGGAGCCGACAGACCCTTTCTTCCAGCCGATGCCCGCCCTGAGCAAAAGGGCCTTGCCGCTGGGAAGCAGTTCCATGACTTTGCAAAATTCGCAGCCGAGAATTGCCGGGACGAGGCGCACCACATCATCCAACAGCGTTGCGAGCACGGCGCCTTCCAGGGCGCGCTGACTCAGTCCCGCAAGAGCGGCCTGCTGACCGGCACGGGTTTCGAGCGCAACCACCGTGTTCGTGCGCTCCGTGGACAGTTCCGCAGTGCGCTCGGCGACGCGCGTTTCCAGCTCCTCGCGCGATTGGCTTAGTGCTTGCTCGACCCGCTTCCGCTGGGTGATGTCCCGCACGGTCGCAATCATGCCTTCAGCTCCTGCCAAACTCAGCGGGCTGAGCATGATGTCCACAGGGAACTTCGAGCCGTCTTTGCGTCGGGCCATCAGCTCCAGCCCAACCGCGGTGGCCGTGGAGCCGGGGCGGCGTTTTCCGGGTGCCTTGGGAAACTGCCCGGACATCAGCTTTGCAACCGGCTTGCCCAGAAGTTCGCGACGGTCGTAGCCGAACATTTTTTCCGCCTGCCCATTGACCCGTTCGATCCGGCCGGCGGCGTTCACTGTCATGACTGCGTCAGGCGAGGATTCAAAAAGGGTCGCGAGCGTCTCGCTGAGCTCCTGCCGTTCTTGCTCGGCTTCCTTGATCTGATCGATGTTGACGAGAAAAATCACTGCTCCCTCCACTTCGCCGTTGCTCGTCAGATAAGGCCGGATGCGCAGCGAATAATGGTGGCCGTCCGCCTGCACGATTTCCCTTTCAATCCCCTTCCGCCTTCGCATGACCTGCGCGGCCAGCTTCGGCAGTTCAGGCACCTCCGCCCTAAGAATCCCGATCCGTTCGCCGACCTCGCCGTCTTCCAGCTTGAACATCTCCGCGGCCTGGGAACTAAACCGCCGTACGCGCAGGTTTTTATCGAGCATGATTACGGGCAGATCGACGCCGCTGGAAAGGTTGTTCAGGTCGTTGAGAAGCCGCGTCAATTCAGTGTTCCGTACTCCGAGTTCATCGTTCAGCGTGGTCAGTTCCTCGTTGGCGCTTTGCAGCTCCTCCTTGGCAGTTTCGAGTTCTTCGTTTGTGCTCTGGAGTTCTTCGTTGGCCGACTGCATTTCCTCGTTGACGACCTGCATTTCCTCGTTCGTCGCCTCCTTGTCTTCCAGCATTGCTTGAAACGCTTCGCGCATGCTGACGAGCTGCTCGCGCAGAGCCGTAACGCGCTCTTCGGCAGCCTCGGCCTCCGAATCCTGCAGTGGAGGCCTTGCGGCAGCTTCGGCCTCCGCGCCATTCCCAGCACGGAAGAGCACATGGAAAAACCATTCTCGCGACGGTGGCGCGCGGAAGGGAATGACTTCAATGGTTACACGCCCCGATCGTCCAGCGTCACCGAAGACCGTGCTTCGCCGTTCCACCGGCACCTCGCTTTTCATCGCCTCCTGGAGCGCGATGCGCACGTCGCTGTGCAAGTCCTCGCGAATCATGCGCAGGAAATCGAGGCTGGCCGCGCCAGTCGGTTGCTCAAGATAGGGGCTTGTCCGCCCGCGAAATTCCAGCACGCGCAAGCTCGAGTCGATGATCACCCCGCACGGACTCAAGCGCCGGAGCAAGACGCGGTCGCCGGCCTTGCGCACGTCTGGCGGATTTGTTGGGAGCGCCGCTGCCGCATCGCCTCGCTGCTCGGGTGCGGCAGAGCGCACTGACCGTTGAACGATCGAAGCCTGCCGCTGCGTGCTCTTCTTGGCAAAGATTTTTCGCTTTGAGTCCACCGCTTCGAAAAGATCGTCGAAAGAATTCGGGCCCTCCGACAGACCGAGAACCAGATAACCGCCGGGATTGAGCGCGTAGTGCAACATGGGCAGCACTTTCTTTTGCAACGCTGCATCGAAATAGATGAGCAGGTTGCGGCAACTGATCAGGTCGATCCGCGCGAAGGGCGGATCGCTCGCCACGTTTTGCCGGGCAAAGATGCAGGCCTCGCGCAGCGCTTTGGTCACCTGGTACCCGCCAGGGCACGGCGAGAAGAAACGCCGGAGCCGCGTGGGTGATACCTCGCGAGTGATCGATCTCGCATACACGCCCGAGCGCGCGCGCGCGATGGCCGCTTCGCTGATGTCCGTCGCATAGATCTGGATCCGAGGCCGTTCGGCGTCCGACGGCAGGACTTCAGAAAGGCAAATCGCAAGCGAATAGACTTCTTCGCCCGTCGAGCATCCCGGCACCCAAAACCGGATCGATTCGCCGAGCGGCTTGTGTTTGATAATCGCGGGCAGCACCCTCTCCTGCAGGGTCTGAAATACTGCGGGATCACGAAAAAAGCTCGTGACATGAATCAGTGCATCGCGAAAAAGCGCATCCACCTCCATCGAATCCTTCTCCAGCAAACGCAGGTACTCCACCTCGTCGTGAACGCCGCGCAATACCATGCGATGCGCGATTCGCCGATGCAGCGTGGACTTCTTGTAATGCGTAAAATCCGCGCCGACGCGGGCGCTGAGCAGCCGTAGAATCCTGGCTTGCGGCGCACCGATTTCCTCGGTCGCCGTTTCGCCCTTTCTCGGAGCGAGCCGCTGCTGTAGCCGCGGATGCCGAGCGATGCGGGCCAGTTCGATGCCGATGTTTTCGGGCGAAAGAACGAAGTCCACAAATCCGCTTGCGACGGCATTTTCCGGCATCGCCGGAAACCTCGCGCTGGTGGAATCTTCTGCGAAGGTAATGCCGCCTGCGGTTTTCACCGCTTCGACACCGGCTGTTCCGTCCGCACCCGTTCCAGATAGAATGACGCCCACTGCCAGTTCGCCGTGATCTGCCGCAAGCGAGCGTAGAAAACAATCAATCGGCTGCAGCGCACTTCCGCGCGGCGCGAGGACCAACCGGCCAGAGACGACGGTCATCAGCACGTTTGATGGCATGACGTGGACCCGGTTCGGCCGCAAAACCATCCCATCTATCGCTTCGCACACCGGCATCTGCGTAGCTTTCTCCAGCAAGCCCGCAAGCTGGCTATCATGCTTGGGATCGAGATGCTGCACGAGCACGAAGGCCATTCCGGTGTCTGGCGGCAGCCCTTTGAGCAATTGCACAAACGCTTCCAATCCCCCCGCGGAGGCCCCGATCCCGGCGACCGGAAAACTCGGCGCCGGTTCGCTCCCAAGCCGCTTGCGAGCGGGCCTCGCAGTCGCGGCCTCCCGTGCTGGTGCGGCCAGATCAGCGTTCTGAGTCATCGCCGGCAGTCTGAACCAGCGGGAACGGCGGCGTGAAGGTTGCCGAAGCGCCAGACTGAGATCCTAAGGAGAAAATGGGTGTATTCAAAGCGATCACTGTCAATGAAACATCGGGACCGAGAGAATCACCTCCACTCTCCTCGACTAGAATGTCGTGGCAGTGGCGTCCGGTTCACACCGTCCCCACACTCCTATTCTATAATCCATTTCCATCCCGCAGCCAAGCCATTTGCGTGCACTGGCTCATGCAACCAGGGAAACGTGCGGCTCCAAGGGCGATGCGGACATGACGTCTTGCGTACGGCGCATCTCGGCGAGGGAGAGCAAGAAGGCGAGCGTCGACTCCGCGCCTTGATTCTGGTTCACCCGGTCAATATGCAGACCGTCCCTGCAGCCACCGCTCTGAGCATCGTAGAGCGAAAGACCCAGGTCATTGCTGCCATGAAACCATTCGAAGGCTTTGGCAGCCTGGCCGAGCCAATAGCGATCGCCGGTGGCCTCATGAGCCTCGAGACAGGCGCAAATCATGGCATGGGCCTCGACGGGCTGCTGGTCGAAAAGTGCCGGCTCCTCACCGCGTTTCCAAAATCCATTGGAACCAATCGGGCGAAAATGCCCGTCCGGCGCGATCTGGTGATCCGCGAGCCAGCGCAGACTCCTGAGACCAATCTCGAGAAGGTAAGGTTGATTCGCCCAGCGTCCGGTCATGATCAAAGAATGGGGAATGCGCGCATTGTCGTAAGTCACGATGTCTTCGAACCAAAGCCAATCCGGGCTGGCAACCGCTTCGTAGCGCTCGCGCAGACGTTGCGCCAGTTCTGAGCGAAGCTGATTGGCCATGAGATCGCCGCCCAACGTGCGAAGGTATTCGTGCACGCCGATAATGGCGAACGCCCATGCCCGCGGCGACGTGAAACGTTGCACCGCCGGCAAGGCCCTTTCGAAAACCTCCGCCGCCCAGGAGCGTAGTCCTTCGCCCCGGGAACGGCCAACGCAGGTCCCAAGAGCCCATAATGCTCGCCCGTGGCTGTCTTCCGAACCGCTTTCGCCTATCCAATCCCGGCGATAAGACATGAAATTGCGGAAGCGTCCGATATCAGCATCAAAGGCGTTCTGCAAGAAAGCCGCGTAACTGCTGGTCAACCGAGTGCGCTCTGGGTAGCCCTCCTCGAGCTCCTCCAGGAGCATCATGAGGATGAGCGCCCGAGCGTTATCGTCAGTGCAGTAGCCGTGCTCGTAATTGGGAAGCGTGTAGACGGCGTGCTGCAGCATTCCCGTGTCATCCGTCAGGCATATCAGATGATCCAGTCTCCAGACGGGCAGGGCGGCCTCCTGGTCCAAAGTGGGCGCTTCAATGCGTTTCGCGGTTTGCGCAGAGTGCTCGTGACGCGCGCGTTCGAAACTCCGTGCGTAATCGTGCGCCACATGCGACCAGACCATCTTTCGCCCCATCAAGTAAGCGGTTTTGCGGATGGCGTGACGCATCGTCTCGTTATGAAGCAGATCACAAACCGCTTGGGAGATCGCTGGGGCGTCAGCGAAGGGAACAAGCACTCCACGTCCGTCCGCCAGCAATTCTTCGGCATGCCAGAAGGGTGTGGAAATGACCGCCTTGCCCGCGCCGAAGCTGTAGGCTAGCGTGCCACTGGTGATTTGTGTCTTGTTCAAATACGGCGTGATATAAATGTCAGTTGCGCCGAGAAATTCCAGCAACTCGTCGGTGTCCACGAAGCGGTTGAAAAAGATCACGTTTTTTTCCACACCATTCTTCTTGGCAAGGCGCTCCAGGCTGAGCCGGTAGGTCTCGCCGTGGTCCCGTACGAGATTGGGATGGGTCGCGCCGAGCACAACGTATAGGACCTTGGGAAAATCGCGCACGACCGCCGGCAGCGCGTTGAGGACGTGTTCGATACCCTTGTTCGGCGAGAGAAGGCCAAACGTGAGCAGAACCGGGCGCCCCTCCGCCCCAAATTTGTCCTTGTAGTAGTTCGGATCGGCAAATGGCACGTCAGGAATGCCGTGAGGGATCAGATCAATTTTGTCCAGCGGCGTCTCGTAAATGTCGCGAAGGAACTCAATACCCCTTTCGGCCATGGATACGACGCGCGCCGAGAGCTTGATCACCTCCTGGAGCACCAGCTTTTGTTCGCGCGTCGGATCGCTCAGGATCGTATGCAGGGTGGTGACCACCGGCATTCGGAGATTTCGCAGCAACGGCAGCAAATGGCGGCCGCTCGGGCCTCCAAAGATTCCGAATTCGTGCTGCAGGCAGAGGACATCCACATTAATAAGATTCAAAAAATCGGCCGCCCGCCGGTATGCAGAGATATCCTGTTCGGGAATTTCGAAACGCACTTCGGGCGGATAGTCGTACCCTTCCGGGCGATCGGTCATTGCAATTATCGAACTGTGCAGGCCGAGGTATTGCGCGGCGATTGCTTCGCGCAGGTCCGCTGTGAAAGTGGCGATCCCACACTTCCGGGGGATATAATCAGCCAGAAAAGCGATCTTTTGAACGTTGCTTGGCAGATCCATAGAACTAGATCGGCACGATGTTGAACGCACGAAGCGCGTAGAGCAGGAAGAGAAGACCCAGGACGAGCCCGATGATATTTAGCAGCTGGCCTTTAATGAACATGCCTACAACATAATATATTACGTACAGGACCAGGCCGGCTATGAGGAGTGAGATGAGTGTAGTTATCATTTCGGTGTAGCTTTGCTTGATCGCGATGATGACGGTGACTGGTAGTTGCCCCTTGCATTTTCGGTTTCCATAGCTGGCACTGACCGACCGGCGAGGGTATCCGCGTTGCTCCTGCCGCTGGAAACCGCAAGCTCAGCGCGGAGAATCGTGCCGGCGGGGACACGCCGCAACTTCTTTGCCAAGCCGATCTTTGAGAGCGTCCAGATGATCCATTTGGTGGGATCGAACTGCCACGGCTTCACGCCATTCCGGTAGTCGTACGGAAACTCGTGGTGATAGTTATGGTAGCCTTCGCCGAAGGTCACCAGGGACATCAGCCACGAGTCGCGCGCACTGCACTTGGAGGAATAAGTCTGTTTGCCGATGTAATGGCAGAGCGAGTTGATGCAGAAGGTGCAGTGTTGGACGGCAACCACACGGGCCACGCCGGCGATGAGGAAGGCACCAAGTGCAGCAGTCCAGCCGCCCCACGCGTAACCAATCGCTGCCGGCAGCGCGAACGCGACGGTCGCGCCAATCCAATGAATGTACTGGTGCTGCCACATCACGAGCCGGTCGTTCTGAAGATCGATAACGTTGTCAAATGGAGGCGACGGCTTGAGTTTGAAAAGCAGCCAGCCGACATGCGCCTGGAAAAGCCCCTCCCGAATGTTGTAGGGGTCGTCCTCATGATCAACGTGCTTGTGATGCGTCCGGTGCTCGCACGCCCAGAGCAGCACCGAGTTTTCAAATGCCGCCGCGCCGAAGATCAACGTGAAGAGCCGCACGCTCCAGTGAGCCTGAAATGTGCGGTGCGAGAAGAGCCGGTGATAGCCCAGCGTAATCGAAAACCCCACGGCGAAAAACATCACCAGGAAGAGCGCAACCTGGAACCAGTCGAGACCAAAGAGCCAGATGTAAGCAGGAACCAACGTTAGCGACACGAAGAAGGTGCCAATGAGAAAGGAACTCGTTGGCCAGTTGACCTTATCGAAGGGAATGCGACGGAACATTCTCGCCGCGATTCCCGCGCGGCGGACGTCAGCCACTGTCGCGGATGGGGTTTTCACAGTGACTTGAGTTGCTTGCATAGCCTGTTCGCTCGCCTTCCAGAATAGTGAACGAACTCTTCGAAATGGTGACGCTGAGGAGCTCGGCCGCCGCCCGGCGGAATACACATGTCAATGAGGCCGTAGCGGCCATTGGTGTCGTCACCTGAGAGTAGAACCATGTAGGTATCCCCTACTAGGCCGATATGGGCCAGGGCGCGGATCGATGACAAAAGCTGGTCGCCTTCTTTTCCAATCTGACCATCCTTGAAGTGTATCGATTCGAGATAACCGCTGACCTGAGCGCGGACCTCGACTTCATCCACCGTAGCGAGCCGTCCGGTGTATTCATCCCACTCGGTCACTTCTTTTTGCTGCGCCTTGGTTACAGTAACCGGATGGTGGCGGAGGGCCCGCCGATTTTTTCGCGCCGCCGCAACCGGGCGAGAAGGATGCCTAACTAACAAGATGACGATCGTCCGGTTCATGAGAAGAATTCCTCTCCGTTTTGCCCCAGATCCGGTTCCAACGTCCAAGCCGAGCGGTCCTGCTGCGCCAGGTGCCATATCGCCCATCGCCATTATCCTAATAAGATCTCTTAACGTAATAAGGCCCATTGCCGTAGTAAGGCCTATCACTGTAATAGCGTCTGTCACTGTAGCGTCTGTCACTGTAGTAGGTCTGTCACGTAGCGTCTATCACTGTAATAGGCTCTATCACCGTAATAGGCTCTATCACCGTAATAGGCTCTATCACCGTAATAGGCTCTATCGCTGTAATAAGGTCTATCACTGTAATATCGTGATGTCCTATTAGTCGCCACGTCAAAGCCGGGAAGAGCCGGCAACAGGCAGCCGGTTATCAGCATTGCGATGGTACACATTGCCATGACTTTATTCATGCGAAAATATAACGCCTGACAAGCTTGCTTGGAATAGGGTGTTTACCCCATCGCGGGACGTATCGATTTGGTGAAAGATGTGGCGTCATGAAAGCCAACGAATGTGCGCTCGACAGCGGAGAATCGTCGACTCGGTTTGCTGGCATCAATCAAGACAGGAGTGGCTGTAGAGCGTGTGGAAACCGAAAGCCGCGGTCGGGCTGTTTTCCCCTAGGGCCACCGCGAATCGCGAGAAGAGAGGGGGAGCAATACGCCATGCGAGCACCTCAAGTCACTCCGAAAGGCCCTTCAGCGACGGCCGGTGACATCCGCCGCGCCGGAATGCCGGCGAGAATGCTCCGCCACCTTCCCTTCGATAGAGTTAACTTGCCAACAAGTTTCTGCCTCATCGGAACCTTCTTCACGTCGCTAGCGATGGTTCCCGCTGACATCTGGGGCCTTACCGTAAGAGCGGTTCACCCGGTCCGAAGGGATGGAGTGAGCCGCTCGCTCTTTTTAAAGCGTAGGACCCGCAGATGGAGAGAGAGCATCTTCGAGTACGATGAATTCAAAAACTGATACCGATTATGGAAATGACTTTAGCGAACGAATCTGTATTGGAAGACCAGCAATTGATGAACGGTGTTCTGCGCAGACTACCTGACGCTCTTGAGCGGCTCTACAAGCGCTACCAGGTGGTGTTGAAATCGGTCATCATGCAGGTCCTGCGTGATGAAACTGAGGCCGACGACGTGTTGCAAGAGGTGTTCCTTCAAGTGTGGGCTCGAGCCCCCAGCTACTCCTCAGGTAAGGGAAAACTGATAACCTGGCTCTGCACACTCGCAAGGCGGCGCGCGATCGACCGCTTGCGGCAGCGGAGTGCCTACCTGCGGGCTACCGACCGCTACGAGGTCTCCTGCAACCATTCCGATAAGGGCGTCAATGAGTCGCACACCGTCGAGTGCGAAGCATTTCGTGACGAGCTTCGTTCGCTGTTGCATCATTACCTCGTTGCGCTGCCGCTCAATCAGCAGGAGGTGATCCGCCTGGCCTTTTTCGAGGAGAGGAGCCAGCGAGAAATTTCAGCCCTTACTCAGACTCCCCTTGGCACTGTGAAAACGCGAATCGTTCTGGGGATCGAAAAGCTCTCTCATGCGCTCGGCGGATTGCGGGAAAAGGTGGTATGACTGCCCTTACCTTGGGCAACGCTTCCCGCGCGTGGACCAACGCACAACTTTATCAACGGTTCTATGGCGGGTTGATTGCCCGACAGCGAGGTCGCGGTCAATTTGCAGCGAGCAGCGCCGCCAAGCGCGGAATACCGACAGGCTTCTGCTCTCGAGATGGAACGGTTCGAAGTAATTGAAGCGGCCGAAAGTTCTTTCCCGCAAGAGCGTACGAACCTGTTGATCGAAGGCGAGCAGCGCCGGTCGGTAGAGCTCAAGGTGGGGCAGTATCCATGCTGGCAGAAGCAGCGCGCGGCAGAATCAAGATCATTCATACGACCACGTATCGTTATGCGGAGCCGGTAGCCTTTGGGATTCACCGGTTGGTTGTGCGGCCGCGGGAGGGACACGACGTTCAAGTCGAGAATTTTTCGCTCCGAATTTCTCCGGCGGGTACGGTGAGCTGGCATCGAGACATTTTCGGAAATTCCATCGCCCTTGCCTCGTTTTCGGAGACCTCCGATTTCCTGGAATTCTCGAGTGAGGCGATAGTCTTCCGCCGTGACCACACTTCCCACCGCCGTCTGCTGGATGTCCTTCCAGTGAAACTCCCTGTTCAGTATTCATGTCTCGAAGCTCCGGTTGCGCTGGGATATCTCGAACCCGCCTACCGCGAAGAGAGCGCTGGCTTGCGTGACTGGACCATGCGGACGTTCGCGCCGAAGCAAGGCCACGATGCGGTTCAGCTCGGGCACGAGATCAATACTTGGATCTATCGTTCAATCCGCTATCGGCGCCGCGAGGACGGTCTACAGTTCTCGCCGAGGTGCGAATGTCAAACCATGAACCGATGATAGCTGGGATGAACTGCCTCGAGAAATGACCTCAGGAGTTGCAATGGAGAGCATCGTCGGAGTTGTGAAATCGGTCACGAGGCGGAGGAGGATCCGGTAGCTACCAAACTCGGGCTCAACACGCTCGATGTGTCAACAAACGTGCGACCGGAGAAGCCAAAACCGGGCAGGTGAATGAATCTCTGGGTTGAAAGAAAATGGCGCACGATCGGTTCCGAGTCTCCTGAGTGTAGGTCCCAGGCTGTATTGAATACTCGCATCTCGTCGACGGTCATTCGCGTGTTCTGGCGAAGATGTTCAGCCCAGGTGGATACCAGGTATTCCAGATGGAACAAACCGGGTTGATTCAAACTTTCGTCGAGTCCGCACTGGAACGCGCCGTTCCGCCGGTAGGTAGCCTGAACTTCTTGCATCAAAATTCGAAACTGCTCTCGATCCTCGCTAGCGATGGCGTATTCGATCATTACTCTGATCGGGCCGTCGTCGTCTTCAGGGACGACGGGGAAATCGAGCAGGTGATTGAGCGGCACTGCTTCAACGCTGGCTTCAGTGGCGAAGTTGATTGAAAATCGATGCCCGATGGCCAACCCGGCCACGGCAACAACAGCCGCAACAGCAAAGGTCAGATCGAGACCGGCATTTGCTACTCCCGTTCCCCAGAGAACTGCACCAACCGCCATGCTGCCTTGCCCTAACATTATCAGGAACGAATTCATCCGTCCGCGAATCCATCCGGGCATCACGCGCTGTCCCGCCACCCAAAGCTCGGATCCCGCCAGCGCCCAAGCAACGCCGGCAAATGTGGCGCATGCCATCAAAGTGGACAATTGACGCATCAAAGCCATCGACAGCAGCACGACGACCATTATCGCAATAGAGACCGAAATGATTGCATTCGGCGATATGCGCTGCCTGAGATATGGTAGGGCGAACACCGCTCCTGCCAGTGATCCGATACCCACACACGTAAAGACAAGGCCGAGCTGGCCAGGGGAAAGTTGTAATTCTCTGAGCGCGATCACGGGCAAGAGCGCTGGGACGATCGAGATAACAAGCGCAAAGAGCACGTTCCGGAACAGGATGATCTTCATGCGCGGCGAGTTACGAGCGTACCGCAGCGAACTCATGAACGATTCCGTGAAGTTCTCGCTGAGCCCGGTCGACTGTATTTGGCGCGGTCTCCACGACAATATGATAAAAGCGACGACTAGAAACGTCAGCGCATTAACTGAAATGAGTAGCGGTGCGCCCAGCAGCGGCAGCACGAAACCACCGAGAGAGGGACCCACGATTGTGGAGACGTTCAGTTGCACTCCTCCCAGCGTGATCGCGGAGGCGAGCTCATCTTTCCTAACGATGTCCGGGACAATGGCTCCCCAAACCGGGGCGCCAAACGCAAGCCCAATCCCGAGTGCGAAGATGCAAGCAAGCACGGAACCGGGGTTGATCACTCGTGTCCACGCACCAAGAGCAAGGAGCCCTGCGCAGGCTCCCTGCCACACCACAGCACTCACGATCACAAAGCGCCGGTTCACGATGTCAGCGACGGCGCCGGCTGGCAGCGTGAATAGAAAGAATGGTGCGGAGGCAGCGGTTGCCATGAGGGAGAGCGAAAACGACGAAGCGCCAAGATCATGCATCAACCACGTCGCAGCCATGTCTTGGGCCGAGACGACCGTGCCCGACAACACGCTCGCCAGCCACAAGCGGCAAAACATCTGGTTTCGAAGCGCCAACCAGGTCGAGGCTGATTTCATCTCATCGCAAGCGGCATGAAAGGAGGCAAGTCGCTCTTGTTGACCGCATCAAATAATTGCGATCTTCATGAAGATGGTTGAAGGGGCCAGGGGGCTCCACCGGATAGTGACGAGTGAGATCTTAGAGGCGATAATCGGGCGTATCGAGACATGAACGGGACCCGCTTCAAGCCTGCCTTGGCGGCGACATCAAGGACCCTGCGGTCACTGCAAATTTCCTGCGCACTCCTCCGTGCTCCGCCGAACGAGTTCCCGGCCTTGTGATGAATTGGTTGACTCCTTCTCAAATGATCTCCAGGTCTGCCCGACCTGTTGGTCATAATCCAGCCATGGGCATATTCGAGAAGGCATATCTCCTGCTGCGCCCAAAGGCTGCCAGGATTTTCACGAAATCTCGGCGGCTCAGCGTTGGACGAAAGGCTCGCTTCTTGCTTCATGTTCTTCTCCTTGCCCGGCTCTGATGACCGCAACCTACGGTCATTTGCCGCTGCTCTCTTCGTCGCTGATGACGCAAGCGCTGAATGGCATTGTGACGGTCCAAGCTGCAAAGGCTAGGGTTCTTGCCTCCCTTTGATGATCTTCAGCATCGTAATAAAGGCATTTCCGGATTTCACTACGTCACGAAGTAAAAAGAAAGTGTGGAAAAGCCCGACAGAAAATCGATCAAACAGCCTTCGAAACGCGTGAAAGAAGTTGCTTGTCAGGAGCCAAACCACTGCAAGAGAAAAGTTCGCTCAAAGAAGCCGGGGAAAAGTTTAGACCGCTTGATACCAATCGATTACCGGTTGCGTCAGGTGATCATCTGGTTGGGCCCCTGGAGGGCAATTACCCTGAGCGGAAGGCTGCCGGCTTTGGCCATGATCCCGAGACCGCACTGTCAAAGCGGCGCAAGGAACCCGACGCCGTTCAGACTGTCCGTGACTGGCGGAAAAAACTTCATTACTGAACCCGGACCGGAAGCTATTTACCGAAGACTTTCTTGACGTCTCCCACCTTCCTTTGGACCTTCCCGCCGACTTTCTCGGCGGTTCCGCGATCGCGCATCCCGGGATCACCCATGGCTTCCCCAACCTTTTCCTTCAGCTTGCCCGTCGCCTCCTTGACAGCGCCCTCCACCCTGTCCTTTGTGCTGGATTTCATTTATGCTCACCTCCTTACTCAAATGGTTCGCAGGTCATCAGCTCCGCGCATCTAGAGTAAGACCGGGAAACTGAAACTGCAACCTCGTTCCCATCCCCTCATGGCCAACCGCCTTGGGATCGGCTGGGCGATTAACACAATCGCCCCTACTGTAGCGGAAGAGGCGCATTTTCGGTAGATCGTCCATGCCCTGCTTCGCGGGGATCCATCTTCACCGCCCTGGTGGGAATCGAAGGGATGTCGCCAGGTAACGGAAGCCGATCTTATCAGTATTGAATTTTTCAGGGGCCGACAAAAGCTCGCTCCGTTCTGCTCGCGCTATTCCAAGGGCATCGCCGTGCCGCGAGAGAAGGAGAAGCTTTCGCTCTTTAGCCCACCGTTCATCAAACCGAATCGGATGCTTCACGCCGACGATCTTCTGAGGCGAAACATTGGCGGCACCCGCGGAGGAGGCACCGCTACGAATCGCGATGCTGAATTGCTGGTGCTCGAGGAGCAGGAGCTCGACGATTCAATCAGCCGCACTGAGAACTGGATGTGTTCGCAGGTGCTCTTCTCGGGCAAAGTCCAGTGCCGTGATGGCGATACCGGCGAAATCGTTGCGGAAATCGACTATGGACCGATCAGCCGGACGGTCACCGCGAAGCCTTGGAGCGACCCCACCGCGGACCCGCTCGCTGACTTGAAAACGGCGCAGCGTCTGGTCTCCGGAGCTTGCGGATTCGCCGCAAACTTCATCGTGATGGGTAGGCTGGCTGGCGATGCGTTCGAAGCCAATACCAAGGTGCTCGAGAGCTGTAACAAGCTTCACATTCAACCCGGCGTTCTTGCACCAGAGCTCGAGCAATTCGGCGTCGTAGTGCTGGGCACGTGGCGCGGGATTCCGCTCTATGTCTCGGAAGAGCAATACGAGGACACGGACGGCTCCATGAAATACTTCGTTCCGGAGAAGGAAGTCTTAGTCGCGGCAAGCGGGATTCAGAACGTGATGGCTTACGCCGGCGTGGCCCAAGTCTCCGACGATGGCAACGGGATGCAAGTCTACGAAGGGCGCCGGATTCCGCTCATCTATTGGGATCCCTCCGGCGAAGACTACCGCCGCATGAGGCTTAGCAGCCGGCCGATTCCGATTCCCGGCAACACCGATTCTTGGACCGTCCTGCAAGTGCTGCCTTAACCAAACCGAATCTTATGAACCAGACTTACGAACTCCCGCAGAATCTCGGAGACTTGATGGGCGCTTATGACCAGGCGCATTGGGAAACCGTTGTCCTCGAACTGACGCCCGACAAAGGCGTTTTGCAGCGCGGCGCTGTCCTTTCGTTGGGAGGCGCCGGCAAACTCGACGTCGCCGGCCGCTACTGGAAGGCCGGCGAGGACGTGCCCGATAAGCTGCTCTCTCCCTTCGCCGAAGAAGTAGCGGCGTCTTTGCGCCAGGATGCGGCCACAGAAGCCGCGCGCGAGCCATCCGCAGCCTTACCCTTGCCGGCCGATTCCGAAGGCCCGCAGGCCGCCCCAGGAACGCACGTCAAGCGCGGCAGCGCCTTTAAGCCTATCGAACGCGAGAGCGCGCTACCCGGCGAGCAACTCTATCAGCGCAAGGGCAAGGCGTTCGTGCCCGTCGGCGAGAGCGCGCCATGAACTCCGGCTATTTTATGGCGAGCCGCGCCTTCTTCGCCGTGTTCGCCCTTTCCAGATTGCGCCTGCACGCCGCTAACTTCGCCGCGCTTTTAACCCGTCCGCCCCGCGCGCTAACCTCCCGATGCGACATTTGCGGGCGCATGCCGGCAATGAATCCTTCGCCAGGCTCCGCGGTCGGCATAGCGGGAGCCATACGCCGAGCGCCCTGCGCTTGGCAAGCTCAGAGCCAAGAGGAAGGCAGCAAGGAACTTACCTGGAAGGGCTGAGCAATTCGACTCCCCCGACAGCCTGAGAGGAAGGACACCGATTTGGGGTAGGATCGCTGGCGGATCTTGTTTGTTTTTTATTGACACTTGATATAGCGAGCGGTCCACTTTGAGTTTGTCGCCTGACAACCTTTGATCAAAAGGCGCTTCCTCCGGTGCTCCGCGACATAGCTGTAACCGCGACACGAGAAATCCCGGAGCAGGTTCGTTAGGCGACCACCAGCCTAAGCCGAGAGGAAAAATGAAAATGCGCTTTCTACTTG
>CAWASQ010000038.1:0-60509 GCA_963784465.1 uncultured Verrucomicrobiae bacterium
CGGGGCGAGCGCCGTATCTCCCGAAGCCAAAGGACCCGGCTTGCACGATCGAGGCAATCTTCCAGCCTAGATCCATGAGCGAGATCATCTTCGAGGTGCGCGAAGACGAAGTGGACTGAGGTTATACGGCCGCCGAGCTGGATTATGGCTTCACACCCAAGGCGACACGCTCGAAGAGTTGGGGGGAAGGGTGAAAGACGCCGTCGATTGTTATTTCGATGAAGCAACGGAAGCACCCGAGCTGATCCGGCTGCACTTCGTGCGAGATGAAGCTACTCGCGATGTTGTCGTGACCGCAACTGGTCCGAGCGTTGCGCGCTCTGGGCTATGTAGTGGCACGGCAGAAAGGCTCCCCACCCGGGTGACCACACAGCAGAACGGCGAAAATCACGAGGTTATCCCGGTCATCGCCGATCAAGAGCGGGACTCTCGGGGCGACTTAAACGGACCGCCCCCATCACGGCCTGAGGATCGAAGAGCTTTTGCGAAAGCTCGCTGCAATTGATTTATACACATCTCTCTGGTAGGCTGAATCGTGACTCTTCCTGCAGTTTTGGCCGCTCTTGGATACACAGTGGCAGCCCTACTTTGCTGCTATGTTTTGTATAAGTTAATCGTTCGTCACTGGAGAAAAGAGGGAGACACTGTAGAATCCTACAAATTGCCATGCGTAGCCCTCTCAATTTCAAGGAAGCAATCTTGCTGTACTCGAGAAGAATTTCAGAAGATTGTTAGAGAACAGATCAACAATGACGAAACGGTGAAATCCGTATCTCCCTTAGGTAGCTCTATGTTTATAATTGAAATTGACCTAAGGGATTTTAGCAAATTCGAGAGTGAATATGGAGACGTGGTGAATATCGTAAGGCATTTTATAAATCTTCGTATTCCAAATCCTCCACTTCCAAAATCCCGACGGCAGGAACTCCAAAAGCTGGACGTGACCTAGCTGGAGTTCTGCTAAGGAAAGAACAGTGGAACAGGCGTCCGCGCCAGCCGCCGGTATCGCCGTCTCTCAACTCTCAACTCTCAACTCTCAACGCTCGCGAAACGTCGAGAATTCCCGGGATCAATTGGAACGGTTGGAGTGCCTTGTTGGGCATTCTTCCTCTTGATATTGTCCAAAGTTTCCTTCAGCGATGCCTCTGAAAGAAAGAAAGATTCTCATCAAGATCGGGCCAGTGAAGGCCGAAGGGGTGGCAGACTTCACTGGCGACCGCCGAAAAGCTATCGTCAATTGCCCAACGCCGAAGTTCACCTGCCGGCCTCGATTGAAATGTCGAGTCTAAGAGGGCGTCGGCAGGACTTTTAGATGAATCGCGCCTTCAGCGCTGGCTTGTGTGTGTGCGTAATCCTGGGGCGTCGCCCCAGGCTTGTGATGAAGCAGCGCCATTGGCGCTAGACAATAATGACGTTGGTTTAATGCAGATGGGGGGTGGACCGGGCCACAACGCTCAACTCTCAACCCTCAACGTTTTGCTTTTGCGCGCTTTCGCGGGCGGCCTCAAGCTCCGGCAGATGCTCTTCAGCCCATCGGCAGATCGCCTCGAGGGGCTCGATCAGACTTCGCCCGAGCGGCGTCAGGGAATACTCAACCATTGGTGGCACGACCGGATAAACCTTCCGCTTTACGAGGCCGTCATTCTCGAGACTGCGCAACGTCTGCGTGAGCATCTTTTGAGAGACCCCGGAAATTTGTCGCCGCAATTCGCCGTGCCGCTTCGTGCCGCTCGACAGGACGTGGATAATCAATGCCGTCCACTTGTCCGCGATCCGATCGAGCACCTTCCGGGAGTCGCATCCCGGATCCATGACGGACGGCCTGGAGGCAGTCTGTCGAGCGGGCATTGTTATAGGAACCATAAGGTATGTATAGTACTTAAAAGTGGGTAATTGACGATGACACATGTTAGGCCGATTATGGTGCCATCGAAAGGAAAATATGGTGAAAATCCCAAAATCATCCCAGGGACTGAGGCCCAATGGTCTCCGGCCTGTGCACAGTTGGCTAAACGCCTCGCCTGACTCGGCAATACCCGTGTCTCCGGATGACGTCCTGCTCGACAGCTATTCAAACGCGGTTATGGGAGCAGTGGAAAAGGTAGGTCCCGCAGTGGTGAACATTGAAGTTCGCCAATCCGTGACCGATGGCCGGCGCTCCGGCGAAACCGGCGGCAGTGGTTCCGGCTTCATCATTGCCCGGGACGGCTTCATTTTGACCAACAGCCACGTCGTGCACGGTGCGAGTAAGATCGCGGTGACGCTTTCCGACGGGCGCAACTATCCCGCGGCTCTCGTCGGCGACGATCCGCATACCGATCTTGCAGTCATCCGCATCGATGCACCGAATCTGATCCACGCAGAACTGGGCGATTCTTCGACTGTTCGAGTCGGACAGCTGGCCATTGCGATCGGAAATCCGTTTGGCTTCCAGACCAGTGTCACAGCGGGCGTGGTCAGCGCGCTCGGGCGATCCTTGATGGCGCAATCCGGCCGGATGATAGAAAACGTGATTCAAACCGACGCGGCCTTGAACCCCGGCAATTCCGGCGGACCCCTGGTGAATTCCCGTGGCCTCGTCATCGGCGTGAACACCGCCATCATTCTTCCTGCGCAAGGTATTTGTTTTGCTACGGCGATCGACACGGCCAAGTTTGTGGCCGGCTGGCTTATCAAGGAGGGCAAATTCCGCCGCGCATATATTGGCGTAGGTGGCCAGGACGTTCCGCTCCACCGGCGGGTGGTGCTGTTTTACAAGCTGCCGGTCGAGAC
Organism: uncultured Verrucomicrobiae bacterium; assembly: GCA_963784465.1. Classification (GTDB taxonomy): domain Bacteria; phylum Verrucomicrobiota; class Verrucomicrobiia; order Chthoniobacterales; family Terrimicrobiaceae; genus DASTFP01. The sequence continues at coordinate 2,773 of CAWASQ010000038.1, forward strand.
GGGTGTGCTGGTCGTTTCCATTGAAAAGAACAGCCCCGCGCAAGAGGCCGGGATAGAAGTCGGCGATGTAATCATCGCGTTTAACGATCAGCCAATTGCGAGCATCACCGATTTGCACAAGCTGCTGCTTGGACGGGAAATCGGTGTCCGTTCCGAGCTGACCGTCATTCGTCACACCCAAAAGTTGACGCTTCAAATTACCCCGCAAGAGTCCGAGCCGGCCCCCGCGGAATTGGCTCCGCGCTAAAATTCTAAAACCAATCCAGAATATGAACTCATCCGAGCCCATCAACATTAACGAAGAGAGTTTCGAGCGCGCAGTCGTCCAGTCGCCAGTCCCAGTGCTGGTCGACTTTTGGGCGCCCTGGTGTGGGCCGTGCAAAATGATCGCGCCGCTGCTCGACGAGATCGCGCGCGAAAACGCGGGAGCACTGCGCGTCACCAAAGTCAACGTGGACGACAATCCGTCGCTTTCGGAGAGGTTTGCTGTTCGTTGCATTCCGACGCTGCTCGTCTTTGCAAACGGTCAGCTTAAGGACACGGTGATCGGTGTAACGAGCAAGCAAAACCTGCTCTCAAAGCTCGCCGCTCTGGCGGGCTAAGATCGGCCGTCTCGCCGCAGATACGCCGGCGGCTTAGAGATTCCATCGAGTCAACAACTGCACTAAAAAAATGTCATTCCTTGCCACTGAAGAACTGGACACTCAACACGTCGATCCGCCCGAGTTAGTACCCGGCGATATCGATATTGCCGAGGTCAGCACGCCGGACACGCCGTACCTGCAGCACTCCGATTTACGAACGGACGAGTTTTGGCGTCGAATCCCGGGCTTCGTTCACGTAACGGCCGCCGAATTTCATACGCACTCGTTCCAGGCCCGGCACACCGCGACGAACATTCGGCAAATCAAAGATTTGCTCCGGGATCGTGCCTCGGAGTCGTTTTTTCAGGATGTGGCCTTGGGAGTCGAGCGGGCGCCGATGGCGCTGCGCATTTCGCCTTACCTTCTGAGTCTGATCGATTGGAACGATCCGCATCACGATCCGATCCGGACGCAATTTCTGCCTCTGGCTTCCCAGCAACTGCCCAACCATCCCGAACTTCGACTCGACTCGTTGGCGGAACAGCGGGACTCGCCCGTTCCCGGCTTGACGCATCGTTACCGCGACAAGGCGCTCTTTCTTCCGATTCTCACGTGTCCCGTCTATTGCCGGTTCTGCACCCGCAGCTATGCGATCGGCGGAGATACGGGGACGGTCGAAAAGCTCAAGCTTGGCGGGATGCTCGAAAGATGGGAGACCGCTTTCCGCTACATTGAGTCGCGACCGGAACTTGAGGACATCGTGATCAGCGGAGGGGATGCCTACAACCTGCGCTCCACGCACATTCAACTCATCGGGGAGCGCCTGCTCAAAATGCCAAACATTCGTCGGATTCGCTATGCCACGAAAGGCCTGGCGGTGATGCCTCAGAAGATTCTAAGCGACGATGCGTGGCTCGATGCGCTCACGAGCGTGGTCGAGTTGGGCCGCAAGTTGCACAAGGATGTGGTGGTTCACACCCATTTCAATCACCCGAACGAAATCACCGGTGTGACGCGCAGCGCTATGAATCGCTTGACCGAACGCGGCATCACGGTTCGCTGCCAGACCGTCCTGCAGAACGGCGTGAATAACGACCCCGCCACGATGCAACTTCTCGTCAGACGGCTTGGATTTATCAATATTCACCCCTACTACGTCTACTTCCACGACATGGTTCCCGGCGTGGAAGACTTGCGCACTTCGCTCGATCAGGGACTGCGAATCGAGAAGCACGTGCGAGGCACGACCGCCGGGTTCAACACACCGAACTTCGTGGTGGACACGATGGGCGGGGGCGGAAAGCGCGACGCGCATTCATTCGAGCATTACAATCGCGAAACCGGGATTGCGGTTTTCACCAGTCCGAGCGTTAAACCTGGCGTGCGGTTTTTGTATTTCGATCCAATCCGTTCGCTTGACCAAGCGGCTCAAACGCGCTGGAGCGTTCCGGAGGAACGCAAGCGGATGATCAATGATGCGCTGGAAGCGACCACTTGAGTGCCAGGAATCGCCGGCGTCCCTTCATGTCTGCAATTGCCAGCGACGCAGAACCTTCTTCCTTAAGGAACACAACACTGCGGTATCGGCGGGGAAGCTTCTCTCAACGCCGGCATGGATGGACGCAGGTCGCAGCCAACCTTGAAGTCATTCATCTTGAGCGGGCCGAAGGCGAACTCGAGTGGGATACCGGAGCCGTTGGGTCGGGACGGCGGATAGATCCAGCGCTTCTCGGCGACTTCGATATGGCAGCAATAGACCGGCCGGCCTTTGCCGCCTTGCGCGATGTGTCCCCATCCAAGTTCATCGGCGCGGCTGCTCAGCTTTTTGAAGCCGGCGCGGACGATGTCGGTTTCCTCGCGCAGGTCGATCCCGATGTGATCGAGAAAGGGTCGCGGACGCTTGAAATCCTCCGTCTCTCGAAGATCGTCCTGGGCAATCGGGATCGTTGAGAAGATGAGATTGAGCCCGTCGGGAAAGTAATATTTCCCATAACCGACTCTGCCGCTTGCCCGCGTGCCACCGTGCTGCACGAACTCGTCGAAGGGGAGTGTCTCGGTGTCCTCGACTTTGATGTGAATGTGAATGGATTCGGCGAGCTTCACGGCTTCGGCGAACTCGAAGCACGGCTCGAAAAGACTCTCCACGATCCGCGATTCGAGCTCGCTCAGAAGCCGAATGCTGCGGAACCAGGTGAGGGTGTCCACGATGGCGGAGGTCTGGTGCATTGATCAGCGATATTCGGACTTTGCGGCACGAAACTCCAGTGCCAATATGCACAGCAATGCACATTGGATCTTCAACTAGCTTCGCCGGTACCAGCGAACAACAGGGCAATGGCGGCGAGATGAAGATGAAATCTTACGACGGTCGTGAAATCCGCCGGCTGGCGGTGATGGGCGGAGCTTACGGGAATGTTCCAGCATTCACCGCCTGTCTTCAGCATGCCCGCACTCTCGATTGCGACGGATTCGCCTTCATCGGCGACGCGACGGGGTGCTGCGGGCACAGCGACGAAATCGTGCAGTTGGTCCGCGACCACTGCCCAATCCTCGTGGCTGGCAACCTTGAGCAAAAAGCCGTGGCTGGCTCGACGGAGTGCGGCTGCAATTATGCCTCAGCGGAGGACGAATATTACGGCAGTCTCGCGCATCAGTATGCGATGAAGAGCCTGAGCGAAGAGAATCGCGCGAGGCGCGGCACCTGGCCCGATCTGGGCAAGCTGGAAACTACCGCCGGGACGATCCTGCTATCCCACGGCAGCCCCGCCCAGACGAACGAATTCCTCTATGAATCCGAGCTCGATCTCGCGCAACTGGAGCGTTGGCTGGATGGATTCGAAGCCGTCGGATTCGTCTGCACACATTCGGGCTTTCCGTGGATCCGACGACTGTCCGACGGTCGCTTCGCCGTCAATTGCGGCGTCGCGGGCAAGCCTGACCACGATCACGATGCGGCAGTCCACTACGCGACCATCAACCTGCACGACCTGCAGCTGCAAATTCAGCGCGTGGAATACGATCACCTCGCGTGGGCCGACCAACTCGACGTGGAAGGCGTGGATGATCTCTTCACGATCCCGATTCGCAATGGCGTCTGGACATGTGGAATTTTGAGCATGCCACCGGCTGAGCGTGTCTTGCGTCCACGTCCGCTCGGTTGGCTGGATGCAGGCGGGAGAGCATCCACGCGGCCGGAAGCGCTCGCCTAAGCAATTCGCTTCCGCATACTCATACCAACGAACAGGCGAAGGCGGATCCCTCAAGCTCATCAGATTTCCATGGCCAAGAAGACAGCAGAACAAGAATGGGTCGAGACGCTCAAGGCACTTGCCGACCAGACCCGGCTAAGGATGGTGCGCGTCCTCATCGATGGGTCGAAAAGCGTGGGCGAACTTGCCGAGTCGCTCGAAATTTCGCCCTACAATGCATCGAAGCATCTTCGGGTATTGCGAGGCGTCGGCATCGTCGAAGTGAATCAAAGCGGGACTCGCCGCGAGTGCGCGATCGCAGAAAACTTCCGCAAGAAGATCAACCGGGAGCACGTGCTCGATCTGGGTTGCTGCGTCTTCCGGATGGCGCAATTGGGCAAATAGACGATCGCAAGAAGCCGCGGGACAGGAATGTGCTCGTTTGCGCATACCGGCAGTCACGAACATCGCCTTCGGAGCCGGCTGGCTGCACTCCTGCTCAGCATTATTTTCGCTGTCGCGATAAATCCGTTCCCAATGTGCCGCAATTGGCAGATAGTGTGTCGGTGGCATTAGTTTCACCCCCATGTTTGAACCGATCCAGTTTCCCTTCCTGCCGCTTACCTCGCTGGACACGCTCTGGTTCCAAGTCTCCGGCACGCTGTGCAATCTGCGTTGCCATCACTGCTTCATCTCCTGCGCACCGGAAAACCATACGCTCGGGTTGATGAAGTTCGAGCAAGTGAAGGGCTACCTCGACGAGTCGCTCAAGCACGGTGTCAAGGAATACTACTTTACCGGCGGTGAACCGTTCATCAACCCGGACATCTTTCGCATCCTGGAAGCGACGCTCGCCATTGGTCCCGCGACCGTGCTTACGAATGCGACGCGTTTCACCGAGGAAAAAGTTGCGCGCCTTGCTGCGCTCCGCGACGGCTCGATCTACTCGCTGGAATTGCGCGTAAGCATCGACGGGTTCTCACCGGAAACCAACGATCCGATCCGCGGTGAGGGCACCTTCGACCTCGCGATGAATGGCGTGCGAGTTCTCGTCGCGCACGGCTTCCTGCCAATCATCACCTCGATGCGGTCGTGGCCGCTCGAGGACGACGAAATCTTTTTGGCAGAGTTCAAAAAGCGACTCGCCGAGATCGGCTACACCCGCCCCCGGATGAAACTGCTGCCTTCCCTCAAGATCGGCCAGGAAGCGCTGCGCGATCACGGCTATGGCGAGAATGAATTCGTCAGCGCGGAGATGATGATCGGCTACGACGCGAGCCTACTGCTCTGTCACAACAGCCGCGTGGTGAGCGCAAGCGGTGTCCACGTTTGTCCGATTCTCGTCGATCGTCCGGATGCGCGTCTCGGCACGACGCTCCAGGACGCATGCAGAGGCTACAGTCTGCGCCATCACGTTTGCTCGACTTGCTACGCCTTCGGCGCGCTCTGCTCGAACGCCACCGGAGTGGAAAGCACCGTCGCGACTGGCCAAGCGGCGAGTGTGCGGACACCGCTAGCGATCGCGCCGTCGCACGAGCGAAGCGACGCACGTCGAAAAATGGAAACTGCAGTGTCTGTAATTTTATGAAACAAAAACTCGCCATCCTCGGAGGCGGGCCAATTGGCTTGGAAGCAGCACTTGCCGCCCACTCGCGCGGCTATGACGTCCAAATTTTTGAGCGCGGAGAGGTTGCGGATTCGGTGCGGCGGTGGGGACACGTGCAGATGTTCTCACCGTTTGCAATGAATGCTTCGGTCGAAGGAACCGCTCTGCTGCGAGCGCGCGGCATCGACTTGCCTAACGAGCAGGAACGTCTCACCGGAGCAGCGTTCGCCGATCGCTATCTCGACCCGCTCGCAGCGAATCTTGGAGTGCCGGTCCACCTGCGCACCGAGGTCGTGGCGATTGCTCGTGACGCGACACGAAAGAACGAGCGAATCGGCGATGCCGAACGCGCGGACATGCCATTTCGTCTGCTCGTTCGCCACGACGGCATCGAACGCTTCGAGACCGCCGACTTGATCTTCGATTGCACCGGCACGTTTTGCACTCCCAACCCGCTGGGCGACGCCGGTATTCCGGCTCTCGGCGAAAGCGCGCATCGCGAGTTCGTCTCCTACGGCATCCCCGACGTGCGTCCCTTCGCCGGCAAACGTCTTCTGGTGGTCGGTGGTGGGCATTCAGCCGCAACCGTCGTGTGCGACCTCTCCGCGCTTCCGGGCACGAAAATCACGTGGGCTGTTCGCAAGCCGCTCGCTTTACCGTGCACGCGCATCCCTAACGACCCGCTCGCCGCGCGCGATGCGCTCGCCGTCGCTGCCAATGAGCTCGTCGCCGGGCGAGTTCGCTTTCTGCCGGCAACGGCCGCTGAGGCTCTCGCAAAGAATGGCATCGGTGTTAACGTTACCTTGCGGCACGACGGTACGCGGGAGGTGGTCACGGTCGATCACGTCATTGCCGCGACCGGGTTTCGCCCCGACATGAATCTTGCCCGAGAGCTGCAAGTGCAGACCTGCTGGGCGACCGAAGGCACCTACAAACTAGCCGCCGCTCTGCTCGGCGAGACTGGTGGCGACTGCCTCGCGCTCGCCGGCTTTGGCGCGGAAAGCCTCGTCCATCCCGAGCCCGGATACTTCACGCTCGGCATGAAGAGCTATGGCCGCACGCCCGACTTCCTTATCCGCACGGGGCTTGAGCAGTTTACCTCGCTGCTCGACTGGCTGGCGCAAAAGCCCGCATGAACGTGAGCCAGGTCGCGCTATTTGGCGGCGTTTACAGCAATCATCTAGCGCTCTCGGCTCTGCTTGAAGACGTGCGCCGCCGCGGAATCCGCGACTTATACTGCCTCGGCGATCTCGGAGGCTTCGGCCCGAATCCCGACAAGGTCTTTTCCCTCCTTCACGATGCCGGCGTCAACGTCATCCAAGGCAATTACGACGACTCGGTAGGGAACGACCTCCCCGATTGCCAATGCGGCTATACCGATCCGAGAGACAACTATTTTGCCCGCCTCTCCTATCTCTACACGCGCAGCCGTACCTCCGCGAAGAACAAGGCGTGGATGCGATCGCTGCCGAAACAAGGCAAGTTTGAGTTAGGCGGAGCGCGTATTCACCTTTGCCACGGCTCACCGCGCAAGATCAACGAGTTTCTTTGGGAAAGCACGACCTCGACGGCCTTCCTCGAGCGTCTGTGCGATGAGAACGCCGCTGATCTTATTGTCGCGACGCATACTGGCCTCCCTTGGCATCGTGAGCTGCCGAGCGGACGACACTTCCTCAATTGCGGCGCCATCGGCCGCCCTGCGAACGACGGTCGCGTCTGTGTCTGGTATGCAGGGGTCGCTTTTACCGGTGGCGGGCTCATCCCGCTCGAATATGATCACGTGCGATTCGCCGTCGAGATGCGGGACGAGAAATTGCCGCAAGAATTCATCAGCACAATCGAGACTGGCTGGTGGACGACTTGCCTCGAAGTCCTCCCCGCCAAAGAGCGCGCCCGCGGCATCTACCAAGCGTTGCCTTCCGGCATCCATTCATGTCAGAGACGTTTCGCCGCGGAGTTGCTCCAGGCTGACCTGGAACTCCTTGCTGCTCGCTGCGATGATTGATCGAGCCGCTCGATGCCATAGTCCTTGATCTTGATCCCGATAGACGTCTTTCCTGCGCATCCCTCCCGACACGAGCGTCTTGCGATCATGCGCAGCAGTTTCGCGGGAAACTCCACGACATGGTTCCCGGCGAGGAAGACTTGCGCACTTCGCTCGATCAGGGACTGCGAATCGAGAAGCACGTGCGAGGCACGACTCCAGGCTTTAACACACCAAGCTTCGTGGTGGACACGATGGGTGGGGGCGGAAAGCGCGACGCGCATTCATTCGAGCATTACAATCGCGAAACCGGGATTGCGGTTTTCGCCAGTCAGAGCGTTAAACCTGGCGTGGGGTTTTTGTATTTCGATCCAATCCGTTCTCTTGACCAAGCGACTCCAATGGGCTGGAGTATTCCGGAGGAACGCAAGCGGATGATCAATGATGCGCTGGAAGCGATGCAGGAGCCTCGTGGGCTCGCCGCAACGCTCATCGCTGAATGCTCAACCTGGCTTCGCCCGCACGATATAGTGCTCGCGCGTGGTGGTCATTGGCCGCTCCGGCGCGAATTTCATCATGGCGCGACGCTCGTGTCGATGGCGCGCGAATGCAGTGAAGGATTATGCGTAAGATAAATACAAACGACCTTGTTGAGGAGACTTGGTCTTCACCAAAAGGAAAGTTCGTCGGCGCTGGCCAGGAGATCTCGGAGGCACTGGGGGCCGCACACTTTCCTTCCACTCCCGCGGGCATGGCGACTTCGATGAGTTCAAGAGTCTTGTGAATGCCCTGCGCAGCCGGAAGCCACGGCCGATTCCGCTGTCAAGGATGGCAATGGCGCAGTCGATCCAGAACGAGGTTACTTCGTGTTCGAAATGATTTTCAAGCCCCGCGATCGATTCGCCGATCTTATTGCATTGGAAGCCGAGGCAATCGTCATAGAAGGGTTGATAGACGTGTCGGTCGGAATGCATTTTGTGGCGCAGAACGTGCTCGTTGCTCAGCGCGGCCATCTTGCCGTCAGCGGTGGTGACGATGCAGCCGAGCGTCCCGCTCTTCATGGAAAAGGTATCGACCGGGGAGTCGCTGATTTCGACGCCCCCGACGAGGGGACGCGTGCCCTTGGACCAGCAGAGCTTCCGGGCCCGTCCGATCTGGAGCACGTCCGTTCGAATGCCTTCGACTATCTCCGGAATCAGGTCGGCTGCGACGAGTTTCGCTCGCGGAACCTTGACGTCCACATACACCCCGAACGCGAGCTCGCCGGTCAGCTTGCCGCGGCGCACGCGCATTCCAACGCCAACGGAACGCACGTTGGGCAGAGCTTGCAGCCTTTCGAGCACGGCGCCCCGTCGCTTGAGCATTCGCGCAACTTCAATCTCACGATCCCTTTGATTCATCGCTGCTCCGTTGTGCGAGAAGGCAAACTTGCTCTCCGTTCTCAGCGGGCGCCTTCATGAACGGATGGTCCCAAAGCGTAATGCGTACGTCAAGTTTGGGGCCACGGTCTCTCTTGGAGCCCGATTAACACGCGGACCAACGCTTGACTAAGAGACGAGAGGCTAACGGCGTGTTCCGGCGCTTCTCCGGAAGCGCCTGTATGCAGCGGTTCATAGATTTTTGATGAGCCTCACGACGTTTCGCCCATCATGATGCTCATATTGGCAACCATCGAGCATGCATGCTGCGAAATGAGGTAGATGCCGAGACCGCCGGCTTCGCACACCGCCGCGGGAAGATCATCGAGATCGTTATGGATCTTAAGGATCGGGTCCGTGGCTGCCCTGCGCGCTGAAGGGCACAACCGAAGCGTCGACGGGGTCAGCCAGGTATGAAATAACACTGGATGAATGCGTGGCCCGAGGTCGCGACGGTGTAGGAAGTCTGTGCGTAGGCGGTGTAGTGCCGCCGCTCGATGATTGCGCGCTCAAAGAAATGCAGGAAAAGAAAGTACGGCTGCGTCGTGAAGCACGGTACGAACACGCCGCCGGGTCGGATGAGCGCCATCATCGGCGGAACCATTGCGTTCCAGAAGGCTGGGTCGTTGCGCGTCTCAGCCGGGAGATACGGGTCGAAGAAGATTCCGTCGACGCTTGCCCTCGGCAGCGTTGGAAGCATGGCAAAGAAGTCGCCATGGATGATCTCGAGGGCGCCGGGCATACTGGGAGTCTGGGCGAGGAAGCGGTCGATAACCGGCTGGTGCAACTCGAAGACCGTGTGGCACCGTGTGCTCTGCTGACCGGCAATGTGCAGTGCGGAGATTCCAAGGCCAAGGCCCACTTCCATGAACTCGCTGCCGTAGCGGCAGAGAATATCACCGCTGCGACGCATGAGGTCTGCTTCCCAGCCCTGCATGGCCTGCCCGCCGTCGATCAGAAGTGTTGTCTCGCCGGCGCTTTCCACGAATTTGATGCTGGCCTCCATCTCAATCCTCCCTCTTATCGAGTCCCAGCAGCTGCCGCAGCGACTGGTCAATCACCAGCATGCCATCCAGCCCAACGCGGGCGCGATAACGGTCACGAGGAGCGCGGGCGATGGTCTGGGTCGTGCATGCGTTCGCCGGCGGCGCGTGTGCGAGCGCGGCAGCGAGACGCGCCACAGTCGGCGCGTCGAAAATCGCACCGACAGAAAGTTCGACGCGGAGAATAGACCGGATTCGCGACACCGCCTGCATGGCCAGTAGAGAATGGCCACCCAGCTCGAAGAAATCGTCGTACACGCCGACACGCTCGCGGCCGAGCAGTCCCGCCCATATCCCGGCGATAGTGTGCTCTGTGGGTGTCCGCGGGGCTACGTAGGTCGAGTCATCATGGATTGGCGATGGTAGAGCGCGCCGGTCAATCTTGCCGTTGGCGGTAAGGGGGATCGCCTCCAGGATCTCGAATCGCGCCGGCACCATGTAGCTGGGCAAGCGAGCCCGCAGGTGCGCACGGAGAGAATCGCTTCCCTCCAGCGGAGACGAGAGTACGACATAGGCAACCAGACGATCGCCGCGTGCTGCGACCGCGGCCGCACGCACGCTAGGATGAGCTTGCAGTTGACTTTCGATCTCGCCCGGTTCGATTCGGAATCCGCGGAGCTTCACCTGGTGGTCGAGGCGGCCGAGAAAGTCCAATTCCCCGTCGGCACGGCGTCGCACCCGATCACCGGTGCGGTACAGCCTCTTTCCGCCGCGTTCCACAAAACGCTCTGCGGTGAGTTCCGGGCGGCGCAGGTAGCCGCGGGCAAGTCCGACTCCGCCGATCCACAACTCGCCCGGCACCCCGACCGGCAGCGGGTGGCCAGCCTGATCGACGATCATTGCCTGGACGTTGTCGATCGGCCGGCCGATCGGCGGCTGTGATTCGGCCGTATCCGGCTGAACGGTACACGCCGTGGCGACCACGGTGGCCTCGGTGGGCCCATAGTGATTGACCAGCTCGAATGGCAACCTGCCCTCAGGCGAGCGGTGCAGACGATCCCCGCCGGTCAACAGAAAGCGCAGCGCAAGGTGCGGCGGCATCGGCTCGGCCAGCACCGCCTCCGCCAGTGGGGTCGGCAGGAAACTGATCGTGATTCGTTCGGCGGCAAACCAGGCGAGAATGTCGGAGGGCGATCGGGTGCCCGGGGGTGGTACGTGGACGCTAGCCCCGGCTGTAAGGTACGGCCAGAGTTCCCATACGGATGCGTCGAATGCGGGACTTGCGATCAGCGTGGCTCGGTCTTCAGCCGTGACCTGGTACTTGCGAATGTGCCAGGCGATGAGATTCGACAACGAGACATGCTCCACCAGAACGCCCTTGGGTGTGCCGGTGGAGCCTGAGGTGTAGATAGCGTACGCAAGCCTGCGGGAGTCTGCAAGCAGCTGCGGCGAGTCGGACTGCGGGGGACCAAACTGACGAGGATGGTCCAGAACCAGCAGTGGCCGGGCGTCGGTCAGGATCTGCCGATGGCGCACCGGAGGATCATCGGGATCCAGCGGCAGATATGCGGCTCCTGCTTTCCAGATCCCAAGCAGCGCGGCAACCAGGTGCGGGCCGCGGGGCAGAGACACGGCAACCAGAGTGTCCGGACCGGCGCCGCGGGCGAGGAGATCATGGGCGATGCCGTTGGCGGCGTGGACCAGTTCGCGATACGTCATCGTGCCAATCGCGAGAGCATCAGGCGTGCGTGCAGCGCGCGCGTCAATCAATTCGACCGCGCACTCCGATGGGATCGGCGCTGCCTTGGCATTAAAGTTTTCGAGCTGCTGCCGTTCGCATGGTGTCAGCATCTGCATTTGGCTCAGCGGTGCGTCCGGATCACTGGCCAATTCCTCGAGCAGTACCGCCAGGTGCCCGACAAGCCGCTCCACGGAGGAGCGATCGAACAACTCACTGCTGTATTCGACGTCGCCTTGCAGCTCCGCACCGGCCGCCCTCAGGTGGACGACCAGGTCGAACGGTGATGTGCCCGTGCTGACGTGAGAATGATCGGCATCGGCCTCCGGCTCATTCAAGGACGAGTCGATAAGGTGCAGGACCACCTGGTGCAGCGGGTTAAGACTGAGGTCGCGTTCGGGTTGGAGATCTTCGACGAGCTTTTCGAAAGGCAGATCCTGGTGGGCATACGCACGCATAGCACGCGTCCGAGTCCTGGCCAGTAGTTCCCGGAAGGTTGGGTCGCCACGAAGATCACAGCGCAAGACGATGGTGTTGATAAAGAATCCAATAAGCCGTTCCGTTTCGCTCCGGGTTCGGCCTGCGACGGGTGACCCGATGACCACCTCGTCGTGCCCGCAATAGCGGCCCAGCAAGGCCGAAAATCCGGCCAGTACCGCCATGAACAGGGTAGCGCCCTGCTCCCGAGCCAATGCCCGCAGCCTCACCACCACATCCGGCGAGATCCGTACCGGGACCGTCCCGCCGCGGAACGATGGCATTGCCGGGCGCGGTCGGTCGGTAAACAGGTTCAGCATTGGTATCCCCGCCAACTCCGCGCGCCAGAAATCCAGAAGCTCCGACAGACGCGGTCCCGAGAGCTCCGCGCGTTGCCGCGCCGCGTAATCCCAGTACTGGATGGGCAACTGAGGCAACGTCACGGGGACCCCACGCACTCGCCCCTCGTACAATGCCGAGAGTTCCTGCAGAAAAATCCCCATCGACCAGCCATCAGTGATGATGTGATGCACGCACGCCACCACCTTTCCCGTATCGACAGCCACGCAGATCCGCACCAGCGGTCCGTGCTCCAGATCGAATGGCCGGCGAACAAATTCGGTGGCCGGGACACCCACCTCGACGATTACGGCTGCATGTGAATTCACCCGTTGGAACGGTTCCCCGTCCACCGCTTCGAATGTCGTCCGCAAGCTCTCGTGCCGCGCGACCAATGTATCGACTGCCCCCTGCAAGGCAGCCACGTCCACCGGTGCCGCCAATGTCGCACTGCTGACCGTGTTGTATACCGAGCTGGTTGGATCCAACTGCGCCATGAACCACAACCGCTGCTGACCGAAGGAGACCATCGCCAACCCGTCCGGGCCTGGCCGCGGCAGGATCTCTCCCTCACGCTTGCGCTCACGCAGCAAACGCTCTACGACCGCGCGCCGCGCCGGTGACAACGCCTGCAGCCGTAGCGCGAGCGAACGCGGATCGTCGTCGGAGCGGTCACTCATCGAAGCTCTCCGGCGAGATGAGTGGCGAGTGTGTGGATGGTAGGCCAGCGGAACAAGTCGAGTATCGAGATCTCCTGGTTGAGGCACTGCGTGAGCCGGGCCTGGACCCGGACGAGCAGCAATGATCGTCCACCGAGGTCGAAGAAGTTGTCGTGGACACCAATATCGGTGACTCCCAGGACCTCCTGCCACACACTGGCAATCTGGCGTTCCAGGTTTCCCACCGGTGTTCTGCTGCGGCGGGCCGGCGCGGCCGGCGCCGGCAGGGAGCGCCTGTCGATCTTGCCGTTGGCCGTTAGCGGAAAGGAAGAGAGCGCCTCGATGTGCGAGGGCACCATCCAGGCGGGCACCCGGGCGCGGAGATATTCACGCAACGCCTCGGGCGCCGCGGCCCCCGTCACGTAGCCAACCAGCCGGCCATCGCGAAGAATTACCGCCGCAGCTTTCACCTGTGGGTGGCTGGTGAGCTGGCTCTCGATTTCACCCGGCTCGATCCGCAGGCCGCCGAGCTTGATCTGCTGGTCGAGCCGGCCGAGAAATTCGAGGGCGCCGTCGGCCCGGCGCCGCACACGGTCGCCGGAGCGGTAGAAACGCCGCCCGTCCCGGTAAACGAAGCGCTCGGCCGTCAACCCGGGCCTTCGAAGATAGCCGCGCGCCAGACCCGCCCCGCTCAACCACAGCTCGCCGGGCACCCCGATCGGCACCGGTTCGCCGTGCCGGTCGGCGACCACCGCCTGGACATTGGCAATGGGAAAACCGAGCGCGATCGCCTCGTCCTCGATCCAGTACATCAGCGAGGTGATGGTTGCCTCCGACACCCCGTAGGCGTGAAGGAGTGCGGGCCGGTTACCGACGTGCCGGCGCCACGAAGTGACGCGCGTTGGCTCGACCCGTTCGCTTCCGATAATGACGAGCCGAAGGCTAGCCGGAACGCCGGCGCATGTGCCGTTGTCCATCGCCTCGACCCACTCGTGCCAGTAGCCGCTCGGCAGATTCACGACCGTAACCTGGTCATTTTCGATCTGCGCAAGAAGGTCGGTAATCGATGGGACCAGGTGGCCCGAGCGCGGGATGACGATGCCGCCCGCGATCAACGTCGGGAAGATCTCCTCCGCCGCGACATCGAACGCCGGCGAGGCAAACTGGAGCACACGATCGGTCCTGCGTAGATGCGCCTCGCGCGCGAAAGCGACGCAGTGGTTGGTCAGCGAGCGGTGCTCGACCAGGACCGCCTTGGGGGGTCCGGTAGAGCCGGATGTGTAAATCGCATAGGCAAGAGAAGCCGGGTTGCCGGGTGGAATCGGCGGATCCGGTCGAGGAGGAGGCAACGTATCGGCGTCGGTCAGGACAAGCAGGGGAGAGGCGTCGGCGATCATCTGGTTCCGGCGCGCTGGCGGGTCGTCCGGATCGATCGGCAGGTATGCTGCGCCGGCCTTCAGGATCCCCAATAGGGCAGTCACCAGTGCAGGACCGCGGGTCAGGCAGACGCCAATCAGGGTGTCAGGACCGGCTCCGCAGGAAATCAGGTGCCAAGCAACACCGTTGGCGCGCTGCACGAGGTCGCGGTAGTTCAGCGGGCCCACCGCGGGGGCATAAGGGGTGCGGATGGAATGTGCATCGATCAGTTCATGGACGCACTGACGCGGTACCGGCGCCGTTGCGGCGTTAAAAGTGCTGAGCCGTTCATGTTCGCGGGCGCTCATTAACGGCACCCGGTGAGCCGGGGCGTCGGGCTCGGCGATCAAACCCTCGAGCAGAATCCCAAAATGTCTCACCAACCGCTCGACGCTGGCCTGGTCGAACAACTCCCTCGAGTACTCCAGCCTTCCACCAAGGCCCCCCGGTCCATCCCACAAGTCGAGCGAGAGATCGAAAACCGACGTTTCTTTCTCCACGACGGCCGGAATGTCCGGCGCGGCAGCCGAGGACGTCTTCTCGAGTTGAAACATGACCTGGTGAAGCGGGTTGCGGCTCAGGTCGCGTTCGGGCTGGAGATCTTCGACGAGCTTTTCAAACGGCAGGTCCTGGTGGGCGTAAGCGCGTATCGCGGTCTGTTTGATCCGGGCCAGGAGCTCCCTGAAGGTCGGCTCGCCGCGGAGGTCGCACCGCAAGACGATCGTGTTGACGAAAAAACCGATTAGCCCTTCCAACTCACTGCGGGTTCGACCCGCGACGGGTGACCCCACGGCGACACAATCCTGCCCGCTATAGCGGCCTAATAGCAGCGCGAAGGCCCCCAGCATCACCATGAATAGCGTTGCCTCCTGCTCCCGCGCCAGGGTTCGCAATCCCACAGTTACCTGCTCCGGAATGTGCACCGGCACGCTGCCGCCTCGAAAAGTGGGCGCCAATGGCCGCGGCCGGTCCGTCACCAGATCCAACACCGGTGAACCGGTCAACTCGGCTCGCCAGAAATCCAAAAGCACCTGCAGCCGAGAACCGGACAGCTCCCGCCGGTGCCAGATGGCATAGTCAGCATATGAAATGGGCAATGGTGGCAACCTTGCCTGCTCGCCTCGTATGCGAGCCGTGTATAAGAGCCACAATTCCCGCAGGAAAATCCGCATCGACCAGGCGTCGGTGATAATGTGGTGCACACACAGCACGAGGAGCTTCTGCCGGGGCATCGCACATATCCGCAGCAGCGGTCCGCGCTCCAGGTCGAAGGGGGTTCGCGCTAACGACGCCGGTGCCGCATCGACTTCCACAACCACCCTGAGACCGGGGCTTACTCGCGCGAAGGGCTCTCCATCCATCGCGACAAACGTGGTCCGCAAGCTCTCGTGCCGCTCCACGATTTGGTCGACTGCCCACTGCAAGGCATCCAGATTCACGTGGTCCGGCAATGGCACACTCGTCACCGTGTTGTACACCGAGCTGAGCGGGTCAAGCTGCGCCATAAACCACAATCGTTGCTGGCCGAAGGAGAGCACCATCAATCCGTCGCGCGCCGCGCGCGGCACCGTTCCCCGTTCCCGCAGCAGGCGTTCCACCACCGCCCGCCGTTCCGGCGAGAGCGCGGCCAACCGTGCCGCCACAGCGTTCTTTTTGGATTGGGGGGTAGTCAGCATGATCACATCTTCCTTAACCGCCAGATGCCATAGAGCAATCTGCCGGAACGCAGGCTGTTGTAGTTCTCCGATCCTGGAACAGCCAGGAAATCGCCGAGCACTTCCGGATCATTCCCGGATGCGAATGCCCGCGCGTGAATCTGAGCGAGTTCATCGCAGGAGCGCACCACGTTGGACGTGATGTCGCGCGCGAGTTCGACCCGGAACCCATGGTTCTCGAGGAGTTCAAGCCGGAAATCCACTTCGCCGGCTGGCATGGTATCGGCATAAAGGAAAACCCCTCCCGGTTCGAGAACCCGGTGCACTTCCGAATAGAAAGCGGCCACATCCGGATAACTGTGGGACGACTCAATATTGACCACCGCATCGAAGCTCCTGGCAGGAAACGGCAACTGCTCGGCGTCGCCGCAGACGAAGCTGGCCTTCGGATAAGCGTGCGCCCGCCGGCAAAACTCGATGGCGCCGGGCGAGAGATCAAGGCCAACGATTACCTCGGGAGCAAAGAACCGGTGCATTACCGTGATTGTCCCGCCGCGACCGCACCCTACGTCGAGCACCCGTTTATCCGAAAGCTCGCAGTCGCCGACCACCTCCAGGATAAGCTGGATGCTATTGCGATTCAGGGTCCTCTCGGGGAGTTGGTGTTTGGCTCGCTCGCTCCGCCCGTCCGCGGCGTAGCCATAGTTGAGGAAAAATGCGTACTGCCCCGCGGGGCCGGCATCGAGCTGGCCGTTAACCGTGTCGTAGAAACGTTGGATCGCTGCCTTTGCAGATGATCCGTCTGGTGCCCGGCTGCAATCGATCGCGTGTATGATGTCGCCTGTCAGCAGGTGCTCTGTTGACGCTGGCGATGGTGGCCCGGAGGTTTCGACCAGCAGGTCGGCAATCTCTTTATCTGACAAATGCTCCACCTGATCGAGAATCTCGGCCAGGGCTTCGGAGGGCGTGGCTGCACTGAGCGCCTCGCTGATCACGCTAGCAAGGCGAGCGACCGTAGGTGCTTCGAAGAGCGCATGGACGGAAACCTCCACTGGGAACGCGTCGCGCAGGCGTGAGGCAGCTTGCACGGCGAGCAGCGAGTGCCCACCTAGCGCGAAGAAATTGTCGTGCCGGCCAATCCGCTCGATTCCCAGTAGCGCTTGCCAGATTTCGGCTATGTAGCGCTCGATGTCATCACCCGGCGGTTCGTAGTCGCTGTCCAGTGCGGGGCGTTCATGTGTTGCTGCGAGCGGAGCTGACTGCACGGCAGAGGCTTCGGTGCGCACCGCTGTCAGCCGGATCCATTGGTCGATCCTGGTGTTAAGGTTACCGGTCGAGACTGCCACCTGGGCCGGGAAAGCCCGGATCGGCAATGACATCAGCCGCTGGAACACCCCCATTCCTTCGGCCCGAGTAAGCGCGAGCCGTCCCTGGCGGGGATTGCTGCTGAAATCCCAGCCATCCCAGTTAATGCTCATCCAGTGTGCGCCCCCTCGTGCCCGACCGGCCGCAAAGGCGTCCATGAATGCGTTGGCCGCGGCGTACGCGACGAACCCGAGCCCGCCGAGCAGTGCGGATAGCGAGGAAACAAGCACGCAGAAATCGAGATGCTCATGCGCCAGAGCGGCGTCGAGTGCCCGCAGCCCGTCGACCTTCGGCCTGAAATGCCGCTCGCATGTGGCGGCCGTCATTTCCGTGAGTGGACCAAACGCGTCGGCTTCTGTAGCTCCCGCAGCATGGATGACGCCGTTCAGCGGGCCGAATTCAGCGCGCGCCTGATCGAGAACGACCGGCAGCTGCGCGGTGCTGCACACGTCCGCACTCACCGGTAGTACCCGGGCGCCCAGCCGCTCAAGCACCTGGACTCCCGCCAACTTCCGGCTCATCGGATCCCGGTCGCCGTGCGCTGCAATAAACGTTGTCCAGGAATTGCGCGCCGGAATCTCGGAGCGTCCGAGCAGTATGAGGTTTGCCGGCACCATCCGGGCGATCGTCTCCGCGAGAGCCAGGCCGACATCACCAAGGCCTCCGGTGACCAGGTACGTTCCGCCAGCGCGCAGAACGCCCGACTGGGCCACTGCTGGCGCGAGCTTGTCGAACTCCTGCACCCATCGGTAGCCACCACGGTAGGCTACGACAGGCTCGCAGCGTCCGGCGGTCAGCTCGGCGATGAGCATTGCCGCGTCATTGCTTGCCCCAAGATCAATGCTCCGGCAGGTGATTTGTGGATACTCCTGCGGGATGACCTTGCAGGGCCCGAGGAGCAAAGCCGCGTCTGGTTGCAGCCGCTCGCCGCCGGTCACGTCGTAAAGCTCGCGGGATACCGCTGCGATCTCGACTGGTTCCACCTGGCCGGCGCCAATTAAGGCCTGGCAGAGGAAGAGCAGGCTGTAAAAGCTCGTGCGTCCACGTCCGGCCAAGCTCCACAGGTGCACGATCCTCGCGGGCATGAGCTTCTGCGCCTGGAGTGTAGCAATGAGCTGCCGGTAGTGGGATTCACAATCCGGATCTAGCCGGAACTGGTGGCTGCCCATGCGATCGAATTCTGACCCCGGCGTGACGCGCACCACCTTCTCGCCGCGACCGCGTAGCATCTCGGCGATGGCCCCGCCCAGCGCGCCCCCCTCAAACACGAGCCACGACTCCTGCGAGATGTCTTGGGACGTGACCGGGGCGGTCCTCCGCCAAGCCGGTACCCAGACCCAATCCTCAGATGACCCGGCCTTAATGACAGGGGACGACGCCGGGACCGCAGAGGCGGCGCGGCGCGGCTTCTCATCGATCCAATAGCGCTGTCTCTCGAAGGGATAGGTTGGCAGAGGGACACGGCGGCGCCGGGCGTTTCCCTGAAAGCCACCCCAGTCGATGTCGACGCCAGCCACGAACAGCCGTCCGAGCGCGCCAATGAGGTGGCGCTCGTCGTCACTCCGATCCATCGGATGCGGCAGGCTTGCCACGATTGTCCGCCCGGCGGCGGCCGGATGCGATCGTGCCAGGCCGGTGAGGGTCTGGCCAGGGCCCACTTCGAGCAGGATGCAGTCCGCATCGTCCAGCAGCGTATCGAGTCCGTCGCTGAAACGCACAGTGCCACGCAGGTGGGCGGTCCAGTACCGAGGGGTCGGTCGCCTCGACTCCTTTGATCCAGCCACCCTGCACGTTGGAGATCCACGGGATAACCGGCTCGTGCCGCGCGATCGCGCCGAGGCGGTCGGCAAATGCCTTGAGCACGGGATCCATCATGGCCGAATGGAATGCATGTGAGGTGTGCAGGCGCGAGAATGGCACCCCGCACCCGGCGAATGTGCGCTCAATTACCTCTATGGCAGGCACGGGGCCGGAGACCACGCACTGTGCCGGACCGTTGACGGCTGCGAGCGAGAGAGCGTCACCCAGCAGCGGGCACACCGCCGATTCCGCCAGGGAGACCGCGAGCATCGCGCCAGGCGGCATCTCCTGTACGAGCCGCCCTCGCTCGGCAACCAGGGCGAGGCCATCCTCGAACGAGAAGGTTCCGGATATGCAGGCAGCTACGTACTCGCCAACACTGTGACCGATAAGAGCGTCAGGTCGCACCCCCCACTGCATCCATACCTTCGCGAGCGCGTACTCGACCGCGAATAGAGCCGGTTGAGCGACAGCGGTCTGGCGTAGCGACTCCTGCGCGCGGCAGGTCTGGCCTTCAGAAGGGAAGATGGTCTGCCGAAAATCTACACCGAGCAAGGGACGCAGCAGATCTGCCGCCCGGTCCAGCTCCGCCCGGAAAATGGGCTCCGCGGCGTACACGCTGGCTGCCATGTGCAAATGCTGGGCGCCCTGACCAGGAAACAGGAACGCAACCGGTGGCGACGATCCGGCCGCGAGCCCGGTGGGCACTTGTCCGCTTAGAGCCGCGACAGCCTCCGCGCGATCCGTTGCGACCAGCATCCGCCGATGCGGTAATGCCACGCGCCCGCACTGGAGCGTGTGCGCAACGTCGGCCAAATCGAGCTCGGGATGGGCATCCAGGTAGCGGGCCAGGTTGCCGGTCACTGCCGCGAGCGTGGCGGGTGTCCGCCCGGAGAGTACGATTAGCTTGTGTTCGCGGCCCGGATCGGCCGGTGCGAGCGGCGGTTTCTCCTCAACAACGACATGGGCATTGGTGCCCCCGATCCCGAACGAGCTGACGCCAGCGCGCCGTGCGCCGGGCCAGGTGCGCAGCTCCCGGTTGACGAAGAACGGGCTGGTGGCGAGGTTCAGCGCGGGATTGGCTTCGCGAAAGTGCAGTGTCGGCGGGATCTGTCCGTGCTCGACTGCCAGCACTGCCTTGATTAAGCCGGTAATTCCGGCAGCCGCGTCAAGGTGGCCCACATTGGTCTTCACCGATCCGAGCGCGCAGTAGCCGCGCTTGTCGGTGGCCCTGCGGAAAGCTTCGGTCAGGGCTGCCACCTCGATCGGATCTCCAAGTGGCGTACCAGTGCCGTGAGCCTCGACATAGCCAATCTGATCGAGGCTGACGTCGGCCATTGCCTGCGCCCGGATTATGACCTCAGCTTGGCCGTCCACGCTCGGCGCGGTATATCCCACCTTTCGCGAGCCGTCGTTGTTGATGGCCGCGCCAGTGATGATCGCATGCACGTGGGCGCCGTCGGCGAGCGCATCGTCGAGTCGCCGGAGAACGACTACGCCGCACCCATTCCCGCCAACGGCGCCCTGAGCTTGGACATCAAATGCGCGGCAGTGACCGTCCGGGGAGAGGATGCCTCCCTCCGTGTAAAGGTAGCCGGTGCGCTGCGGGACCACGATACAGACTCCGCCGGCGAGCGCCACGTCACATTGCCGGGTGAGCAGGCCCTGGTATGCGAGAACGACGGCAACCAGCGAGCTTGAACATGTAGTTTGAATCGTCACCGCAGGGCCGTGCAAGTCGAGCTTGTAGGCCACGCGAGTCGTAAGGTGGTCCTTCTCATTACCGGTCGAGAGCTGGAATTGGCCGAGCAGTGCAGCCAGTTCGGGATCGGCCTTTAATCGCTCCTGGTACGTGCCCGGGCCAGTTCCTGCGTAGACCCCGATCAGGCCGTTGTAGCCGAACGGGTTATAACTGGCATGCTCAAGACTTTCCCAGGCGCATTCGAGAAAGATCCGCTGCTGTGGATCGATGATCTCGGCCTCGCGCGGACTGTAGCCAAACAGCCTGGCATCAAAGAGCTCAATCCCCTCGAGGGCGCCGCCCGCGTTCACAAATCGCGGATGGTTCCGTATCGACGCGGAGATGCCATCGGCAGCAAGCTCGTCGTCGGAAAAGCGGCCGATGGATTCGATCCCCTGGCAGATATTCTTCCAGAAGGCGTCAACACCGGGTGCGCCGGGAAAGCGCCCGCTCATTCCCACGACCGCAACAGCGTTGCTCATAACGCCTCCATGACAAAGTGCATGGCGAGGTCGTGAATGGTGGGTCGGCGGAACAAGTCGAGCATAGAGATTGGCCGGTTGAGGCACTTCGCGAGCCGGGCCTGGACCCGGACGAGCAGCAATGATCGTCCACCGAGGTCGAAGAAGTTGTCGTGGACACCAATATCGGTGACTCCCAGGACCTCCTGCCACACACTGGCAATCTGGCGTTCCAGGTTTCCCACCGGTGTTCTGCTGCGGCGGGCCGGCGCGGCCGGCGCCGGCAGGGAGCGCCTGTCGATCTTGCCGTTGGCCGTTAGCGGAAAGGAAGAGAGCGCCTCGATGTGCGAGGGCACCATCCAGGCGGGCACCCGGGCGCGGAGATATTCACGCAACGCCTCGGGCGCCGCGGCCCCCGTCACGTAGCCGACCAGCCGGCCATCGCGAAGAATTACCGCCGCAGCTTTCACCTGTGGGTGGCTGGTGAGCTGGCTCTCGATTTCACCCGGCTCGATCCGCAGGCCGCCGAGCTTGATCTGCTGGTCGAGCCGGCCGAGAAATTCGAGGGCGCCGTCGGCCCGGCGCCGCACACGGTCGCCGGAGCGGTAGAAACGCCGCCCGTCCCGGTAAACGAAGCGCTCGGCCGTCAACCCGGGCCTTCGAAGATAGCCGCGCGCCAGGCCCGCCCCGCTCAACCACAGCTCGCCGGGCACCCCAATCGGCACCGGTTCGCCGTGCCGGTCGGCGACCACTGCCTGCACATTGGCAATTGGCCGGCCAATGGTCACGCCTTCCCCGGGGACTATAAGTGCTGCGGTTGCGATGCTTGTGGTTTCCGTAGGCCCATAGACGTTCCAGAGTCTTGAGCCGGGCATCGCCGTGTGCGTGCGCTCGGCCAGGGACTCCGCGAGACGCTCGCCGCCGAGGATGATGGTGCTCAGGCAGCCCTCAAGGGAAGGCGCCCGGCCGGACTCCACCGCGTCGAGAATCGCCTCCCACTGGCAAGGAACGCAGTTGAGCGCGACGCCGCTTCGGCTGCCAAGCTCACGGGCCAGCGCGATCGGATCGGTGACTGCTTGTTCGGGCGGGATCCACACTGGCCGGCCGGTGATCAACGGCCCGAACACCTGCTTCAACGAGGCATCGAAAGCAAGCCGGGTGATCCATGGCAACGGTTCCGGAAATGCCGCGGTAAACCAACACAGAAAATTGACGACCGCACCATGTTCGGCCAGGACGGCTTTGGGCTTGCCGGTGGAGCCGGATGTGTAAATGGCGTAGGCGATTCGGCGGGGATCACTGCTGATTACCGGGGGATTCACCCGGGGCGCTGGGAACGTGTCGGCCGAGGTGAGGACCAGTACCGGGCTCGCGTCCGCAAGGATCTGCTGGCGGCGCGCGTCGGGATCGTCTGGATCCAACGGCAGGTAAGCGGTACCGGCTTTCCAGATTCCCAAGACGGCAACGACCAGCTCGGGGCCACGGGGAAGAGACAACCCGACAAGCGTGTCCGGGCCGGCGCCGCGGGCGATAAGGTCGTGGGCGATACCGTTGGCGGCGTGGACCAGGTCGCGGTAGGTCATCGTGCCGATCGCGAGGACGTCGGGAGTACGAGCAGCCTGCGCGTCAATCAATTCGTGGACGCAAAGGTCGGGTATCGGCGTGGCCGTGCGATTGAGCCCGTCCAGGTGACGGCGCTCATCAATGGTTAGCAACGGCACTGTGCTGACCGGAGCATCCGGATCGGCCACGACTCCGTCCAGGAACACCTGAACGTGGTCTGCCATTCGCACCGCCGTCGCTCGCTCGAACAATTCACTCGAATACTCCAAGCGACCCCCGACACCATTCGGGCCATCCCATAGCGAGAGGTTGAGGTCGAACTTGGATGATTGGCCGGACGACGGCGAGGGTGCCCACGAGAAATGCACGGGCAGGTCGTTCGCATGACCGTCGCCGGAGGGGAGATCGCCGGTGGCTGATGGGGCGGGCGCGTCCCCATTTGATGATGGCGCGGTCGCGAGCTGGAAAAAGACCTGATATAGCGGGTTACGGCTTAGGTCGCGTTCGGGCTGAAGATCCTCAACCAGCTTCTCGAAGGGCAGGTCCTGATGGGCGTATGCCTGGACCGCCCGATCCCGGATACGAGCCAATAATTCGCGGAAGCTCGGATCCCCTCCAAGATTGATCCGCAGGACCAGCGTGTTTACGAAAAACCCAATTAACCCCTCCAACTCGCGCCGGGTGCGTCCGGCCACCGGCGTACCCAACAGAAGATCGTCCTGCCCGCTGTATCGGTTCAATAACACTGAGAACACCCCCAGCAGCGCCATGAACAAGGTCGCACCCTGCTTGTGAGCCAGGACCTGCAACGCCTGGACTGCCGCTGGCGCCAACTCCACCGGCACGCTGTCACCCCGAAAACTCGGAACGACCGGCCGCGGCCGATCGGTCAACAGGTCTAATACCGGCGCCCCGGTCAACTCCTTCCGCCAAAAGGCCAATAACCGATGCAGGCGGGCGCCTGATAATTCCTGCCGTTGCCACACCGCAAAATCCCCATACTGGATAGGCACTGGCTCCAAAGCCACCGGTTTTCCCATGCGTGCAGCCGAATAAAGCGTCGATAACTCCTGCAGGAAAATCCGCATCGACCAGCCATCAGTCACAATGTGATGGACGCACACGACCAACAAACTCTGCCCAGGAATCAGACAGGCCCGCAACAACGGTCCCCGTTCCAGATCGAACGGCCGCCGGGCGAACTCCCGCGGATCGGCGACCGTTTCCACAACGATGCGCGCGCCACGACCCACCCGAGCGAACGGCTTCCCATCCAGCGCAATGAATGTGGTGCGCAAACTCTCGTGACGTGCTACCAATGCATCGAACGCCCACGTCAAAGCCTCCACATCCACACGTCCGTCGATGTGCATTGCAACGTCAACGGTGTAGAGCTGACGGTCGGGCACCAGTCGGTCGAGGAACCAGAGACGCTGCTGCGCGAACGAGGTGGGAAAGATGAAGTCCTCGTCACCGGCGCTGAATGTGGGCGAATCGACCAAAACTGTATCTTCCGCCTAATCTTGTATAAGGGGCTAGGCCAGGGAAGCCGAGTCAGTCGATTCGCAGCACCCTGCAGGAACTCGCGCGGCGTTGATGGCGACCACGCCCACGTAGCAATCTCCAGGGTCAACCTGGTGACTCATAGCGAATCGCTTTTCGGGTTCGTTGGCAGGTGCCTACCGAATCGGTTTCCAACGAGTGTTCTCATCGGTACAATGGTGTTGAAACGGGGCGCATACGTCAAGTCTGGGAACGAATCAAACGTTTGCGAGCTCTCTGACAGCGGAACTGACGATCGGCCGGCCCGGTAGGCGGTAGCGAAGTACAAAAAGTTGGTGCATTGCTCCTGGTCGGAACTCAGGCGGGAGTTGGCCGCAATTGCGGGCGGTACGACAGCTCGGCTTCTTTGGCGGCGAATTTCGGCTTGACGCACGCGACGGGGATTTGGTGCACCGACAACCTTGCGAGGAACGATGAGCTTTTACTAGCGAAGCTGCGCCTCAAACCGACGAGATTCGCTGCGGAGACATGTTGCGGTAAAGTCGCCGATCATGAGTGCGAAACCGACGATCGCGCAGTTGCGCTGGACGACCATGCAAAGTTGTCAGTTCATAGTTTGGATCGTATTTACCTCAACGGCTATGTTCCCAAGTTGCAGACCGCGTATGGGTTGAGGGGATGCTTTTTGGGGGCGCGCAAGAAGTCGATCGTTTCCCCGACGCTGCTCGGGCAAATGACGCAGGAATTCAACCGGGCGGTGGAGGCTTTGTCGCGGCCAGAACATCCCGGGGGGCTTCGAGCGAGGAGAGCGCAAAGGTGATGTGGCCCAGAGGATGCGCAGGAAGGATCCGCGACACGGGGTGGTGGTCTTTGTCGGAGTTGCCCAGGAGAAGCAGCAGGGCCTTCAAGTCAGGCAAAGCGCAAAAGCAAGGCGGACGCGTTGATTTTTGCTTCTCGCGGCAGAGCGTCTGCGTCAAGCACTACTACTTCTATATTGATGACGAGGAGTTCGGTCCCTGTTTTATCAAGGTATGAACCTACTTTCCTTTTCCGGTGCGCGTCTGCTGCAACGGCCATGAGTGGGCCAAACGCCAACTGGAAAAGGAAGCACATCGGCTACGAAAGCCTAGATAACGGCTTTCTCTCCTGTGAGAAGCCTGAACGGCTGGCCGAGATCTGCCGCAGGCTCGGACCGATTCAACTCAAGCATCTTTTCGAAGGCTGGGTGCAAAGGTTGCCTTGGCCCTTGAGTGTTGAGGATCGCAGGGCGGGTTATCATCACGAACTGGCGCTTTGGCAGTTGGAGTGCAGCCGCACCGATGTCTTTGGGCGGGAGTTCTTCGAAGCACCGACGGCCGGCTCGTTTCGGCGGTCCCTGTGGCGTCGAACCGTCGTTCATTTCGGCGAGAAAGCGCGCGATTGTGTCCGTCCCGACAGCCACATCGAGCAATTCGCAGATGAGCCGCAGCGAGGCGCCCTTCTGCCGCTGTTCCACGATACCGTCCTTGAACGGCACGAGCTTGGCGTGACGGGTCGGCGACGGCGGTGTGAATGTGCGAGCAGCATCGTTGAAGCGCTGCGTGCTCCCGCTCCATATAGGGAGCAGCTATTCCTCAAGCATTCGGCACAGTTTGGGCGAATGCTTTCACCAAAAACGCAGACGAATTTCGCCAATGCGAAGGGCTATTTTGAGGAGCACCTTTGTGTCGGCGATTACTACACGAAGAACCGTCATGTTCAAGGCATTTGGACGGGAGCGGGTGCAGTTTTGCTCGGCCTTGAACTGTCACACGAGGCGTTTCTTGCGCTCTGCGAAAACCAGCATCCTAGTTCCGGCGAGGGTCTGACGCAGCGACAGAAAACAACGAGAATGGACAAAGCCGTGGGGAGCGAGGCAACCGATCGCCGCGTATTCTTTGACTTCGCGATGGGCGACCTGGACGCGTGGACGATACAGGCTGGCTACTCTGAAGGCCTGAATTTGGCTCTTTTCATCTACGCAGAACACCAAAGCATTGTCCGGCGGATTGCGAGCCTGGTCACAAAGTAGGGATCCTTCGAAAGAAGTGAAGACTTGCTCTCGATGAGGCTGCAGGCCAAAAGCCAGCCAGATGCGATGAACTGCCCGCCGGGAAAGTCCCATCCGTGCAGCCAGAGAACGCGTGTGCTCCAGCTGTCGCTAACGAGGTAATTTCTGCCGTTCTAGATTCGCTTCGAGCTGAGATAACGGCGCTTCGAGAGGAAATGAGCGCATTGAGGCGGCTGATAACCAGCCGAGGGAGTGCTGCCGCTCCTGGTTATTTGGATGCGAAAGCCGCGGCTGAATATTGCGGCATCTCCCGCGGCACTTTCGACAAGTATCGTTACCGGACCGCTGTCCAAATTCTTGGGTTTAGGCTGGTTTAGGCTGGACGGCAAAGTGCTTTACCGCAGGGATGACCTCGATGAGTTCATCAGGCTTTACGAAATCCGCTCAAGGAACTGCTAGTGCAATCGCCAGCTTGACGGCGTAATTGGCAGGCGGAGTGATTGAGAACCACGCTGCGGTGTCCTCGTCGCGGACGTTGCGTTTGTGGCTGTTGATGATTTCGCGGGGGCTATTGCCCATTTCGTCGGCGAGTTTATTCAGATCGCCTTTCAGCTGACGGATCCGGTAACTGGCGAAACTGTGCCGGAATCCATCGTACACGACCTGCAGTTTAGCTTTATTTTCGATCAGCTTTTTGAGGCGGCGATTATATGATTTTGCTCGGTCCCAGACATTGCCCGTTCTTCCACGGAAAGGGCGCAGCCACTCCATCGCGTTCGCCGGAATGCTCAGATCCCGAACGCTCAGACCGCGGACTTTTTGGCCGCCGATGTGGATTTCGCTGCGGTCCCAGTCGATGGCTTCCCACACAAGCGGTGCATAACGCGCTTCCTCGCCGTGAACTTCATTCGGTCGCAACCCGACGAAGCTGCCAAGGACGATGGGAGGGATCAATTGCACGTCGTGCTCAATACATACATGCAGAATCTTTTCCAATTGATGCGGAGTGTAGATTTCGACTTTGGTCTGCTTGTCCACTTTCGCTGGCGCAACTCGCTGAGGCGCCACTTTTCCACCGTCCGGGATTGCTTGGAGAACGTCGCGCGCATATAGAAAGAGCGACACCACGATACCGCGGTGGTGATTCGACGTTTTTGGGTTTTCGAACGGCGTCAGCCATTCCTCAATCTCTGTGGCGCGAATAGTGTGGATTTCCCGCGGCCCGAACGCCGCCACAAACTTGTTAATTAAGCCGCGACTTGGATATCTTTGCGTAGCTCGGGCTGACTTTCCTGCGCACGTTCGCCTCGTGGAAGGCGGCAATGCAATCGGCAACCTTCAGCGGCTTGAATTGCTCCCTCTCTTTGTGCGCCAGGAAATAGTCAACGGCATCACGAAGACTGACGCCGGCGCCACATCGGAAGGTGAGAAGTTGCTCCAGCTCGTGGTAGACTCGAACGTTCGATCGGAGCGGGAACGCCACTGGACTATTCTCAGGGGCACGGTCCAGCCTTGCGAATTCGCGCTCCAGATACTGGTAAGCTGCCTCAAACGTTGTGAAGGAGTTCTTTACCGCTCTGCCCGCGAACCGGAAATACGTCCCATAGATTTTCCGGTTTGACCAAAACTTGATCCTGCCGACACGACCGTGCCGTTCAAAAAGGAACGGAAACTCGATGGCCTTCTTTCGCAGCATTGAGCGGAAATATGACTGGTCTTTCCGCCTTGCTGTGTTCCGCCCGCGGAACGACCCTTTATGCACTTTATGCACACGAAAGTGCGTGTTCTTGGGGTCGGATTGGGGTTGGGCGTCCGGCGGAGGCTGCTGGAATAACCCGTTGACTACCGGGAGCTTGGTGTCGATTTGCGGTGGGATTGACTGGCGGTGAGGGAGGGATTCGAACCCTCGGAGCCCTTTTGGAGCTCGGAGCTTTAGCAAAGCTCTGCTTTCGACCACTCAGCCACCTCACCTGGTCGAGCCGGAAATCGAAAACTATCTGGAGTTTTGCGAAAACGTCAAACGCCGAATCGCGTCGCAACGGAGCCTGCCAGGCAAACAACGTCCTTTTCCGTCGAGCCGCGACTCTCACTACAAGCTAGGAAGGATGAGCGTCGTTCGCGTAAAAGTTCCTGCCTCAACGGCTAACCTCGGCCCGGGTTTCGATTGCCTCGGGATCGCCCTCCAAATTTATAACTGGATCACCATTCAGACGCGAGGCTTCTAACCATCCTGATGGCATGGTGGAAGCGGCGTCTGCGGCCTTCTTTCGCCGCACGGGTGAGCGGCCGTTTTCCTTTGGTTGGAAGATCACGGGCGAGGTGCCGCGTTCACGCGGTCTGGGAAGCAGCGTCACGGTGCGGCTCGGCGTGCTGCATGGTCTGAACGAACTTGCCGGCTCGCCGTTGAACCGCCAGGAGGTGTTCGAGTTGTGCGCGGAGCTCGAGGGCCATCCCGACAACGCTGCGCCCGCGGCGTTTGGAGGCTTCACTATCGCGCGCGCGGGACGGCTATTTTCAGCGCTATCGGGTCGATCGCGAACTTGGGCTTTGCTTTGCTCATTCCCGATTTCGAGGTGTCCACGTCGGACGCGCGCGAAGTGCTTCCGAAAACGCTCTCCCCTCGGCGACGCGGTCGTCTCGGTGTCGAATGCTTGCGCGATCGCCGGGGCGTTTGCGAGCCGGGATTACGAAAAGCTTGCGGGATGCTTCGAAGATCGCCTGCACCAACCGTACCGCGAGAAGCTTGGTTCCGTTCCTTTCGCCGGTGATCGACGCGGGAATCAAGGCGGGCGCCCTCGGGGGATGGCTCAGCGGTTCGGGATCCACCGTTGCCTGTCTCACGCTGGGAAAGGTGGAGCGGGTGGCCGGTGCGATGCTCGCGGCGTGCGGACACTCCGGCGCGCGGGTTGTGACGACACGTGCGGACAATACGGGCGTGCGGATTTATCTTCGGAACTGATCAATGCGGCGCTGGCTGGAAGGTCTCGAGACGTTTGCGATCGACGTCATTCTCGAACGTCGATACGGGCGGCGCGCCGACGTGCTCCGCTGGATCCTGCATGGGTTGGCGGCGATCTACGGTCATCGTGCAGATTCGCCTTGCCTTGTACGCAATCGCCTACTTCCGCCCGCGCTCGCTGGGCTGTCTTGTCATTAGCGTGGGCAACCTTACGGTGGGCGGAACGGGAAAGACGCCGGTGGTGGAAATGCTTGCCCGGGCCTTGCAGGCCGGGGGGCGCCGTGTGGCGATTCTGAGCCGCGGTTACAAGAGCGTTCCGCGTCCGCTACTCCTGCGGGTGTGGGACGCGCATCTTCAAGACAAAAGTCGGTGTTCGCACCGCGGCTGGTATCCGACGGAAATACGTTGTTGCTGGATTCGCGAACGGCCGGGGACGAGCCGTTCATGCTGGCCAACAATCTGCGCGGTGTCGTCGTGCTCGTGGATCGCCGACCGGGTGACGAGCGGACAGTATGCGATCGAACATTTCGGGGCTGACACGCTGCTTCTCGACGACGGTTTTCAGTATGTGCGCATGCGCCACGGCATCGAAGTCGTGCTCATCGACAACCAGGCACCGTTCGGAAACGAATTTCTCCTGCCGCGCGGGACGCTGCGCGAGCCACCTGGAAATCTTCGCCGCGCCACGCACATCTTTTTGACGAAATGCGTCGGGTCGCGAACAACGCCGAGATGATCGCGCGGATCCGACAATATAATCGCACGGCGGACATCATTGAATGCGCCCACCGCCCGCGCCATCTGCGCAATTTTGTGACTGGCGAAATCAAGCCGCTCGAGTTCCTGAATGGCCTGGAGATCGGCTCTATCTGCGGAATCGCCATGCCGGAGAGCTTTGAGAGCGCGTTGATCGACTTGGGAGCGAAGATTTCGATTTCAAAGTATTACACGGACCATCACCGTTACAGCGTCCGGGAGATCGAAAATTTCATCCGGCGATGCGGTCGCCGGGGGCTGTCAGCCATCATCACTACGGAAAAGGACGCGGTGCGCATTCCCAGAATTCTCGAGGCCGAGGTCCCTATTTATTACCTGCGCGTCGAGATTGAGATTCTGGCCGGCCAGGAGACCTGGGTAAGGTTCGTCGAGCGGCTGACAACGAAGCGCCGATCGTGGCGCCGCTGAGATTCTAGATGTCTCATCGGCGGGACGTTTGCACAAAACAAACCTAAACTTTGTCGCACATGGTGAGACGGAAGATGCTGTGTCCATTAACACAGCGTCTGGTCGATCGAAGCGCTTATCGCTTGGGATTTCGGTTCCGTCTTACCGAGAACCTCCAGGTAGGTCCGGCCGAGGATTTTCCTGGTCTCGGGATCAAGCGGTTTCCACGCGCATTTGCTTGAGCATCCACTGGCCGTCGATTTTCTGCGCGGAGATGACTTCAAAGCGGCGAAGCAATTTGCCGTCCCTGTTGTAGCCTTCGATGCGCAGGAGGGCGCCGCTCTCCTGGTCGATCCAAAGCCGCGCGACGCCATACTGCGACGAGGCGCGGGCGGCCTGGAGCTCCATTTTCCAGGCCTTGCGCGAACGGATGGTTTCTTCGCCGAGAAGTTTCGGATTTTTCCAATAGAGAAATCTCAGCGAGAGGTCTTCGTAGGTGATTCCGGCGCCGCGCACGGAGTCATCGAAGCGCGCCGGCCGAACGGGCGCCGTCTTGCCGCCCACGCGTTCGGAGAGCGAGGAGGAATCATCGCGGAGTTCAAGGATAAGCTCCTGTTCGGGATTCTCAAAGCGGTAGTGGACGGCATCATCCACCACAATTTGGAACGGGGTGGTCGCGGAAGCGGTTCGCAGTTGAGCCTTCAAGGAGATGCTTTGACCCAGGGGATTGACGCGCGCGGCGCGGAGAATGGCTTCGGCGTCGGGTTCCGCGCGACAAATCGTCGTGAACGAGAAAGCAATCAGAAGCGCAAGCGGCTTGCGAAATCGCGCGGAACGGAAAATCATCCGGGCACGCTAGCTACGGCGACACATGGATCAACAGCTTCTTTTCCTCGATCAATCACACCTGGGCGCATCCGGCTCTCGACCGGCTGATGGCCGTGATGTCGAGTTTGGATTTTTGGTGGCCGTTTCTCGTCGCGGTGGGAATCGTCGCGGCACTCTGGGGCGGCTTTCGCATGCGCATGATGTTGCTGACCGCCGGCCTGGCAATCGCCATAACGGACGCGGTGGCTGTTCGCATGCTCAAGGATGTCGTGGGTCGTCCGCGGCCGCACGAGGTGCTCGAGGGCGTGCACACGCTCGATCTCGCGCTTGCGAGGCCGCGATTTCTTGCGCTGGCTATGCCGCTGAAGGAGGAATATTCGGTGGCCCGAATTCGGCCGCCGCGCGGCAACTCGTTTCCATCGGCCCACGCGGCAAACAACTTCGCCGTCGCAGCAGTGTGCGCGGCGTTTCTTCCGAAGATGGGGGTGGTTGCTTTTCGTGCCCGCGATGCTGGTTGCCTACAGCCGGGTCTATGTGGGCTCGCATTGGCCGCTGGATGTGTTCGTTTCGTGCTTGCTCGGTGCGGGCGTCGGCCTCTTGGTGGTAGCCGCTGTCGAGGCATTATGGCGCCGCTGGGGGGGACGTTGCATTCCGGCTGTTGCACGCGAAACATCCGAGTCTGCTGGCTGCGTGAAACGATTCGAAGACGCTCCTCCTGTTTGCGATTGTGGCGACGGCGGCGCGCGTCGCCGTGGTATGGTTCACGGACCCGTCTCCGCAGGAGGCGTACTATTTCCTTTGCTCGCAAAGACCCTGCTCCCGCATATTTCGACGGTCCGGGTGGGACCGCCGTTGTGACGGAATTCGCAAGCTCGAGGAGAATTCGGACATTATCTGGCGGTTGACTGCGCCAATCTGGGCGCTTTGCGCGACGTTCGCCTGTTTTGGATTGGCGCGTTCGCTGTCCGGGACAGGTCGTGCGAGTCTGGTCGCGCTGCTGTTGAATGCGTTCCGGCATTCAATTCTGCGCGCTTCGCGTGGGACCTGAGCTCCCGGCCCTGACGTTCGTCCTGTTGGGCATGCTGGCGGCTTGGCGAGCTTCAGAGGCGAAGGCGGCAGACTTGGTTTGGTGGACCGGGGCAGGCCTGTTTTTTGGCGCCGCTTCGTGGTTTGCCTATGCGGCGGTTGCGATCCTGCCGGGCGTGGTTGCATTGCTCTCTACGACCCTAAGCGCCGCCGAGCGGCGGCGATTCTATGGCGTGCTCGTCTTGCTGGGCATTCCCGCGCTTTGCCTGCGCGTCCGCTCCTGTGGAATGCGGAGCAGGATTGGATTCCCATCGCAGGCGGAACGTTCCGGACCGATTGGGAATTCGACTCGGCGAGTTTTCTTCAGTCGCTGTCCGCCATGATGTGGGGTCTTTCGCCACTTTTGCTCCCCGCGATTCTTCTCGGGTGGCTGCTTGCCTTTCTGGACTGGCGCAGAAGGCAACGCGCGAGGCGCGTTTCATCTTTTGGTGCGGACTCCCTGGCGTCCTGTTGGGCTTTATTTCGTTCTCCGCGGCGGCTCGGCGTTCGTTTATTTTCTGCTTGTCGCGCCTCTTGCTGTTGTTAAAGGCGATGGATTTGTTTGCCTCACGCCCCGTCGTTGCCGCGGGATTGCGCTGGTCGGCGGTCATCCTCGCTGGCATTTTTTCCTCCTCGCAATCCTCGATGCGGTGCAAGCCGGTCGCGGCTGGCGGCTGCGGCGTCTGAGGTGGGCCGCGTCTTCCTTGAAAGATCTGCGGAAGGCCAGGATGATCTCTTTCTCATCGCGGAGGATGCGGAAGCTTGCGTCGGTGCTCGGCTACTATTTAAGGAACGATTTCGTGGCTCCAGCCGGTCACCCAACTGTCTACGTTCGCGAGTCGCAGGATATTTCAAACCAGTTCGCTTTCTGGCCGAGTTATGCGGACTTTACGGAGACCGGCAGAGTGAGGGATGAGTATTTCACGGAGCAGCAGGCGGAGAACGCCTTCCTCGGCCGCAGTGCTCTTTACATTACCCACGAGCGGCGCGGCGATCTGCCGCAGGCGATCAAGGCCGCCTTTGACTCGGTGATCCTCTTCCGCGAGCTTCCCGGTGCGGGAGACGATGCTCGCCCGCTTTACATCTATCTGTGTCTGATTTACCAAACGCTGCCTCTGTGAATAAGTCCGGACTTTTCTGTCGTTGTTCCGCTCTTCAACGAGGCCGATAGCGTGGCGATTTTGCAAAAGGAGATAGCTCCGCGCCCTCGAGGGACGCAGGTATGAACTGATCCTTGTGGATGACGGCTCAACGGACGGCACGATCCAGCGCATCGAGCGCAATCCAAGCGTGAGGGTGCTTCAGTTCAAGAGGAATGCCGGCCAGAGCGCGGCGATGCTCGCCGGGATGCATGCTGCCAGGGGCGAGTCTATTGTGCTGCTTGATGGCGACTTGCAGAACGATCCGCGGGACATCCCAAGGCTTCTTGCCGAGATCGAACACGGCGCTGATCTCGTCTGCGGCTATCCGTGTGCTTCGAAGGGACACACTGCTCAAGAGACTTAGCAGCCGATCGCGAATTTCGTGCGCAGCCGGTTTGTGGGCGATGGCGTGCGCGACACAGGCTGCACCTTGAAGGCGATGCGCCGCGTCTGCGTGCAGGCCCTGGTGCCTTTCAAGGGCGTGCACCGTTTCATTCCCGGCACTTATCAAGAACGCGGGCTTCAAAATCGTGGAGATTCCGGTCAATCACCGACCTCGGCAAGTTTGGGGTCAGCAAGTATGGTCTGGGAAACCGTGCCCTTCGCGCGACTCTCGACATGTTTGGAGTGCGCTGGCTGCAATCCCGCCGTCTCGATCTCGCCTCGGTGGATGTCATGAGCCAGTACCTCCGCGGAAACATTACGGTCCGGCGTGTAGAGGTCGGCGCGCGGCTCTCTGGCGGGCGATCCCAGAAGTAACGTTTGAGCAGGACTTTCAGCGTGGCGGTGAGCGGGAACAGCCAGCAACGCTCCCAGCAGGCCGCCGAGGATCAAACTCCAGGCAAGAACGGAAATAATGACGGTGAGCGGATGCAGCCCGACGGATTCGCCGACGATCTTCGGCGCGATGATCATTCCGTCGATGTTATTGGCCGAAACGAAAATGATGGTGACCAGCACGGGATGCCACCAGTCTCCAAACTGGGCGGCGGCGATGATCACCGCGGGAATCCAGCAGATCATCATGCCGAGATAGGGAATGAGTCCCGAGAATGCCGACCATCAGTCCGATGAGCAGGGAAAACTCGAGCCGCACGAACACGAGAAGGCACAAACCGATGAGCAATCCGTCGATCAGGCTCACCAGGAGTTGGCCTCGGAAGAAATTGATGAGGTAATTGTTGATTTCGCTCAGAAGAGAAACGATCTCGCTCTTGAGCGGAGAGGCCCGCAAAGGAAGATAATTGCTCCAGTTGTCGGAGATCGAATGACCCTCCTTGAGAAAGAAAAACAGAAAGATGGGAACGAGGATCGAGGCTGAGCAGGAATCCGAAACACGCCGAGAAATCCACCGACGCTTTTTTGAAGGAAGTCGCCTGCGGCGACCACGATGTCGGGAAGTTTTTTTCTGCAGCCAGGCAACGCCTTCATCGATCGTTGAGCGATGTAGCCGCTGAGATGCTTGGGCCGTCGCGGCATCTTCACGGCCTCTGGAAGATCGGCAGGTCACTCAGTCGCCTGGCGTTCTCGATCGTGTTATTGAAGAGCGTCTGCGCGCGCGCGGTGTATTCCGGCATAGTGCGTCGCGAGTTGCTGGGCCTGGTTTCCCACGACGGGAATGATGTAGATGAGGATTCCCGCGACGATCGCGATCGAGACGCTGAAGACCGCAATCACAGACATGGTGCGGGACAGGCGGCGGCTTTCGAGCCACTCGACGACAGGCTCGAGCAGGTAGGCCAGGATGGCCGCGATGGCGATCGGAATCAGCACCGGCTGAAGGTACGAAATCGCGCCGACGATAAGCCATCCAAGGAGGGTCGCCACAGCCCCCATCGCCACAAATGAGACCGCCGTGACCGCCGCCCAGAATATCTTCTTCTGGAAAGGCGTTGGTGACATGAAGGCAGATAGCCGAAGGAGCGGAGGGAATCCAAGACAAAGCGCGCAATATGCGGATGCAGCCTGCGGCAAGTTCGGTTAGCGTCTCGAGGCCGATGACTTTTCCGATTTGCGTTTGTCGCCCGCCCATGAAGAGCCTCTTGCGCTTTCTGCTGTTCGTCTTGATCGCGGCCGCGGGCGTTGGCGGGCTTTACCTGTGGAAGAACACGCGGACTTCGCCGGCTGTCTGAAGCGACCGGCTCCGGAGCGGGCGGCGCCAACCGCTTTCTCCTGACCGAGCTCGATCGCGAATTCACCACGCTCGTCAACCAGGTGCTGCCTTCCGTGGTGAGCATTGAGGCGACTCCGGCGGATGCGATGGATCCCCGTCTGCAGATGCTGCGCTTTCTCTTTGGCGGAAACGAGCCCGGCGCCCGCCCGAGCGGATCGGGCGTGATCGTTTCGGACAAGGGACACATCGTGACCAACCTGCACGTGGTAGCCAACGCCAAGCGCCGTTCAGGTTCAGCTGGCCGACGGGCGCACTTTGCCCGCGAAGTTCGTCGGGGCGGACGTCCCTTCCGACATCGCGATCTATTGAAGATCGAAGCCGACGGGCTTCAGCCCTTGCCATTTGGAGACTCGGACAGCGGTAAACGTGGGGCAGATGGTATTCGCCGTTGGCAACCCGCTGGGTTTGCAGGAAACCGTCACCCAAGGCATCATCAGCGCCAAGGGCAGGCGGGCCTTGAGCGAAGCGGCCAACGAATTCTTCCAGACCGACGCCGCCATCAATCCCGGCAACTCGGGCGGACCGCTCGTGAATCTGAAAGGCGAGATCATCGGGATCAATAACTCGATTTCGCCGCAAGGGCAGGGGATTGGTTTTGCGATTCCCGCAAATACGGTGAGACGGGCTTTCGAAAGCATAAGGGATCACGGGCGCTTCATTCGGCCGTGGTTCGGCGCATACATGCGATCATTGACTCCCCAACTCGCACAGCAACTCGGCCTGCCCGGATGCTGTGGGCGTGCTGGTCATGTTGACTTATGAAGGATCGCCCGCGGAAAACGGCGGTGTGAAATCCGGCGACGTGATCGTCGAGTTCAACGGGAAACCGATTCGCGACCTCATCGATTTGAGAAACCGTGTGGCGGAGACGGATGTCGGGCAGAAGGTTGCCATGAGGGTGAGGCGCGGTGGGAAGGAATTGACCCTGCAGACGGTGCTCGCCGCCGAGCCGACTCGGATAGCGCATCGGACTTTCCTTTTGACGACCCTTTGCTAACGCTTAGGATTTGTGTCAAAGACCAGCAGCCCATTCGCCGATGCCCAGGCAGCCGATAGGCACGACGTTTGTCGTTGCAATCAGCCTGCTTCGGCGCTCTCGCGATCATCCAGTTGTTTGCGGTGGCCTGGCACTATATTCCGCTTGTGCGCCAGCAGGTCGTCACGACGGCGGAGCCGCAGGCGGCTCCGGCGCCCGCGCCCACACCCGCCCAGCAGACGCCAGCCACCGCCTGTTCCTCCTGCGGAAATGCGAAAAGCGCAAAAGCTGCTCGCCGATGCAGATCGAAGTTCTCGCGTAGGGGATTTCGAAGCGGCCCAGAAGACGCTGGAAGAATTGGCGAAGCTCTTGCCCGGCGATCCGAGCGTGCTGTTGCGCAAGGCGTTGGTTTCGAACGGCTCGAACAACCGGCGGAGGCCGTCGTGGTTCTCGAGGAAATTCTGAAGTATCCCGGACTTCCTTCCGGAGATCCAGAGCCAGGCTCAAGCCAAGCTCGATCAGCTCGCGCAGGCTCTCGCGTCGAGGGAGAGCCCGCCCCGGGATGTTGCTCCCGCGATTCCCGACGCTGCAGGCGCGGATGTTCGGGACGATATCGGATTGCAACCCGGGGCTAGTCTCGGAATCGTCGATGCCCGCCTGCGCGATGGCAAACCCGGGATCAAGTCGCTTCGCCTGGCCGTGAAGTCGCGTCCCGGCTCGGCCATCAACGTGCAGGACGTCAAGATCCACGTCTACTTTTACGAGCAGAACGAAGAGCAGGACGTGGTTCTCACGGAATCCAAAGTCGTGCCGCAATGGCTGAGTCCCCCGGTCGACTGGACTTCCAACGAACCGGAATTGCTTGAAGTGCAATACACGCTTCCTGACAGCGAACTGCCCGGCAGTGCGGCGGCCAATGGGGCTCCGGGACGGAAGTACTTCGGCTACATCGTGGGGGTCTTTTACAATAATGAATTGCAGGACTTCCGCTCCGATCCTGCCAGCCTTGCCAAAGATTTTCCTGCTCCAGCTCTATCTCAAGGAAGGCGGAGAATGAATATCCTGATCGTCGACGACGAGCCCGGTCTGGCCGCCGGTCTTGCCGGGTGGCTCGAGGAGAATGGATGGGGCTCGCCCGGCGTCGCCACGACGAGCGATGAGGCGGTCGAGTGGATCAATCGGAATGGACGCGTGGATGTGCTCGTCTGCGATGTCGCGATCAACCCCGCGGATGGATTTACGCTTCGAGAGACCATTCAGCCGCATTTGCCGAAGATGCGGACGATCTTCATTTCGGGCTATGATCTTTCCGATCACTCGGCGCGCATGGAGGGATGCCACTTTTTAGCCAAGCCGGTTACGGGAGAAGCGCTTGACGACGCCATTCGCAGCCTTTTCGAGGCGAAGAGCCCGAAACCATCCGCCGGTCAGTTGAAAGTTCCTCCAAAGCTCTTTCCGGCAACAACGGGAAGCCCGCCGCCAGAGTGATCGCGGCCTTTCCGCGAGCCGTCGCTTCGGCAGCCACTCCGAGACTAGTCTCCGTTTCCGCCCCGGCAAAGGCGGGACCCAAGGCGGTTGCGCGATCATCGGCCAAACCCGCCGGCGGAAGTCCGAAAGTGACAGCCAGGGCGCCGGGTCAGCCCGGGTGGGAGGTGGAAATGCCGCCGGACGACCTTGTCGGAAGCGCTCTGGGGAGTTATCAGGTCGAGGCCAGAATCGAGCAAGGCGGCCAAGGTCCAGTTTACCGGGCGGTGCAAACCGCCATGGGCCGGCTCGTTCGCCTTTACACCCTTGATCGGAAGCTCGCGCAGGATTCCGCGCAGATCGAGAGATTCATGTCCGATGCCAGCGTCAAAGCAAATGTCCGGCATCCCTACATTTTTGCCGTGTATGAGGCTGGCGAGAGCGATGGTCTCTATTTCTACTCCTGCGAATACGTTCCCAGCCGTTCACTGAAATGGTCACGCGAGCAGGGGGCTTTTCTGGATGAACGGACGGCGCTCCAGGCGATGAAAGTCGCCGCGGAAGTGCTGGCCTATTTTTCGCGCGAAAATATCGCGCACAATTTTCTTTCCGGAGACTCCGTTCTCCTGGACCCGAGCAATCGACCGCGTGTCGCCAACATCGCTGCGCGTGAAGTTGCCGGGACTTTCACCGTCACCGATGAAATGCAGGAATTGGGACGGATCGTCGCCGGGGTGCTGCCCGAGACTTCTCAGGCTCTTGGCGTCCGCAAACTTGCGAGACTCCCTTGCCGGTGGGTGAGATGCGGGCGCTCCCGGACTGGAGTTCGCTCCTGAACAAGATTGCGGTCCATGGAGCCGCAGGTCGCTCCCGAGGCCGTCTACAAGCTCGAGGCGCAGGAACGGGAAGCGAGCCGCCTCGTTGAGCTCGCGAAAAAGAGGCAGCGACGGAGCTTGCTCATGAACTCTGCTTTCTCGCTCTGTGTATTCGGCCTGGCCCTTGGTTTTCTGTGGTGGTTTTTCTTCAGGCCGAAGGGAGGCGACGTTCGCACCTTCAATCGAATGCTCGAAATTCCCGCCGGGGAGTTCATTTATCAGGACGGTCAAAAACTCAGTCTGCCGGCATTTTTTATCGATGAATACGAGGTGACTATCGGCCAGTATGCCGAGTTCCTCAGCTACCTCGAGCAGCATCCCGAATGAGGCCGCGAAATTCGATCACCCCGATCAGCCCAAGGGCAAGTCGCATGTGCCTGCCGGATGGGCCGATCAAAACTTGGCGAACGGTCCGATGTACGGATACTATGCCCGCGCAAGGCGATGGGGAAAATATCAGGACGCGCCGCTCGACGTGAATTGCCCGGTTTTTGGAGTGGATTGGTTCGATGCCTTTGCCTACGCGAAATGGAAGGGCCGCAGGTTGCCTACGGAACAGGAGTGGGAGAAGGCTGCACGCGGAACCCAGGGCTTCGCTTACCCTTGGGGAAACGAACCCGACCCGGCCCTGGCCAACAGCGGCGGCGACTTCGATCCGAATCCCAAGAAGGGCGGTGAGCAGGACGGCTATGAACGCTTGTCTCCGGTCGATGCCAAGCAGGGCGACAAAAGCCCGTTTGGCGTGATGGGCATGGCGGGAAACGTTTCGGAATGGACCGAGTCGCGTGACACCGATCCTCGCATGCCGAGCCAAAGGATACCGGTCATCCGGGGCGGAAACTGGCGAAATTCCGATGCCGGTATCACTCGCCGCGCTCTGCTCCTCACGGATCTCCAAGCCGATGAGGCCCTGGGCTTCAGGACGGCTTCGGATACTCAACCGAGCAAGGCGGCGAAATGACAGGAAAGCTTTCGGAGAGTGCACGCCCCGCTGTCGCTCGCAGACTCGGAGGGCCGTGCCGCCTGACTGGTCTTGGGCTTCACGGTGCTTGTGCTTCTCATGCTGATGACATCAGGGCGCGCACAGGTGCAGGTGGATGTTGCCTTCAAACGGTCGCTTTACATGCTCTATGAGCCGCTGATCTGCTCCGTGACCGTTACAAACCTTAGCGGAAGCACGCTAAGTCTGGCAGACACCCCGCGCGAGAAGTGGTTTGGCTTTCAGATCGAGACGGTGGACGGTCGGCCGCTTCCGCCTGTCGACCCCAACTATCGCAACCAACCCGTGGAGATCGAGCCGGGGCAACGGCTGACTCGCCTCATTAACTTGACGCCCCTGTATCCTTTGAGCGAGTTCGGAACCTACCGCGTTCGCGCGGCGATCTATTCGGCGCAGATCGGACGCTATTTCGTGTCGCCTCAACTCAATGTGGAAATTACCGAAGGTCGCCAACTCTGGCAGCAGACCGTCGGGGTTCCTGAAGGCGCCGGCGAGGGGAAGACGAGGACATTTACGGTGCTTGCTCATCGGTTGCCTCGAACGACGATGCTTTACCTTAGAGTCGAGGATAAAGAGGGGGGAATCATCTACTGCACGACCCAGCTTGGGCGTTATATCGCTTTTGGAAATCCCGACGTTCAGATCGACGGAGCAAACCAGATTCATATCCTCCAGAACACGGCGCCCAAGGCTTTTCTCTACTCGCACTTTGACGTCAACGGCAAGTTCATCAAGCAACAGGCCTACCAGGTCTACGATTCGCGGCCCTACCTCGTCCGCAAAGCTGACGCCTCGGTGGTTGTGGCGGGAGGCACGCCGTACGATCCGAAAGCCACGCCGCCCGAGCAGCAATTGCCGAAGCTTAGCGACCGACCCGTTCCCCTTCCCACCCCGCAGGTCAAGGCGACGCCCGAGGACAAGCGCCCGGAGAATCTTCTTTCGCGATAATTCTTCGCGCCGGAGAGAGTGGGCGGGGGAAACTAGACGCCGGCTATCTGGCATCGCCGGGAGGAGAATTTAAAGTCTCTCGAGGAATGCGCGGCTGGTGGCGATAAGCCTACGTGCGGTCGCCTCGGGGGGCGCTACGCGCAGTCATCATTGACGGACGACCTGTAGCAAGCCGTAACCAGCTGAGAGCGAAGAAGGCGTCCCTCGATCGTGAAATTCGGTAAAATTATCTGCAAGTATGGCCAACAAAGCGCGTATCAAGCTGCAAAACAGCGCCTTATTCACGTATAACAGAGCAAGAATGACCAACAGGATTTATCTGCAGATGCAGCTGCAAAAAGCCGTGCGAAAGTATGGTGAGAATTCGCCCGTGACCCTAGCGATTAAGCGGCAGATTCAGGAGGTTCTATCGTCGGAAGGCAGGGCGAAGCTGCAGCATTTCAGGCGGATTTCCGAAGCGCGGAAGCAGGTTAACTAGCTCCCGACGGGTGCCTTAGGCTCGGCACTGACGACGAAGAGGCAATACATTCCAGAATCCTGAAAAGAGGGCCACAACGGTCAGCGCGGTTGCTCTTGACCTTCGCTGCCTCGGAGGCCTATCTGGAGAGCATTAGTCTGCAGACGACCTGTTCCGCTTCCTGCTCTCTAATCAAGGCAGCGCCGGAGAATTAGCCCCGAGAAAATCCACCTTCGCGCTGAGCTCCGGAACGAGGTAGCGGTCGGGATTTTTGACCTGAACTTTGACTTGCAGCGTGCCCTTTTGCCGGTTGGCTTCCGGGGCAATCTCGGCCACGTAGCCATCGTAGACGCGCTCGGGATAAGCCTCGGGAGCTACCCGGCACGGTTGCGTGAGCCAGACTTTCGAGAGGTCCGCCTCGTTAAGGTCTATTTCGACCTGCAGGTCTTTGGGGTCTGCCACGGCGAGCAGTGCGGTGCTGGGGCCTTTGTCGCCACCAAAGCTTTGCGGCGATACCAGCTCATTTTCGTCCGCGAGCTTTTCGAGAACGACACCATCGATCGGCGAGCGGATGACTGTCCACTCCAGTTGCCATCTTGCGAGTTCCATCAGACCTTTTGCTTCCTTTACGCCGGCTTCCGCAGCGTTGAGCTCTGCGAGCGAGTCGTCGAGCTGCTGCTCGGACTCGACGCGCTGCTCGCGCAACGTTTTCAGCCGGCTGAATCGCGTCTTGGCGATCGCCACAGCAGCCTGGGCCCGGGCAAGTCTGCCATCTGCTTCGGCGAGGCGGGCTCGCTGCTCCGAGTCGTCAAGGAGGACGACCACCTGGCCCTTGCGCACCGGGTCGCCCTTTTTCACACCGATCCACCGGACAATCCCCACAAAGCGGGGGCTGAGCTCGATTCGTTCCCGGTTGATGATGTAGCCGCTGGTGGTGAGCAGCGCATCAGTCTGGGCGGGCGGTGCCGAGGCGGGCGCCGGGGACGGAGAGCCTGAATCGGCTTGATATGGCTTGGTTTGTGTGACCAGGCGCTTGGAATCCGACTCGCGCGGCCAAGCGAAGTAAGCGGCGATCAACAAGGCAAGGGCAGCCGCGCCATAGATAACGGCGGCGTTAACTCCGCGGGAAGATCGCTGGCTTTCGGGAATGCGCAGTTTCTCAAGATCGTCGCGTTTCATAGGGCGGAAATAGGCGAAATTTTCGTTCGTCTCACGGTCAGGTTGCCTTCAGCGCGGAGATGACGGGCAGCCTGGCGGCCCGGATCGCCGGGAGCAAGCTTCCAACCAGGCCGACTACTATCGAGAACGCCAGCCCTTGCGCGACGAGCTTGGGTGTGATTCGAAAATCGAAGACCGATTCGCTGAACGTCTCGAAGCTGAGGGTTCCCACGCTCCAGCCGTTGAAGAAGAAGGAGAGCGCGCAGCCGAGCGCCCCTCCGAGCAAGGCGAGAAGCGCGCCTTCGATGAGAATGCCCGCAAGGATGGTTTTCCTTCGGTAACCGAGCACCCGAAGGGTGCCGATTT
Source organism: uncultured Verrucomicrobiae bacterium (assembly GCA_963784465.1). GTDB lineage: Bacteria > Verrucomicrobiota > Verrucomicrobiia > Chthoniobacterales > Terrimicrobiaceae > DASTFP01. The sequence goes on from CAWASQ010000038.1 coordinate 45,857, forward strand.
CCCGCGTCCGGGCGCCGACCGCCGCGTACATTGTGTTCATCGCCGCGAAGACCGCGCCGATCGACATCGTGGCTGCGAGGAAGTTGCCGAGAATCTTGATCAGCTTTACAGCGCCGGTCTGTTCGAGATAGTAGAGCTCCTCAGGCAGACCGCGAAGTTTGAAGCGCTTGTCGGCGTCCAATTGGCGGATGATCGCGTCGCGGGCGGCGTTGTCCACGGGCCGGAGGAGCACGCTTGAGAAGTTCTCCCGGTCGAAAATCGAGCGCGCTTCGTTGACGTCCATCCAGATCTCCGAATCGAAGGCACTGCGATCCCCATCGAACTGGCCGACGACGGTGAGAGTTGCCGGTCCCGTCTTGAAGGACTCTCCGATCCGCATTCCGGCGAGGCGCGCGGCCAGGCGTTCACTGACGATCACCTCGCGCTTGCCGGGCGTGAACCAGCGTCCCGCTGTGAGGCGCACTTGCGGGCGAAGCTTTGCTCCGAGTGGCGAGACCCCGCGGACGATCGCATTCGCCTCGCCGCCTTGCATCCGCGGCACGTTGATAACGAGGCTGAGATCGCTGGATGCGAGCGGTATGCCGGTCGCGTCGCGTTCGATGCCCTTGAAGTAGCGAATGATGCGGTATTGCTCAGGGGTGATCTGGCTTGTCGATTCCGCGGTGGCTCCCCGCCGTATCACGAGCAGATTTCGGGGATCGCCGGTGTTTCCGCTAGACTTTTCCAGACCAACCGCAAGGGATTGAATGACGACATAAACGGCCACGACAAGTGCTGTGCAGAGCACGGTGGCCAGCGTGGAGCGCCAGCGAACCGTGACACTGCGAAGGTTGTAGGTAAGGGGAAGCTTCATGGCGCTAGTCCAGAGTCTTGAGTCCCTCGACGACGCTCATGCGCGAGACGGATCGCGCCGGGGCGAGCATCGCGATCACTCCGAGCAGACCGCCGATCAAAAAAGCGAGCGCGGCGATTCGCGGCGTTAGTTCGAAAACGGGAAAAAAGCTGAACTTTCCTGAGCTGAAGAGAATCGCCGCGCCGCCCACACCGATGAGCGCTCCGGCCAGGGCGAGCCCCAGGCTCTCCGCAAGAATGCAGGCGACGAGTTGCCGGCGGCGGAAGCCGAGGGCCTTCAAGACGGCAAGCTCGCGGAAGCGCTCGCGGATTGCCATGCTCATGGTGCTCGCCGTTACCAGCGCCAGCGTGAAAACGACCACGGTGCAGATGGAGTTGATCAAGAGGCTGATGTTTCCCCACATCGAAACGAAACTCATTTGGAAGGCGCGCTCGGTCTCAGCGCGGACTTCCGCGGATGTGCTTGCGAACTCCGCATTGATGCGGCGCAGCAGATCGGGCACCACCGCGGCATTTTCCGCCTTGAGCCACCACATTCCCACCTTGCCCCAGTTGTTCATGGCTTCATCGAGATATTTGTGGTGAAACCACATGTTCGTGTCGTCGATCGTGCCTTCGTAAATGCCCGCGATCTTCAGCTCGAGGTCGACGGGGAAAATCGTTCCGACCAGGGTGACCCGATCGCCGATCCTCAGACCGTATTTCTTCGCGGTGTCCTTCCCGACGATGCACGAGTCCCGCGTCTTCTTCCACTCCGCGAGCTGATCGGCAGGGATCTTCGCTTCGCCAAAGAGTTGCAGGAATTTTTCCGGATCGACCGCGAACTGCGCGAATCCAAGACTGTCGTCGTCCTTGAACTTTCCGCCGAAGAAGGTGAACGGGGTGACGACTGCGACTCCCGGCATGCGCGAGATGGCGGAGAGCTGCCGGGCCGGCAAGGTGATTGGCCAGGGAGATCTTGTTGCGGACGGCGATTCGCAGCGAAGCGCTCACATCCTCGGGAGGGATGGTCATCTCTCTGAGGGCCACCTGGAGAGTTACGAACAAGAACATGCTGACCGCAACGCTGCCGGCGGTCAGAAACGAACGCCGTTTGTTGCGCAGGGCATTCTTAAGGATAAAGCCGCCGAGGGACATCGTTCTAAAGAGCGGAACGCTGCTCTTTTTGCTCCGGCAGGAGGCGTCCTTTTTCCAGGTGAAGCGAGCGCGTTCCCTGGCTCGCGGCGCGCGGGTCGTGCGTGACCATGATCACGGTCTTTTGCACTTCGCAGCTCAGCGCGCGCAGGATCTCCAGGACGCCTTCCGCGGAGTGGGCGTCGAGGTTGCCGGTGGGCTCGTCCGCGACGATCAGGCTGGGGTCGGTAACGATGGCGCGCGCGATGGCGACGCGCTGCTCCTGACCGCCGGACAATTGCCCCGGCAGATGGCGCGCCCGATCCGAAAGACCGACGAGATCGAGCGCGGTGGCGACCATCTCCCTGCGTCGCGATGCCGGAGCACCCGTCAGGAGCAGCGGAAGTTCGACATTCTCCGCGGCCGTCAGCACGGGAATGAGATTGAACGTCTGGAAGATGAATCCGACATTTTGATTCCGCCAGTCGGCGAGTTCAGACTCGTTAAGTTGCGCGACGTCGACTCCCTGCACACTGGCACTCGCCCTCGGTGGGCCGGTCAATGCCCGCAATAATGTGAAGCAGAGTGGACTTGCCGGATCCGGATGGCCCCATCAGACGCGAGAAATTCTCCGGATTCGATGTCGAGGCTGACGTCGTCCAGGGCGCGCACTTCTGTTTCTCCCGCACCGTATATCTTGGAGAGCTCGGCGGATGGAGACAATGCGTTCATGCGCCAGTCTAGCCGATCGAGGCGGGTTTCTCAGGCGCGAGCGCGGCATTTCAGACGGCGGCGAGGCATCGCACTTCGGCCCGCTGGGCGGCGGAGCTCCTTGTCGATGGCGAAAGTCTACGTCTATCTCCCGGCGCGATGCGACAGCCCGGCGTCATCTGCGGAAGATTCGCTCTTCTCACGAGAGGCGGCGGATCCAGGATACGAGCTTTCGGATCGTTCTGGCGCTCGCAGTGTGTAGATGTTCGGCGGATTGGTTGACTTCACCTCGGCGCCGAGCAAGATAAATTCCGGGTAGAAGCCGTTGCTTGCCGGTTCGTAAACGGTGTCGCCGGAGAAATAGCCGGTCAGCCGGTATTCGTAATTGTTGTCTGTCCCGAGTCTTGCTCCGTGCCCGATCCGGAGCCAGCACGCGTTGCTCGTTCAGCATGACGAGCTTCGCCGATGCTCCAGGGTTTGCCCGGTTCGCGCACCCAGCCCCAGACTTGTAATCCACCTTGTACATTCGGCGCCCGATGAAATAATTACCGGCCGGCTCCTTCCGGATGGCCTCGTTCATGGCGGCGCGTGAGGCCGTTCCTGTGTCGATGCTTTCGCACCCCGCCAGGACGACAGCACGCCAAGCGCAAGAGCAGCAACGCGCAGCCTCACGAGATGCCGGCCTTCTCGAGGAACGGAGCGATCCATTCGGCAAGGGCTTCTTCCGAGTCGATCTCGAGTTGCTCGGTCAGCGGGAAAGAGATGCCAGGTTTCGTGATGATTCGTCGATTCGCCCGGGCTGCAAGGTGACGAGAGGACCCAGGGATTCGATTTCGAGCATTTCGGAATTTGTGAACGTCTCGAAATTGCAGCCCCCATCGGGATAGGCCGCGGTGGGATCGTAATCGAAGGTCTTCAGGAACAAAGTGTCGCTCAAGACATACGCGATCCATCTCTCGCGATGGGCCAGGCCGATCTTGATCGGCGGGTAGTCGGCGGCCTGCCGGAGCAGCCAGAACCTCGTGCCCAGTGTCAGCCTGAGATCGGAAATATCCGTGTAGGGCCAAAGAACGATGCCGCGATTCGGCAGCAGATCACGCGGATGCTCGCCGAGGGGCGGCTGCGGGATGATTTCCAGGCCTTCCGGCTGCATCACAGTGAGTGCCCACACGGCGAGCATGATGGGTTGGTCGCCTTCGTTCACGACGGTGTGGCGCAGGGAAACACGGGAGCCCTGCGCGGCGGAAAGGATTCCGAGCGTCTTGCGAATACGCTGCGGGCGTTTCCTGAACGCTCTCGACCACCACTTCTCCCGAGAAAGCTATCGTAACGCCAGGCGGCGGGACCGTTGTCGAGATGGTAGCTGAGCATAGCGTCCTCCGGCGCCAGCCATAGGCGGTGTCCGCCGCGAATGCGCCACTCTTGCTCTCCGGATGAACCGAGTTGGTCGTCGAATGTTTTCAGGACGTTCTCGCCGAGTGGGGTCTTGTAGACGAGAATGCGCGGGCCGACATCCGTTGTGACGAAGAGCTCCATGTCGTTCGTTGGCGAGCCGCAGCGTGTTGTGCCAGCCATGGTAGGAGATGATTTCAGGATTCATTGACTAGTCTCATTTGCGAGATGGCGTTTGCGCACCCGAGGATGCCTGCGCTGCCATCCCGGGAGGCGACGACGATGTCGGGGGCGGAAGTTTTTGCCATCCATCAGGGAGCGATTAGCCATGTCGCGCTGTCGTGTGTCAAGATCAGTCCCGCCACCTGCCTGTTGTAGCCGATCGTTGTCACCAGGGCATCGCCGCCGCCAGCTTCTCTAAGCGCCAGGACGCCTACAATGACCTGCTGCACGGTCGAGCAGGCGAGCGATTCGCCTAAAATGGACTTCGGGGCGAGAACCCTTGCGCGGGAAGGCGTCTTTCAAGGCAGTTCTTCTCGGCGATATCCAGGCGGGTTCCCGACGCGCAGGACAACGGAAAGGATGACTTGCGAACCTGGCAGGATCTCCGCGAGCACGGCAGTCGAGGCGCTCTTCGGTATCCTTTTCAGTCGGGCAGGAAAAGCCGGGATGTGTCGCGGAGACTCGACAATCCCCGGCTCGCGAGCCAGGACGATCGCCGCCGCCCCTTCTGAAAATACCGAGGATTGGCTGGAGTCATCTCTGATCAGCCCCCAGCGCGAATAGGCCTCGCAGGTTATCCAGTCGATTTCCTGCGCGGCCGTGACGAGGCAGTAATCCGCCTCGCCAGTCGCAAGGAGTTCGCAGCCCGTTCGGACGGCAGTCACGCCGGTGGCCGCGTCGCCGACAAGCGTAAGGACTTCGCCCTGGAGCCCCAGCCGGGCTGCGATGTGGCTGGCGGGAGCGTTGTAGACTGTCTCGGGAAAAAGCAGCGGACTGCCCGCTCCTTCTCCGCGTTCGACCACGTCGGCATAGAAGCGTCTGGTGTAGATTACGCCGCCATCCGAGGCTGCGAAAGATCAGCGCCGTCCGCGATAGCTTTTCCGTGGTCATCCCAGCGGAAAGGGCGGCGTCGCTCGCCGCGGCGACTGCGAAATGAGAAATAAGACTGGAACGGCGCAGACGGGGCAGGGTGGCGGCATCGCGCACGATGTCTTCGGGAACACGCAGCACGGGCGTGGATCTCTTGGAAATGGGATTTTCGAGCTGGCTGACATCGGCAGGCTCGCTTCGGCAGACGGCCCTCCACACGGACTCGAGATCGCGCCCGAGCGGAGTGACCCAACCCATCCCGGCAATGGTTGCAGTCATCATCAGCGGCGTTCGAGCAGCACCGCAGCGTTCGCTCCCCCGAAGCCGAAGGAATTCGAGATCACCCGGCGCACCCTGGCCGCCCGGATCTTGTTCGCGACAATATTGAGGGGGAATTCTGATTGAGCGAAGTTGATATTCGCGGGGAGGAATTGCTCCCGGAGGGCTACGCAACAGAACGCGGCTTCGATTGCTCCCGCCGCGCCGAGGGCGTGCCCTGTCATGCTCTTGGTGCTGCTCACCGGGGATTTTGGACACAGCTCGAGGATGGCGCGAGCTTCGCTCGAATCGTTTAGGGGTGTGCCGGTTCCGTGCGCGTTGATGTAGTCCACGCCGCCGGGGTCCGCGTGGGCAGCTTCCAGGGCGCGCCGCATCGCATTCAGTGGTCCACAGCCGGAAGGATGCGGTTGGGTGAGATGATGGGTGTCCGCCGAACTGCCGTAGCCGGTGATACAGAGTCCCGAATCACCCCTTTCGAGACAAAAAACGGCGGCCCCTTCGCCGAGAGCGAGGCCGGATCGATTGACATCAAAAGGGCGGCACTTGTCGGCAGTCGAAGCGCGCAAGCAATCAAAGCCCGCGAAGACCAACTCCGAGAGGGCATCATAGCCTCCGGCGATCACCCGGCGAACTCCGCCGGCACGGATCGCCTGGCAGGCAAGGCCGAGGGCGTTTGTTCCCGAGGCGCAGGCGTTCGAGACGATTCGGACCGGGCTGGTGAAACGGAAAACCGATATTGCTTGCATCACCGGTTCGTGAGGCACGTAGGCGCGGACCCTGCGTGTCGCCGACCATGCGCAGGAACCTGATGCCAGCGCCCGATAGAACTCCTCGCCCAGCAGCATTTCGCCGCTGGTGGTTCCCATCACGATGCAGTCGGGAACGAATCCCGGTCTGGCCGCAAGAGCTTCTTCCAGCGCGACAAGAATCATCTGCGCGGCGCGCGTCCACCGTTTTGCCCGGGTCGCGATCGAAGCAGCCCGCTCGCGAAGGCTTTCGTCGACCTGCCCGGCGGTTTTTGACTGGCATCTCGAGACCGAGAACATCCGCACCGGCGCTATGCCGTCCCGCGAATCGTGAAGGTTCTCGGAGGTCGCCTGCAACCCGATGCCCAGGGGGCTCACGCAGCCGAATCCGGAAATCTCAACAGTTGGGAACGCAACTTGCATGGACCTGAGCGAAACGCCGTACAATGGATGAGTTTGGCTGCGGCTCAAAAGGAATTTATGCGCGCTTCACGCGGAGAAAAAGGCGCACCACGAGGGCCGTTGCGGCAAGCGCAAGGCCCATGACGAAGCCGAACCAGATGCCGGACGGTCCGAAGCCGAGTCGGAAAGCGGAGAAATACGAAATGGGAAGCGCCACCAGCCAGTAGGAAAGGATGCCGATCAGCATGGGTCCACGTGTGTCTTCGAAGCCTCTCAACGCGCCGGCGGAGGTGATCTGAACTCCGTCGAAAATCTGAAAGACCCCCGCAACCAGCAGAAGCTGAGCCGCAAGAGCGGTAACACTCGCGTTCGCCACGAACCACGCGGCGATGGTGGCGCCCGCGCTCATGAAGAGGACGGCGAAGATCGCCATGATCAGTATAGCCATGGTCAACGCGCCGAAAATGATGGGGAGATATCGCCGTTTTTCTCTGGCTCCCCGAGCTTGTCCGATGCGGACGCTGACAGCTTGGGAAAGGCCGAGCGGAACCATAAACGTCGTGGCCGCGCAAGTGATCGCGATCTGGTGAGCCGCAAGCGCTCCCGCACCCAGCCAACCCATCATCAGGGACCCGAAAGAAAAGCCGCTCACCTCGGCGAGGTGCATGCCGCCCGAAGGGAGGCCGATTGCCAGCAATCGGCGGACCTCCGTCGAAAGGCCGGTTTCCGTCCAGCTCGCGGGAAGGCTGTTCTTGAGCGCGGAACCGAGAAGCACGTAGGCAATGATTGCGGCGGCCACGCAGATGCGCGCAGTTAGGGTCGCAACGCCCGCGCCGTCGAGTCCCATGGCCGGAGCGCCGAGGTTTCCATAGATGAAGATCCAGTTAAGGCCCACGTTGAGCAAAACACCGGCCATCATGATCCAGAAAGGAACCCAGGGACGCGACAGTGCCTCGCAGAAGTTCTTCGCAGCAGTCGTAAGGAACACCGGCACGGCGGACCATGCGCAAAGAATGAGAAAGTTCTTGCAGGCGGCAGTGATCTCGGGACCCTGGCCGAGCCAGGGCAAGAAGGGGAGCGCCGCGTGGATCGCGGCCACCACGCAAAGGCCCAGAACGCCTCCCACCACAAAACCGGCGCGCAGCGCCTCGCCGGCCATTCGGGCCCGACCTCCGCCGAACGCGTGCGACGCCCGGACGCTCACCGAAGAAAGCACCGCGAATCCGAAAACCAGCGGAACCGCGAGCAGCGTTATTTGCAAAGGCGCACGCGGCCAGGGGGATTACTCCCACCCGCCCAACCATGATCGTGTCCGCCCACCCCATGAGCATCTGTCCGACGAAGCCCGCGATTATGGGCGACGCCAACGAGAGCGTACGGCGGCTTTCGGAAAGGGATTGGGCAATAAGGGACATGAAAAATGAAGACGAACAAGAGGCGAAAAGAAAAGGGGGCGCAGGACTGGCGCGCGAATCCTTTAAGCCGGCAGCAATCCGCCAGCCATCGGGAGCGCGCGCTTGCGGCCCCTGAAAAATGGGATTGGATACCGTGGATTGCACGAATTCGAGTCTACGCGGGAGGTTTTTTGAAGTCAACCGGCCGTTGTGTGCCGCGAGACTGCTTGCCGCGGCGCAATGCGCAAAAAGGACGCGCAAATTCGGGAACAGTCTTCGTTCCAATGCTGTTGCTTTTTCCTGCAAGATCAGGAAGATCGTCAGCGATGTTTCGCCGGATTCTAGGAGACTGCTGAAATACCCGCGTATGCCACGTTGCTGTCAATTTTCGGAAGATCGCAAGGAGCCGAGCGCAGAGCGTAGCCGCAGTGCTACGCGCAAGCTTGGCGACATAGCGAGAGCCGAAAATTGGCGCAACCCGGAGGGCATGAGCTCTTTGGGGCATCTCTCGGCGTCCTTCCTCAGTCACAGCCCCCTTTTTGGGATGCTCCTTCGTCACTCCACCGATATCTGCCCCAAAGAGCTCATGCGTGACATGCGTGGGCATTTCAACAGTCTCCTTGCCTTCTTTGTCCTTTGCTTCCTGGCGGGATGTGGGGGAGGAGAGTACTCGGGCTACAAGTACCGGCCGTATATGATGCGTGGCGAACGCTATACGCCGATGTCGCCCGGACAGGCGCCGGGATACGTCGAGGAGGGGGTGGCTTCGCACTACCGGGAAGGGTGGATGTTTGTTCCCGGACCCACCGCCTTGGGGGAGGACCTCTGGCCGTGGAGCCGCAGCGGAGCGCACAAGACATTGCCGTTGCCATGCCGTGTTCGCGTGACCAACTTGAGAAACGGCCGATCAACCATCATCCGGTTGAACGATCGCGGCCCTTTTATAGCGGGGCGGACTCTCGACGTCACGGAGCCGGTTGCCAAACAGCTTGGGTTCTATGATGCGGGCCTGGCGCCTGTGCGGATCGAAGTGCTGAGCGTCGGTGACGGAAAGTGGAAAGTCACCCGCCCGGTGATTCCGCGAGCGATCCCTTTGGGCTCGCAGGCAAGCTTGCAGTAGCAGCTGGGAGCGCGCGCGTCCCGCGCTGAGTCTTCGGCGGGTCGCCGCAGACGTTCGAGCATCCGGATAAAACTGGCTGGGCGGGCGGACACCGGGATACCGCACGCGAGACGCCCCGCAGTGAGTCGCCTTCCGCGGCAACGCGGTCACGCGATAACTACGCGGCTCACGTGGCGATGCTCCCCCCACTTGACATCCAGAGGCGCAGCAAATAAGCGATTGATGCTCTTGGCATCGAAGCGTTCTTTGTTCATGTGGAATATTAGGGGTTTGAGAAAGGCCGGCTCATGGTTTTTCGCACGACTGGTGTGCTTTGTCGCGTTGTTGGTGATTGCGCAGCAAGTCGGAGGCTGGCTAAGAAAACCTCTCTGGCTTGCGGCCTTTCTAGCGGGCGTGTGGACGTTTCTGGCGCTGAGGCGAGAGTCCCGAGCGGCGCTGGATTTTCTTATTCCGAGACTGGACCGCGGATGGCGATGGGTGGCGGATCGAAGCGGGAAGCCGGAGAGGATCTGGAGGATCGCCGTTCTAATCTGCGCCGCGGCGATCGTTTCAATCACTATCTATCGTGCCTGGCCAATATGGCATTTCAAGACCACTTCCTCGCTTCGCGACGATGAGATTATGAGCATCGTGAAGTATACCTCGCGAGGATTCGTGCCTGCGATCAGCACCTACAGCCTCGCCAGGAATCACGTTTTCTTTAATATCGTTAGTTCCCTAATTCCCGGCGCGGATTCAACGCACCCACTTCGGGCCCGGCTGGTTTCCTTTGTTTCCGTGGTCGCTTCGTTTGGGCTCCTGATTGCTTACGCCGCGAGACGCGGATGGTTGCTGCAAGGACTCGCCTGCGCCGGGCTTGTCGCGGTGAATTTCTTCGCAATTGACCGCGTGCTGGAAGCGCGGGGCTATGGCCTTGTCTTCCTGTTCGCCATGCTCAGTTGCGTGGCTTTCGCCGAGTGGCTGCGCACCCGCCGGAAGCTTTGGCTCAACCTTATGGCAGTGTCGTGTGTTCTGGGAACATATACGCTCCCTTTTTACGTGGTCTTCGCGGGGGGGCTTCTGCTTGTGGCGTTCCTCTATCGTCCTTCACGGGAGACTTTGCTGACCGGGTTCCTTTCCCTGGCTGCTATTTTGATGCTGTATTTGCCAATTGCGGGCCAGGTTTACGCGGTCTTCGCGGGATACAGGGATCGCTACAAGGATACGTTTCATTCGCCTTTCGAATCGATAGAGGGGGTCTTTGCGACTTTTCAATACTTCCTTTCGATCCACATTGAGGCTCTCGGTCTTGTTCTGATCGCATTGGTTGGGCTGCTCTATGTCGCTTTTGCGCGCTTCGCGACGAGATTCGACCGGTTTACCGTCGCAGGCGTCGCCGGGGCGGTTCTGGGTTTCGTGGCATTCTGCCTTTACTGCAAGACGGTTCCCGCTCGAGTTGCGGTTTCGATGGCCGCACCGCTTGCCTTTCTGACTGCTCTCATGACGGGTTCGTTGATCTCGACCCGCGTGCTGGCGCCGGTTCGGGCTTTTCTGGAAGTGGTCTTCACTGTTCTTGTCGCGGTAATCTTATGGAGATCCGAAGTTTCCCAGCCCCTGATCCCAAGCATAGATTGGAGGGGTATAGGAGTTCTGATAGAGCGCGCTTTTCCGAAGGACATTGCGGTTTGGATTTGGGAACGTAATCGCACCCTCCTGCAATGGAATCTCTCATCCCGCGTTAAACCACAGGCAGGGGTGCTCGACAATGAGGCACTCGGCAACGGAAGGCTTGTCGCCGTGGAGGGTGCTTGCGAAACCCAGTGACGAGCAGGAGCGCTTCCGCTGGGAGAACCTCCCGCGGGGCGTGCGCTTCGTCACGATTCCACTGGTCGTGAACTATCAACGAGTATTTTTCACACCGCCCGGACAGCACGGCATTGCCTCAATCAGCGCCAACAATCAGCGGGTAGAGCCACGGGTCTCCGGACGACAGCCTTATGATCCCGGCCTGCTTTCGCGGTCGCTGGGCCACGGCGACGTCCTGCGTCCCAATGACGGTGACAAGGAACCCGACTCCGTAACAAACCCAGAGGAACAAATCGCGCGACCTGCGGAACTGCCGCTTCCCGTTGTGATGACAGTGGAGCTCGACCCCGCGGTGTCAGCCACGACATGCAACCTGCTGTTCAGCCAGGCTCTGCACGACAAGCTCATCTCGGCTGAAACGAGGAATTCGCACGGCGCCTGGAGGGCGGCCCCGAATATCTTCATCCGGGGAGAATTGGCGAGCGTCGCGCTCGATCCGAACGGCACAACGGCGGTGAGAATCCATTTGAAAAGCGATCCAGCATTTGAAGGCCGCATAGCGGGCTTATTGCGTCCGCCTTTTGGGTTGATCGAAGCCTGGGCGGTTACGCGCTCTCGCCCAGCGCACTGAGCAGTTGGGGAGATCGAAGGTTGTCTGCGTTGTCGTTGCGCCGATAGCTTACGCATCACGTGCCCCTCGCACAAAGGCGCCCGAACGCCTCGCCAGCCGTGGCATTCGTCAAGGTTTTCGCAGTCGAAGACAGGCTAGCTTTCCTTTTTCGACCCCGTTAGAAGTTCTCTGGCCGCGTTCAGCTGGTCTTCGCTGCCGATAAGGAGGATCTGATCTCCGGTGTCCAATTCTTCGTCCGGTCCCGGATTGACGATGCTCGTGCCGCGCCGCTCGATGCCCACGACGCTCGCTCCTGTCCGTGTGCGCAGTCTCAGCTCGGCAATCATCTTGCCGGAAGCCTCCGTGCCGGGCCCCACTTCAACGGTTTCCAACCTGGCTTCGCGCAGCAGCGGCGGCAGGCTGGGGGTTTCGTGTAATCAGCGGGGGAGGATCGGCGGGCTGTGCGAATGTGTCTCGCAACGCAGACTGCGCGCGGGAATACAGTTTCACGGCGCCGCGGTAAAGAAGACACGCTGAAAACCAGCATGACCAGCAAGCGTGAGCAGCAGGACGTTCCACGAAGGAAGGAGCGCCGAGCTGAGGAGCGCAACAATAAGAATGAGGACAGCGGTGCCGAAGACGAGAATCGTCCTGGAAATCAAGGCCTGGAGCGGCCGGATCTCTGGGACCACCCCTGCCCCAGTCCGACGGCGGTTTCGGCGACAAGCATGGCGCCGGCTTCCACCTTGCGCCACACGGCGACGAGGATCGGGAAGCTTACCAGCAAGGCCGCGAGCCATGTCGCGGCCTTGGTCCCGTCCTCTCCACCGGGAAATTCGGGCCACCAGACGACTATTCGCCTCTGAAGGAAGACGGCGCCAATGAAGATGCCCGCAATAATCAGCAGATTCACCGCGATTTGCCCTCCCAATTTAACCGAGGACCTTGCGCTCCATGTGCGATCCGCTCTTCCCGATGTTGCCGACGCGCTCGCTATAGGCATCGATCGCCTGCAACAAGGGCTTTGGAGCAACGCGATCGAACCATTCGACGAGACCGTCAGAACTCTTGACCAGGTACGGAGTAAGCAATGTGGTTATCGAGGAGACGGCGACGGCGATCGGATAAATAAAGTCGCTGGTGACGTTCAGGCTGAGTCCCAACGCCGCGATGATGAAAGAAAACTCGCCGATCTGTGCAAGTCCCATCCCCACGCGCAGCGAGGTGCGCATGTCGTTGCCGGCAACAAAGGTTCCCAGCGAGCAGCTGACGACCTTGCCCAGGACGACGACGATCGTGATGGCAATAATCGGCAGCGCATACTTTACGAGGAGCGCCGGATCGATGAGCATGCCGATGGAGACGAAAAATACCGCGCTGAAAAGGTCTCGCACGGGGTGCATGAGCGTTTCGATCTTATAGATTTGGCGAGCTTCGGCGATGATGGCCCCGATGATGAAGGCGCCCAGCGCAACGCTGTAACCAAGTTTGACGGTGACGATGGAGATTCCGAAGCAGAGACCCACCACCGTTATTAAGAGCATCTCGTCGCTCTTGAAGCGGGCGACATAGTTTAAGAGTCTCGGGACAAATATGAGCCCGGCCACCAGCAGGATGCCGAGGAAAGATCCGAGGCTCAAGACGGTCATGCCCACGGCCTCCGCCTCGAGTTGTCCTGTCCTCGCGAAGCCGGACAGCAGGGCGATCAGGACGATCGCCAGGATATCCTCGACGATGAGGATGCCGAAGATGAGATTGGCGAAACGCTCCCGCGTCTTGCCGAGGCCTTCGAGCGCCTTGATGATGATCGTCGTGGACGATATGGAAAGGATCGCGCCGAGGAAGATGCTGTCCATTTGATTCCAACCAAAGGCGCGTCCGAGTGCATAGCCGGCAAAAATCATCAGCAGAATCTCGAGCGAAGCCGCAATGAAGGCCGTGGCGACCCACTTCCTTGAGCTTGCGCAGGCTGAATTCCAGGCCGAGGGCGAACATCAGGAAAATGATTCCGAGTTCGGCGAGCGTCTCGATTGCATGCTCATCCTCGATGAGCGCGAACGGCGGAGTGTGCGGTCCGATGACAACGCCGGCGAGGATGTATCCGAGCACCACCGGCTGACCGACCTGTCGAAAGATCAGCGTAGCCAGAGCGGCCACGCTCATGACGATGGCCAGGTCCTGCAGAAAAGTGGTTTCGTGCATGCTTCGACGTTGTGTCTCGTTGGAGAAAGGCCCGGGAGGAATTTCCGAACGGTTGCGGCGTGGGCGCACCCAAGCGGCTCACCTGCCAAGAACACCTCGGCCAGCAGGCAATCTATTTGCTCCAGAGGTTCGCAAATGTCCAACCCTCAGGAAGGAAAACCTCCGCGATTTCTCGGGATCGCGACGTTTAGTTTCTGGGCTTTCGGGATAGCGTGTCTTCCGAGGCGAGGAAGGATGCGATGGATCGATGAATTGTAACCGACACGACTGGCCAGATATGCATCGGTATGTCCGAGCGCAGAACGACACTCGCTTTTTTCCAGCGGCCTGAAGATCCAGGAACAACCACGAGATCGAGGGGGCACCAGGTCGCGAGAGTCGGGTAGGTCCACGCGGCTGCGTTGAGTCGCTTCAGGAAAGCGCTGCCTGGCCTCATTTCGCGGCACGCAGAGAGCGGAAGCAAACATGGCTGAGGCGCTGCCGTAGTGCGGGGAATTCAGCAGAGCGACCCGGCGCACTTTCAAACCGGGCGCCTGGCGAAGGGCTTCGCGGACGACAAGCCCGCCCATGCTGTAGCCAATGAGATTGACAGGCGCGTCGATCCGCTTGAGCTCCGTTGACAGATCGGCTGCAAGCGACTCGAGCGAAGTGCGTCCGCTGTTATCGTAGCGCCATATTCTGCAGGGACCCACTTCGGTGGCGATTCGGTTTCGAAGCCGCTCCCAGCGCGAGTGCGAACCCCAGATTCCGTCGAGGATCAAGGTCTGCGCGGGCGGCGGCGAAGCTTCCTTGGAGAGCGCCGGGAAGCTTGAGGCAAAAATCATGCAGACAGTTTGTAATATCGCCGGAAATCTCATCGAACGGCCGATGTAATTGTCACCTCTCGCTGTCATTCTGCAAGGAGTTGTCGCCTTGAAGAGGACTTTGTCCTCAAACAGTTCCTCGCGCGTCTGGG
>CAWASQ010000039.1:0-22243 GCA_963784465.1 uncultured Verrucomicrobiae bacterium
TCCATTTCATCAGCCGGCCCCAGGACACTTCGGCAGCGCTGCAGCAATATCAGCAATACTGGGCGGCGAAAAGCCCTGACATCGACGTCTATATGGTAGATGTTATTTGGCAAGGTATCTGCGCCCCGCACGCAGTTGATCTGAAAAAGTATTTCAACGAAGGTGACCTCGCCGAATTCTTTCCGCGCCTCGTCGAGAACAACACTGTCGGCAGCAAACTGGTTTCGATACCGTGGTTTGTAGACGCGGGTATACTGTACTATCGCACCGACCTTCTCGAAAAATATGGCTATAAGGAGCCGCCAAAAACATGGGAAGAGCTCACCGAAATGGCCAAGAAGATTCAGGATGGAGAACGCGCGGCTGGCAAAGGGGATTTTCACGGCTTTGTGTTTGAGGGAAAAGCAAGCGAATCGGTGACCTGTAATGCACTCGAGTGGATCTACAGCTTTGATGGCGGCACGATCGTTGAGCCGGACAAAAAGGTCACCATCAATAATCCGAATGCCATCAAGGCGCTCGAATTCGCAAAAGGCTGGGTGGGAACGATCTCGCCCAAAGGTGTTACCACCTACGGCGAGGAGGAAGCGCGAAATGTTTGGCAGAATGGCAACGCGGCATTCATGCGCAACTGGCCGTATGCCTACGCTCTAGGCCAGGATGCAAAGAGCGTAATTGCCGGCAAATTCGATGTATCAGTGCTGCCGAAGGGCGGCGAGAACGGCAAGAACGCCGCCGCGCTCGGTGGATGGCAATTGATGGTTTCTGCCTACTCAAAGTCCCCTGAGGCTGCGGCCGATCTGGTTCGTCAACTCACGTCGGTTGAGGCCCAAAAGAAACGCGCGATCGACTTCAGTCTACCTCCATCGCGACCCGCCCTGTATTCGGACGCAGACGTGCTCGGCAAAGTTCCGTGGTTCAAGAACCTCCTGCCGGTTTTGGAAAATGGGGTGGCGCGTCCTTCAACGGTCACTGGGGCTGACTACAATCAACTTTCAACCTCCTTTTTTCAGAACGTGAATAAGGTGCTTACGGGCGGAGAATCGGCTCCGAACGCGGTCTCGCAGGTCGAGAAGGTCGCCAAACGATTCGTCCGCTAAATCCTCTCCGAGGATCTGGAAATGGATGTTCAACGACGTTTATGGGGTCGTGAATCTCCTGCTGACAAGCATCCATATCATCCCGGAGAAAATCGCTTTCTCGCGACTCCGGAGACAGCCATCCCGGTTATAATCGCCGTTGACGTCTGGAAGACCGTTCCGTTTATGGCGCTTTTGATACTTGCCGGTCTGCAGACCATTCCGTCTGATATGTATGAGGCGGGTGCTATCGATGTGGCGTGACCCCGCGGGTGAGACACTTCATAACTGAAGCTCTGCGGGTTTCTTAGTGTTTTGGTTTTCGTTTGTTTGCCACCCTGTGGCGTTGCTTCTGAGTTCCCCCAACGCCTGCCGCGGCGAGCGGCGCGGGGTTTGGGGGCGCGTAGCCCCCATCAAAGCGGTTCGTCTTTCTCCAGGCATAACTCGTTCGGGGTCTGATAGCCAAAGCGAGCTGTGCGGACGACGCTCATTGTTTTCGACACGCCAGCTTTCCAAGATAACGCAGCGCCTGCAGCAATTGCCGAAGAGTTTCTCGGTTCAGGCATTCATCGCGCAGCTTGTCGTGAAAGCTTTCAATATGCCCGTTTTTCCAGGGGCTCCCCGGCTTCATGTAGAGCGTCTTGATCTCCTGGGCCTTCAGCCAGTCCTGAAGGCATTCGGCGATAAACTCGGGGCCGTTGTCGCTGTGCAGGTGCTCGGGCATGCCGTAGCGAGCGATGGCCGCTTCCACCGCCGTTATGACATCGATGGCGCGAATTGACCATGCCGGATGAATAGCCAGACATTGCGGAGTGTGCTCGTCGAGCAAAGTGAGGATGCGAAAACGACTGCCATTCTCGGTCTGGTCAGCCACGAAGTCGCAGCTCCACACTTGGCATGGCCGCTCCGCCTACTGCCGCTGTGCCGTCGAGATCCCTAGCCGCTTCATGCGTCGCTGTTTCTTGCTCGACTTTGATTCCTTCTTCTCGTCGAATGCGCCCCACTCGTTTCCCATTGACCTCGAACCCGTCCCGCCGCATCAGCGCGGTAATGCGGCAAGAGGGAGAAGCCGGGAGTCCGGTCAAAGCGTTGTGTGCGGCGCACAATATCAGCTCAGCGACGAGCCCAAACGCAAGCACGATGCCGGGGACCGCGAGCGGAAGCATGGTCGCCGCGTCCAGGACGTCACGTCCGGGAAGCTTCGTCCGAACGACCACGTAAGCGATGGGCCTCCTGGGGAATAGTTAGTTAACAGTAAATGCTGGGCTTGTTCTTTAAAGAAACGTCGACCTTCTCGCCGCTCTTTTGCGCAGCCACGCCTGCCTCACAACAAGCCGCGGCGGCATAGCCATCCCAAGCGGTGGGTCCGTCGACTTCGCCGCGTTTGGCGGCCTCGACCCAACGCTGTATCTCGATGTCGTAGGCGCCTCTGAACCGCTCGACGAAACTCGGGGTAATCTCACCTCCCCAACGTCCTGCGCTGCGAACGTAAGGCCCACCGTCCTCGCCGATATTAGCGATACCTCTTTCGAAAACAGCCTGAGTGGCTACCTGGTAGCCGAATTGCGCATTCGCGAAGATCTCAACATCGGCCAGCACACCGTTCCCGGTCTCGATGAGCACGTGTTGCGGATCGTGCTGGCCGGAGGGGGCATGACGCGTAGCCCGGCCGAGCCTGACTTGAACGTTCTTGATTTCCTCACCGGTGAGATAGCGGATCACGTCGAATTCGTGGACGACTGAATCATTGATAAGCGTCTCATTGGTGACTCCCGGCGGTGTTTCGGGATTTCGGTGCGCACAGTGGAGCATCAACAGCTCCCCCAGTTCGCCGGACGCGATTATGCTTCGTAGATGCTGATACTCTGCATCGAAGCGGCGCATGAAGCCAACCTGGATACGTTTCTTTTTAAGTCGCTGCTCCGCCTCCAGGATTTCCCAGGAGGACGGCGCGTCCGGAGTTAATGGTTTCTCGCACAGAATCGGCAAGTCCCGCTCCAGAACCTGAAGCAACATGTCCCTGTGGAGAAAACCGGGGGTCGCGATAAGAACTGAGTTGATATCTTCCTGGCCCAAAGCCTGTCCGATGTCGGAGACCGCCGCGGCTGAGGGAATCGCTGCAACAGCCTTCTTTGCGCGCGAAACGTCGGCGTCGACAACTGCCGAAACCTCAGCTCCGACGATTCGGCGCGTAAGGCGCTCGATATGATCGGCGCCCATTTTGCCAGCGCCGACAACACATACTCTGAGTTTGGTAGGAATAGATTCGGACTTCATTCTTCATGCCTTATTTGTCCTTGAGATCGACCCAGATGCGTTGATCGCGCTTGCGACCGAGCGTGGGCTTTCGCATTGGCTCGCCGAAGGGATTTTGTTCCGTGGGTGGACGCTGGCAGAGGAAGGAGCGTTTGACGAGGCTATTGAGCACATGGGCAGGGGAATTGCGATTCTGCGCATCGGCGAGAGCAGCATCGGCATGCTGTACTGGTTACTGACTGCGGCTGAGATCCATGAAATAGCGGGACGGGTGGGACAGGGGCTGGAGTTGCTAGTCGAAGCTCTGGCGATGGCGCAGATGAACAATGCTCGGTGGTATGAGGCGGAGGTTCATCGGCTCCGAGGGGACCTGCTCCGCAGAACGGCCCAGCCGGATCCAATCCAGGTCGAGGGCTGCTTTCAGAGAGCCATAGAGGTCGCACGGGAGCAAGATGCCAAGTGGTGGGAGCTGCGCGCCGCTACGAGTCTCGCGGGGCTGTGGCAGGATCAAGGCAAGCGCGGGGAAGCCCGCCACCTCCTCGCGCCTGTCTAAGGCTGGTTCACCGAAGGCTTCGATACCCCCAGATCTCATTTCGAAGACCCGGTCGCCCTCATCCCTCCGGGCCACACCTCAGCCGTGGTGCGGCAACCGGATCTCGATGCCGTGGCGCGGTGCGACCACCAGCAACTTCTCGATCTCCTCCTTCGTCATCGGCACGGCGGTCGTAGCGCCTTCATCGAGCGGTTGGCCTACCTCAAAGAACATCCGCTCCAGCCCTGCCGGGGCGACGGAAACGAGTATCTTGGCCGGTCGGTCGCTCTCGTTCTTAAACGAGTGTGGCGTCCCAACGGACATGTTGGCGAACGTCCCGGCCCCGGCCACGAGCCGCTCGCCGCGTGAAGGTAACTGGCACGTGGGTTGCTTCCGAATAGATCATGACAATACTAATCGGCATATTTGTAATGCTTCTGGCTCTCGCGATTGCTGCCCGAGCTGCTCCGTTTCCGAAATGTTTTCCTGACGGGAAACCATTCGACACTTGGTGGCATCGGAATTAAGCCCTTAGTACGATGTCTGCGCCAAGGCACTCGGACCCTCGAAGCCTAATGGGCGCTACTAGCGGTAGATTCGAAACTCTTTATCGCCTTCCATCCGCATGAGTGTGCCATCGCGGAGTTCTTCGTAATCTCCAAAGCGCTTTAGCGCCTCGAATTCGCTCCGGCTCGCAAGTGCGGGCGCGATCAGGGCGAAAGCGAGAGGCGTGCCACGGTCGTTCCTCACTGAGGGGTCTTGGCCTTCGCCGCCGCGAGGCCAGCGCGAGCGGCGTTGACGGCGGAAACTTCCTGGATCAGTGCTTGGTAGCGCGCGAACAGCGTGGTCATGTCCCGCTTGAGATCGGCAATCTCTGTCTTCAATGCCTTGTCGAGATCGGCGGCCTCCTTGCTTCCGATGGCGCGCGTCGGGGTCTCTACCGGGGCGAGCGCGGTGGTGAGTTGGACGGACAGCCTCTATGGATCACGAGGCTGGCAGGGGGGCCGATTGTCTGTGGCCGGTTTTGTTGTTCACGACTCAGAATTTCATGCCGATTTGAGTGGACTCACCATTTCGAGTCAGGAGGAGAGTTAGTCCGAGACCTAGTTATTGGTTATGTTATTTGCCTTGATTTGTCCATCTTCGGCGAATGGAGCCGGAGATGGGGCTAACGCTTTCTTTCATCAGGCGTCTTCTTCGGTTTCGTCTTCTGACCCTTGTCCGCTTGCACCATTTGCCGCTCTCGCATGCATACGATCGTAGGCCTCTGAAAGCATGCTGCAGAAGCCCGGCGTTATCAGCCCAAACGGGAATCCCTCCACGTCCTCAGAACGTCTATGGGTCGGCATTCTTCGCCCAGCGCGAGGGTAGAGCGCCATATTTGACAAAGCGCCTCAGCTGGTTTATTTCCTGATTAAGCATCAGGAGTGATTCGATAAACCGAATCCGGCAACCTGTCATTGGAGACGGCAAGGTGCCTTGACCTCAATGGGTCGATGTGCGGGAGAGAGATCTTCCGAACGCAAAATCTCCACGGAACTGTCCGCCGCCTGATGAGGGTCGGCGGATTTTTTGTGCTCTTGGTGCGTGATCAATAGTCAAACCAAATGAGCACTCGAATAGCCCAATATTCGATCAAGAAACCTATGACTGGAGAAGAACGATATTGGGCGCAACAAAACAGGAAAGTCGGCCGGGTCTATTGCTACCTAACCGAGGAGCAAGCGGCATTCCTGGGCGCGAGCCTTGAGGAGAGGAAAGCCTTTCCCAACCGGAAAGCCATCCTCGAGAGCCTATGCCTACTCGACGACGAGGAGGCTCCGCCAAAGCAATGAGCTCGGCCTACGACATCACCCCCATTGTCGTGGGCGCTATCCTCATCGTCCTCGCCGCGGCTTTCTTTTCCTTCTTCTACCTCGGTTTCATTCGAAGGTGGAAACGCCACGACCTCCGATCAAACACCTGGATGCGCGCCACGGCGGAGGGAGACCTGGAAACGGTTTTGAGTCTCATAGCGGAGGACGCGGTTTTCCTTTTACCGGATCAACCGCCGATGCGAGGACGAGAAACTTTTGCGGTCGCCCGTTCGGCCCTTTTGGACAAGTCCGCATCGAAGGCAAGCCGGATCCAGCGCCCGTCTCGCTCTTTGCGGAAGAGCAGGTCCCAAAATCCGGCGCGCGGCAGGCGAAAAAGCCGGCTGTCGGAGACTGCCCGATAGAGCACGAAATTCGGGACGTCCAGCAGGATTAGAATCTCGCCGAAGAATTCTCCCGGAACCCTGGTGGCGAAGTAAATTTCCTGTTCGCCGAAGAACTTCGTCACGCGCAACTCGCCTTCCAGCATTACATGGAAAAAATTCCCCGGATCGCCTTCGCGAAGGACTATCTCGGTGACGGAAGCGTTTCGTGCCGGTTGCGGTAAGGATTTGAGCGATGGCCGAATTCAACCCGGCTCGAGCCGCAAGTTCCGCTTGAAGCATGCTCCGCGAACTGTTGGCGGTCAGACGTTCGATCGACATGCTTTGCAGGAAAGCGACGACAATAGTGCTGAGAACAACGATCACCAGCAGTGTCGTGATCAACGAGGCGGCCTTGTTCCCTTTTTGCCTCATTACTTGTGTCCCATGCTGATCCGAGTTGTAAGGGTTTGCATGGCGCGCTTGATGAGCGGCGAGTTCGTCTCGGTCCAGTGCGTGGGGTTCTCGAGCTAAGGAGGGATTGCTCAAGAAGCCCTTCAACCGATACAGGCAGCAGCAGAGGCGGCAATACAGGGAAATTGCATGGCGGCGCTGGGCGACATCGTGATGCGACATCCGCACGTCAGAGCCGGTCTGGACGGAGCGCTGATTCCCTGGCTGGTGGGATTGACTTCGGCACGGTTTGGGGATTTACGCCTCGAACTTCTCATTCCACTGTTTTGCGTGGCGTCTATGATTGTCTTGCAGATTGTTATTTATCCGGGCACTGGCTCCGGGGCATTTGCAAAGTCGCCGATGAGCATCGTCATTGTGAATCGCCTCCTTGCTTGCAAAACCGCTCCCATAACCGGCGGAAGCGGCTCTCGTAAATGATCTCGCAAAGTTGAGCCTTGTCCGGAAAGAGCCGCTTCGCCTCGCTCCGCAGTGCGATCCTCGCACTTTCGGTCTCGCACTCCGGGCGCTCGAACAGCTCCTCCAATTTCCATTACACGTCCTTTTATCTGCGAGCCGTGCTTTCTCCCGGCCAACGAGTTGATCTCCAGCCGGAGATGAATCTCAGCGGCACTTCGGGAAAGGCGCTTGACGAGTTGGCATCATTGGTTGGCAGGCGAAGGCGTCGGGTTCGGCGAAGCCGCCGGACTTGGCCAAACGTTCGGAGCTGGTAACTCTGTCGGGCTCGGCCAAGGAGTCGAACTAGGCCAAGGTGTTGGACTCGGCGAGGGGGACGTTCTTGCGGTCGGTAGCGCAGTCTGGCTGGCATACGACATCGGGCTTATCGCCGTCTTCCTGGCCTCGACCTTCTTGACCGGAGGGTTGATCCCTTCTCCCATTTGAGCGTAGTAACGCTGCAGCTCCGCCATTCGTGGATCGGGCTCGGAGCAAGAGCAGATGAGGAAGCCAGCCAAGAACAGAAATTCCCGAGAGCACTTCATATCTGCATTTCCTGATCGAGCAATTGTCTGCGAGTCTCGCGCCAGCTCGATCCATGGTGCGGAAGCATGCGCCCTATTGGAAATATTCCGTGTTCTGGCGAAGCGGGGGCGAACAGTTCCTGTGGTCTACGGCGGCCGCAATTCTCAGTCATCGCAACAACTATTCAAATCCTTCCACTTTCAGACCACAAGAGTCATATTCTCGAAAGGCGCGCCGGAAAGGACATCGCTCGATTGCCATTTTCCAGGTCAGGTTCTCTCCCAGTCATTACTGTGTTTTGAACGGTCATGGTAAGCAGTTGCGAGCAAGAAAACAACCAACTGAAATATCGAACCATGACCCAAAAGAGAGTTAACAAAGAAACAAAGGAAATCAAAGCGATGATGGCCGAGGACGCCGATTTTTTGCGCCCGATGGTGAGGGCGGTCGTCCAGATTAGATGAGAAGGCAGAGGGCATCCTCGCCCCGATTGGAGCGGGGTAATAAGCTCGATGCTTATGGAAAAAACAACACGGAGATTATGGAAAGCGAAGGTAACCATCGGTCTCGATCTTGGTGACAAGAGACAAGCGCGCGCAGGCCACAATGGCTTTCTTTTTGGCAGCCGCTCCGGTTTTGACTCCAGGTCCCAGAACATGATGGAACTTCTGAAATCCGCGCCAACCCTGATTCCACTGGTGAAGACGCCAGACGGCCTCCACAAGCATGCAGCGCAGGCGCTTGTTGCCCATGCGATCAATGGAGCCGAGTTTTCGAGAGCCTCCGCTGCCTCGGACAGCAGCCAATA
Source organism: uncultured Verrucomicrobiae bacterium (assembly GCA_963784465.1). GTDB lineage: Bacteria > Verrucomicrobiota > Verrucomicrobiia > Chthoniobacterales > Terrimicrobiaceae > DASTFP01. The sequence continues at coordinate 8,286 of CAWASQ010000039.1, forward strand.
AAGCTGCCGACTTGGCTGCGGTTGTTGAAGCGGTGCCAGTCGAGGACCTCGGCGCGCATTTGGGCGCGAGCGCATTCGCCGCGCCAAGGATTTCCTCGCGGCTCGATTTGCCGAAGTATCGTGGCGCCCTCCCTCTGAAGGACACCGCGACCGCAGCCCCGGCAACTTCGACCTCCAGAGCAACGCAAATCACGCCTGTTGTTTCTCCGGCCGTTTCCAGTATCCTCCCAGCAAGCCCTCCGACGTTTTGAGTAGGTATTTTCTCATGATCAGTTCCAAGGTTGGCCCTACCAGGGGTCGCCTTGGAACTCTCATGTCATCTATCAGAGTTGCCTCAGGCCATCGTGGGAAAGCCGGTCTTCGCAGGAGAACGGGCAACACGGGACCGGGACTTGATCCGGGGGAATGGAGCGGGCGGCCCGTTGATCGCGCGGCGCGCCCTGCCAGACTGCAGCGTCATAACTGGCAACGCACGAAAGGGAGAAGGCATCGACAGGGGCTGATGACCGGGCCAATACTGGCAGCTTCCAATGCCGGTCAGGGCTATTCAGAAGAAATGGGCGCCGCGCGCCGTGCTTTTTCCCTGGGAAATCGGGGGATATATGGCCCTGGCCGTTCTGATCGCCGTCATGGCGGACGGCTTGGCCTGGACGCTCAATATCGGCGTGGCGGTTCTGGCGGGCGCGGCCGCGGCAGGAATCGTGCAGTTCGCGCTGTCACGGAACCTGCGCATGGCGAATAGCGCCGGGCAGCGGGTCAATGCTGCAATCCTGACGCACTACGTGCTGGGAAGGATGGAAGGCAGAGTGGCTGAAGCCTTCAGGAAGGCGGACGAAAACCCGCAGGACAGACAGGCGCGCCGGGACGCGATGGATCTTGGACGCGAGGCCGGCGCGGATCTCGAGGAGCTGGAGAGCGCATACGCGATCATCGACGGCGGCCCGCAGGGATTCGGCGTGGATCGCTATGAATTCATCGTCGGGCGCGAGAACCGGGGCAGGGGCTTGACCAAGCTGGTCACGCTCGAGGAGAAGCTGGAACAGTGTGGCAGGGCGTAGAGCTGATGCAGGATAAAAGGCAAAACGCAAAACGAAATACGCCGGTAGGCGATTACGCCGCTCCCTAAAATTGGAATATCACGGGATTTTCGGAGGGAGAGGCGATGAGGAAGAGTTTCAGAAAGGCGGCGTTTTCATGGCTGCGGTCGCTATTTAAACAAAGCGCCCGGGAAGAGCAGGACGCCGGCGTCGACGGCGCGGCGCTGCCCGCGCGCATCGAAACGATGACCGTCGAGCCGAAGGACGAGAAGGGCGACAGGCATGGCTGGCTGGATCTTCTGCGAGAGTGATTTGGGCTCCCAGTAGCAATGGAACGGAAACTTACGCTAAGGAAATCATCAGCTCTTCGTCAGCGTCGATGAGATGGCTCTCAAGAACCTCTTCTTGAACTGCAAGTGTCATACAACCAACATATTACACTGGACTATGGTGAGAGCCGGGCGAGATTTCATTGCTCATCTCGAGTTCCCTGCGGCGTACTTGCTGGCTACAGCTATCAAGTCGTCTGTTCTCGTCTGCTCCGCCATTAAGCGCTGATATTCAACGCAATTCGGCCTGCAATTTCACTGACTTTCTCGCTTAAAGTAACTTTTCGTTCCATTGGTACTGGCGGCCCATTGACTTGAGGCCCAAACACCCGTCTCTTCGACATCCAGATCAGATCGAGTGAGGCAAGCTGGACCGTCATTGAGTTCGAACCGTCGTCCATTCGCCCATGGCGGATTCAGAGGGCTTATTGAGCGGCATTGGAACACGGAACCTGAATGCCGATGGGTCTGGACCGTGACCTTGGATAGACTGAACCGACGGCCTTCGTACGAGCTTAGCAGCGGAGCGGCCATTCAGACAATCTCAAGCAGAACAAGGCGTCGCTCCTAACGCTTGGCCCGCCGCGAGTTTAAACCGCGATGACCATTCAAGCCCCCCCACCTGGAGAGCGTCAAAAAGTCGGGGGTGCTTGCCAGCCACGTACGAGCATCGCGTAGAGGATTCAGGGGCGTTGGGGTGCGCACACTTGCCGTTGCAGCGTTGCAGCCGCAGTCTCGCCGGCTTTTGACCCCCGACTTCTTGACGCTCTCCAAAAGCGGCTTGCACCCACTTTTTTATGCCCTCCAGTATGACTGAATCGCGAATTCAAGCGGCGCTCGACGCGTGCGTCGCAGCCGGTTCACCCGGCGCCATCATTGCGATTGATGCGCCTGCGCTCGGGCTTACCTTCTCTGGAGCGACCGGACTATTCGCGAAGGGACAGTCTCGAAGGCTGCGACCGGACGATCCGTTTCGAGCGGCAAGCGTGACCAAGGCTGTGACGGCGGCAACTGCAGTTCGCCTAGCAGCCGAAGGCCGTTGGAGTCTGGACAACCCAGTCACACCGTTTCTTCCGCAGAGCCTCGTCGCGCTGCTGCGCAACCTTGAAGGCCTCCAGACCGTCGATGCTCTCACTATCCGCAGACTGCTGAACCATACGAGCGGTTTGCCCGACTATTTCTTCCAGGCGCGAGTCCGGGCGGATTCCAACCGAATGTGGCGCCCAGCGGAGCTGGTTGAGGCTGCGGTGGAGGCGAGGCGGCTCGCCTTCCAGCCCGGGACCGACTTCTCGTATGGAGATACTGGCTACGTGCTCGTGGGCCTCGCCATCGAGCGGCTCCTTGACCGCCCGCTTGGCGACGCCTACCGCTCGCTGATCTTTGCGCCGCTAGAGACGGACACGACGATCTCGAGTGGCACGAGCCGCGACGAGGGGGTCCGAGGTATCCCATCACTATGATGGAGATCGCGATCTGCTGGCCATGAATACGTCCTTCGACTGGGCTGGCGGAGGGCTCGTCACGACGGCTCGGTGATCTGTCAGTTTCCCGAGGGCTCTTTGGCGGAGCGCTTTTCGACAGGCGCCTGGTTGATCGAAATGACCACCTGGCGCGACGGGCTGCGATGGCCGCCGGACAGCCCCGCGCGGTATCTCCGTTACGGCCTCGGGATCGGCGTCAACTTGGTGTGTGGCGAGGAGATCATTGGTGCTACCGACGTCTGGGGCGCGTTCGCATTTTTCTGGTCAGCAGGCGGCGCAGCGATTGCGGGGACGGTCAATACCCGTGGCGCAGACCGATTGACGCTGCTCGCAGTGGTAGTCTGTGCACTCCAGAATGTCAGGGATGAGTAGTCGCTCGAGTCGGCCAGGTGAGCGAGACCGCGTCACGAATCGCGCCGCCGAATGGATACCCTATTCGGGCTCAACCTGAATATCCACTTTGACCCCGTTGATGAGACTGTTGTATACGGGCGAAAAGGCCGCCAAGGATTTCAGCCTTTCCATGTTCTGTTCATCGGTCTTAACCATGAACTTCACGCGAATCTCTGTGTAGCCTTTCGGCACGTCGCTGGCCAGCCCGAGAAAGCCGCGAAGGTCAATATCACCTTCGAGCTGGACTCCAATTCCAGGTATTTCTCGATCCCGCTAGGATGAGGACCGTCGCGTCGGTCGGAGCAACTTGGCGGATCGAATTGCAAACACCTCGGATCCCGGCGCTGCGGCCGATGATACCCATTTCCCCAGGCGCCTCTCCGACAACCGCGCGCAAGGATTCCGCCTCCTCACAAGCACCCGGATGCGCCGCTCGGCCTCCAACCGCTCGCTCATGCTGCGAAGAAACACGGTGTAATACGGCGCGCCATTGTAGAGGTAGCGCGAAATCGCTGCTTCGGCGGGAACCGGTGTCTTGTCCCAACGGATTGCCTCCAAACCTTCCGGCAACCAGAGAGGACGCTCACCCGGACGGCTTGAAGTTCCTGGGCGAGCCTCGAGAATTTCGCCGCTGCGGCCGAACTGAGAAAGTCGAGGAAGTTCTCGCCCGCCAAATCCTTCCTCCGTGCAGGCAAAAAGCTCCGCGGCGCGCGGATTCAAACGCGTGATCCTGAACTCGCCGTCCAAGACCAGAATTGCGTCCATTGCCGTATCGAGCAACAACGAAAGCTGCGCCTCGCGTTCACGCGTCGCGGCTTCCGCTCGCAACCGCCGGAGCTCTGCGACAGCCCGCGCGGCGAAAAGATCGAATAGCTCGTAAAGCTGCGGCTCGGCAGGCATTGGACGATTGTCCAGCACGGCCAGATGCCCGAGCAGGGTTCCATCCGTGTCCAGCAACGGGGTGCCCATGTAGCTGACCGCCCCGAGAGCCGCCAGATCCGCGTCGTTGGGAAAGAACTCCAGCAGGCGCTCCGGAAAATGTGCGCGGGATTTTGTTTCAATCACCGCCTGGCACGGCGTTCCGTCGATAGCATGTTCGAAATGGTCAAGAAAGCGCGCCGTTGAGCCAGAATGCCAAAGCTCGAAGCCGTCTGGTTTCCGGCAGATACTCGGTTATCCAGGCGCCGCAGGTTTGAAGCGCTTCGCTCAGATTTCGAGCCAATGCTCGAAAAAATTCCGTCCCGGTTTCCGACACCGTGCCCTCGACAAGAAACCGCAGGATCTTGTCTTCTCGAATTCGCCGTTTGATGGGTTCTCCAGCATGACCGCCTGGCGGCAGCCATCCAAGGCGGGATCGAAACTATCGTCACCTTCAACCTTTGTGACTTCCCGGAGGCGGCTGGCGCTGTGGAGAACGGCGGCCATTCGTCCGCAGGATTACCTCCGGACGCTGTACGGAATAGGCCGGCCGTTGTACTCGCCAACTAGCTAGCGGCCATAGCTAACGATCACGATTAGAGAAGCTTCCAAGATACACTCATTCGTCTCGGGAAAAGCGTCCCCGGCTTTTTCCCGCCGTGTCCTAGAAGACTATGGCCGATGGTCCTGATCGACGATTTCTTATTCCATCCCTACGACAGAGAATGTCTCAAAATGTCTTCCGGCCATCCCTCTTTCCAGTTCATCGCATAACAGAGCGCCCAGCGTTTTCTGCGGAAGTTCTCTGGCAGAATTTTCCCGGACGGCCTGCGGCAAAGAAATAACCATTCGAGTAGGTTGTCAGACATATCCACGATCCGACGCTCGCCGTCCTTGGTGATTGCGGCCGGCAAATCGATGTGCTTACGGTCAAAATCAAACATTTCCCATTCCATACGTGCCGATTCATCAGCGCCTCAGATAACAAGGATTGGGATGCAAACCTCCTTCTCAACGGAAAGGTGCTGGCCGCCGGGAAAAAAATACAAGTGCGCTTTAGGGGCGACGCGAAATCAGAAACCTGGGATCTCAACCTGGTGGACGACCAGGGACTCTCGGTGACTTTCGATGACGTAAGGCTCTCCAACGTCGACACCATTACGTTGAAGGACGTCGACGGCAAGATCACCGCGGAGATCGAATAACGGCTCGCGCGCTTTTTTCCATCCCAAAAGCTCACGCGGTCTGTATTTCTGGGCCCGGCATCCTGCGATAGCGGTTTTGGACGAGTCAGCCCTCCTCGCCGGCACACTCACCAGCTCCCGAACCCTTCGCCAGGCATGGTCGCTCCAACTCCTTCGGCAGTCTGCCCGGCCCCTCCGCCAATCTACGGTGTCGGGACACATGCCCTGTTCCACGATTTCGGGCTTTGGAGTTTGTTGGTCTTAGTTCGACAACGCCTTCGTGCGATCAGGCCGCTCGATGTCTAAGGTTCTTGGCCCAATCGTGCACGCCCTGAATCGGATGCTTGGCGAGACGGTAAAAAATGACAAGGTGTGTCCAAGCCAGTAAGGGGACAAGAAATCCTGGAATCAGCAACCAGGGAAGGGTTGTCATTAGAGACGTTCCGGGTTCGGCGAAGATCAATCGCAAGGGCCCTGGCGACGAGGTCACTCCAAGCCCTATCGCGGCGATCAAGTCTACCAGCCCAAAGGCATTCCAGATCCAGATTGCCGGGCGTGCCATTGACATCCTTCTAAACGCAAACCATGCAAGCGGCCCGGCAGTGAGACCCACGATAATATCGCCCCAACCCGCGGTTGGAGCAAAAGGAGCTGGCAAGCGTCCTCCTGCATGGAGGATCACGAAATAGACGCCTAATACTCGGATAGAGTTTACGCCGATCAGCAGCCATAATGGAATGGCTAGCAGCGCTTGCTGCGCCGGGGCGGACCGAAGCCCCGTGATGAAGAGAATGGCGATCGGAAGCACCACCGTCGCGCCAAGCCCCAAGAATTCCGATCCCGTGCTGATAATGAAGGACGTCAGTCGCTGCCAAGACGGTCACCAGAAGGAACCACGCAGAGAATACCACGGCAAGCCGGACACGCGCGGTGACGCTCTGTCCGAATCCGATGGCCAAAGCAGAAATCGCAACCGCGGCGCACGCGGTCAGTCCAATTGCAGCCAGCAGGTCCACTTTCATATAGGCGTATATACACTTTATGGCGAAAAAGCAAGTGCAATTAATCATGCGTTGGAGGGAGCAAATCGCGAATGGCTGAACGGCGCAGAACTTCTCCAACGCTGGATTGCGCCCGTTTCCAGGCGCGGAGCGCGTCGAGGGCGGCGGCCTCTCCGCGCTTGGTGATTTTGATGCGGCGAATACGACGATCGTCGTCTGCTAAAGTTTCAACGAAGCCCTTTACTTTCCAGAGGTCGAAGGTTCCTTGTCAACGACGTTCGTTCGAGTCCCAAGCGCGAAGCCAATAAGCTTATCGGCAGAGGACCTGTTGAGCAGGGAGGCCAGCAGCGTGAACTGGGTGGCCCAGGAGACCTGTGCCCCGGAAACATGCTTCGTAATGCTGAGTCACTGCGCGGCTCGCGCGGCGAAGCGCGGAACATGAGCAGTGGCGGCAGGCATGGAAGGGCGAGGCACTCTTCCGGCATATACGTGTATATACAGTATTTGGGTGAAGACTGCAAACTGCAAGCGAAGCGCGCGAGTGCCATGCATGGGACGGCAACTTGCTTAATCAGTGCCTCGAAAGCGCTGCAGAGTCGCGACCACCTGTGCGAGCTTGGACGCGGGCAGTGCGACTGCTGTTGTGCTTCTATTTGCGCCGCTATCAACGCTCGGCGAATTCGGCGTTCTGTTGCTCGCAGGCGACGGGTTGGCAGCTCAGCCTCAGCCGGATCGGATCTTTCGTTCTATTTACGAGAGTCAGCCGATGGACTACAAGGATGTTTTGCGAAGACGGCCTAAACTCGTAGGAACTCCAGGGGCTTCAAAGTTACTCTCCAACATGATGGGAACGGATCTTGGGCCAGGCTTCGCTCACGATTGTGTTTCTATAGGCCGCGGTTGGCCGCTGAGCGACAACAGAGGGGATAATCCCTGATTCACGGGTCTTTGGCTTCGCGAGGGAAGAAGCTGAATGAAAAGAAAACAACTTGCGGTAAAGTATTCTGAACCCGGGCGGACGGTGGTGTTCCAGATCGAATGTCGCAAGACGGAAATCTCTTGTGTCATCCAAGATCGGGGGATCGGTATTCCGGAGGCCGACCAGGAGTGGCTTTTCAACGCGTTCCATCGCGGGCATAACGTTACCGACCGACCGGGCACGGGCCTCGGCCTTGTCATTGTGAAACGCTGTGTCGATTTGCACGGCGGAATCATCAAGGTGGAGAGCAAATTGGATGAAGGCACGACAGTGACAGTGAGGTTGCCAATTCTCAGTTCGCGCCCTCCACCCGCCAGCCGACAAGGAGCATAAACCATCTGCAATCTTGAGCTTCCACAACGCTGCGAGCATATCTGGCGCCCGGACACGGAGCCGGAATACAAGCGCGAGCGTGAAGGAATTATGAAGAAGATCCTCGTAATTGAAGACGACCCAGAAATGCGTCGCAACCTGACGACCATTCTTCGGCTTGAGAAGTTTCACCCACTGGCCGCCGAGAACGGCCGGGTCGGGGTCGAACTGGCCAAGAAGGAAAAGCCGGATCTTATACTTTGTGACGTGATGATGCCTGAACTGGACGGTTACGGCGTGATCGCTGCCCTGCACGCGGATGCCGGGACGGTAACCATACCGTTCATCTTCCTCACCGCGAAGGGCGAGAAGCCGGACGTTCGCGCCGGGATGAACCTCGGTGCAGACGACTATCTGACCAAGCCGGTGGCCAAAACCGACCTCCTTGCAGCGATCCGATCGCGCTTGGAACGCGCCACCCAGCAGGCCGTGCCGGAGTTCAAACCCAACTCGCCCGCGGCTTGCGAATCCCGCTGACTTAAGGCATTCGCGGCGAAATAAGAATCAACCGATCGCATTGCTGCCAGCTTGGCTTAGCTAAGCACCAGCAATCTAAGGGATGTCGTGACAGCTGAGTTATTGGACTTCGAGGGCGGAGCAGCATCTTGCTGCCAGCGTTCGTTCGAAGCGCGGGTCGTATCGCAGGGGCACTGGCTCCGGGCCGGAATTGGATCTTTCGTTCCATTTACGATTGTCAGAGGATGCGTTATGGAGAGGGGGTGAAAGCGGAATGTGAATTCGAGCGTCACTAAAGGTAAAAACTACTCTCATCATTTATGTCTATTTTCTTAGAGCATCCAAAGTTCTCCAACGGATTCCAATCGGCAAGTGGCGGCGATGCGAAGGGGTTGCCGGTAGAATTTCAATCAGCGCGGAGTTCAATTATGACAGAGAGCGTATTACCGAAGACCGAATCGGCGCGAGACGGGCTTGCCCGCATCGACGCGGGCCGTTGCAACGGTTTCGAAGCGGCGGCCGCTCTCGCCTCGGTCAGTCCTCTGGAATGATCGCGATGGGGGCGTTTCCGTTGAGCTTGGTCGGCTTCGGCAAAGCGAGGCGTTGGGATTTCGATGCGCGTGGCTGCGGTCAAGCGAGCTAATTGGCGAGAGGAATCGCATATCCCTTAGCCTATCGAGGACGCTTGCTTTTCCGGTTCTTCAAAAGAATGTGTGGGTGAAAGCGGACCGGTTTGATAGGGGGGCTGTGCGCCCCCAAAACCCGCGGCCGGACTCGAGTCGATCGCGTGGATGTAGCCGATGATCTGTCGGCCCGGCAGACGGTCGTCCGCCGGCACCGCCGTTCCCCATCCTCCGACCAGCAGTTGACGTGCACGAACGCCAGCGCTGACCGGCAACCGGGAATCACGAATTGCTGCTCCGCGCCGTTCTCGATCAAGGTGAACTGGCCATCGTGGCCACCGCCGACGCGCCAGTGAACGACGACGGGGTCGGCGTCCAGGCGGGTCCGGTCGTAACGACTGAGGGGCGACAGCCGCAGTATGACGTCGCTCGCCGGCGGATGGGTGTCTCACCGAGACGTGGAAGCGACGCCGCAGGCTGCCGTCCGCCTACCTCCCGCTCGAGTTCTGACGCATGCCGCGCTCGAACTGGGCCACCAGCGCGCCTTCCAGAAGGGGCGGCAGCCGTCCGTCCTGTACCGCTCGCCCGCGCGGAGGATACCGCTCAGCTCAGTAGAGGTCAGTGAGACCGATCCGGGCAACATTCTCGCCCAGCGGGAGGGGTGGGCTCTCGAGGACGGTGCGAACCACATCACAGGTGTCGGCATCCACGACCGGAAGGCGGCGCGGCGGCGCTTCGAAGGCCGGCGGATCGGCGCCGCTCTGGTCGATAAGATCCCACTCGATGAGCGTCACGTAGTCGACGATGCCAGTGGCCGCCTCCATCCAGGGATCGTCCTTGGCCCCGATCTCGTTGGTGGCACGGCAGGCGACGGCAATCCTGGTCAGGCGGTGGGGTCCCGTCTGAGAGGGCTGTCCGTGAACGGTAGCGAGGGGGGTCAGCTTGAAGTACCGCAAGAGGTACTCCAGAAGGGCGATCGACGGCAGGAAATAGGTGCTCGGGTCGGGGGTGAAGAAGCCCCGCGCATTGAAGTACATGGCGTATTGCTCGTCGACGACGGCGAAAGTCTCGACGATCATGAGACCGCCGGTACGGATGAGGGACCGCGCCATGGCCAGCGTGTGCAGGGGCCCGAAGCAGTGGTAGAGAACGCCGGACAGGACGACCACGTCGAAATTCACCACCCCTTGACTTCTCAGGAACGAGACCGTATTGCCGTGAGTCAATCCCGAGTGATAGTCGAAGCGGGCGCCCGTGTAGTGCTTGACGGCGGCGATCCGCTCGCGGTAACTGATGTCCACGGCCACGATGGGCCCCGCGGCGCGTCGAGACAGCAGGATGGGGACCGCCCCTTCCATGGTCCCGATGTCCAGACAGCGCCGATCCTTGACCTCGCACCGCTTTAGCAGATCGCGCGTGAGCCCCAGATTGCGGTGATTGGCACCCTGCGTGAAGAGGCCCGGTATTAGCTCGATGCTAATACCATTTCTCGTTGAAGAAGCTGCTGCGCTCGATGGCTTCCCTATCGTCGGGAAAGGTCATGCGCGGTAACTGATAGGAAATCGCTTTTGGCGCTCCGGGGCGTTGGCCCGGAGTCTGAAGCCGAAAGCGTGCGTTTCCATGGGCGCAGAGTGACAAAAGTGGGTCCGGAAGTCAAACACGGGCTGCCGCGGAGGGCTGGGGGCCGCTGAACAAGGGGTGCGAGAGGCACACTCGGGCGCCGCTGGACGTTTGAGGTGGCGGAGAACGCCATGATCGGTTCGGTGTCGCCGGGCGGGGTCTCGAGCCACGGATCGAGTGTCGTTCCGTCCATCGGCTCCATGCCGCAATGCACACGCACCCTTCGTGCCAGAACCCGAGATGGCATAGGATGCGCTCGATGACATCCTCCTGGTCGATGAGCGAAACGATGCGCATTTCGCACGAGCACTTCGGGCACCGCAGCGAATCGGCCTCTCCCGCCTTCTTGTTCAACTCGCGCCACTTCTTGGAAGGGGTGCGGCGCGGCTCGTGGGCGGAAACGTTGAATTACCTCCGCGGCATCGCCCTCGGTCCGCACTTCTTCGTCCGCCTGCTTGGCCCGCCGGCCGCGCATCTTGTTGGAATTTATTATTGGTTCAATGGGCGCCGACTGCTGGAAATGCCGACGGATCGCCTTCTCGCCAGCGGGAAACCGGATTTCCCGTTCTGTTTCTGCTTGGCGAATGAAAACTGGACGCGCCGCTGGGATGGACAGGAGCGCGAAGTGCTCATGGATCAGCAGCACTCCTATGAGAGTGATGAGAGGTTTATTCGGGATATGCTTCCGGCCTTTCGAGATCGGCGCTACATCCGGATCAACGGGCGTCCGCTGCTCGCCATCTAGCGCGTTCTTGCCGAGGCCGCTGAAATATTGAAATTGACCGAGCCCGAACGGGATCGGATCCTCCTTGGTTTTCTGCGCAAGTGCTGGACGTGGCGAATCGAAGCGCTGCCCCAGAAGAGAGAGCCGACTCCCAAAAATGCATTCAAGAAATCGCTTTCTGAGGCAGGCCAGGCGTCGACTGCTTGTTGAAGCCGTCCAAACTCAGTTACAAAGTGTCCTTTCTGAAGAGTCGTGCGTAACAGCATTTCTGCAATCAATCGCTTGAATAGCAGGCTCCTCCTCTCCTTCCGGCAATTTATTGCATCGGCGTTTAAACGGACGGATCCCTGCATTTCGCGCGAGCCCAAGTCAATAGGCATGGACACTCCTTCGGGTGTTGTTTTTCAGAATGAAGGATGGTGCCCCATCTGCGAGGCGAGGGTTACTGTTTACCGCGCGCGACTCGTGGTTTAGGGATCACTATCTCTGTGATCGATGCGGCTCTATCCCACGAGAAAGAGCGCTGATGCACGTTATCGCGACGCGATATCCCAATTTGGCGCGACCTTACTATTCACGAAAGTTCGCCGTGTAACCGAGGCACAAGTGTCAAGCTAGCCCAACAATGCAGATTCTATACGGCGTCTCAATACGATCCTCAGCTGGGTTTTGGAAATACTCATCCAAGCGCTGGTTACCGCAGCGAGAACCTCGAAAAGCAGACATTTCCCGACGGCGCTTTCGACCTTGTTGTTACTCAGGATGTTTTTGAGCATGTTTTTGAGCGCTCCGCCGCTTTCAGGGAAGTCGCACGCACGCTTAGGCCCGGCGGGGCTCATGTCTTTACGACTCCACTGATTGACCAGAGAATCCTTCGGAAAAATGGGCATCCCTTTCGGCCACAGGGGTCGTTTATCATCACCCTCCTGAATATCATGGCAATCCTATGAGCGCAGATGGCTCGCTGGTAACATGGCATTGGGGCGAAGATATTGTCGTACATATAAAGGATGCCAGCGGGCTCGATACGGACGTTATTGCGTTGGATGATCTGAGGATGGGCATTCGCGCGGAGTATATCGAGGTGCTGGTGACGACTCGCCCGGTTGAGAGAAAGTAGTTAACGTGCAAATCGCACCTTTTGCTGCGCAGGGAAACATTGCGAACCTTCAACTCCGCTTCACCTCAGGCCTGCCCGGATTCTTGCCTTTTTCTTGGTTACTCGACCTTTTCAAATGTGGCAAACTTATTTGATGGGAACTGTGCCCGCTCCAAACCCTGTAGCGCTCGCCGCGGCAGGCGTTCGGGGGGAACTTTGCCAGGGCGCTTCGCGCCACGGGCGGGAAAGTGGAAACGGGCTGGGCAGTCCACCCCGGGATTGCTTTAGCCAGCCCGTTTTCGTGAACATAACACTGACGAGCATACTGAGACGGGTGCTGCCGCTCAAGGGATTCTGCTATCGCTGGGCGCGCTGGGAGGCGTTTAGTCAAGCGGTGATTGAGATCGGAATTGAGGCTCGTAAGGGCGCGCGAGCGCGGTGCCGGTGCTGTCGAAAGCCTGCGCCAGTTTATGACACACGCCACCAAGCGCGGCGCTGGCGCTTTATTTCGGTGTGGGCGATTGCCGTGTTCCTGGTTTACCGGCCGCGGCGCTTGGAGTGTCCGCGCTGCGGAGTCCAGTCGAACACCTGCCTTGGGCCAGCGGCAAATTGCAGCTTTGCGACGCATTGCGCCTTTTCTTGGCCAGTGGGCGCGCCTGCTTTCCTGGCAGGATGTGGCTTCGTGTTTTAGCGTTTCTTGGGCCGATGTGTATGCTTCGGTCAAATGGGTGGTGCGCTGGGGATTGCGGCAACCGCGACTTGAACGGGATTACCGCTCTGGGAATCGAGGAAGTCTCGGTGGGCAAAGGCCAGTTCGGGACGCTGGTCTATCAGATCGATGAGGGAGCACGCCGGCTGCTCTGGATCGGCAAGGATCGCACCGGCCACAGCCTGAAAACGATTTTTCATCGCCTCCACAACCCCGCGCTGCCAGCAGGTGCGCTTCATTTGCTCGGACCTCTGGAAGCCCTATCTGGGCGTCATCGCCAAGGCCCTGCCAGCCGCTCCATATCCTCGACCGCTTTCATATCCGCAAGAACCTTAGCCAAGCCATTGATAAGATCCACCGCGCCGAGGTCCATGCGCTGGCCCGCGCCGGACTGGCACCCTTGCTTAAGAAGACACGCTGGACCCTGCTCAAGCACCGCCGCAACTGGAGCGCCAACGACCGGCGCCGCATGCGCGATCTAATGGCAGCGGACTGCGCACTCTGCGCGCCTTTCTCTTGGTCGAAAGCTGCGAGCACTTTTGGACCTACTCTTCGGGCACTTGGGCCGGAAAACCCCCTCGATGCTTGGTGCTCTCGCGTCGCCCGCAGTCGCCTCGAACCTCTCAAGAGGGTGGCCCGCACTCTCAGGCCCATCGCCAGCTGCTCCTGAACTATTTCGAAAGCCGAAAAAAGAATTCTCCAACAGCATTGTCGAGGGGCTCAACAACAAGCTGAAATTGACCTTGAAGCGAAGCTATGGCTTCCGAACCGACCTCGCTCGTAAAATCGCTCTCTTTCACGCACTTGGAACTCCCCGAACCTCAACTCACCCACTCATTCTTTTAGAGAAGCGCCGGGCGAGTGCCAGCGGCGATTTGAGAATCGTGCAAATCAGCCGGTTTGAAAATCGTCATAGAACAGCCATTTTCTTCACCCTGCTTCCGTCGAAATATCTTCTTCCGCCATTTTTCTTCTGTAACCAAGGCGAGGCGCACCGGCGCATGTTAAACTAACAGCCGAGGGTCTCGCCCGC